>JBFXHX010000003.1:7163-194493 GCA_050176585.1 Binatia bacterium
TGGCGTCGAGCGCGCAGCGCGGCCGCCGCGCGCAGCCCCGCTTGGCGTCGATGACCCCCTAGGTTACCATTCCGATCGATGTCCCGCGTCGTCTACCTCGACAATCACGCGACCACTCCGGTCGATCCGCGCGTCCTGGAGGCGATGTTGCCGTACTTCACCGAGCACTTCGGCAACGCCGCCAGCCGCAGTCACCGCTTCGGCTGGGAAGCCGAGGAGGCGGTGGAGGGGGCGCGCGCAGCGATCGCTGGGCTGATCAACGCGGAGCCGCGCGACATCGTCCTCACCAGCGGCGCGACCGAGTCGGACAATTTGGCGCTGAAAGGCGTGGTCGAGTTCCACCGCGACCGCGGCGATCACGTGATTACGGCGGCGACCGAGCACAAAGCCGTTCTCGACAGCTGCAAGGCGCTGGAGAAGGCCGGCGCGGCGCGGATTACCGTGCTGCCGGTGGACGCCGCTGGACGCGTGGACCCAGACGACGTGCGCCGCGCGATCACCTCGCGCACGGTGCTGATATCGGTGATGCACGCCAACAACGAGATCGGTACCATTCACCCGATCGCGGAGATCGGGCGTATCGCGAAGGAGCGCGGCGTGCTCTTCCACTGCGACGCGGCGCAGAGCGTCGGCAAGATCCCGGTGGACGTCGAGGCGATGGGCATCGATCTGCTCGCGTTCACCGCGCATAAGTTGCACGGACCGAAGGGCGTCGGCGCCTTGTACGTGCGCGGCAAAGCGCCACGCGTACGATTGGCGGCACAAATCCACGGCGGCGGGCACGAGCGCGGCATGCGCTCGGGGACGCTCAACGTGCCCGGCACGGTCGGGTTGGGCCGCGCCTGCGCGATCGCGGAAGCGGAGATGGCTGCCGAAGCGGCGCGGATGCGGGATCTCCGCGCGCGGCTGTACGCCGGGCTTTCGGCGGAGCTCGATGGGCTCAACGTCAATGGGCATCCAGAGGAGCGGCTGCCCGGCAATCTGCACGTCACCTTCGCCGGCGTCGAGGGGGACTCCCTGATGGCTGCGCTGCCCGATGTGGCCGTATCCTCCGGCTCGGCTTGCTCCTCCGCGACCCTCGAGCCGTCGCACGTGCTGCGCGCCATCGGCCTCGATGACGAAGCGGCGCACGCTTCGGTCCGCTTCGGCCTCGGTCGCTTCAACGATGAAGCCGGCATCGATTATGCCGTCGAGCGCGTCACCCGCGAAGTGCGCCGGCTGCGTGCGCTCTCGCCGACGTATGCTGCGAGCCGGCGCGCCGCGGGCTGAGGGTGGCGAGGAGGAAAGACGTGGCGATCACTCTCACAGACAACGCCGTTATGAAGATCCGCAGCCTGGTGCCCGATCAGCCCCAAAAGGGATTGCGGGTCAAGGTGGTGGGCGGCGGCTGTTCGGGGCTGCAATACAAGATGGACCTCGACCAGCCGAAGGAGACCGACAAGGTGTTCGAGCGAGACGGGGCGAAGGTCATGGTCGATCGCAAGAGCTTCCTGTACCTGAACGGCACCGAGCTCGATTTCACCGATACGCTGATGTCGACGGGCTTCACGCTGCATAACCCCAATGTGAAGAAGACTTGCGGCTGCGGCGCGTCATTCTCCGTGTAAATCGTTGTAATTCAGAGGGATTCCGACCAGAGCGGGAAGCCCTGAAGGGCTTCTTTTGTACTTCGCCTTGAATAGCTTTCGGGGAGGTCGCGTCTACGTCGCATGCGTGACGACCTGGTTGGCGACGGACGCCTATTCGAACCCGACATCATGCTCCCGGCGCAGTACTTTGCAGTCCTCTGCAAGTCGGCGCCTCAGGGGCCCGAATATTCGCTCGTTCTGGCGATGCTCCAGGATGCTCTCGAATGTTTTCAGAAGTACCGGTTCGCGACCGACGGCAATGGCCGCGAGCTCTACGAGGAAGCGCGCTCCTGGATCGATTCCGGGGATCGCAAATGGCCGTTCTCGTTCGAGAACGTCTGCGACATCCTGAAGATCGATAGCGATTTTCTGCGCCGCGGGCTCGACCGCTGGGCCGCTCGAGCGGACGCGCAACGGCGCCGCGCGAAGGTCGTGCCGTTGACCAGCCGCGCGCCGTCCGACGAGTTGATCCCGACCGCCAAGGCCAGCTGAGCGCATTGCCGGTGCCCCATACCCGGCGTACGTTGGCGGGTATGGGATCGTCATTGCGGCGTTGGGTCACGCTCGCGGTGCTCGGCGCCGTGCGCTGGCTGCGGCGCGCGAAGCCGTATGGCGTGGTTTCGCTGATCGTCAGCGGGCCGCTGGCCGAGGAGCCAGCGGCTCCCAGGCTACTGGCGTTCCTGCGCCGTCCGCCGGGCGATTACTTCGGGCTGCTCACGTTACTGCGCTGGGCGCGCGACGATCCGCGCCTGCAAGGCGTGCTGATCCGCCTGGACGACATCCACGCGAGCTGGGCGCGCGTGCAGGAGCTCCGGCGCGCCGTGGAACGCTTGCGCGCGGCCGGTAAGCGAGTGTGGATTCATCTCGAACGCGCCGGCATTCACGAGTACTATCTCGCTGCCGCCGCCGAGCGGGTTTCACTCGCTCCCGCGGCCACGCTAGACGTCACTGGGCTTTCCTCGGAGTCGATTTTCCTCCGCGAAGCCTTGAACAAGGTCGGCGTGGAAGCCGAGCTCGTGCAAATCGGGCGCTACAAGTCGGCGGGTGAGATGCTCACGCGCGACGAGATGTCGCCCGCACATCGCGAGATGTTACAGGCGCTAGTGGACGACCTCTATGAACAGGTCGTAGCCGGCGTCGCAGCGGAGCGCGGTGTGCCAGTGGATGCGGTCCGCGACCAGCTCGGGCGCGGCCCGTTCGTCGCGTGCGAGGCCAGGGATGCCGGTCTCGTGGACACCGTGGCCTACGCGGACGAGATCGAGCAGCAGCTCGCAGATGCGTGCGGCGGGGCGGTGGTGATCGAGGGGGCTGACTACGCCGCGCAGCGCGGTCCCGAGGTGCGGCGGCAGGCATTGCGCTCGGCGACGCGTACGCTGGCACTGCTGCACGTCGACGGCAGCCTCAAACCGGGTGAGAGCGTCACGCGACCGGGCGTCAGCGCCGCGACCGGCGCCGCGTCCATTGGCGCGGCGCTGAAGCAAATTCGGGAACGCGACGACATCTCGGCGCTGGTCTTGCGGATCGCGAGTCCCGGAGGGTCGGCGCTGGCGTCGGATCTCATCTGGCGCGAGGTGGAGCGCACGCGCGCGGCGAAGCCCGTCGTCGTCAGCTGCGGCGATGTGGCCGCCTCGGGCGGCTATTACATAGCCATCGCCGGACATCCCGTGTTTGCCGAGGCGGGCAGCATCACCGGCTCCATCGGCGTGCTCGCCGGTAAAGCCACCCTGCGGGGACTCTATAATCGGCTCGGCGTGCGCAAGCAGCTGGTCGGCCGCGGCGATAACGCCGGTCTCTTTTCCGATTACGTGCCGCTGAACGAGCACGGCCGCGACCGGCTGCGCAGGCAAGCCGAGGCATTCTACAGCGACTTCATCGATAAAGTGGCGCGGGCGCGCGGGCTCAGCGCCGAAGCCGTTCACGAGAGCGCGCAAGGTCGCATCTGGACAGGGCGCCAGGCCCATGCGCGCGGCTTGGTGGACGCGCTCGGCGGCCTCGAGGACGCCATTGACGCGGCGAAGCTCGCGGTCGGCTTGGCGCCCGAGTTGCCAGTATTTTTGGAGCGCTTCCCGAAGCCGAAGCGCTTGTGGGACCTGTCACTGAACCTCGGGCTGCCCAGGCGGTCCCTGCTCACTGAGATGACCGATTTGGCCCCCGCGTTCGGATACCTCCTGCGCGAGCGCGTGTGGGCCGTTTTGCCGTTTCGGATCCGCTTCTTTTGAAGCGCCGGCGGCGCGCGCTGCCATATGCGTCAGCCGTTCCGCTCGTAGGGCTGGCCCAAGGCCGAGGGCGCGACCGCACGGCCGGCAAAACCGGCGAGCACCAGCAGCGTCAAGGCGTACGGCAGTAACAGAAAGAACTGGAACGGCAGCGCGAAGCCGAGGGCCTGGAAGTGAAACTGCAGGGCGGTCGCTAGCCCGAAGAACAGCGCGGCGCCCAGCACACCGGTGGGGTGGCGGCGTCCGACGATAACGATCGCGAGGGCGATGAATCCGCGGCCGGCCGACATGCCTTCGACGAAGGTATTGACGTAAGCAACGGAGAGAAACGCACCGCCCGCGGCCGCACACGTTCCACACAGCACCAGGGCGACCGTGCGAATGCGGCGTACGGGGACGCCCTGGGTCTCGGCAGCGTACGGGTTTTCGCCGACCATCCGGAGCCGCAGGCCAGTGAGCGTGCGGCCGAGAACGTACCCGACGATGGGCACCAGCGCGAATGCGGCGTACCCCAGGGCACTCTGCCGAAAGAACGGGCCGACCACTGCCAGATCGGCGAGCACGGGGATCCGGAACACCGACGCGCCGGGGATGGTCAGCGCAGCTCCGGTGACCCCGAACACCGCGCGATACGCGACGCCGGTGAGCCCGAAGGCTAGGAAGTTGAGCGCCGTTCCCGCTACCACCTGACTGGCTTGCCACCGCGCGACGAACAAGGACAGCAGCAATCCGAGCGCGGCGCCGACGAGGAGCGCGGCGGCGACGCCGAGCGCGGTGGAACCGCTCAGCAGCGCCACGACGAGCGCGGCGAAGGCGCCGCTCAGCACCATGCCCTCGAGACCGATGTTGAGGATGCCGGCCCGCTCCGCGATGAGTTCGCCGAGCGCGGCGAACAGCAGCGGCACGGCCATGGCGATGGTCGAGGCGATGACCGGCGTGACGATATCGGGGTTCATGACCCGGATGTGGCGCCGCGCCGCTGATCGATCGCCAGCAGCGCGAAGATGACGATCGCTTGCACTGCCGCCACCAGGACCGCAGACACCCCGGCGACCCGCTGCATGGCGGTCGAGCCGACCTCGAGCGCGCCGAAGAAGGCAGCGGCCAGCGCGATGCCGAGAGGATGCAGGCGCCCGAGCAGCGCTACGGCGATCGCCGTGTAGCCAGCTCCGGCGGAAAAGTTCTCGAACAGTCGGAACGTGACGGCGCTCACCTCGATACCGCCGGCGAGTCCGGCCAGCGCGCCACTGATCGCGAGCGCACGGACGTGCGCGCCGGTGACGCGCAGCCCTGCGAGGCGTGTCGCCAACGGGTTCAGCCCCGCGGCCCGCATTTCGAAGCCGAGCGCGGTGCGAAAGAGGAGCACGTAACTCGCCGCACCAGCGGCGAGCGCCAGCAGCAGGCCGGCGTGTACCCGGTGACCGGCGATGAGGCGCGGCAAGCGGGCACTGGCGGTGATCGCATCGCTCTGCGGGTACGCGCCCGCCGACTCCATCAGCGGGCCATTCACCAACCAGCTCACCAGGCCGAGGGCGATGAAGTTGAGCAAGATCGTGCTGATGACCTCGTCGACTCCGCGCGCCGTGCGCAGCAAGGCCGCGATGCCCGCCCACACCGCCCCGCCGGCCGCCGCCGCCGCGAGCACCGCGGCGATGGCCAGTGCGGGCGGCCACTCGCCGACGTGTGTACCCAGCCAGGCGACCATCGCCGCGCCCAGCAGAAGCTGTCCCTCCGCCCCGATGTTCCAGATGCCGGCGCGAAACGCGACCGCGATTGCCAAACCGGTGAGCAACAGCGGACAGGTGCGGACCCCGAGCTCCGACCACGCATCGGCGCTGCCCACCGCGCCCTGCGCGAGAGCGCCGATCGCGAGCAGCGGGTCGCCCCCGGCGATGCCGATCAGGATCGCGGCCGCGCCCAAGCCCATCAGCAGCGCGGCCAGCGGCGATGCCAAGCGCATCTTCACACGGCCTCGCTGCCGGCGAACATGCCGCCGAGCTGTTCGACCGCAAACGGTCGTCCGAGCGGCCGGCTCAACCGCCCGCGGTAGAGCACCGCGAGGCGGTTCGCGCACGCGTTGACCTCGTCGAGATCGGTCGAGATCAGCAAGACCGCGGCGCCCCGCTTCGCCACGGTGGCGAGCGCCGCTTGCACCGCCAGCGCGGCCGCGACATCCAGCCCGCGCGTCGGGTTCGCCGCGACCAACACTCGGGGCTGCAGGGCGAGGGCACGCGCGACGACGAGCTTTTGCAGATTTCCGCCGGAGAGGCAGCGCGCGGGATTATCCAGACCGCCGGTAACGATCGCGGACGCATCCACCATCGCCTGCGCGGCCGCGCGTTGCGCGGAGCGATCCAGCATCCCGCCGCGCGATAGAGCGCGCAGCAGCCGCACGTTGAGCGCGGCGTTTTCCGCGACGCTCATCTCACCGACCACGCCCTGGCGCTGGCGGTCGGGGGGAATGCACGCCACCCCGGCGTCAATCATCGCCGCGGGATCGAATCGCTCGATCACCCGACCGCCGACGGTGAGCGAACCGCGCGTTGGCGCACGCAGACCGGCGAGCACTTCGAAGAGCTCGGCCTGGCCATTGCCGTCCACACCGGCGATTGCGACCACCTCGCCGGCATACACGTCCACCGACACGTCGGATAACGTCGGCACTTCGCCGGCTGCCGCCAGCGTGATCCCGGCCAGCCGGAGCTGAAGTTCCGCGTGCGCTCCGGCGCCCGGCGCCGGTGCACCCTCGCGCGGCAGCTCGCCGATCATGAGGCGCGCGAGGGCCTCGGGGTCGGCAGCGCCGCGCGGCACACGCGCGACCACCTGGCCCCGGCGCATGATTGTCACAAGGTCGGCGAGCGCGCTCACCTCGGCGAGCTTGTGGGTGATGAAGACGACCGCCGTGCCGGTGGTGCGCAGCCGATCGAGCACGGCGATCAGCTGCGCCGCCTCCGCTGGAGTGAGCACGGCCGTCGGCTCGTCCAAAATCAGTATGCGGGTATTCCCGGCGAGTGCCTTGACGATCTCGATCCGTTGGCGCAAGCCGACCGGGACCTCGCCGGCGGGGACGTCGAGATCGCCGAGCGCGAGGCCGATGCGATCGGCCAAGCGTCGAGCGGCTTCGATCACCCGTTCGCGCCGCCAGAGCCATTCGCCGGGTGGAGACAAGCTGAGGGCGAGATTCTCCGCCACCGACAGCGCGTCGACCAACGCGAACTCTTGATGGACCATGCCGATGCCGGCGCGGCGTGCGTCGAGCGCGCTGGCGAAGTGCGCCGGATGCCCATCGAGCTCGAACGCGCCGGCGTCCGGCGCGAGCAAGCCGTAGATGATCTTCATCAGGGTCGACTTGCCAGCGCCGTTTTCGCCGACGACGGCGTGCACCTCGCCGGCGCGGACGTCCAGGTCGACGCCGGCCAGAGCTTCCACGGCGCCGAACTGCTTGCGAATGCCGCGCAGCGAAAGCAGAGGAGCGCTCATCGAATTCCCGTATTAGGCGCCGTTGGACGGTGACGCCGCCGGTAGCGCGAGCGGATTCCGCTCGCCGCGGCTCAGAACTCCGCGCTCGGCACCGCGAGCGTGCCGTTCATGATCGCTTGCTGGGCGGCATCGACCTTGGTTTTGACCTCGGGGGGAATGCGGCCGGCGAGCGCTTCGTTGTACTGCAGTGCCACCACGCCGTCCTTCATGCCGAATTTCTCGATCTTCGCCCTGAAGGTGCGGTCCTTCACCTGCCGCGCGACGGCGACGAACGCGCCCGGGATGTCGATGACAGCGCTCGCGAGGATGACGTCCGGGGCGACCGCGTTCTGGTTCTTGTTGGCGCCGAAGGCGGGCACGCCGCTCTGTTGCGCGGCCTGGAACACGCCGAGCCCGGCGGCGTCGGCGTTGTGAAACAGAAAATCCGCGCCCTGGCGAGTGAGCGCCAGCGCGGCTTCTTTGGCGGCGCCGACGTCCTCCCAGTTGCCGATGTAACTGGTGACCACCTGGAAGTCCGGCTTGGCCGCCTTCGCGCCGGCTTCGTATGCGGCGATCGTGCTCTTCACCGAGGGAATCGCGATGCCGCCGACAGCGCCGGCCTTGCCGGTCTTGGAGAGCATCGCCGTGAGCATCCCCTCCAGATACGTGGCTTCCTCGAGCATGAAGCGGAGTGGGGCGACGTTCTTGCGCACGGTATTGCCCGACGTGGTGATGAAGATGGTATTCGGGAAATCCGCGCCGGCCGCAGCGGCCGCGTCTTGAAACTCGAACCCGTGCCCGAACACCAGGTTGAAGCCGCGCCGGGCGAAGTCGCGGAACCCCTCGTCGAATTGCGCCGGCGTGTCGACCTCTACCTGGGCGACCTCGGCGCCGAGTTGGTCGCGAATGGCCAGCAGGCCTTCATAGGCCAGGGCATTCCAGCCCGCGTCGCTGATCGGGCCGGGCGTGAGGAGGGCCACCTTGAATGCGCCGGGACTCGATCCGGCGGGCGGCTCGGAGCGGGAGCAGTGTACGAGCAGGAGCGGAAGGGCGAGGAGGACCAGCGCGCGACGAGCAGACATTCGCCCACAGTATCCAAGCCGACTGAGGGCGACAACGCCGCGCACGCTACGGCTACCGTCGGTGCGCGTCCCGCGATGCCGGCGCGCAACAACTACCTGTTGGTAGTACTCGACAGCTGTCCGTTTCGACAGCTTCGTCGCCGCCAACCCGCGCACCATCCAGGGACTGGGCGCCCTGGAACGCCGCTGGAGTCACGCGTCGTGGACGTCGGCGTCGCATTTCAACCTGCTGATGGGCTTCTTGCCGCACGCGAGCCCGTGGCACGTCTTCGCACCCGAATACTACCGGAGCGACTTCGCCAAGTACGTCGTGCGACTCGGCGTCGAGCGCGTGGGCTTCAAAGACCTGTTGCCGGCGTTGTGGTTGCTCAAGCACACGCTCGGGTACCGCACGGAGGCCCTCGTGTCGCTCCCGGTGTTGAACCCGGCTACGCCGCTGGCGCGCGATTTCGACCCCTTCTCGCTCATGTCTACACACGATGACTTGCAGCGATGCTGCGGCGGTTGCGCTTAGACGCTGCGCAGCCGACCTTCTATCTGGTCAACGTGGGCGAGACGCACTACCCACCCATTCGCGCTGCCCGGCGAGCCCGGCTAGGCATGGCCGCCCGTGTCAGGTGTTCACGGCACGTTGCGGCGCGCTGGACGGTCCGGATGCCCAGCTGCTGGAGTTCGATCCGGCTCGGCTCGGTCGCCTCCGCGAGCGTCAGATCGAAGGGGTGCACTGTCTCGACGGCGTGTTCGAGCAGCTGTACGACCTGCTGCCTGCACACACCTACGTGACCGTCACCGCCGATCACGGCGGGCTGTTTGGCGAGGACGGATATTTCGGCCACGGGCCGAGCCAGCACGGCAAGTTGTATGAGGTTCCGTGCCTCGAGGGCCGGTTTGCGCTGAAGCGGCGGTGCACGCGGATTGACGCTTCGCGGGTGCTCGGGCGCCGGTGCATGGCGCCCAAGTGTGTCGGCCCACGCGGACGCTCGACTCCCTCCTCCGATGTAGCGGCCGGCGGGCTACATAGGAACGGCCGGCGCCGCGGCCACTCGCGGCGCCGGAGCGGTCGGCGGATTACCTGGAGCGGTAGTACTCGATGAGGATGTCCGCAATCTCGGGACGCAGGATACGCGCGTCCGGGCGCTCGCCGGCGGTGAGGGCCTCGCGGACTTTGGAGCCTGAGACCACCACCGGCTTCTCATCCGGGTGGTTGTCCATCAGATCGACGCGCCCGGCGCTGTCGTAATAGGCGGCAAATCCAATGTTGCACGGGCGGATCTGCAACTGTCCGCGCAAATTGTCGAAGATATCCTGCGCATCGAAGTCGCCCCAGATCGGCTTCCCGTCATCATACGGCGCGTCGGCGTGCTTGCGGCCTATGACGATGTCGGTAAAGCCGAGGTTCTGCCGATAAATGCCGTGCATGACGGCTTCTTTGGGTCCGCCGTAGAGCATCTTGATGTCGAGGCCGGCGAGCTCGAAGACCTCGGTGAGATCGTAACCGCGCGCCTCCCATAGCGCTTCGTCCTTGTCACCGCGCCCGAGCAGTTGCTGATCGTGAAGGGCGCGATAGCAGCGCATGCGCACGCGGGCCGGGACGTCGTCACCCTTTAGCTCCCCGACCAGCGGGTTCAGCACCACCCCGGCGAAGAACCCGAGGCGGGTGAGCTGTTCGACGCCGGCGACGAGCGCGTACTCGTGGGCGCGATGCAGCGGGTTGCGGGTCTGAAAGGCCAGGGCGCGCTCCCAGCGGCGCTCGGCGATCAGCGTGCGGAGTTGGCGCGGGCTCAAGAGGTATTGCCCGTACTCGGGGTCGACCGGCTGTGGCAGCGCCCACAACTCGCCGCCGACCAGCTTGGCGCGCGGATCGTCCATGACCATGTGGCCGCCAGGGTGATCGGAGCGCGCGGTGCCGTAGAAGCGCTCGACGTGTTTCGGCTTGTCCCAATCGAAGACACTCGTCACGGCGACCATGCCGACCACGCCGCCTTCGAAGGTGAGCGCCGCCGGCCGGCCGACGCGCAGCCGTCTGGCTTCATCATCGCTTACCGGAAAGGCGATCGGTGCCGTCCACGCGTAGGTGCGGAAACCGAATTCGATGCTGTCGGTGTCCAGAACGCCATGCCACGTGGCCTCATCCATTGGCCCCGACAGTGGGGAGAGGGTCCCGTCCGCGATGCGGTAGACGGTGGACAGATCGGCCCGCGTCAGCTCGATGGTCGGCAGGGCGGCGGCCTCGACGAGAAACTGGCGGCGGCGCGACAGCGGAACGGTGCGGCACACTGGCGCCTCGAGGCCACCGTGGACTGGGACGAGGTCGGGCATCAACAAACTCCTTGATTGTGCTGGCAACCGGGCGCGATGGCTGCTCTTGGCGCGCGTTTGCGCGCCAAGAGCGATACCGGGCGAGCAATGTTGGGCCCATCGTCGCTATGCGAGCGACACCACGGTGTCAAGTACGTCCGGCGCGCTGGCGAGACGCGTGGTCGGCGCCTCTTGATGTCAAAAGAGCGCTGTGAAGCGCGCGGCGCCGTGGCACGGGCCAATGGCGCCGGTGGACTCGGCAGGTGCGGCCGGCGACAACGAGCTGCGGGCCGGTGAACGCCGCGGCTAGGCCGGCGTCAACGACCGCCGGCGGTGAGCGCAGGGCAGGGGCGATGTCCCCTAACGCGCGGTCGCCACCGTGCTGGCGCGCGCCGTGGTCCGGGAGCGCGCCGCACTGCCGCTGGTCGAGCGCGCGACGCGGTCTGCCGATGCGCGCCGCTTGTTGCGGGTCGCGGCGAGGACGGCCTTTCGGTTGGCTGCCGCCGCCATGCGCGCGCGCTGCGTACGGCTGACCGCGCTGGCGCGACTGCGTTTCGCCGAGGCGACCTCCAGCGGTTTCGAGCGCGCGACCGAAGCGACGCTCCGGGCGCGCGCCGGCCGGCCGGGTATGCGCAACCGCTGCCCCGCCTTCAGGCCGCGGCTCGCGCGCAGGCCGTTGGCGCGCGCGAGCGCTTGCACCGAAATGCCATACGCGCGCGCGATAGCCGATAGCGTATCGCCCCGGCGGACGGTGTGCATCTGGCCAGAGTGCGCCGCTGGCCTGCGCACCGGTTCGCGATATGCGGCGAGAGCGACCTGAAACTGGTCCCGCGTGCCTTGCGGCAGCCGTACCGTGTAGCCGTCCGGAGGCACCATGCCGCGTTTGAGGGCGGGGTTCAGCTCTTTGATGGTGTCCACGTCGCTTCCAGAGAGCTGTGCAACAGCCTGCAGGCTGATCGTGCGATTCACCTCAATGGTGTCGAACACCGCCGGGACGATCTTCGGGATCTCGATCCCGTAGTGCTTGGCGGATTTCGCGACCTCCATGGCCGCGATGACGCGGGGGACGTACTCGGACGTTTCGGACGGGAGATACCCGCGCTCGCGCATCTCCCAAAAGCTCTCGCAGCCGCGGCCGTACTTGATGCGCTCGATATTGGCTTCGCCGGTGTTGTAGGCCGCCAGCGCCAGGTGCCAATCGCCAAACCGGTCATAGAGGTCGCGGAGGTACCGCGCAGCCGCGCGCGTAGCCTTTTCCGGATCCCGGCGCTCGTCGACGTAGCCGTCGATCCGCAGGCCGTAGCGGCGCCCGGTGCCCAGAATGAACTGCCACGGGCCAACCGCGCCCGCGTGCGAGGTGGCGCTGAGGCTGTACCCGCTCTCCACGATCGGCACGCCGTACGCGAAGTCGGGTGGGACCCCCTCCTCGCGCAGCGTCGTCTTCATGCTCGGTACGTACTTGCTGCCCCGCTGGAGGGCGCGTTCCAGCGAGGTCCGCATGGAGGTCTGGTACTGCTCCATGAGGTTCTGGACCTGAGGATGAGACACGTCCAAGTCCGGCACCGCCGCAGTGACGGCGGGCGGCGTACTCAAGTCGGGCAGAGCCGCATGGGCGGCGACGGCGGCGTTAAGCGCTTCGCGTTCGTTCGCGGCGGCACCTAATCCAGTCGCTCGACCATCGACCAACTGCACCGTCGTACTCGGCCGCTGGCTTGTGGTGGAACACCCGGCGGTGGCCAGAATGGTGAATAGGATTCCCATGGCCACGATGGGTCGCTGATTCGCAGCGCGCATAGGTTCCTCCCTCGTGCTTCCGCGGTCGCCAGGGTGGGGAAGAGCCAAAGGCGCCCCGTGACAACCGAGGCATCGCAAGCTTCTGCGACGCCGTTCCAACACCATGTGACGAACCCGTCCCGACGAGCGTCACGTCCTCACTCCACAATACTGCCATTGAAAGCCCCGTCCCCCAGGGCGCAGCTTGGGTACCACAGACTTTCGGGCGAGCGCAACCGCATAATATCCCGCCGTCACTTTCTTGACGGGCGCGCGGCGGCCGATGCGGCGTACGGGATCGCACGCTGGCGAGGTGCGCGGGCCGCCCGCGCGGGCCGGCTCAACGCCGCGGCCATGGACAGTGCCGCGGCCATGCTCCGCGCATCCGCGCTGCCCGATCCCGCGAGGTCGTGCGCTGTCCCGTGATCGGGCGACGTGCGGACGATCGGCAGGCCAGCCGTGAAGTTCACGCCGTCGGCAAAGTGCAGGAGCTTGAAGGGCGCGAGGCCCTGGTCGTGGTACATGCAGACCACCGCATCGAACTGTCCCGCCAGGGCGAGCGGGAACAGGCTGTCGGCGGCGAGGGGCCCGCGCGCATCGATGCGCTGCCGGCGCGCCGCGCGTACGGCGGGGGCGATGACGCGCATATCCTCGTCACCGAAGAGCCCCTGTTCGCCGGCGTGCGGGTTCAGCCCGGCAACCCCGAGGCGAGGCTTGGCAATACGGAACTGGTCGCGCAGCGCCCGATGCGCGATCCGCACCGTCTGCAATACGGCGTCGGTACTCAGGGCGTCCGGCACCGCGCGGAGCGCGAGATGGGTGGTGACGAGCGCAACCCGAAGTCGCGGTCCAATCATCATCATCCGGACCGGCGGAGCACCGCAGAGCTCGGCTAGCAGCTCGGTATGACCCGCGGCGGTGCGTCCCGCGGCTTGGAGGCACGCCTTGGCGAGTGGCGCGGTTGTGAGGGCGTCGGCGATGCCGGCGCGCACCAGGCGCAGCGCTTCCAGCACGGCGTCATGGGCGGCGCGACCGCCGCTCGGCGCTGGACGCCCGGCGCGGCGCTCTTGCGGCGCGAGCTCGGAGACGACGCGTACCGCGATAGCGCCGCGCGGGAGCGGTGCGGGCGGCTCCCACGCGACGAAGCCGAGCGGCGCCCTGATCGTTTCGGCGGCGTCGCGGTAAACGCCGAGGTCGCCGACCAGGATGGGCGTCAGCCGCTGCCGGACCGCGCCGCTTCGCAGCGCGCCGAGGGTGACTTCCGGTCCGATGCCAGACGGATCGCCCATGGAGATGGCGATCCGCGGCAGTGGGCTCACGGCAGGATCTCCACCGTGTGCCGGTCGCGCAGATCTTCCTTCAACCAGCGCGCGTACCGCTCCTCGAGCGCCTTCGTGTACAGCTTCTGTTTGATCTCCTCGCGATCGGCATCCGTGACCTTGGGTTGGCCGGCGCTGATCCGCTCGTCCAGGCGCACGATATGGAAGCCGCTGCTCGACTTGACCGGACGGCTGTACTCGCCGATCTCGAGCTCAGCCAGCGCCGCGGCCAGCTCCGGGCGCAGCTCCTCGACTTTGAGCGTGCCGAGCTTACCGCCGGATTTGGCCGCGCCATCTTGTGACGAGCGTCTGGCCACGTCGGAGAAATCCGCGCCGTTCTGGAGCTCCTGGTGCAGCTTGTTCGCCTGCTCCTCGATCGCTGCGATCTGTTCGGCGGAAGCGTCCTTCGGGATCTGCAGCATGATCTGCGAAACCGAGACCTCCTCGGCTTCCGACAGCGCGGTGGCGCCGCCCTCGGCTTTCTGGTGGCGCTCAATCTCCTCCGGCGAGACGCTGACTTTGCTGCGTATCTCGCGGTTGATCAGCTGGGCGCGCGCGATCTCGTCGGCAATCTGCTTCCGATAGACTTTCGGCGTCAGGCCCTGCTCGGCGAGCGCGTATTCCAACTGCTCCTCGGTCAGGCGGTTCTGTTTGCGCACGTCGTCGATGTAGCGGTCGATCTCGGCGTCGGAGACGGTGATGCCCTGCGCCTCGACTTCCTTGGCGACGATGCGGTCGGTGATCAGCACATCGAGGAGATCGGCGTTGCTGGCCGTCGCCGCGGCTTGCGCGATGCGCGGGTCTCGGGTGCGGAACTGCTCGAGTTCGTGCGAGGTGATCGGATCGCCGTCGACGAGCGCGATGATGCGGTTTACGACCGTACCGCTCACCTCCACGGGGCGCTCGAAGGCGCCGATGTCGCAGCGGGCGCCGGCGGGTCGGCGCATGCCGCGTTGGTCGACCGTGAACAGCTCGTTCGCCGCGTCCGTACACCCTTGCGGGTCGCCGCCTTCGATGGCGGGGCTGCCACCGGTCAAGGCGACGGTTTCGGTCGGACCGCCATTGCGGCCCAACGGGTCGATGCGCACGTCGCTCGTGTGCACATCGCCGGGTTGGACGAACGCACAGGTCTCGTCGTCGACCAGATTGTATCCCCTGGACAGGACGGGGCCCTCACACGCCTTCACGTTGCTGGCCAGCAGCGTGTTGCGGACGGTGATCTCTCCGCCAGCGGTTTCCAGCCCGGGACCGCGGTTGCCGGCCACCGTGCAGTTCGCGGCGGTGACCGCGCCTTTTTCGGTGCGGATGCCGGCGCCGCCGTTGGCGGCGATGGTCGAGTTCGCGCAGACCACGTCGGCGCCGTTCGCGACGATGCCGGCCCCGGCGTTGTCCGCTACCAGCGATCGGACGACGGTGACGTTGCCTTTCGCGGCCTCGATACCGTTACCGGTCGCTTCGCGTATGGCGCAATCGATCAGGGTCAGCTTGCCCTTTTGCAGCTGGACGCCGACCTCGCCCCCGGCGAGGGTGACGCCGCTGATGCTGACCTTGCCTTTACTATCCAGCGTGAGCACCGTGCCGCCGGTGCCGCGGATGGTGATCTGATCGGCACCTGGGCCTTTGATCGTCAGCGGCTTGTCGATCTCCAGGCCGTCCTCGAGCGCGATGGTGCCGCGCACGGTGCTGGCGAAGAGGATGACCTCGCCGTCCTTGGCATCGTCGATCGCCTCGCGCAGCGAACCGTCGCCGTCGTCGTCGGTGTTGTGGACGGTCTCGATTCCCCAGGCCGGCCCCGCCATCAGCAGAAGTGCCAGCACGAGCGCGAGCGCTTTCCAATTCGTCATGCCGTTTCCTGTATCATGCTCAGCGGTTGCGGGCAGGTCGATGGCCGAGCGCGGCACGTGCCGCTCGGGTCCCCGCGGCCTTCGCTTTCGCCGTGGGCACGGCGGCGCTGCGTACGGGGGCAGGGGAGCGCCGCAGTCGAGGCGGCGCGGCTGATCGGCAGAAGCTCACGCGCTCGCGCTTTGCTGGGACGACCCCGCGGGCTGCTGAATTTCCTGCAGGACCGCTTGGATTTCCTGCACTAGCCCGTCCCAGTCCTGTTGCTCGGGGGTGAAGCTGAGCTGGAAATCGGCCGAGAGCCGGTAGCGGCCCCGGCCGCGCTTGACCATGGCGATGAGCTGATCGACCTCCACCGGCGCCTCGGTGTGGAAGGTGAGGACCACCATGCCCTGGCGCAGCACGGCGCGGATGATCAGACACGCCTTCAGCACTCGGCGCAGCTCCATCACCCGCAAGAAGCTGTCGACCAGCGGCGGAATCGGGCCGTAGCGCTCGCGCAACTCGACGGCGATCTCCTCCAGCTCGGCCGTGGACCGCACGGTCGCCAGACGCCGGTAGAACACGAGCCGCTGGTGCTCGTCCGCGATGTAACTGTCGGGAATGTACGCGGGGAAGCCGAGCTGGATCTCGGGCTCGACCTCGACCAGCCGGCGCTGGCCGCGCAGTTCCTGAACGGCTTCCTCCATCATCTGCGTATAGAGCTCGAAGCCGACTGCGGTGATGTGCCCGGACTGCTGCTTGCCGAGCAGGTTGCCGGCGCCGCGGATCTCCAAATCATGCGCTGCGAGCTTGAAACCGCCGCCGAGATCGTCGAGCTCCTGCAGCACCCGGAGGCGTTTCTGCGCATCGCGAGTGATCAGATGCTCGCCCGGTATCATCAGATAGGCGTAGGCGCGCTCGTGTGAACGGCCCACGCGGCCGCGCAGCTGGTAAAGCTGTGCGAGGCCGAAATGGTCGGCGCGGTTGATGATAATCGTGTTGGCGTTGGGGATATCGAGGCCGGATTCGACGATCGTCGAGCACACCAGAACGTTGATGTCGCGCCGCATGAACCGCAGCATCACCTCTTCGAGCTCGCGCTCGCGCATCTGCCCGTGTGCGACCCCGAACGTGGCTTCGGGGACGAGGATTCGGAGGTGACGCGCCATGAGCTCGATGTTCTCGACCTGATTGTGCACGAAGAAGACCTGGCCGCCGCGCGCCAGCTCGCGAAGGACCGCATCGCGTATGATGTCGTCGTCGTACCGGGTCACGTACGTGCGCACCGCGAGGCGATCCACCGGGGGCGTTTCGATGACGCTCAGGTCCCGGATGCCGGTCAGCGACATCTGCAGCGTGCGCGGGATCGGCGTCGCGGTCATGGCCATTACGTCGACCAACTTGCGCATGTCCTTGATGCGCTCCTTGTGCTTCACGCCGAAGCGATGCTCCTCGTCGATGATCAGCAACCCGAGCTGCTTGAATTCGACGTCCGGCTGCAGCAGCCGATGCGTGCCGACGACGATGTCCACCTGGCCGGCGGCGAGTCCCCGCAACACCTCGCGCTGCTGGGCCGCGGTCTGGAAGCGGGACAGCATCTCGATGCGCACGGGGTATCCCTCGCAGCGTTTGCGGAAGGTCGTAAAGTGCTGCTGCGCCAGGATAGTGGTGGGCACCAGCACGGCGACCTGCCGGCCATCCATCGCGGCGAGGAATGCGCCGCGGAGCGCGACCTCCGTCTTGCCGTATCCGACGTCGCCGCAGATCAGGCGATCCATCGGCTTGTCGCGCTGCAGGTCCGCGAGCACGTCATCGATCGCTTGCTTTTGATCCGGCGTCTCCTCGAACGGGAATGCGGCTTCAAACTCGCGGAAGTACCCGTCGGGCTGGACGTACGCATCCCGCGCGTCGATCTGGCGGGCGGCGTAGATGCCGAGCAGTTCCTTGGCCATGGCGAGAATCGACTCGCGGGTCTTCTCTTTCAGCCGCTCCCACCCGCCGCTGCCGAGCTTGTCCAACGGGGGCGCCGCGCCGTCCGCTCCTACGTATTTCTGCACCAGGCTGATGCGGTCGACGGGCAGATACAGGCGATCGCCGCCGGCGTATTCGAGATGGAGGTAGTCGCCCTCGGTCCCCGCTACCTGGAGGTGGCGCAGGCCGCGGTAGATCCCGACGCCGTGATCGAGATGCACCACGTAGTCCTGCGGCTTGAGGTCGCTGAGGCTCCGCAAGAGCTGGGATACCGACACGCGCTTTGCCGCGCGCCGGCGCGCTTCGCCGAAGACGTCCGCCTCGGTGATCACGACCAGCCGGTGCTCGGGGATGCGGAACCCCTCGCTGAGATGCCCGAGCGCGATGATCACCTCGGTTGCACGTGCGGACGCCGGCGGCGCACCGGACGGCAGGACAGAGCTCAGAACCGCGGTGCTCACGCGCGCGTTCACGCCGTTGCTCTCCAGCAAACGCGCGAGGCGCTGCGCCTGCGCATCGGTGCCGGCGACGAACAGCACCTGGTAGCCTTCCCCGCGCCAGGTGCGAACCTGTTCCGCGACCGGCGCGAAGCTGACCTCGTGCCGCTGGTGGACGCGCGCGGCGCGCAGGTCCGCGATCGAGAACGATGCCACCGAGAAGCGGCGGTCGCTCGGGCCGGCGGCCAGCACTTCCAGCGCCTCGAGCTCCACCACGCGCCGCGTCGCGAGCGCCGCGCGCCACGCGGCGGGGCTCAGATACAGCGCGTCGGGCGGCGGATAGAAGCGATGTTCGGATTGACGCTCGGCCGCGCGGCGCTCGACGACCGCGGCCGTGCGCTCGAGCGCCGCCTCGACTTCACCCGGCTGGTCGACGAACACCGCGGTGTCCGCCGGCAGGTAATCCCAGAGGGAATCCAGGTGGGGGTGAAAATACGGCAGACAGAACTCGACGCCGGGAAACAGCAGGCCGCTGGCGAGGCCGTCGAGCATTCGCGCGCGCTCGTCGCGACCGATCTCGAGGTCGTGTCCCCGCATCTCGATCGCGTAGGCGATCTCGCGCCGCTGTGCCATGGTCGGGTCGAACTCCCGCATGGGCAACAAGAGCAGCTCCGATTGCTTGGCGGCCAGCCGCTGACTGACGGGATCGAACTCGTGTACCGCTTCGATCGTGTCGCCGAACAGTTCGAGGCGCAGCGGGCGGGCGTGTGCGGGGGGAAACACGTCGATGATGCCGCCGCGCACGGCGAAATCGCCGCGGTCTTCCACCAGCGATACGCACCGGTATCCCCAGGACACCAGCTGGGCGGCGACGGCATCCCGCTCGATGGCGTCCCCTTCCACGAGATAGAGATAGCGGCTCGCCGTGCTGTCCCGCGGCGGCACGCGCTGGGCCAAGGATTCGGCGGTTGTCACGATGATCGGATGGCGGCTCTGGCGCAGGTGATAGAGGCCTTCGATGCGAGCGGCGACGACGTCCGCAGTGGGCGAGAGATCCTCGAAGGGCGTCACCTCCCAGCCGGGCAGGTAGTGCACCCGGCGCGCGAACGGAGTCGTATCGTCGGGCTCGTCGAAGAAAAAGCGGAGGTCGGCGGCCATCCGCTCGGCGTCTTTCGCGCCCGCCGTGATGATCAGCGCCGGCCGCGGCGCGGCCCGGAGCAGGCGCCACAGGAAGTAGACGGCCGCCCCGCCCTTTAGGCCTTGGACGCGCCAGGTCCCCGCCCCCGGGCACGCCAACGCCGCCGCCAGCGCGGTTTGCGCCGGGCCCCAGGTCCGGGCGGCCGTGGTTGCGATCTCGTTCATCCGGTAACGCTTACCATTGATCCGCTGCTGCTGCTCGGTACCGGGCGCGAACGGAGGTTCGCACCGCGGACAGCGCCAGGCAACTGTGGCGCTTCAGCCGTGCGTGCGGCTCACGAAGCGGCGTTCGAGGTCGACTCCGCCTCCGCGGCGGCCATGCGCTCCGAGCTGACCACCACGGACAGGATGCGTCGTCCTTGTACGCGCTCCACGGTGAAGGTGAAACCGTCCATCCGCACGGACTCGCCTTCGGCGGGGATGCGTCCGGCGACGCCGAAGACCAATCCTCCGACCGTATTCCACTGATGGCGCGGCAGGTCGGCTTCGAGCATCTCGTTGAGCTCGACGATGCTCAGCGCTGCGTTCACGCGGTAGCGTCCATCGCCGAGCGGAATCACCTCTGGCGCTTCCCGGTCGTACTCGTCGGTGATCTGCCCGACGAGCTCCTCGAGCAGGTCCTCGAGCGTCACCAGTCCCGCGACCGACCCGTACTCGTCGCTGACCAGGGCCATGTGGAAACGCTCCGCCTGCATTTCGCGCAAGAGATCGATCAGGCGCTTCGACTCCGGCATGAATCGCACCGGCCGGAGGAGCTCCGTCAGCCCGGTCGCGCAATTACCTTCGTGCAGTGCGCGCAAGATGTCCTTGGCGTGCACCTGCCCTTCCACGTGATCGAGGTCGTCGTGGTACACCGGCAGCCGGGTGACGCCGCGCTCGACGACCACCGCCGCGGCCTCGGACAGCGAGCTGGTCACCTCGATCGCCACGATGTCC
Source organism: Binatia bacterium (assembly GCA_050176585.1). GTDB lineage: Bacteria > Desulfobacterota > Binatia > HRBIN30 > CADEER01 > CAYYWP01. The sequence goes on from JBFXHX010000003.1 coordinate 27,301, forward strand.
GGCCTCGGCACCATGATGTCGCGCACCACGCGATCGCCGAACTGGAACACGGAATGGATGATCTCTTTCGCGTGCTCCTCGATCACGCCTTCCTGGTGACCGACCTCCGCCAGGGAGCGGATCTCGTGCTCGGTGACGAACGGGCCGCCTTTCAGCCCTTTCCCCGGCAGTAAGACGTTGGCCAGGCCGATCAACGCGCGAGTCGGCAGCCAGAAGATTTTTCCCAGGACGTACACGAACGGCGCGAGCAGCAGCGCCACCCGGTCGCTGTGAAGAACGGCAAACGTCTTCGACATCGCCTCCACGATGACGAAGTAGGCCAGGGTGAACACGATCGAAGTAATAGTGAGACCGACCTCGTCGAAGTAGCGCTCGGCGAGGATGGCGACCAGAATCGCCGAGCCGTTTTGGGCGAACATCACGCATAGGTAGATCGCGTTCAGATACCGGGTCGGATCGGCCTGGATGCGCTCCAGGAGCGCCGCGTTGCGCAAGCCCTGCTCGCGCAATGCCATCGCCCGTACCGGAGTCATCCGGCTCATCGACGCCTCGGCCAGAGCGAGCGTGGCACCGAAGGCGAGGAGGACGAGGATGGCTAGGATGCCGTAGGCGGGGTCGAGGGTCATGTCAGGCGTGCGCGAGGAACCGGCACACCAGGCTGTGGGAGCGGCGCAACCATTTACGGACGCCAAACCGTACCATGACCCGCGCGCGGGGCGAAATTGGCTCCCGGGTGGGGCATCGGACCGGGGCAGCGGCCCCCCGTGCGGGTCCGCTCACTCCGGGACGAATCGCGGCAACGTAACCTCGGCGGTGATGTCGTCGAATACGACGCGCACGGGCATTCCTACGCGGATCGCACGGGGCTCCACACCCAGGAGATTGGACGTCATCTTGGGGCCTTCGGCCAGTTGGACGAGAACCACAGCGTACGGGACCTCGGCGGCGAATCCGGGATGGTAGACCCGGTGCATCACAGTGAAGCTGAACACCTCTCCGCGCCCCGAGGCGCGCACCCACCGCGCCGCGAACGACAGGCAGGTAGAGCAAACGGGGCGCGCGGGAAAGCGCCGCGCGCCGCAGCCGGCACACTCCTGTACCCGGAGCTCGTGGCGCTTCGCGCCTTCGAAGAAGGGCTTCATCTCTGGCGTGATCGCCGGTATGGGCTTCGCGTATGGCATGCTGGGCGTGATCAGAACTGGCTCGACAGCACCAGCACGGTGTGCGTCGACAACACCCCGCCATTGCCGCTGACCAACGCGACCGTGGCGCCCGGTACCTGGCGTTCCCCGCCGTCACCGCGCAGCTGGATCACGGCCTCCGAGAGGGGGGTCATGCCCCACATATAGAAGGCCGAGAGCTGTCCACCGCCGGTGTTGACGGGCAGGGCACCGCCCGGCGCGAGGCGGCCGTCGGCGACGAACGGACCGCCCTCGCCCTTGGCGCAGAACCCGTAATCCTCGAGCGTGACCAACACCGTGAAGGTATAGCAGTCGTACAACTCGAGGACGTCCACGTCGGCCAGGCTGAGGTCAGCCATCTCGAAAGCCGTCGCCTTCGCCAATCCAGCGCCGGAGGTCAGCGTCTCCGCGGGATCGCCGCCGGGGTGTCCTTGTCCAACGCCGAGAATGTAGATCGGCGGACGGCGTCCGTCGCGCGCACGCTCGGCGCTGGTGACGATGACGGCGATGCCGCCATTCGACACGAGGCAGCAGTCGAACAGATGGAACGGCTCCACCACCCACCGCGAGCGATGGTAATCGTCCAGTGTCATCGGCACATCGTGGAACTGCGCGGCGGGATTGTGGTTGGCCCATTGCCGCTCGGCGACGGCGATCGCGCCGAGGTGGTCGTTCGTGGTGCCGTATCGATGCATATGGCGCCGCGCGACCATGGCGTAGAGCGCGTTCACACCGAACTGCCCGTACGCCGCATCGAGACCGCGGGCGAAGGCATAAGCCTCGCCGGAGCCCGCGCGCGCTTCGGCCGACCGGCGCAGCGGTTTCAGCGGGGCGTCCGAGAACACGCACGCCACCGCAGTGCACGCGCCGCTTGCGACGGCTAGCGCGGCGTACTGGATCATCGCTCCGGCTCCGGCACCGCCGCAGCTGATGCTCGCCGAAAGGCGCAAGTCGCGCAGGCCGAGCAGTTGTTGAAGCTGGAAGGACGCCATGTGCGGGTCGCTCCACGACAGGCCGGGATTGACCAGCAGGCCGTCGACGTCGCCACGGGTCAAGCTCGTATCGTCCAGAGCCAAACGCACCGCGTCGACCGCAAACCCGAGGTGATTGTGTTCGAAGACCTTGCCCTGCGCCGTAATGCCGAGGCCGGCGATCGCCGTACGCCCACGCAGCCTCATGAAGTCGCGCTTACTGCGAAGCGCCGGCGCGCGGCAAGTGACGTTCGCCGAACGGGCACCGCGGCGGTCCGCTCAGCGTTTGAGAACCCGGAACCGGCGGCGCAGCCGCGCGACTTGGTCCTGGACGGAGCTCAGCCGCTGGGCGTCGACGAGCGCGTGAAACAGCTCGGTGTCGCTCACCTCGGCTTCGACGTCAGCGCCGTGCGCGGTGGCGGCGAGCAGATCGTTGATCAACCGCGGGATGTCGCGTTGTGGTACGACCAGATCGCCGCGCCCGAGACTGCCGCTCCAGTTCGCGGCGTATGGTCTCAAGACATCGAGGATGCGTTCCGTGTTGGGCCGATCAGGCATGCTGCGGAAGCAGGCTACCATACCCGTTGCCGCAGGCGAAATGGTTTACGCGCGCGATGGCGTGCCCGGCGCGCATGCATCGCGGGTGATGCGCTCGCGTTTCAGCTCACGGCCGGTGCGCCGTGCGGTGCACGTCGATACGTGGTCGCCGGCTGCACTAACCGGGTGACATGCGCGCCGTAGCGGATCGGCAGCTCAGCGCGCCGTCGATGCGCGTCCGACCGGTGCTGGACCTGCTGCGCCGATCGGAGCAGGTCCGGCGGCACCGATGGGGGCTGGACCGGCGGCGCCCATCGGCGAGGCACCGGCCGCGCCGATCGGGGCTCGGCCAGCCGCGCCAATCGGCGCGCGGCCCGCGGCACCGAGCGGCGGTGGTCCGGCGGGGCCCATCGGCGCGGGTGCGATGACCGCGCGCGGCGACAGACACTCCTGCACCGCCCCAACGGACGCGCCGAGGGCAGTCGCAATCTCTTCGGCGGAGAACCCGTGTGCCTGCAGCTGTAGAGCTTCGGGGCATCCCTGCGCGAGGCCGAGCTCCGGAGTGGTGATCGCCAGGAGCAAGCCACACGCGGCGATGTCTCGCCACCAGTTGCAAAAGGTTCTCGACATCGTGTGTTCCTCTCCGCCGCGACTGAAGCGAGTATACGGCCGCTCCAGAGATGCGGCAATGCGAAACGCGCGCCGCAGGGCGCGCATCGGCGATTCGCCGCCCTCACACTAGCGGCTTTCGCCGCATCCGCATATCATGCAGCGTTGCTGCATCGGGCACCTGAACGGCGCGCCGATGGCAGCCAATGTACGCAACGACTTCGGGGACACGGGAAGCAGGGCGACGCAGCATGCGCAAGCCGCGACCGCTACAGCGCGGCGACCTCATCGGCATCGTCGCGCCGGGGGCGGCGGTCGATGCCGCCGCGGTGGAGACCGGCGCCCGCTGGCTCGAACGAGCCGGCTTTCGCGTGCGTATCGGCGCGGCCACGCTCCGCCAGCACGGTTATCTGGCGGGAGGGGACGCGGAACGCCTCGCCGACCTCGCGTCGATGTTTGCCGACGACGAGGTGCGTGCCATCATCGCGGCGCGCGGCGGGTACGGCAGCGGGCGCCTGCTGCCCAAGCTGGACGCGCGGGTGGCGCGCGAGCACGCGAAGATCGTCGTCGGGTACAGCGACGTTACGTTCCTGCTGACCTACCTCGTGCAGACCGCCGGGCTGGTCGCGTTCCACGGTCCGATGGTCGCGGATTTCGAACCGAATCCCGCCGCGGCCGCCGGGTTGCTGCGTCTGCTGACCGGTGATCACACGACGTGGAATGCGGCGGCTCGTGAGATCGTCCAGCCCGGCACCGCCGAGGGCATCATCGTCGGTGGATGTCTCTCGATTCTCGTCGCCGGCCTGGGCACGCCGTATGCGGTGCAGACGAGCGGCCGCCTGCTATTCATCGAGGATGTGAACGAGAAGGCGTATCGCATCGATCGCATGCTCACCCAGCTCCGGCACGCCGGAAAGCTCGACGAGGTCGCTGGCGTGGTATTCGGCGAGATGCCGGGCTGCAGCGCGCCGGGCGATGCGGTCGGAGTGCGCGAAGTGATCCATGAGGCATTTGCCGACGCGCGCTACCCCGTGGTGTTCGGGTTGCCCGCCGGTCATGGTGGCGTGGTTACGCTCCCGGTCGGCGTGAAGGCCCGTTTGGCGGGGGAGCGGCTGAGTCTCCTCGAGTCTCCGTTGGCGGAGTCGGCCAGGTGAGATTCGCCCACGTCGAGCAGGAAATGACGGCGGCCGTCCAGCGCGGCGTCTTCCCCGGCGCCGTCCTGCTGGTGCGCGATGCCGCCCGCGCGTGTTTTTACCTGCGCGCCTTCGGCGATCGGCAGACCGATCCGGTGCGGGCGCCGATGGAGGAGGGAACGATCTTCGACCTCTCGTCGCTCACCAAGCCGCTGGCGACCACCACCGCGATCATGTTGCTGGTGCGCGATGGCAAGGTCCGCTTGGACGACCGCGTCACGCGCTTCCTGCACAATTTCGGCGTGCACGGGAAAACGCACGTCACGCTGCGCCACCTCTTGTCGCATTCCTCCGGGCTCGCAGCATGGCGCCCCTTCTTCAAAGAGATTCAGCAGATCGAGCGCCGCGGCGAGAAGGTCAATTTCCTCGGCAGCGATGCCGCCAAGGAGTACGTGTACCAGCAGATCAGCCGCGAGCGCCCGGAGGGGCCGGCCGGCGCCCGGGCTGTCTATAGCGATCTCGGCTTCATGTTATTGGGGGCCTTGGTCGAGCTGGCCAGCGCGACGACGCTGGACCGATTCTGTCAAGCGCGCATCTTCCGGCCGCTCGGCCTGCGCTCCACGTCGTTCATCGATCTCGGGATGGTGCGCTCGCGGCGCATCGTGCCGATGACCGAAATGATTGCCGCCACCGAACGCTGTCCGTGGCGCCAGCGAGTGCTGTGCGGGGAGGTGCACGACGAAAACGCCTACGCGATGGGCGGCGTGGCCGGGCATGCGGGGCTCTTCGCCTCGGCGCACGACGTGGACATTTTGCTGGCGCGGTTGCGCGCTTGTTGGGCGGAGCGCGACACCTTCATTCCGCCCGCGATCGCGCGCGAGTTTTGGACCCGCGATCGAACCGTCGGGTCGACCTGGGCGCTCGGTTGGGACACGCCTTCGCCGAATGTGTCGGCGTCAGGCACCCGTTTCTCGCCCAACACGGTCGGGCATCTCGGCTTTACCGGTACATCCATATGGATGGACCTCGACCGGGATCGACACGTCGTGTTGCTCAGCAATCGCGTGCATCCGAGCCGCGACAACAACTTGATCAAAGACTTTCGACCGTTCATCCACGATCTGATCAACGAAGCGCTCGACGCGTCGTGAGGGGGGCATGGTGAGTGCGGGGGAAGAACGACCGCGGATCGGCATCGAGCGGGTGCGCCACGTGCACCTGGTGGCCATTGCCGGAGTCGGCATGGCGGCGCTCGCCGGCATGTTGAAACAACGCGGGCTGCGCGTCACTGGCTCCGACGAGGCGATCTACCCGCCCATGAGCAACGTCCTGGCACGGCTCGGCATTCCGGTGATGGAAGGGTATTCGGCCGCCCACCTGAACCCGCGCCCGGACTTGGTGGTCATTGGCAACAAGGTCACGCGCCAGAACGCCGAGGTGCAGGCGGTGCTCGCTGCGGGGTTGCCGTACGTTTCGCTGCCCGAAGCGCTAGGGGAGCTGTTCATTGCCGGAAAGCAATCCCTCGTGGTGGCCGGTACGCACGGGAAGACGACGTCCACGGCAATGCTGGCACGGGTGCTCGAACGCGCGGGCGCCGATCCGAGCGTAATGGTGGGCGGCGAGAGTTTGGACCTCGGGGGTAATTTCAAGCTCGGCAACGGGCGCTACTTCGTCGTCGAAGGCGATGAGTACGACAGCGCGTTCTTCGACAAGGGCCCCAAGTTTCTGCACTACCGGCCCGACGCGGTGATTCTCACCGCCGTCGAGTTCGACCACGCCGACGTCTACGGCGACCTCGCGGCCGTGAAGGCAGCCTTCCGCCGGCTGGTGGCGTTGCTGCCGGCGCACGCGCCGCTGGTCGTCGCGCACGGCTTCCCCCATGCGCTCGAGGTGGCGAATGCGGCCGGACAAGCGCGCGTCGTGACGTTCGGGACCGCTCCGGAGGCGGAGTGGCAAGTCACCGACGTATGCGATCGCAATGGCTGGCTGACGATGGCGGTGCGCCACCGCGGGCGGCGCGAAGGCGAGCTCATGTTGCGGATGCCCGGTGCGATCAACGCGTTGAACGCGCTGGGGGTGTACGCCCTCACCCGGGCGCTCGGGTTCGATCATCAAGCGATCGCCGCCGGTCTCGCGCAGTACTCCGGAGTTGCGCGCCGGCAGGAAGTCGTCGGCGAGTTCCGCGGGGTTACTCTGGTCGACGACTTCGCGCATCATCCCACGGCGGTCGCCGGCACGCTGGCGGCGATGCGCAGCCGCTATCCCGGGCGGCGGCTGTGGGCGGTGTTCGAGCCGCGCTCGAATACCAGCCGCCGCCGTGTCTTCCAGCGTGACTATGTCGACGCGCTGGCCAGGGCCGATCGAATCATCATAAGCGGCGTCGTGCAGAAAGAGAGCGACGTGGTGGCGGCGGAGGATCTCTTCTCCCCGGAGCAGCTGGTCGCGGATCTCACCGCGCGACGCGTGGACGCGCGCGCGCTGGAGGCGAGCCATGCGATCGCCTCTGCTCTGGCCGCGGAGGTGCGCGCGGGTGACGTGGTGGTGTTGATGTCCAACGGCGCATTCGGCGGTCTGCGCGGGAAGTTGGTCGACGCGTTGTCGCCGATCGGCGGCAGGATGGAACCGCATTCTGAGTTGCGCTAGGGTCCGGGCTCCGATGACGGTTGCCATTGACAAATCGATCATCGCCAAAGTGCTGTCGCGGGCTTTCGACGACGCCTCGGCAGAGGACATCTTGCGCTGGGCGCTCGACACCTTCGCGCCGCGCATCGCCCTGTCGGCCAGCTTCGGCTCACCGGAGGGCCTGGTCCTGCTCGACATGATGCACAAGATCAGTCCGGAGCGGACGCGCGTGTTCACCATCGACACCGGCCGGCTGCACCAGGAGACCTATGACCTCATGGACCGCGTGCGGGCGCGCTACGACGTGAAGGTGGAGGTGTACTTTCCGCGTCCGGAAACGGTGGAGGCAATGGTCCGCGAGCACGGGCTCAACTTGTTCTACGACTCGGTCGAGCTGCGGAAAATGTGTTGTGGCGTGCGCAAGGTAGAGCCGCTGTCGCGGGCGCTCGCAGACCTCGATGCGTGGATCGCCGGGCTACGGCCGTCGCAGTCGGTGACGCGCAGCGATGTCCGCGCCGTCGAGCTCGACGAGGTGCACGGTGGGCGGATCAAGCTCAATCCGCTGGCGCGCTGGTCGCGAGAGCAGGTGATGGATTACGTGGAGCGGCACCACGTGCCGGTGAACCGATTGCACGCCCAGGGGTATCCCAGCATCGGATGTGTGCCGTGCACCCGCTCCATCCAGCCGGGCGAGGACGAGCGCTCTGGCCGGTGGTGGTGGGAGGAGCCCGATTCGCGCGAATGCGGAATCCACGTAGGCCACGAGGAGAAGGGCTCCGGCATCTGACAGTCCGTGTATGCGCGCCCGCGCTGGCCGTAGTGGTGCACGGCGAATGATCCAGGCACGAGCGAGCCGCCGGCGTGTCGCCCGTGCCGGCGGCTCACATCCCCGCCCCCATGTAATGCGGTAGACCCGGCGGGCTGGTCAGGCCCCGCCGGCGTACACTGCGGGCTGCTGACTAACGCCGCGTTTAGTAGCTCTTCGCTACGTGCCCGATCAGCGGCGAGGGTATCGCCTCCAGATCGATGGGGATCGCCGCCTGGGCTGCCAAACCCTGCATCGCCTTCCGGGCCAGTCGGCTGGGCTCGATGTGGCCATTCTCCCAGCGGTTGACGGTCGATACGGTCACGCCAATGGCATGTGCGAACTCTTCCTGTGTCATGCTGAGCCGCTGCCGAAGCTGCGCGATGACCGAACCGTGCCCGTGGCTTCGCCCGTTTTCCATCACTGTCTCTCCCTCCCGAAGTTTTGTCCGCGTTGGCCCCCGATGTCGCTTTCGCGTGCAACTGCGTTCAGCACGGCACGTGCCATCTTCAGTGGCGAGATTTCGCCGAAATACATGGTGTGATGCTGTGCGTTAGCCCTGTCGAGAATCCGTCGATTCGTCGAGATCGCGTCGGTCGAGCTGTACAACGCGCGGACGGCGGGCGCTGGCTGCCGCGCGCAGTCGCGCGATTTTGCTGCAGTTCAGCGCCAATTACGCTGTTGACCCATTCTCGACACCGCGGCATAGACTGAAGAAATCGTGTTTGCGGAGAGAGTGCGCGGTTCCGGGCGCCTGGCGCGGGCTAAGATGCTTCTGGGCTGTCTGGCTGTCCTCTCCATCAGCGTGCCGGCGGCCGCGACGATCAGTTCGCTGTCCGGCGACGCCGATTGCGACGCACTGGTCACGACCGCCGACCGCAAGCAATTGGCGCACGAGCTGGTCGACGGCGACGGTGCATTGGTTGCGGAGATCGACGGTGGTGCGGTGGTGAGTTGCACGGGCGCGGATGTCAACGGCGACGGTGCGGTGACGGCCGCCGATTTTTCCGCTCTAGAGCGACGGCTGAAGGGGCAGGACCCTAGCGTCGGTCCGCAAGTCACCTTCCTCGGCATCGCCTCGGCCGACGGACGAACGACGTTGCCCGTCGAGGACATCCCGGTGCCGCTGTATCAGACGGTACGCGGCCTCGGCTTTTTAGTTGTGGTGGAAGCCGCACCGGGACCTTCCGGGCTGCCGGTCGGCCAGGAGGTCTTCCGACCGAGCGGTGAATCATTGCCGCACTTACAAGTACAGGTCACGCGCGGACTCGGGGATGCCAGTCCGGCGGTGTGTGGGGAGGGCGGCGTGCCGGGCATTGCTCCATCGAACTACGAGGAGACCGCGGCCGTGATCGGCGCGGTGAACGACCTCGGATGCCGATTCACCGTGGCCTCCAACAGGTTCAATGCGTGCACGCTGGACGAGTTCGGTGCACATGCGTTCGTCGACGACCGTTCGCGCGTGCAGTTCTGCCTGCCGGTGTCGGCGGTGGAAGAGTTCCCGAACGGGGTGACCATTATCACGGCGCGCGTCGCCGACGTGGCGGATACGGCGGGCGCCACTCGACAAATCGCCTTGCGCGTGGGCGCCGACCCCATACTCACGCCAACGCCGCGCTCCACGGCTACTGCTTCCCACACTGCGAATGCGACCTCGACGGGGACAGCGACGCCGACGCGCACCAGCACCCTGACGCCTCTGGCGACCGCGACGCGCACGCCGACGCGAACGGCCACCGGCACGCGCTCCCCGATGCCTACGTCAACTGGCACGCGCACGGTCTCGGCGACAGAGACACCGAGCGCGGAGCCGAGCGGAACGCCGACGCGAAGCGCGACCGCGAGAAGAACCGCGACTCCTTCGAGCAGCCCACCCGCGAGTGAGACGCCGACGCGCACCGCTATCGCCAGCCGCACGCCCACCGCAACGCGCACTGCGACCCGGACGGCAACAGCGCTGCACTCCTCGACGCCGACCCGCAGCATCACCCGCACCGCCTCGTCTTCGCCCACCCGCACGAGCTCGGGGACGCCGAGTGTCACACGCACGCGGGTGGCGACCGCGACCGCTACCGCGAGCGGCACACCGACGCGCACGATCACCGGCACCATCCAGGCCACGTCCACCGGCACGCGCACGCCGACCGGAACGAGCCGGCCGTCGTCCACGCGGACGTCGAGCCGGTCCGCGACGCCCACGCGCACGCGGGCACCCACCAGATCCCCGACCGCGACGGCGTCGGCTACGCCGATCAGCAGCACCACTCCGTCACGCACGCTGACGCCGTCATCGACGCCGACGCGCACGTCCACTCCGACGCGCACGGCGACGCCGACTCGGAGCCATAGCGCGACTCCGACCCGCAGCGGGACGCGCAGCCCAACGCCGTCCCCGACGTTTACCGGGTCACCTCGCCCGTCGGCCACGGCCACCTTCACGCGGCCCCCCACGGCCACGGCGAGCGCGAGCATCACGCGCACCGAAACCCCGACGCGCACCGAAACCCCGACACGCACCGAAACGCCGACGCGGACCGTGACGCGTACCGCGACCTACACGCGCGTGGCGACGCCGACGTGGACGACGATTCCGACCCGCACCGAAACCAACACGCGTACTCCGAGCCGGACGGCGACCATCACCCCTACGGGGACGATCACACCGACCCCGTCGATCACCCGCACGCCCACGATCACGCGGACCCCTACGATCCCGCAGCGACCCGGCGCGGACATCACGTACGTGGGTATCGCCCGCGCGAACGATACCCTGGTCGATCCGGTGGGGGAGACACCGGAGGGGTGGCCAGTCTACGAACGGGATTTTGGATTCGCGTTCTCGCTGGTGGTGGAGGCCAAACCGGGACCGAGCCGCCGGCCCGTCGGGTTGAACGCCTTCCGCTCCGACCCGAGCGATCCGAACGTGCGTCCGGATTTGGAGATCATCGTGTCGCGCGCGCTCGGCGATGCCAGCGCCGCGGTGTGCGACGACATGCTGCCGATGCTCGGTGGCATACCCGCGTCACCCGACTTCGAAGTGGCTCAGCCCGTCTCGGACGCGATCAACGATCTCGCTTGTCGGTTCGTGAACGGCAGCGGTGAACCCGGCGGGCGCCGCGCGGGGGAAGCGTGCACGGTGTTCGGCGACGGCGATTTTGCTTTCGCCCGTCGCGACAGCACGACGCAGTTCTGTGCGTTGATCGCGGAGCCGTTCGGCTTCCCCGTCGGCGACACGGTGGTGAGTGTGCGGGTGAGTGATACGAACGGGCAGCCGGGTCCACCGGCTTCTTTCGTGGTGCGCGTGCTTCCGTGAGAGCCGCGTGCGCGCGGCGTGCGCAGCGCGCAAAGATCGTTGACTGCGCATCACACATCCGGTATCCGTACCCGTATCGGTCAGCCCTCCGTCCCGCCGCCGGGGCAATGGCGGCATGGCACGTCGGATGCGGCACCTGCGCCGCTCCCCCTTACGGCAGACCGAATGCGACAGGGCAGCGCGCAAGGAGGATAGCCCACAATGGCTGAGAAGAAGGCGAAAACCGCTCAAAAGGGCAACAGCGCGGTGATCAAGCACACCTGCCCGAGCTGCGGTGCGGATAGTCGCGTGACGTATTTCACCGGCTATGGACCACAGAAGGGTTTTTTCTGGGTGTGTGAGAAGACGTGCGGTTACATGGCCCGCACCAAATGAGCACCCCTCGGGCACACGGAGCGAGAACCATGGCTCGTACGAGCAGCGGTAAGAAGGGCAAAGGCAGCTCGAGCAAGAAGAGTTACAGCGTGCTCGAGGGAAACGACGCTGCGGAAGGTCAAGAAGACAGCGACCTGCCAAAGGACGAGGCGGGCCGACGCAAGATCAAGCGGCAATACGAGACCCTGCTCGGCATTCGCATCGAGAAGCTGAAAGGACGCATTCTCAACCGCGAGCGGATCAACAAGACCATCGAAGGCGTCTACTTCATCTGCGCGGAGTGCAAGAAGGTCTGCCACAACATCGACGATGGCCTCGTGGAAGACCCGAACAATGCCTACAACTTGTGCGGCGCCTGCGCGAAGACGAAGGGCAAAGGCAAAGCCGCCTAAGGCGTCAACCCGCCCGTCAGGGGCGGCGGCAACGGACTGCCGATACGGAGCATGTCTCCAGTGGCCGGATGCCGGAGTCGCAGCGAACGGGCATGTAGCATCAGGCGTTCTGCGGGTGTGCCCCCGTAGAGCGCGTCGCCGCGAACCGGGTGTCCGATCGCTGCCAGATGGGCGCGTATCTGGTGACGCACTCCGGTGGGGATCGCGATCGCGAGTAGCGTGGCGTTGCCCCGGCGCTCGATGGGGTGAAAGGTCGTCATCGCGGGGCGCGCCCGTAACAGGCGTGCCCGCGCCGGGTCTCTGCACACCACCATGGCGGCCGCCCGGCCTGGATCGTGGGCGATCGGCCAGCGCAGGACGCCGGGATCGCGGAGATCGCCGTCAACCATCGCCGCGTACTCTTTCTGCACTGCGCGGCGACTGAATTGGGCGCGCAGCGCGGCCCACGCTGCCGGATTGCGCGCGGCCAACAGTACGCCGGATGTGGGTGTATCGAGCCGGTGTGCAAGCCCGCCCTCCAGCGGGCTCCGGCTGGCCTCGGCTGTCTCCGGTGCGTAAGCGCGCAAAAAGTTCGCGACGGTGTCCCGATCGGTCGTCCGCAACGCGACCGATGGCATGCCCGGCGGCTTGTCCACCGCGATCAGGGTCGCGTCTTCGTGCAGAACCGCAACCGGCAGTTCGGGCTGGGCACCGAGCTCGCCTGCGCCTAGTGCCGCCGCGTCGACTTCGACCACGTCGCCCGCGCGCAGCCGCACGCCTTTCCGCGCCCGCCGCCCGTTGACCCGTACCCCGCCGGCCGTAATGATCGCCACGGCGTGACGGCGCCCGAGCGGTCCTCGCATCTCCCGACCGATGAATTGGTCCAAGCGGATGCCGTCGATCGCACAGATGACCGGGGTCCCGAAGGAATCGCCCACCGCACAACTATACTAAGGAAGGCGAACAGTGGCGACGACCGACTGGCAGCGCTGGCGTGCGGAGTTCCCTTCGACCGCGGACCAGGTTCACATGAATCACGCCGGGCTCGCACCGCTGCCTCTGCGGGCCGCCGCGGCGATCCGCGCATTTGCCGATCAGGCTCTTCGGGTGAACGGCTCGATCTATCGCGGCTGGGAGGAGCGCGCCGAAACCGTGCGCGCGTCCGCGGCCAGGCTGATCGGGGCTGCGCCCGGCGAGATCGCGTTCGTAAAGAATACGGCCGAAGGGTTGTCGTTGATCGCGGCCGGCCTGACCTGGCGCGCAGGGGACAATGTCGTGGCGATCGCGGACGAGTATCCCTCCAACGTGTATCCCTGGCTCGGCCTCGGACGACTCGGCGTGGAGACGCGTCTCGCCGCTCGATCCGGGGTGTGCTTCGGGGTTGAGGAGGTGGCGGCCCACGTCGATTCGCGAACCCGCGTGGTGGCGGTGAGCGCGGTCGACTGGTTGTCGGGTTTCCGCGCCGACCTGTCCGCCGTTGGCGCGTTCTGCCGCGACCGCGACATCCTCTTCGTCGTCGATGGGATCCAGGCGGTAGGTGGGATGTGCGTGGACGTCGACCGCGCGGGCATCGACTGCATGGCGGTCGGCGGCCACAAGTGGCTGCTCGCCCCGGAGGGCTGCGGCTTTCTGTTCGTGTCCGCGCGCGTCCTGGACCGCTTGCACCCGGTGTTGCTCGGCTGGAAGAGCGTGATCGATGCGGATGCCTATCTGCCGTACCATCTCACCCTGCGGGACGACGCCGCGCGTTTCGAGCCGGGTACGCAAATGCATCTCGGCATTGCCGCGCTCGGAGCGTCCATCGATCTGCTGCTTGAAGTCGGTCCGCACGCGGTCGAAGCCCGGATCTTGTCACACACCGATGCCCTCGCCGCGGATTTGCGCGCTCTCGGCGCCACCATCCTCAGCCCGCGGGGCGCGGCGGAGCGCTCCGGGATCTTGACCTTCGCGCTGGGCGATACCGACGCGTTGTACGCCTCCCTGCTGCGCCACGGCGTGAACGTCCGCAGGCGTTTGGGGGGCATCCGGCTGTCACCGCACTTCTATACTGACGAGAGCGACATCGCGCGCGTGCTCGACGCAGTGCGCGCGGCGCGCGCGCGGCCCAGCCTGAGCTGAGTTGCTTTTCCACACCGCTTGCCGATATCCGCCGCGCATGGGCAGGCGGCGAGAGCGCGGCGCGCACAGGCGCTACGCGGTGATCATGGCCGGTGGCGCGGGTACGCGGTTTTGGCCACTGGGGCGAGCGCGCCTGCCCAAGCAGTTCCTCACCTTGTATGGGCGGCGGCCGATGCTGGTCGAAACGGCGGCGCGCCTGCGCGGCGTCGTCTCTCCGGACGCCGTGCTCGTGGTGGCGCCGCCGGCGCTGGCACCACTGGTGCGCGCGCAGTTGCCGCGATTGCCGCGTCGCAACCTGATCATCGAACCGAGCGCGCGCGGCACCGCCGCGTGTCTCGCACTGGCCGCGGCGCATGTCGCGCGCCGAGCCCCGACCGCCACCATGGGGGTGCTGACCGCAGATCATGCGATTCGGGACGTTGCGGCTTTTCGCGCCGCCCTGCGTCGGGGGTTCGCCGTCGCGGAGGACGAGTGGCTGGTGACCTTCGGCATTCGCCCGACCCGGCCGGAGACCGGGTACGGCTATATTCGGCTCGGCTCGCCGTTGGATCGCGGCGTCCCACGGTTGTTCCGCGCCGCGCGATTCGTCGAGAAACCCGATCGACAGACGGCGCGCCGATTTCTCGCTGGGGGTCGCTATCGCTGGAACTCGGGAATGTTCGCCTGGCGCGCCGACGTGTTCAACGCGGCGCTCGCGCGGCATGCGCCACGGGTGGCGCGCGCTGCCGAGATGGTAGCGCGGTCTGGCGGCGTCGAGGCCAAGAGGGCCTATGCCCGACTCCCGACTGTGCCCGTGGATGTGGCCGTGCTCGAACGCGCGGAGCGCATCGCGGTCGTCGAGGCGAGGTTCGATTGGGACGATGTTGGCAGCTGGTCGGCGATGCCGGGTCTCTGGGGAACCGACGACGCGGGCAACGCTGCGCGCGGGCGCGTCCTCCTGCTCGATTGCCGCGATACCATCGTGCACGCCGATCGGCGGCTGGTGGCGGTGCTCGGCGGCGCAGGACTGGTCGTCGTCGACACGCAGGATGCGCTGCTGATCTGCCCGCGGGATCGCGCTCAGGAAGTCCGCCGCGTGGTCGACGCGCTCGCGGCACATGGACATCCGCACCTGCGCTGAGTTGTAACCGAGCCGTGGTGCGGCGCATGATGAGCAAGGCTCACATGGCACCGCCTCGTCACGGATGATCCGATCTGCACTCCGCCCGGATAGCCTTGCCGGCACGCCGCTGCCGGTCGCCGCTTCCGAGCTGCGTTTCAACTGGGTCGTCGAACGCATCTGCCGCCAGCTGTTCAGCGCCGTTCGCATCGCACCGAGCTCCGTCGAACACTTGCGCGATCTAGCCGCGCGCGGGCCCCTGGTCTACGTCATGCGCCAGCGCTCGTGGGTGGACTACCTGCTCCTGAGCTTCGTGCTCAAGCGTGAGGGATTGCCGGCGCCCGAGTTCGTCAACGACCTGCCGCTGTTCTGGGCGCGGCCCGTGCCGGACATGGTGCGCGCCGTATGGCGATGGCTGCGCGGCACCCGCCTCTTCGGGCGGGAGCTCCGCGCATCCGCGGACCGCAGCTACTGCCAGCGCCTCGTGTCGGCCGGACGGCCGGTGCTGCTGTTTCTGCGCGCGCGCGCACCCGGTGTCGGCGCGCGGGCGCGAGGGCGCCGGGCCGCAGCGGTGCGTACCGGGCCCGACTACGTCCGCGAGATCGTCCACCACTTGTGGACCGCGCCGGGCGAGGACGTCTCGCTGGTGCCGATCGCCGTGATGCGCGGGCGCGGCATGCGGCGCAAGGAGTCGCGGCTTGCGACGCTGGTCTACAGCGTTCAGGAGATGCCGGGCGAGCTCCGTCGGCTCATTTCGCTCCTCTGGAACCTGAACGATACGAGCCTCAGCGTCGGCCTCGAAGTCGAGGTGCGCGCGTTCACTCGCGAGTATCAACGCGAGGGCGAGGAGCGCATCGTGCGCCGCCTCACCCGCGCGCTGCAGATCTTCCTGTATCGCGAGGAACGCGTCGTGTGGGGCCCGTTACTGCTCGCCAAACGCCAGGTGCGGCAGCGCGTGATGCAGGACGGCGCGGTGCGCGCGGCCATTCGGCAACTGGCGGCTACGGGTACGACGGCGAGGTCCCGCTTGTGGCGGCAGGCCGAGCGCGATTTCCACGAGATGGCCGCGAACTTTCACGGCATCTACTTCGCGTTCCTCGAGTTCGCGTTCAACCGCATCTGGCCGAAACTGTTCCACGGTTTCGAGTCGAGCGGGCTCGAGCGCGTCATCGAGACGGTCAAGCGGCACCCGGTGGTACTCGTGCCCTGCCATCGCAGTCATTTCGACTACCTGATCCTGTCGTACTTGTTTCACGTGAACTACCTGAGCCCGCCGCACATCGCCGCGGGCATCAACCTGTCATTCTGGCCTCTGGGCGCGCTGTTCCGCGGCGCGGGTGCGTATTTCATCCGGCGGACATTCGAAGGCGACGACCTGTATAAAGCCGTATTCCGCGCCTATCTGAAGTTCTTGATCCGCGAGGGGTATACCCAGGAATTCTTCATCGAGGGGGGGCGCAGTCGGACGGGAAAGATCGTCACGCCAAAGCTCGGCATGCTGTCCGCGATCGTCGACGCGTTCATCGAGGGCGCGCGTCGCGACCTGTTCTTCGTCCCGGTCTCGATCCACTACGGCCGCGTGGTCGAGGAGGAGGAGTATCAGCGCGAGTTGGGCGGGGCGCAGAAGTCCCCGGAGTCGCTGAGCGGCTTGTTGCGTGCGCGGCGCGTGCTGCGGCGCCGGCACGGCACGGTCTACATCAGCTTCGCCGAGCCGATATCGCTCTGTGCGGCGCTCGGCGACGCCCGAGAGCGGTTGCGCGACGTGGAGGACGCCGAGGCGATCGATGAAAGGCGCCGGTTCGTGCGCAAGCTCGGCTTCCGGTTGCTCCGCGAGGTCAACGCCGTGGCGGTGGCCGGCGCCACCTCCGTGTCCGCCACCGTGTTGCTCAGCCTCCCCCAACCGGCGTGTCGCTGGGAGGATTTCCTCACCCGTGCCGAGGCGTTAACGCGGTTCCTGCGCGCGCGCGGGGTGCGGTTTACGCCCTCGCTGGAACGCAATACGGCGAACGGCTTCCGCGAGAACCTCGCGTTTCTCGAGAACGGCGGACTGGTGCAACGGGTGGCCGGCGCCGACAGCCCCGTGCTGCACGTCCCGACCGAAAAGCGCCTGGCGCTCGATTTCTACAAGAACAACACCATTCACTTTTTCCTGCTCGCGGCACTGGTGCTGGATGGTTTGGCCGGCGAGCTGCGCGGCGCCGCGCTGGAGGCCGAGGTGCGGTGGTGGCTCGATATGCTGCGGTGGGAGTTCCCGCTTCCCGAGCGGCGAGATCTCGCGTCCGAGATCGAGCGCGTGTGCGCCGACCTGCGCGAACAGTCGGCGCTCAGCGGCGATGCCGGCGACGCGCCCGATCTGGAGCATTCGCTGGTCATCACCGTACGCGCGATCTTGGACAACTTTCGCGAAGCGTATTTCATCGCGGCGCAGAGCGCGCGCGAGCTGCCGGCTTCCGGTCTGTCGCAGCGCGTGCTCGTCGAGCGCATGCAGGCTCGTTACCGAGCGGCTCTCCTCCTCGGCGAGGTGCGGAAACCGGAGGGGAACTCCTCCGTGACCCTCACAAACGCGCTCAGCCGCCTCGGCGAGCTGGAGATGATCGAGGTCCACGGGGGCAAGCTCCGCGACCGGATGGTGTTACCCGGTCCGCGATTCGCGGAGCTCGAATCGTTGTCGCTCCGCATGGCGGCGAGCGTAGCGGCCGCGCGACACATGCGTTGACAGGGTGCCCCCGAGGCGAGAGGCTAGGGCCGTGATGTGGTGCGGCCCAGCCCGCGGGGCGCGGGCGGAACGGCGGCGATGGCGAATCGTCGCGGCGGCTGCCTTTCTGGCTGTCGGGTGTCGCACGGCAGAGAACCCGCTGGTCGAGGTCCAGGTCCGACAAGTGGCGGTCGATCCCACCTCGCGCTCACCAGTACTGCTTCTCGAAGACCCCGAGCGGCACATCGCAGTCCCGATCTGGATCGGACCGGCCGAAGCGCAGTCGATTGCCTCATACCTCAGCGGCGCCACGCCGCCACGGCCGCTGACGCACGATCTGATGAAAGCGACGCTCGAGCGGCTGGGTGTCGGATTGCGGCGTGTCGTCATCAGGGAGTTACGCGAGCATACCTACCTCGCGGACATCGTGCTCGTGCAAGATGGCCAGGAGATCACGATCGACAGTCGCCCGAGTGATGCGATCGCCCTTGCCGTCCGCTTCGGACAACCGATCCAGATGGCGCGCGAGCTGTTCGCGAGCGAAGCGGTGGTCGACCTACGGGGAGCCCCGGTCGACACCGCGACGATTGCCGGATTGACCGTACAGATGTTATCCGCGGACCTGGCCCGATACTTCGAGCTGCCGCCCGGCAAGGGCGTGATCGTGTCCGACGTCGCCGAGGGCGGGCCCGAAGACGTGCACAGGGGCGATGTGATCCTCGAGGTCAACGGGGCGTCGGTGCGCGACCCTGCGGATTTTCGCGCGAAGCTCGGCGCAGCCGGCCAACGGGCGGCGGTGACGTTACAGCGCGAAGGTGCGCGCGTGGAGCTCGATCTCGAAGTGCCGCGCTCGGTCGAGTGAAATCGGGTGACTGGGTGCCTCCCCCGGTTGCACCGAGTCATCGACTTGCTCAATATACCGCGGGCTTCCCATCCATGCAGAAAAGCGCGCAGCTCGCGGCGACGCAACGCGGGAACGCATTGGCTGTCTTGGCCGACTATCTCGCACTGACCAAGCCGCGTTTGGCGGTGATGGTCATGATCACCGCCGCCGTGGGGTACTACTTGGGCTCCACCGGCGCGTTTCAAGCCGGCCGTTTCCTGCACGCGATGATCGGCACCGGTTTGGCTGCCGCGGGCGCATTGGCTCTCAACCAGTATCTGGAGCGCGATCTGGACGCGCGCATGGAGCGCACGCGCGGGCGTCCGCTCGCCGCCGGCCGGCTGCAGCCGTTGCCCGCGCTCGTCTTCGGTGTCGCGCTGACCGTCATCGGGCTGCTCGAGCTCCTGCTCGCCGTCAACCCGCTGGCCAGCGCGGTGACCGCCGTGACCTCGGCGATCTACCTTTTCCTCTACACGCCGCTGAAGCGGATGACGCCGCTGTGCACGATCGTGGGAGCGATTCCAGGTGCGCTGCCGCCGGTGACCGGTTGGGTGGCGGCCGCCGGCAGCGTCGGCGACGGCGCGCTGGCGCTGTTCGCGATCGTCTTCCTGTGGCAGATCCCGCACTCGCTGGCCATCGCGCGCATGTACGCCGACGATTACGCGGATGCCGGATTTCAGCTGCTGCCCGTCGTCGAGCCCAACAGCCGTCGGACGGAACGAGCGGTACTGAGCTACACCTTGGCCCTGGTGGCGGTCGGCCTGATGCCAACGCTATTGGGGCTCGCCGGTGCGCTATACCTCGCCGCGGCTTTGATTCTCGGCGTGGCACTGTTCGTCACCGCTGTCGCCTTCGCTTTTCGGCGACCCGGGTCGGCGCGGCGACTGTTGTTCGCGTCGCTGATCTACCTTCCCACTCTGTTGGCGATCATGGCGCTCGACAGAGTGGGTCCGTAGCCCACGTCGAGAGCCATTCGTTACGCGCCGGCGCGGGTCGGCGCGAGTGGTTGGTGCGGATATTCGGGCTCGCGAATGGCGGCCGGAGCGGCAGAAATCTCGACGCGACGCTGGACGTTTCGCGGCCGACTCGTGTACTGATCGTATGCACCACGAGGATTTCGCGCCATGACCGCGCCGACCGAAGCGATGTTCCGGCCGGGTTCAGTGGCACTGCTGGCCGCCCGGTTGGGAGTGGCCGGTCCGCCCACCGGCGAGCCACGGGCGAAACGGCCGCGGTGTGACCCTCGAAGCGCAGCGCGCGCGCTGCGGCGCGCGTGTGCCGGCAATGCCGCCGCCGCACACCAAGCGCCGGCGACCGTGTCCGGATTCCGCGTGTGATGTCGCGCACGATGGCCACCCCGCATCCGAGCTCGCGCAGGGCAACGGCGATCCGGAGAAAATACCCACGCCTGGCGTATAGCGGTGGTGGCAGTGGGCCGCCGGTGCCCGTTCGCGAGGTGGACGACGGCCGCAACGCGGTGCTCGCCATGCTGTTCTTTCTGGGCAGCGAGTTCATGCTGTTCGCCGCCCTAATCAGCGCGTATCTCGCCCTGCGCGCGGGGGCCGAGGCATGGCCGCCGCCGGGTCAACCGCGATTGCCACTGGGAATCACGGGCGCGAATACGGTCGTGCTGCTCGCGAGCGGCATTGCCATCTGGCGCGCCCGGTCCGCGGTGTTCGCGGTGCGCATGGAAGCATGCCGGCGCTGGCTGATCGCCACGCTCCTGCTCGGGGGCGCCTTCGTCGGAGTGCAAGGTTGCGAGTGGGCGCGCTTGATCGGCTATGGCTTGCGGATCTCCTCTGGAACGTACGGCGGTATGTTCTACACCGTCATCGGCACGCACGCTCTGCACGTCGTGGCCGCGGTAGCAGTTCTGGCCGCCGTGCTGTGGCGGGCTCGGCGTGGGCGCTACGATGTGAAACGACAGACCGACGTCGAAGTCGCCTACTTGTACTGGATATTCGTCGTGGCCGTCTGGCCGGTCCTGTACGTGCTGGTATATCTATCGTGAGGATGGGTCGCGCGTGCCCGCCAGTCTCGCCCCTCTCACAGCGGGCCGCGGCTCGTCCGTGTAAGTGGACTTGAGCGCTTCCCGAAACAGCACCGCTCCATGCATGCGCGCTGCGCCTCGCGCGCACGCGTGGCCTCCGCGGCCGACCGGAGCCGGCGCGGAGTCGAGATGACCGCCCCCCCTGACGTGACCAAAACCGCCTCGCCGTCGCCGGCGGTCACGCGGCTGATCTGGGCGGGCCTGGCCGCGTTCATGTTGGTCGTCGCAGGCCTTGCGGCGGTTTCGTGGCAGCGCGGGGCGGCGAGCGCGCCGCCGGTATTCGGCGAGCTCCCCGACTTCGCGCTCACGGAGCGCTCCGGGCAGATGGTCACCCCCGCCGATCTCGCGGGAAAGCCCTGGGTGGCCGACTTCATCTTCACCCGCTGCCGCGGCACGTGCCCGGTGTTGTCGACCCGCATGCGCGAGCTGCGGCGGCTCACCCGGGATGCCGGGGTGCCGGCGCGATTCGTGTCCTTCAGCGTCGACCCAAGCCATGACACGCCGGCCGTTCTGCGGGAGTACGCGGCCGCGTTCGGCGCCGATGGCGACGATTGGCTGTTTGTGACGGGCGAGCGCGACAAGCTCTACGATCTGATCGGGCGAGGGTTTCGCCTCAGCGTCGCGGATCGCACCACCGAAGATCCCGGTGCGACCGCGGGCGAGCTGATCACGCACAGCGACCGCTTCGTTCTGGTCGACGGCCGTGGCCGAATCCGCGGATATTACCACGGCACGGACCCACAATCGGCGCCCGTGCTGCTGCGCGACCTGGGCGCCGTCGCGCGCGAGGATTGATTCAGGAGACCGCTGCAGCGGTGATTGCGGAGCGGAGATCGTCGTAGGTGCGCGTGACCGGATACTGGGGGAACTCGCGCACCACGTTGTCGGGCGGTCGAAAGAGGATACCGGCGTCCGCTGCGGCGAGCATGCTCGTGTCGTTGTACGAATCGCCCGCGGCGATCACGGAAAAGTTCAGGTCCTTCAGCGCGAGCACGGCGCGGCGCTTTCCGTCGGGCAGGCGCAACCGGTAGTCGCGCACGCGCTGCTGCGCATCGACGACCAGCGAGTTGCAGAACAAGGTCGGATGACCGAGCTGTCGCATGAGGGGCGCCGCGAACTCGTAGAACGTGTCCGATAAGATGATCACTTGATACGTACTGCGCAGCGAGGCGAGGAACTCGCGGGCGCCCTCGAGGGGGCCCATGCGGCCGATGACGGTTTGCAGGTCGCGCAAGGTCAGGCCGTGCTCGTCGAGGATGCGGATGCGGTTGCGCATCAACTTGTCGTAGTCCGGCTCGTCGCGCGTGGTGATGCGCAACGCGGCGATGTCGGTCGCGTCGGCGACGTTGATCCAGATCTCGGGCACGAGCACGCCCTCGAGGTCGAGGCAAACGATCATGGGCGGTTGGGTATCGGGTCCGCCGGACAGGTGCAAGTCCGATGCGGGTGCCCGCGCTCCGGTCAAACGGCCAGCCGGGCTCGCGTGGCTTGGAGCGAGGCGGTATCGCCGACGTTCAGGCGCTCGACGCTGCGGTCGATGCGGCGCAGCAAGCCGCCCAGAACGTTGCCGGGTCCGACCTCGACCGCGGCGCGCACGCTCTCATCGGCGATCATGCGCTGCATCAGCTGCGTCCAGCGCACGGGGCGGCTCACCTGACGCGCCAGTCCGTCGCGCACGGCCTGCGCCGTCGTGACCCGAGCGGCATCGACGTTGTTGTAGAGCGGTACGGCGGGGTCGGCGATCGCGACATCGGCCAGATCGGCGCGCAGCCGCTCCTCGGCGGGCAACATCAACCGGCAGTGGAAGGGCGCGCTCACGGACAGCTCGATCGCCTGGCGGGCGCCGGTGGCCGCTGCGACGCGGCGCGCGGCTTCGCGCTCCCCCGCGATCACGATCTGGCCGGGCGCATTGTAGTTCGCGATGTCCACGGCGCCGCTTTCCGCGGCGATGGCCGCGGCGATGACTTCGGCCTCCACGCCGAGCAGCGCGAACATGGCACCGGTGCCTTCGGGGACGGCGTCCTGCATGTAGCGGCCGCGCTTGTGGACGAGGGCGATCGCGTCGCGGAAGGCGAGCGAGCCGGCTGCGACCAACGCTGAATACTCGCCGAGGCTGTGTCCGGCGACGCACGCTGGGCGTCCCCCCAGCAGCCGGTACGCAGCGACGCTGACGAGAACGATGGCGGGCTGTGCGTTGGCCGTCAGGCGCAGCTCGGCCTCCGGACCTTCGCGGATGATCCGCGACAGCGCGAAACCGAGCGTGTCGTCTGCTTCCGCAAACAGCTCGCGGACTGCGGCCGATTGCTCGTAGAGGTCGGTACCCATACCGACCGCTTGTGATCCCTGGCCGGGAAAGACGTAGGCGACGGACATCCGAAGCGCGCTGGCGCGCGGCGCCCTGGCGAAAGAACGCTCAGGCCACGGTAATGGTCTGATCGAGATAGACGTCCTGAATGAGGTGCAGCAGCTTCACGCCGTCTTCCATCGAGCGCTGGAATGCCTTGCGGCCGGAGATGAGCCCGGCCCCACCAGCGCGTTTGTTGATCACCGCCGTGCGCACGGCGTCGGCGAAGTCGCTGGCGCCCTCGGAGGCGCCGCCGGAGTTGATGAGCCCGATGCGACCCATGTAGCAGCCCGCGACCTGATACCGGGTGAGATCGATCGGGTGGTCGGTGGTGAGCGTCTCGTACACCAACTTGCTCGTCTTCCCGAAATTGAGCGCGGTGAAGCCGCCGTTGTTCTCCGGCGCCTTCTGCTTGATGATGTCCGCTTCAAGGGTCACGCCGAGGTGGTTGGCCTGGCTCGTGAGGTCGGCTGCGACATGGTAGTCGATGCCATCCTTCTTGAAGGCGCTGTTGCGCAGGTAACACCACAACACGGTCACCATGCCGAGCTCGTGCGCCCGCTTGAACGCGGCCGAGACCTCTTGGATCTGGCGCCCCGATTCCTCCGAGCCGAAGTAGATCGTCGCGCCGACCGCGGCGCAGCCCATGTCGACCGCCTGGTCCACATGGGCGAACATGATCTGGTCGAATTTGTTCGGGTAGGTGAGCAACTCGTTGTGATTCAGCTTGAGGAGCAGGGGGATCTTGTGGGCGTACTTGCGGGCCACCGCGCCGAGTGAGCCGAGCGTGGTCGCGACCGCGTTGCAGCCGCCCTCGAGCGCCAGGCGGACGAGGTTTTCGGGGTCGAAGTAGAGCGGATTGGGCGCAAACGAGGCCCCGGCGCTGTGCTCGATGCCTTGGTCGACCGGCAAGATGGACATGTACCCGGTGCCGGCGAGGCGCCCGTGGTTGTAGATCGCCTGCAAGTTGCGCAGCACCGGAATCGGCCGGTCGGTGATCGACAATACGCGGTCGATGAAGTCCGGGCCGGGCAAGTGCAGCAGGGACTTGTCGATGGTCTTGCAGCGATGGGACAAGAGCCAGTCGGCATCCTTGCCGAGCAGATCGCTGATGCGCGTCATCGGTGGAGCTCCTCTTTGTTCTCGGGGCGCGTCACTGCCACGACCGCACTATAGCGGCGCCGCCGTCGCGCGCACCATAGCCCAAAGGCGCGTGCGGCGGGAAGCTGATGCGCCACGCGCTCGGGGATTCTTGCGGTTCCGGCTGGGCGCCTGCTACATCGATGGCCGGTTGGTTCCCTGCCGGCGAGCGAGAGTGGCGGAACTGGTAGACGCGCTAGACTTAGGATCTAGTGGGGCCACCCGTGGGGGTTCGAGTCCCCCCTCTCGCACGGGCTCGAGCGCGCCTCGCGCGACCGTTTTCTTGAAACCCCCCCATGATACCGTTAAGGCTAGATCGGTTCACATGACGAAAGTCGAAATGGAAAGCGTGGATGCCGTGCGGCGGCGATTGGCCGTCGAGGTGCCCGCGTCGGAAGTCACGTCGGAGATCGAGCGCGCGTACGACGCGCTGCGTCGCAAGGCGCGCGTGCCCGGTTTTCGCCCGGGCAAGGCGCCGCGGGCGGTGCTCGAGCAGCTATTCGGGGATCAGGTGCGGGCCGATGTGTTCGGCCGGCTCGTGCAGGAATCGTTCGCCGAAGCGGTGCGCGAGCAGCAGATTCAGCCCGTGAGTTCCCCCGAAATCGTCACGGAGAGCGCGGAGATCGGGTCCCCGTTGCGCTACTCGGCGACCGTCGAAGTGCGCCCGACCGTGAGCGCGACTGGCTACGCCGGGCTGGCGGTCGAACGCCCGCAGACGGCGGTCACCGACGAGGAGGTCGAGCGCTTCATCGACGGGTTGCGCGAGCGCGAGGCGATCCTGGTGCCGGTGACCGAGCGCGTCGAGGCGCAGCGGGGCGACATCGCCGTGATTGATTACGAAGCGCATATCGCGACCAAGCGCGTGGGCAAGGGCGAGCAGCGGCTGGTCGAGATCGGCGGTGAGCCGCCCGACGGTCCTGGCGCACGGCTCGAGGGCGCACGGGTAGGGGAACCGACGAGTTTCGAGATTGCGTACCCCGCGGATCACCCCAACGCTGAGCTGGCCGGTAACGCCGTGGAGTTCCGCGCGACGGTGACGGCCCTTTCGCGGCGTGACGTGCCGCCGCTGGACGACGCGTTCGCGCGCTCCCAGGCGGATTGCGAAACGGTCGACGAGTTGCGCGCGCGCGTGCGGGAGCAGCTCGAGGCCGGGGCGCGCCGGGACGCGGATGCCCGAGTGCGGGCCGCGTTGCTGGGGCAGCTCGTCGCCGCGCACGACTTCGCGGTACCGCAGGCGATGATCGAGCGCCGCGCCGAGGTGCTGGTGGACGAGGTGCTGGAGAATCTCGGCCCGCGCCGTCCGCCGACCAGTCAGGAGGCGGAGCTACGCGCCAAATTGCACCACGACCTGCAGGACCAGGCGCGCGATCAAGTCAAAGCGGCGCTGATCCTGGAGTCGGTCGCGCAGCAAGAGGGGCTTTCAATCGACGAGGAGGCGCTCGAGGCGCACATCGACCGTATCGCCGAATCTGCGGGGAAGGCGCGCGAGCGCGTGCGCGCGCTGTACCAGGATGCGGCGACTCGCGCGGGGTTACGCGGGCGCTTGTTACAGGAGCGAGCACTGGATCTCGTGGTGGCGCGGGCGGTCATCGCGGACGCGGAGCCCCGATCGCACATTGCTGGGGTGCTGTGAAACGGCTAGTATTCGCGCGCGGGAGACGCGTGGCGAAATGAATCTCATCCCCATCGTCATCGAGCAGACTGGTCGTGGCGAACGGGCCTTCGATATCTTCTCGCGGTTGCTGAAGGATCGGATCGTCTTTCTCGGGTCACCCATCACCGACGACGTCGCGAACCTGATCACCGCGCAGTTGTTGTTCCTCGAATCCGAGGATCCCGAGCGCGACATCCACTTCTACATCAACTCGCCCGGGGGCTCGGTAACTGCCGGATTGGCGATCTACGACACGATGCAGTACGTGCGGCCGGAAGTCTCGACCTTGTGCCTGGGGCAGGCGGCGAGCATGGCAGCGTGGCTGCTGGCGTCGGGCGCGCGCGGAAAACGCTATACTCTCCCGCACGCCCGGATCATGATCCATCAGCCGCTGGGCGGCGTGCATGGGCAAGCGGTGGACATCGACATCCAGGCGCGCGAGATCTTGCGGTTGCGCGAGCAACTCAACAACATTCTGGTCAAGCACACGGGCCAGAGCCTGAAGAAGATCGAAAAGGATACCGACCGCGACCTGTTCATGACCGGTAAACAGGCAGTGGAGTATGGACTGGTGGACGAGGTGATCGTCAGCCGGTCGATCAAGAAAGTGTGAGCGGTGTCGTATGGCGAAGCACGGTGACGATCGCAGCGGCAATCTGGTCTGTTCGTTCTGCGGCAAGAGCCAGGACGAGGTCCGGAAGCTGATCGCAGGCCCCACGGTCTACATCTGCGATGAATGCATCGACCTCTGCAACGACATCATCGCGGAGGAATGCGACCAGGAAGAGGGGCTCACATCCACCTCGGCGGTGCCGAAGCCGGCGGAGATCAAGAAGGTGCTCGACCAGTACGTGATCGGCCAGGAGCGCGCCAAGCGCGTGTTGGCCGTCGCCGTGCACAATCATTACAAGCGCATCGACTCGCAATTAGTCACCGGCGACGTCGAGCTGCAGAAATCGAACATTCTCCTGATTGGACCCACGGGGTCCGGCAAGACGCTGCTGGCGCAGACCTTGGCGCGCTTTCTCCAGGTGCCGTTCACGATCG
This sequence comes from Binatia bacterium, assembly GCA_050176585.1. Lineage (GTDB taxonomy): Bacteria > Desulfobacterota > Binatia > HRBIN30 > CADEER01 > CAYYWP01. The sequence continues at coordinate 54,248 of JBFXHX010000003.1, forward strand.
CCGACGCGACCAGCCTCACCGAGGCCGGGTACGTCGGCGAAGACGTGGAAAACATCATCCTCAGTTTGCTGCAAAACGCGGACTACGACGTCGAGAAAGCGCAGCGCGGCATCGTGTACATCGACGAAATCGACAAGATCTCCCGGAAGGGGGACAATCCTTCGATCACCCGCGACGTGTCTGGCGAGGGCGTCCAGCAGGCGCTGCTCAAGATCATCGAAGGCACGACCGCGAGCGTTCCGCCCAAAGGCGGCCGCAAGCATCCGCAACAGGAATTCCTGCAGGTGGACACCTCGAACATCCTCTTCATCTGCGGGGGCGCCTTCGTCGGGCTCGAAGACATCATCCGGCGCCGGATCGGCATGAAGGGGATCGGCTTCGGCGTCGAGATTCGCGCCCGCGAGCAGGGGCCACAGCGCAACCTGCTGCACGACGTGCAGACGGAAGACCTGCTCAAATTCGGCCTGATCCCCGAGTTCATCGGCCGTCTCCCGATCATCGCGACGCTGGACGAGCTGCACGAGCAGGACTTGGTGCGGATCCTCAAGGAACCGAAGAACGCCTTGACGCGCCAGTTCCAGAAGCTGTTGGAGATGGAAGGTGTACACCTGAAGTTCACCGACGGCGCGCTGGTGGCAATTGCCCGGGAGGCGTTGCGCCGCAAATCCGGCGCGCGCGGGCTGCGCGCAATCATTGAGGACGTGATGCTCGACCTCATGTACGACATCCCCTCGCAGCCGAACATCAAAGAAATCCTGATCGCCGAAGAGGTGATCACCAAGCGCGAGCAGCCGATCGTCCTCTACCAGAAAGCAGCCGAAACCGCCTGACCGGCGTCGCGGATAGAAGGACCGCTCATGCTCTTTCGCAATGACAAGAAAGATTCTCGGGACGACACGCCGCGAGGCAATGTCCTGCGCGTGCCGCTCCTGCCTTTGCGGGACATCATCGTATTCCCGCACATGGTCGTGCCGCTGTTCGTCGGCCGCCAGAAATCCATCAAGGCGCTCGAAGAGGCGATGAACAAACAGAAGTTCATCCTCCTCGCCGCTCAGCGCGAAGCGAAAACCAACGATCCCGTCGATGACGACATCTACCGCGTCGGCACGCTCGGCTCGGTCGTGCAGTTGCTGCGTCTGCCGGACGGCACGGTGAAGGTATTGGTCGAGGGGAAGAAGCGTGCGCGCGTGCTGCGGTACCTCGACCAGAGCGAGTTCTTCCTCGTCGAAGCCGAGGAAATCGAGGAGGTTTGCCCGAAGACGACCGAGATCGAGGCGCTGACGCGCTCGATCAACTCGACGTTTGAGCACTACGTCAAGCTGAACAAGAAGATCCCCCCCGAGATGATCATGTCCGTCGCGTCGATCGACGAACCGGCTCGCCTGGCCGACACGATCGTGGCCCATCTCGGCGTGAAACTCGAGGACAAGCAGGCGTTGTTGGAGATCGAGAATCCCGCCGAGCGGCTCGAGCGCGTGCTCGGCAACATGCGGTCGGAGATCGAAATCCTCGAGGTAGAAAAGCGCATCCGCACGCGGGTCAAGAAGCAGATGGAGAAGACCCAGAAGGAGTACTACCTCAACGAGCAGATGCGCGCGATCCAGAAGGAGCTCGGTGAAAAGGACGAGTTCAAGAACGAGATTCAAGAGCTCGAGGATCGCATAAAGCAGAAGCGGATGTCGGCCGAAGCCAAGGAGAAGGCCGAAAAAGAGCTGAAGAAGCTCAAGATGATGTCGCCGATGTCGGCCGAGGCGACGGTCGTGCGCAACTACATCGACTGGCTCATCTCGCTACCGTGGAATGAGTTCACCGACGACAAGCTCGACATCACCGAAGCCGAGCGCGTGCTCGAGGATGACCACTACGGCCTCGAGAAGGTGAAACAGCGCATTCTGGAGTACTTGGCGGTGCAGTCGCTGGCCGGCCAGATGAAGGGACCGATCCTCTGCCTGGTCGGGCCGCCGGGGGTGGGCAAGACCTCGCTGGGCAAATCGATTGCGCGCGCGACCGGTCGCAAGTTTGTGCGCATCTCGCTCGGCGGCGTCCGCGACGAAGCGGAAATCCGCGGCCACCGCCGGACGTACATCGGGGCGCTGCCCGGCAAGATCGTCCAGTCGATGAAGAAAGCGGGCTCGAGCAACCCCGTGTTCCTGCTGGACGAGGTCGACAAGATGTCGACCGACTTCCGCGGCGACCCGTCGTCGGCGCTGCTCGAGGTGCTCGATCCCGAGCAGAACGGCTCGTTCAACGATCATTATCTCGACGTCGATTACGACCTCTCGAAGGTGATGTTCATCACCACGGCGAATACCCTCGAAGGGATTCCGCGGCCGCTCCAAGACCGCATGGAGATCATCCGCATCGCCGGGTACACGGAGGTCGAGAAACAGCACATCGCGAGCAAGTATCTGGTGAAAAAACAGCGCGAGGCGAATGGCCTCCGCGACGAAAACCTGGAGATCTCCGAGAACGCGCTGCTCGCGGTCATCCGGCACTACACGAAAGAGGCCGGCGTCCGGAACCTCGAGCGCGAAATCGCCTCGATCTGCCGCAAGGTCGCGGTCGAGGTGGTGAAGACCGATCGCAATGCGAAGGTGCGCGTGAACGGCAAGGTGCTGGTGAAGTATCTCGGACCGACCAAATACCGCTACAGCAAGGCGGAGGACGACAGCCGGGTTGGCATGGCCACTGGTCTGGCCTGGACCGAGCTCGGCGGTGAGCTGCTGGCGACCGAGGTGACGATCATGCCCGGTAAGGGCAAGCTGATCATCACGGGCCGGCTCGGCGACGTGATGCAGGAGTCCGCTCAGGCGGCGCTGAGTTACGTGCGCTCACGCGCCGACGAACTCGGCTTGGAGCGGGACTTCTACCAGAACATCGATCTCCACATTCACGTACCCGAAGGCGCCATTCCGAAAGATGGACCGTCGGCGGGGATCACCATGGCGACGGCGCTGGTCTCTGCTCTGACCAAAACGCCCGTGCGCCACGACATGGCGATGACCGGCGAGGTGACGCTGCGCGGGCGGGTGCTGCCGATTGGTGGATTGAAGGAGAAGGTGCTCGCGGCGCACCGGGGCGGCATCAAGACCGTGCTGATCCCGAGCGAAAACCAGAAGGACATTCTGGAGATTCCCGCTACCGTTCTGCGCACGGTCGAGCTGGTCCTGGTGGACCACATGGACCAGGTGTTGCGGCGCGCCTTGGTGCTCGCCAACCCCGACGACTTGTTTCGCCGTCCGGCAGTCGAACCAGTCGTGCCTTCCCCAACTTTTGGCGAGACCGCACCGACGACCGACGTCGTCCAGCACTGACCGGCTGGTTGACTCTCCGCTACGTCGTTTGTTATACGGGCCAGCTTGCGTGTTTGTCGCGATCACTGAGGGGAAGAATGACCAAAGCTGAGCTCATCGAATCCGTAGCAAGCAAGGTTGATCTCCCCCGTGCGACGGCCGAACGCGCGGTCAACACGATGTTCGACGAGATGGTTTCGGCACTGAAACAGGGCGACAAGGTCAATATCTCCGGCTTCGGCACCTTTTCCATTTCCTCCCGTAAGGCGCGGACCGGTCGCAATCCCAAAACCGGCGAGAGCATCGAAATCGCCGCCTCGCGCGCGGCCAAATTCAAGCCCGGCAAGACGCTGAAGGACGAGATCAACGACGGAAAGTAGCCACGGCGGCGGCGCAGGGTGATCCGGCCGGGCGGTTAGCTCAGCGGGAGAGCATCGGCCTTACAAGCCGGGGGTCATCCGTTCAAATCGGATACCGCCCACTAGCGTTCCCAAGCAGGAGAGCAGCGGCGCACCGCCGCCGAGAATCAAACATGAACCAAGGGGTGGTAGTTCAGCTCGGTTAGAACGCCGGCCTGTCACGTCGGAGGTCGCGGGTTCAAGTCCCGTCCACCCCGCCATTATCATCGCCACTGTTAACGGTCACGGAGCCAGTCATGAAGTCGACAGCCATGCTCACGCGGGAGGAGGCCCTCGAAGCGCGCCGCTGGTACGTCATCGATGCGCGCGACAAGGTCCTCGGCCGCGTCGCCAGCGAGGCGGCCAAGCTCCTGCGCGGCAAGGGCAAACCCGGCTTCACTCCGCACGTGGACTGCGGCGATTTCGTCGTCATCGTGAACGCTGAGCACGTGAAGCTCACGGGACCGAAAGCGAGCGGCAAGGTCTATTACCGCCACAGCGGGTTTCCCGGCGGCATTCGCTCGCGGACGGCGGAGGAGCTGCGCAACGAGCACCCCGACCGCATTCTGCGCTTTGCGATCGAGGGGATGCTGCCCAAGAACCGCCTCGGCCGTAAACTGGCCACCAAGTTGAAGATCTACGCTGGCGCCGATCACCCGCACGCCGCCCAGCAGCCGATGGTCGTCGACGTGCAGCACGCGAGCCGCCAGTAGGAGAGGAGCCGCCGATGGCCGAACGCCCGAATACCAATGCCGCAACTGGCAAACGCAAGACCGCAGTGGCGCGGGTGCGCCTGTTATCGGGCGGCGGCTCGATCACGGTCAATCGGCGCGCGATCGACGAGTATTTCGGCCGGCCAACCCTCCGCATGATCGTCAACCAGCCGCTCGAGCTCACTAATACCAAGGGCAGCTATGACATCGCGGTGAACGTGGTCGGCGGCGGCGTATCGGCGCAGGCGACGGCGATCCGGCACGGCATCACCCGCGCGCTGATTGACGCCAACCCGGAGTTCCGGCCCGTGCTCAAGAAGGCCGGCTTCGTCACTCGCGATCCGCGCGAGGTCGAACGCAAGAAGTACGGCCGACACAAAGCGCGCAAGCGCCCGCAGTACTCGAAGCGCTAGGCGCTACTCGCTCGACAAGAAGAGCGTCCCGCCGAGCAGCAGATAGAGGGCGTTAGCCGCCCAGGCGGCGATCATCGGCGGGATCGCGCCGCTCTGGCCAAGGGAAGTCGCAAGGCCGAGCAGCACCCAGTACCCAAATCCCAGTGCGGTGCCGAGGCCGACCGTCGCAGCGATGCTCGGATGCCGGCGCAGCCGGGCCGCGACCGGCACGGCGACCATGACGAGCACGGCGTTCGCGAACGGCAGCGCCGTCTTCAAATACAGATCGACGAGGTAGTGCGACGCGTCGATCCCCTTGTCGGTGAGGCTATCGACGCGGTCGCGCAGCGCCGTGAAGCTCAACTCCTCGGGTTCGCGTTGCACTTCGAGAAAATCGTTCAGCGTCTCGGGAATGACCAGCCCGTCGGCCGCCAGCGGCACGGTCACGAACGCACCGTTGTCCAGCCGCTGCTCGACCGCGCCGGTGCTCTGCCAGCGTTCCCCGGTCCAGCGAGCGCGCGGCACGCGGACGACGCTGTGCAGGCGATAGGCGTCGTCCAAATGGTAGATCGTCAAGTCGAATACCGTCTGTTGGGCGCGGTCGACATAGTCGATGTGATAGAAGCCAGCGCCGCCGCGGTACCAGATGGCGCGGTCGCTCAGGACACCGCGCAGCGCGCGTTCGCGGATCTCGACGTTGTTGACATATTGGAACTTGCGCGAAGCATACGGCACGACCGTTTCGTTCCACGCCAGCGCACCGAGGCTGATCACACCCGCGAGCAGCAAGACCGGCACCGCCGTTTGCCCGAGGCTCACTCCGCCGGCGCGGAGCGCGGTGATCTCGTTGCGCCGCCCGAGCAGGCCATAGGTCAGCAACGCGGCGGTCACCACGGCCGGCGGCGTGATCTGCGTCAGCATGAGCGGGATCTTGTAGAGGAAGTAGCGCGTCGCCTCGCCGGCGGTCGCGCTGTGGCGAATGAGCACGTCGAGCCGATCGAACAGGTCGATCAGCAGGTAGAGGAGCGTGAAGGCGGCCGTGATCGGGATCAGCAGCCCGATGAACTGGCGCGCGATGTAGCGTTGCAGAACGTTCAGAGGTGGCTCCCGAGGTCAGTTCGTCGCGGCGCCGGCCCAGGTCACCCGCCGGCGGATCGAGGCGGTGAGGCGCTGCCAGATGGGTTCCCGTCCAATCGCGGTTTCGCGCGCCGCTCGGCTGACTAGGATCACCGCCACCAATGACAACGCGGCATTGGGGAGCCATACGGCGAGCGCCGGCGGCAAGACGCCACGCTCGCCGAGGTTCTGGCCGAACGTGAGCAGCAGATAATACAGGAAGATCAGCACGAGGCTCACCGAAAAACCGCGCGAGTGCACGGAGCGCGACGGCTGGATGCCGAGCGGCACGCCGAGCGCCGCGAAGACCAGACCGGCGAAGGGAATCGAGAACTTTCGATGCAGCTCGATGCGCTCGAGGAATGCCGGCTGGCCAGCCGCCTGCTTTTCCGCCAACGCGGCGCGGAGCTCCGGAAAGGTCATCTCGCTGGCGTCGCGCTCGCGATTACGCAACTGGGCGAGGGCGACGTTGAGATCCAAGGTGATGTCGTACGACGTGAATCGCGTATCCTGGTACCCGTCGCCCCGGTCGGTGCTGTAGATGCCGCCGTTCTCCAGGCGCAGGGTCAGGCTGTGATGGCGCTCATCGGTGATCAAGCGGCCGCTCTCGGCGTAGATGGTGTTCTGGCTGGCGTCGTCCCGGTTGTCGGATACCAGGATGCCTTCGAGCTGGTCACCGGCCGGCCGAATGCGGTTGACGTAGATCACCAGGTTCTTGAACTCGTCGTTGAACACCCGGGGTTTGATGCCCGCCGTCGCGCGCGTCTTCACGATCTCGTACAGTCCCAAGCGGAGGTGGTGGTTCCCCCACGGCCGTGCGACAAACGAGAGCCACAGGGTCAGCAGCGACACCGCGATGGCGAAGACGCTCACCGGCCGCAGCAGCCGATAGATGCTGACCCCGGCGGCGCGCAGCGCCGTGATCTCGCTGTCCGACGACAAGCGCCCGAACGCCACCAGGATGGCGAGCAATAGCGCCATGGGCACCGTGACCTCGAGGAACGCCGGCAGTATGTATGAGAACACGCGCGCCATTTGGGTCAGCGGCACGCCGCGATTGACCACCAGCTCGACCAGCTTGAGGATGCGCACGATGAGCAAGATCGAGGTGAAGATCGCGAGCCCGAGCACGAATGGCACCGCCAGCTCGCGGAGAATGTAGCGGTCCAGAATCTTCACGATGAGGCGATGGTAGTGAAGGGGCGACGGCATGTAAACGCGCGCACCGCGCAGCGCGACGAGTCGGCACTGCGCTGGGTATACGGGCTCAATGCCGTTGCGCGCCGAATAGAAGCGCAGCCGGACTCGGTACGCGAGCTCCGCGTGGTTGTCGCGCCCGGCGGACGGCGCAATCGCCTCGTCGCGGCGGCGACCGCGGTCGGCATCCGCGTGCGCGAGGATGAAGCGGCCAGCCTGACGCGACTCACCGGCAGCGACGCACACCAAGGCATTGCGGCGCTCGTGGAGGGCTTCGATTACGCCGATCTGGAGGGCGTGTTGGGAGCGAGCGCGGGGCCCGTCCTCGTGCTCGACCAGATCCAGGATCCGCACAACTTGGGTGCGTTGGTCCGCACCGCCGCAGCGGTCGGCATGGCTGCGGTCGTCATCCCGCGTCACGGTGCGGTGCCGGTGACGGCGGCGGTCGAGAAGGTCGCGGCCGGGGCGGTGAACGACGTGCCGATCTGCCGTGCCCCCAACCTGCACCGCTGCTTGCTCGACCTCCGGCGGCGCAACTACTGGTGCGTGGGATTGTCGGCGCGCGGCGAGCGCAATCTGTTCGAGCTCGACCTGCCCGACCAGTTCGCCCTGGTGGTCGGAGGAGAGACTGGCTTGCGTCCGCTCGTGGAGTCCACCTGCGACGTGCGGGTTTCGATTCCGCAGCGGCCGGATGTGGAGTCATTGAACGCCGCTGTGGCCGGGGCGGTCGCCATGTACGAGCTAGCGCGACGGACGCGCCGCCTGCCCAGCGGAAAACCGCGATGAACCCCGGCGGGTGGCCAGTGAAAACGCTGTTCGGAATCGACGCGCGCGCGGTGTTGCGCTTGATCTTGACACGGTGCACACCCGCTGTTAGTAAGCAGGTTTCACGCCAGGCGGCGGCGTGAACACTTGCCGCTATTTGCGTTACACGATCCCGTGCGGGCCGATGTAGCTCAAAGGTAGAGCGACTGACTTGTAATCAGTAGGTTGCCAGTTCGATTCTGGCCATCGGCTGCATGCTGGGGAGAGGTGCCCGAGTGGCCAAAGGGAGCAGACTGTAAATCTGCCGGCGATTGCCTTCGAAGGTTCGAATCCTTCCCTCTCCACCATAACTCATGGCGTCGATCAACGATAACAACGCGGGAGTAGCTCAGTTGGTTAGAGCATCAGCCTTCCAAGCTGAGGGTCGCGGGTTCGAATCCCGTTTCCCGCTCCTACCGACCCCACAGAAGCGCGTGGGTGTCACCTGGCCATCCGGGTCGCCCAGGTAGCTCAGTCGGCTAGAGCACGTCCTTGGTAAGGACGAGGTCGGCGGTTCGATTCCGCTCCTGGGCTCTCAGATCCGTAGGCAACCAATAAGAAGGACAGCGCAGCAATGGCGAAGGCGAAGTTTGAGCGGACCAAGCCGCACTGCAACATTGGGACGATCGGACACATTGACCACGGGAAGACGACGCTGACGGCGGCGATCACGAAGGTGCTGGCGGAGGCGGGGACGGCACAGTTTGTGGCGTTTGATCAGATCGACAAGGCGCCGGAGGAGAAGGCGCGGGGGATCACGATCAACACGGCGCACGTGGAGTACGAGACGGCCAAGCGGCACTACGCGCACGTGGATTGCCCGGGGCACGCGGACTACATCAAGAACATGATCACCGGGGCGGCGCAGATGGACGGCGCGATTTTGGTGGTGGCGGCCAGTGACGGGCCGATGCCGCAGACGCGCGAGCACATCTTGCTGGCGCGCCAAGTGGGGGTGCCGGCGATCGTGGTGTTCATGAACAAGGTGGACATGGTGGACGACGCGGAGTTGCTGGACCTGGTGGAGTTGGAGGTGCGGGAGCTGCTGTCGAAGTACGAGTTTCCGGGGGACGATGTGCCGGTGGTGCGCGGCAGCGCGCTGAAGGCGCTGGAGGGGGACAAGGGGGAGTTGGGGGCGCCGGCGATTTTGAAGTTGATGGAAGAGGTGGACCGGTACATTCCGCAACCGACGCGGGATGTGGATCGGCCGTTTTTGATGCCGGTGGAGGACGTGTTTTCGATCAGCGGGCGGGGGACGGTGGCCACGGGGCGCGTGGAGCGCGGGCGGGTGAAGGTGGGGGAGGAGATCGAGATTGTCGGGATCAAGGCGACGACGAAGACGGTGGTGACGGGCGTGGAGATGTTCCGCAAGCTGTTGGACGAGGGGCAGGCGGGGGACAACATCGGGTGTTTGTTGCGGGGCACGAAGCGGGAGGAGATCGAGCGGGGGCAGGTGCTGGCGAAGCCGGGGTCGATCACGCCGCACACGCAGTTCGAGGCGGAGGTGTACGTATTGACGAAGGAGGAGGGGGGGCGGCACACGCCATTTTTCAAGGGGTACCGGCCGCAGTTTTACTTCCGGACGACGGACGTGACGGGGGTGGCGCAGTTGCCGGAGGGGACGGAGATGGTGATGCCGGGGGACAATGTGAAGCTGAGCGTGGAGTTGATCATGCCGATCGCGATGGAGGAGGGGTTGCGCTTTGCCATTCGCGAGGGCGGCCGCACGGTCGGCGCCGGCGTGGTCAGCAAGATCCTCGCGTGAGCGGAGCTCCCTATGCGCGATCTGATTTCGTTTACGTGCGACCAATGCAAGCGTCGCAACTACACCAGCACGAAAAACAAGAAGACTACCACCGAGAAACTCGCCCTCCGAAAATTCTGCCGCACCTGTCGCGCACACACGCTGCATAAAGAAGGAAAGGTCTGACGGCATGGGGCCGCCGCGCGCGGCGGTAACGGCTATCGGGTCAGTAGCTCTAATTGGCAGAGCACCGGACTCCAAATCCGGGGGTTGCAGGTTCGAGCCCTGCCTGGCCCGTTCGAAGACAACTATACGCTATGGCGTTCCAGGAAGCAGTTAGTAAGGCGCGAGACGTCGTTCCGCGGTCGGTTACGTTCCTGCAAGAGGTCTGGGCGGAGCTTAAGAAGGTCCACTGGCCCTCCCGCAAGGAGACGTATGCCGCGACGGTCGTCGTCTTGGTGGTCGTGACGCTGGTGGCGATCTTTCTCGGCAGCGTCGACTTCGTCGTTTCGCAACTCATTCAGCTCATTCTGCGGTGAATCTGCCCATGGCGAGAGAGTGGTACGTCGTCCACACGTACTCCGGCTACGAGCACAAGGCCAAGGCCGCGCTCGAGGAGCGCATCAAGGCGCTCGGCAAGGAGAAAGAGTTCGGCGAGGTGTTGGTGCCGGCGGAGAAGGTCATCGAATTGGTGAAGGGGCGGAAGAAGACCTCGTCGCGCATGTTCTTCCCCGGTTACATCCTGGTGAACATGGAGCTGAACGACGAGACGTGGCACATCGTGAAATCCACCCCGAAGGTGACCGGGTTCGTGGGCGGTTCCACCCAGCCCGCCGCGATTTCCGAGCGCGAGGTGCGCGAAATCACCGATCAGATGGCGGAAGGCGCGGTGCGGCCGAAGCCGAAGGTCCTGTTCGAGAGCGGCGAGCACGTCAAGGTCATCGACGGGCCGTTTCAGGACTTCAACGGCGTGGTCGAAGAGGTCAAGGCGGACAAGGGGAAGCTGCGCGTGCTGATCAGCATTTTTGGACGCGCGACGCCGGTCGAGCTCGACTTCGTGCAGGTCGAAAAGGCGTAATCGGAAAGGAGCCTGTACGTGGCAAAGAAAGTCATCGCAGAGATCAAGCTGCAGATTCCGGCCGGGCAAGCGAATCCGAGCCCGCCGGTGGGCCCGGCGCTCGGGCAGCGCGGCGTGAACATCATGGAGTTCTGCAAGGCGTTCAACGCCCGTACCCAGGCGCAACCCGGCATGATCATCCCCGTCATCATCACCGTCTACGCGGATCGCTCGTTCACGTTCGTCACCAAGACGCCGCCGGCGTCGGTGCTGCTGAAGAAGGCGGCCGGGGTGGAGAAGGGCGCGGCCGATCCGAAGCGCGGCAAGGTCGGCAAGGTGACGCGGAAGCAGGTCCGCGAAATCGCCGAGCTCAAACGGCCCGACCTGTCGGCCGAGTCGGTCGAGGCGGCGATGCGCACGGTCGAAGGAACGGCCCGCAGCGTCGGCATCGACATCGTGGATTGAAGAGGCAGGCATGGCACGCATTGGCAAACGGATGAGAGCCGCGTTGGCGGAAATAGATCGCGAGCGCCGCTACGGCCTCGATGAAGCGGTGGCGTTGGCGGCGAAATTAGCGACGGCGAAGTTCGACGAGACGATCGAGCTGGCCGTGCGCCTCGGCGTGGATCCCCGCCAAGCGGATCAAAACGTGCGCGGCACCGTCGTGCTGCCGCACGGCACAGGCCGCTCGGTGCGTGTGGCGGTGTTCGCCAAGGGCGACAAGGAGCGGGAAGCCCGCGAGGCCGGGGCCGACCACGTCGGCGGCGAGGAGCTCGTGAAGCGCATCCAGGACGAGGGCTGGCTCGACTTCGACAGCGCCGTCGCCACCCCGGATATGATGGGCTTGGTCGGCCGGATCGGGAAGATCCTCGGTCCGCGCGGTCTGATGCCGAATCCGAAACTCGGCACCGTGACGTTCGACGTCGGCAAGGCGGTCCAGGAGTTGAAGGCGGGCAAGATCGAATATCGCGTCGACAAGGCCGGCATCGTCCACCTGCCGTTCGGCAAGGCGTCGTTCGGCGCCGAGAAGCTGCTCGGCAATGTGAGCGTGGCGCTCGGCAGCCTGCTGAAGGCCAAGCCGGCGTCGTCCAAGGGCAACTACATCCTGAGCGTCGCGGTGAGCTCCACCATGGGGCCCGGCATCAAGGTAAATCCGCTGGCGATCCGTACGCTGGCGGCGTGAGGGGGCGTTCGTGAATCGGGAAGAGAAGGTCGCGTCGGTCGCCGAGCTGCACGAGCGCTTCGCCAAGGCGAGTGTGGCGCTCGTTGCCGCCAACCTCGGCTTGAGCGCGGGCGAGTCCCGCACTTTGCGCCGCACGCTCCGCGCCGCCGGGGGCGAGCTGAAGGTCGCCAAGCACACGCTGACGAAGATCGCGATGCGCGACACGCGGTATGCGAACTGCGACAGCCTGCTGCGCGGCCCGCGCGGTCTGGTGTTCGGTTACGACAACCCGGTCGCGGTGGCAAAGGCGCTGGTCGATTTCGCCGAGCAGCACGCGAAACTGCAGATCGACGGCGGTGCCGTCGAAGGGCAGATCATCCAGCCCGAGCAGGTGAAAGCGTTGGCCTCCATGCCGGGGCTCGATGCCCTGCAAGCGCGGGTGGCGCGCCAGGCGCTCGCGCCGGGCGCGCGCGTCGTCGGATCGATTCAGACGCCGGCGCGGCGCATCGCCGGTGCCATTGCCGCACTGGCCAATAAACTCGAAGGCGCGGGCGAGGCCTGACGGCGCGCTCAGCACAGCATACAGAACAGCAACGGGAGGACAGAATGGCGGAAGCACGTGAGTGGTCGAGCGAGGTGAAGGACATCGGCGATAAGATCATGACGCTGACGCTCCTGAAGGCACAGGAGCTCGGCGATTATCTGAAGGACGTATACGGGGTCGAGGCGGCCGCGGCACCGGTGATGGCGGCCGGACCGGCCGTGGCGGCCGGCGGTGCGGCCCCGGCGGCGGAAGCCGAGAAGGAAGACTTCACCGTCGTGCTGACCGGTGCCGGCGACAAGAAGATCCAAGTGATCAAGGTCGTCCGCGAGCTGACCGGCCTCGGTTTGAAAGAGGCCAAGGACCTCGTGGATGGCGCGCCGAAGACCGTGAAGGAAGATGTGCCCAAGGCTCAGGCGGAAGACATGAAGAAGAAGATCGAGGAAGCCGGGGGCACGGTCGAGCTCAAGTAAGACGGCGAGTACGAGGGCGACGGAATGAGTGTACGAGTAGCGCACAACGTCCGCCTGCGGCGGAATTTCGGGAAGATCCGTAAGATCATCGACATCCCCAACCTGATCGAGATCCAGCGGCGGTCATATGACGAGTTCTTGCAGCTCGGCTTACCGCCGGGCGAGCGCCGCGACGTGGGCCTGCAGGGGGTGTTCAAGTCGGTTTTCCCGATCAAGGACTTCAACGAGACCGCTTCGTTGGAGTTCGTGAGCTACTCGCTCGGCGAGCCCAAGTACTCGGTGCAGGAGTGCCACGAACGCGGCATGACCTTCGCCGCTCCGCTCAAGGTCACGATCCAGCTGGTCATCTGGGACGTGGATCCGGAGACCGGAGCGCGGTCGATCAAGAACGTGAAGGAGCAGGAGGTCTACTTCGGCGAGATCCCGCTGATGACGACCAACGGCACCTTCATGGTGAACGGCACCGAGCGCGTCATCGTCAGCCAGCTCCATCGGTCGCCGGGAGTGTTTTTCGACCACGACAAGGGCAAGACGCACGCCAGCGGCAAGCTCCTCTACTCGGCGCGCATCATCCCCTATCGCGGCTCGTGGATCGATTTCGAGTTCGACCCGCGCGACATCCTGTTCGTCCGCATCGACCGGCGGCGGAAATTCCACGCCACCGTGCTGCTGCGGGCGCTCGGCATGACGACCGAGGACCTGCTCAACTACTTCTATAAGAAGGACACGATCCTCATCGACGCGAATCGTCTCGCCAAGGTCTTCAAGCCCGGCCAGCTGGTCAGCAGCAAGGCAACCCGCGACATCCGCGGCGCCGGTAACGAGCTGATCGTGAAGGAAGGCCGCAAGATCACCAAGGCCTCGATCAAGCAGATGGAGACGGCGGGCGTTCGCGAGATCCCCATCTCGTTGGAGGAGATCATCGGTCGCGTCTCCGCGCACGACGTCGTCGACCCCAAGACCGGCGAAGTCCTGCTCGAGTGCAACCAGGAGATCACCTCCGAGCTGCTCGACCGCCTGCGCGCCGCCGGCGTGAAAGAGGTCGAGGTGCTGCTGATGGACGACACGCACGTCGGCCCGTCGCTGCGCAACACCCTGCTGCAAGACAAAGTCGCCGCCCCCGAAGACGCCATCATCGAAATCTACAAACGCCTGCGGCCCGGCGATCCGCCGACGATCGAGACCGCCACCACCTTCTTCAACAACCTCTTCTTCAACCCGGAGCGCTACGACCTGTCGCGCGTGGGCCGCCTCAAGCTCAACCATCGCCTCGGCCTCGACGCACCGCTCGAACAGGGCACCCTGCGCCGCGAGGACATCCTGCACGTGGTGCGGTACCTGATCGATTTGAAGAACGGCAACGGTCAGACCGACGACATCGACCACCTCGGCAATCGTCGCGTGCGCGCGGTCGGCGAGCTGGTCGAAAATCAGTACCGCATCGGCTTGGTGCGGATGGAGCGCGCGATCAAAGAGCGCATGAGCCTGCAAGATATCGAAACGCTGATGCCGCAGGAGCTCATCAACTACAAGCCAGTGTCGGCCGTCATCAAGGAGTTCTTCGGCTCCAGCCAGCTCTCGCAGTTCATGGACCAGACGAACCCGCTGTCCGAGATCACGCACAAGCGGCGTTTGTCCGCCCTCGGCCCCGGCGGCCTCACCCGCGAACGCGCTGGGTTCGAAGTGCGCGACGTCCATCCGACCCACTACGGGCGCGTCTGCCCGATCGAGACACCGGAAGGTCCGAACATCGGTCTGATCGCCTCACTGTCGACCTTCGCGCGCGTGAACGAGTTTGGCTTCGTCGAGACGCCGTACCGCCAGGTAGAGAACGGACGCGTCACTGAGCGCGTGCGTTATCTCTCCGCGCTGGAGGAGGAGCAGCACGTCATCGCCCAGGCCAATGCGCCGGTCGATGCGCATGGCGCGTTCACCATCGACCGCGTGTCGGCCCGGCGCGGCGGCGAGTTCGTCATGGTGCCGCCCGAGGAAGTCGATTTCATGGACGTCTCACCGAATCAGCTGGTGAGCGTCGCCGCCTCCCTGATCCCTTTCCTCGAAAACGACGATGCGAACCGCGCGCTCATGGGCGCCAACATGCAGCGCCAGGCGGTGCCGCTGTTGCGCACCGAGGCGCCGCTCGTCGGCACCGGCATGGAGAAGGTCGTGGCCCGCGATTCGGGCGTCACCGTCGTCGCCCTGCGCGACGGCATTGTCGAGGCCGTCGACGCGACGCGCGTGGTCGTCCGCGCCGACAAGCCCAGCGGCGGACCGCGCGACCCGGGTGTCGACATCTACAATCTCACCAAATACCAGCGCTCCAACCAGAACACCTGCATCAATCAGAAGCCGATCTTGCGGGAGGGCGATCACGTCCGCGCCGGCGATGTCATCGCCGACGGGTCCTCGACCGAGATGGGCGAGCTGGCGCTCGGGCGCAACGTGCTCGTCGCGTTCATGCCGTGGGGCGGCTACAACTTCGAAGACTCCATCCTGATCAGCGAGCGCGTGGTGAAGGAGGACCTGTTCACCTCCGTGCACATCGAAGAATTCGAGTGCGTGGCGCGCGACACGAAGCTCGGCCCCGAGGAGATCACCCGCGACATCCCGAACGTCGGCGAAGAGGCGCTCAAGGACCTCGACGAGAGCGGCATCATCCGCATCGGCGCCGAGGTGCACCCCGGCGACATCCTGATCGGCAAGATCACGCCGAAAGGCGAGACCCAGCTCTCTCCGGAAGAGAAGCTGCTGCGCGCGATCTTCGGCGAAAAGGCCGGCGAAGTGCGCGACACCTCGCTGAAGGTGCCGCCCGGCGTGGAGGGCACGGTCATCAACGCGCGCGTGTTCTCGCGCAAGGGCGTGTCCAAGGACGAGCGGAGCCGCCTGATCGAAGAGGAAGAGACCGCGCGCCTCAAGAAGGATCAAGAGGACGAACAGCGCATCATTCGCGAGTCGACCCTGAAGCAACTGAAGCGTTTGCTAGTCGGCAAGGAAGCCGCTGCGCGGCTGACGGATGATCAGCGGCGGGTCGTTCTGCCGAAGGGCAAGGTCATCGAGGCCAACGATTTCAACGACATCCCGCCCGGCCTCTGGGGCGAGATCAAAGTCGGCGACCCGAAAGTCGAAGAGGAGGTCACGCGCCTCGTCGAGGCGATGCACGAACAACTCTCGCTCATTCGCCTCGCGTTCCAGGAGAAGCTCGATCGCTTGAAGGCGGGCGACGAGCTCCCGCCCGGCGTGATCAAGATGGTGAAGGTGTTCGTCGCCATCAAGCGCAAGCTGCAGGTCGGCGACAAGATGGCCGGCCGGCACGGCAACAAGGGCGTGCTGTCGCGCATCCTGCCCGAAGAGGACATGCCGTACCTCGAGAACGGCACGCCGGTGGATGTCGTGCTGAACCCGCTCGGCGTCCCCAGCCGCATGAACCTGGGGCAGATCCTGGAGACCCACCTCGGTTGGGCGGCGCGCTCGATCGGCGCACAGCTGGCTGGCGAAGCCAACCAGAACGGGAAGACGGGTGCCGCCGGGTTGCGGCGACGCATGCGCGAGCTCTATGGCCAGGATCACGCCGAGCTGATCGACGAGCTGCGCGACGAGGATCTCCTCCGCCTGGCCGAGGGCACGGAGCATGGCGTGCACACCGCCTCGCCCGTGTTCGACGGCGCGTCGGAAGAGGAGGTGTTCGGCTGGCTGCAGCACGCAGGACTGCCCGCGACCGGGCAGACGCGCTTGTTCGACGGCCGCAGCGGCGATCCGTTCGCCCACGAAGTCACGGTGGGTGTGATGTACATGCTGAAGCTGCACCATCTCGTGGACGACAAGATCCACGCCCGCTCCACTGGCCCGTACTCGCTGGTCACCCAGCAGCCGCTGGGTGGCAAGGCGCAGTTCGGCGGTCAGCGGCTCGGCGAGATGGAGGTGTGGGCGCTGGAGGCATACGGCGCCGCCTACAGCTTGCAAGAGATGTTGACGGTCAAATCCGACGACGTCGCCGGCCGCACGCGCATGTACGAAGCCATCGTGAAAGGCGAGAACGTCCTCGAGCCGGGTCTGCCGGAATCGTTCAATGTCATGGTGAAGGAGCTGCAAAGCCTCGCCCTCGACGTCGAGCTGCTCGAGGAGAAGAAGGACGAAAGCGCCTAGCGGCCGGCTTGCGGAGGAAATATGGAAGATCTCTTTACGCTATTCGAAAAGCCGAAAAACCCGCTCAATTTCAACGCGCTGCGCATTTCGCTCGCCTCGCCAGAAAAGATCCGCTCCTGGTCGCACGGCGAGGTGCGCAAGCCGGAAACGATCAACTACCGCACGTTCAAGCCCGAACGCGACGGATTGTTCTGCGCGAAGATCTTCGGTCCGACGAAAGACTACGAGTGCAACTGCGGCAAGTACAAGCGCATGCGTCACCGCGGCGTCGTCTGTGAGAAGTGCGGCGTCGAGGTCATTCAATCCAAGGTGCGGCGCGAGCGCATGGGGCACATCGAGCTCGCCACGCCGGTGGCGCACATCTGGTTTCTCAAAAGCCTGCCGAGCTGGATCGGCACGCTGCTCGACACCACGCTGAAAGAGCTCGAAAAGGTCCTGTACTTCGAGGCGTATATCGTCACCAATCCCGGCAAGACTCCGCTGCAGTACAAGGAGCTGTTGAGCGAAGCCCGCTACCGCAAGGCCGCCGAAGAGTTCGGCGATGCTTTCGAGGCGGAGATGGGCGCCGAGGCGATTCGCCGCCTTCTGAAGGACCTCGACATCGAGAAGCTCTCGCAGGAGCTGCGCGCCGAGATGAAGCAGGCGACCAGCGAAGCCAAGCGCAAGAAGATCTCGCGCCGCCTGAAGGTCGTGTCCGCATTTCGCAACTCGGGCAACCGACCGGAGTGGATGATCCTGGAGTGCATCCCGGTGATCCCGCCCGATCTGCGCCCGCTCGTGCCGCTCGATGGCGGCCGCTTCGCCACCTCCGATCTGAACGACCTCTACCGCCGCGTCATCAACCGGAACAACCGCCTGAAGCGGCTCACCGAGCTGAACGCGCCCGACATCATCATCCGCAACGAGAAGCGCATGCTGCAGGAGGCCGTCGACGCGCTTTGCGACAATGGTCGGCGCGGCCGCGCGATCACCGGGCCCAACAAGCGCCCGCTCAAGTCGCTGTCCGACATGCTGAAGGGCAAGAGCGGCCGCTTCCGCCAGAACCTGCTCGGCAAGCGCGTCGACTACTCCGGCCGCTCCGTGATCGTCGTCGGGCCCGAGCTGCGGCTTCACCAGTGCGGTCTGCCGAAGAAAATGGCGCTCGAGCTGTTCAAGCCGTTCATCTATAACAAACTCGAAGAACGCGGCTTCGTCACCACCATCAAGAGCGCGAAAAAGATGGTGGAAAAGGAGCGCCCTGAGGTGTGGGACATCCTCGACGAGGTGATCCGCGAGCACCCGGTGCTGCTCAACCGCGCGCCCACCCTGCACCGGCTCGGCATTCAGGCGTTCGAGCCGATCCTCATCGAGGGCAAGGCGATCCAGCTGCATCCGCTGGTCTGCGCCGCGTACAACGCGGATTTCGACGGCGACCAGATGGCCGTGCACGTGCCGCTCTCTGTCGAAGCGCAGGTCGAAGCGCGCGGCCTGATGATGTCGACCAACAACATCCTGTCGCCGGCCAACGGCAAGCCGATCATCGTGCCGACGCAGGACGTCGTGCTGGGTCTCTACTACATGACCCGCGAGCGTCCCGATGCCCCCGGCGCCGGGCGGCGGTTCGCCAACCCCGACGAGGTGCGGATCGCGTACGACCACGGCGCGCTCACCCTGCACACGCCGATCAGCGTCCGCATGGACGGTGCGCTGGTGGATACGACCGTCGGTCGCGTGTTGCTCTACGAGATCGTGCCGCCGGAAATTCCGTTTGCCGATGTGAACAAGGTCATGAAGAAGAAGGAGCTCGGCAATCTCGTCGACCTCTCCTACCGATTGGCCGGCAACAAGGCGACGGTAATCTTCGCCGACAAGCTCAAGGACCTCGGGTTCGAGTACGCCACCAGAGCCGGTATCTCGATCGCCATCAAGGACATGGTGATCACCTCGCAAAAACCCAAGCTGCTGGAGCAGGCCCGCACGGCCGTGCGCGAGATCGAGGATCAGTACAACAAGGGGCTCATCACCGACGGCGAGCGGTACAACAAGGTCGTCGACATCTGGGCGGAAGTCACGGACCGCATCGCCGACGAGATGCTGCGCGAGCTCGCCACCGACACGATCGAGAGCGGTGACGGCCGCCGCTACACGGTCAGCAGCTTCAACCCGATCTTCATGATGGCCGACTCGGGCGCGCGCGGCAGCGCGCAGCAGATCCGCCAGCTCGCCGGCATGCGCGGTCTCATGGCCAAGCCGTCCGGCGAGATCATCGAGACGCCGATCACCGCCAACTTCCGCGAGGGTCTCACGGTTCTGCAGTACTTCATCTCCACCCACGGCGCTCGCAAGGGCTTGGCCGATACGGCCCTCAAAACCGCGAACTCCGGGTACCTGACGCGCCGCCTGGTCGACGTCGCGCAGGACTCGATCATCACTGAGGAGGACTGCGGCACCCTCGACGGCATCGAAATGACGCCGCTGGTTGAAGGTGGCGAGATCATCGAAGGCCTTGGCGACCGCGTGCTCGGCCGCGTCGCGCTCGATGACATCCGCGACCCGTACTCGAACGAGGTCATCGTCAGCGCGAACAACGAGATCAACGAGGAGAAGGTTCGCGCCATCGAGCAGGCCGGTCTGGAACGGGTGAAAATCCGCTCCGTGCTCACCTGCCAGTCCCGCCAGGGCGTCTGCATCCGCTGCTACGGCCGCGATTTGGCGCGCGGACACATGGTGAACCTCGGGGAGGCGATCGGCGTCATCGCAGCGCAATCGATCGGCGAACCGGGCACGCAGCTCACGATGCGCACCTTCCACATCGGCGGCACCGCCAGCCGGCGGGCCGAGCAGACCACGCTCGAGGCGCGCAATGACGGCATCCTGAAGTACATCAACGTCAATACCGTACTCGACAAGAACGGCGATCTCGTCGTCATGAACCGCAACGGCGAGCTGGCGGTGATCGAGATCCCCGAACCGGGCCGCGAGCGCGAACGCGAGCGGTACCCGATCGTCTATGGCGCGAAGCTCAAACTGCGCGACCGCGATCCGGTGCGCGCCGGCCAGCTGATCGCCGAGTGGGATCCGTACACCATCCCCATCGTCACCGAGGTGAGCGGGACGGTGAAGTTCGGCGACATCCTCGAAGGCGTCACGATCGAGGAAAAAGTGGACGAACGGACCGGCTTGTCCACGCGCGTGATCATCGACTGCAAGGACCTCGACAAGCGGCCCCGCATCTCTATCAAGGATCGCGACGGTCGCACCGCCAAGCTGCCGACGTCCGAGAACTACGCGCGTTACCCCATCCCGGTGGGCGCGCACATCGCGGTGGCCGAGGGGCTGGAAGTCTCCGCGGGCGATGTGATCGCCAAGATCCCGCGCGAGACGACCAAGACCAAGGACATCACCGGCGGCTTGCCGCGCGTCGCCGAGCTCTTCGAGGCGCGCAAGCCCAAGGAGTTCGCGATCATCAGCGAGATCGACGGTACCGTCTCGTTCGGCAAGGACACCAAAGGCAAGCGCAAGGTCGTCGTCACCCCGGAGGTGGGCGAGCCTCGCGAGTACCTCATCCCCAAGGGCAAGCACATCAGCGTCCACGAAGGGGATTCCGTGCGGGCAGGCGAGGCGTTGATGGACGGCTCGCCGAATCCCCACGACATCCTGACCATCCTGGGCGAAAAGGCGCTCGCCAAGTACCTCGTCGACGAGGTGCAGGAGATCTATCGCCTGCAGGGCGTGCGCATCAACGACAAGCACATCGAAGTGATCGTCCGGCAGATGCTGCGCCGCGTGCGTATCAAGGAGGTCGGCGACACCGAATTCCTGGTGGGCGACCAGATCGAGAAGTGGCGCTTCGAACAAGAGAACGGCCGCGTGCTCTCGGAGAAGGCCGAGCCCGCGATCGCCGAGCCGTTGCTGCTCGGCATCACCAAGGCCAGCTTGTCGACCGAGAGCTTCATCTCCGCCGCGTCTTTCCAGGAGACTACCAAGGTCCTCACCGAGGCCTCCATCCACGGCAAGGTGGACCACCTGGTGGGCTTGAAGGAGAACGTGATCATGGGCCGCCTCATCCCTGCCGGCACCGGCGTGCCGAAATACCGCGCCATGGAGCTCCGCGCGCACGGGGTCGAGGTGGCCGAGGAGGAGCCGGCGCCGGTGGTCGTCGGCTCGGACGCCTAGTGGGGTTGACACCCTTCCCTGGGTCTATTACAAACTGCAGTTTCCTTTGAATATTCCCGAGATTACGCGATGCCGACGACAAACCAGCTAGTCAAATACGGACGCGTCAAGCAACGCCGTAAAACGGCGGCTCCGGCGCTGCAACGATCGCCCCAGAAGCGGGGCGTGTGCACCCGCGTGTACACCCAGACGCCGAAGAAGCCGAACTCCGCGCTCCGTAAAGTGGCGCGCGTGCGTTTGACCAACGGCATCGAGGTCACGACCTACATCCCGGGCATCGGACACAACCTGCAGGAGCACTCGGTCGTGCTGATTCGCGGCGGCCGTGTGAAGGATCTCCCGGGCGTTCGTTACCACATCGTGCGCGGCACCTTGGATTCCATCGGCGTGCAGGACCGCAAGCAGGGGCGCTCGAAATACGGCGCCAAGCGGCCGAAGTAGGCGAGTGGAGCGACCATGCCCCGCAAAGGTGAAGTACGACGCCGGGATGTGCTCCCGGACCCGAAGTTCCATGACCGCTTGGTAACCAAGTTTGTCAATGCGATGATGCTGGGCGGCAAGAAGAGCACGGCCGAGCGACTCTTCTACGGTGCCCTCGACATCGTCGCGCAGCGCACCAAGGACGACGCGCTGGTCATCTTCCGCCGCGCCTTGGATAACGTGAAGCCGAGCGTCGAGGTCCGATCGCGGCGCGTCGGCGGCGCGACGTACCAGGTGCCGGTCGAAGTGCGGCCAGTGCGCCGCATGTCGCTCGGCATGCGCTGGTTGGTGCAGTTCGCGCGCCAGCGCAGCGAAAAATCCATGGCCGACCGCCTGGCCGGCGAGATCATCGATGCCGCCAACAGCCGTGGGGCGGCCATGAAGAAAAAGGAAGACACCCACCGCATGGCTGACGCCAACAAGGCGTTTGCGCACTATCGCTGGTAGGGAATCGATACAGGAAGGACACGAAACGCGAGCGGCGCGCGCGCTGTTCGCGTTTTTACCATTATGGCACGACCGGTTCCGCTCGATCGCACGCGCAACATCGGCATCATGGCCCACATCGATGCCGGGAAGACGACCGTCACCGAGCGCATTCTGTTCTACACGGGCATCACCTACAAAATCGGCGAAGTGCACGAGGGCACCGCGACGATGGACTGGATGGTCCAGGAGCAGGAGCGCGGGATCACGATCACCTCGGCGGCGACCACCTGCGACTGGAGCGATAGCCGCATCAACATCATCGACACCCCCGGGCACGTCGACTTCACCATTGAAGTCGAGCGGTCCCTGCGCGTGCTCGACGGCGCCGTGGCCGTCTTCTGCTCGGTCGGCGGCGTGGAGCCGCAGTCCGAGACCGTCTGGCGGCAAGCCGACAAGTACGGGGTGCCGCGCATCGCGTTCATCAACAAGATGGACCGCGTCGGCGCGGACTTCGCGCGCGGCGTCCAGATGATGCGCGATCGCCTGGGCGCGAATCCGGTGCCGGTGCAGTTGCCGATCGGCGCGGAGGAGCACTTCCGCGGCGTCGTCGATCTCGTGACGATGAAGGCGCTCATGTGGGACGATGACAGCCTCGGGGCGCGCTGGCGCGACGACGAGATCCCCGCCGGCATGCGCGCCGAGGCCGAAGCGGCGCGCGAACGGCTCCTGGAAGCGGTGGCCGAAGTCGACGAGCAGCTCCTGGTGAAATACCTGGACGGGCAGCCGATCGACGAGGGCGAGCTGCGGGCCGGCATCCGCAATGCCACGCTGCAGCTCAAGCTGGTGCCCGTGCTGTGCGGGAGCGCTTTCAAGAACAAGGGCGTGCAGCCGCTGCTCGACGCCGTGGTCGCCTACCTACCGTCACCCGTCGACAAGCCGCCGGTCACCGGCGTGAAGCCGGACGACGGCGGCGAGGCGATCCGCCCAGCTCGCGACGACGCCCCGTTCTCGGCCCTGGCGTTCAAGATTATGACCGACCCGTACGTCGGAACGTTGACTTTCTTCCGCGTCTACTCCGGCAGGCTCGAGTCCGGCGGCCACGTGTTGAACGCCACCAAGGGCAAGCGCGAGCGGATCGGGCGCTTGTTGAAGATGCACGCCAACAAGCGCGAAGAGATCAAAGTCGTGTACGCGGGTGATATCGCCGCCGCGGTCGGTCTTCGCGACTGCACGACCGGCGACACGGTGTGCGACGAAAACGCGCCGATCATTCTGGAGTCGATCGAGTTTCCCGAGCCGGTCATCTCGATCGCGATCGAGCCGAAGACCAAGCAGGACCAGGAACGGCTCGGCACGTCGTTGCAGAAGCTGGCCACCGAAGATCCGTCGTTCCGCGTCGAGACCGATAGCGAGACCGGCCAGACGATCATCAAGGGCATGGGCGAGCTCCATCTCGAGATCATCGTCGACCGGCTGCTGCGCGAATTCAAAGTCGACGCGAACGTGGGCCGGCCGCAGGTCGCATACAAGGAGACGATCCAGCGCTCCGTGCAGCAAGAGGGGCGCTTCATCCGCCAGACGGGCGGCCGCGGTCAGTACGGGCACGTCGTCCTGCGCGTCGAGCCGCTGGAGGCCGGCGGCGGCTTCGAGTTCACCGACGAGACCAAGGGCGGCGTCGTACCGCGCGAGTACATCTCCGCGGTCGAGAAGGGCGCGCGCGAAGCGCTCGAAGGCGGCGTCCTCGCCGGCTATCCGATGGTCGACGTGAAGGTGGCGCTGCTCGACGGTTCCGCACACGAGGTCGACTCCTCCGAAATGGCCTTCAAGATCGCATCCTCGATGGCACTGAAGGACGGCGCCAAGCGCGCCGCGCCGGTGCTGCTCGAGCCCGTGATGGCAGTCGAGGTCGTGGTGCCCGACGAATTCATGGGCGACGTGATCGGCAACCTGTCGAGCCGCCGCGGACAGATCCAGGGCATGGACGAGCGCGCGGGGGCCAAGGTCGTCACCGCCAAGGTGCCGCTGAAAGAGATGTTCGGCTATGCCACCGACCTGCGGTCGATGACCCAGGGGCGGGCGAACTACACGATGCAGTTCTCGCACTACGAGCCGGTTCCGCAAATGATCTCGGAGGAGATCCTGGCCAAGGCCGTGGGGGCCTGAGCGTCGTAACACCCCGGAGGAAGCAGCAATGGCGAAGGCGAAGTTTGAGCGGACCAAGCCGCACTGCAACATTGGGACGATCGGACACATTGACCACGGGAAGACGACGCTGACGGCGGCGATCACGAAGGTGCTGGCGGAGGCGGGGACGGCACAGTTTGTGGCGTTTGATCAGATCGACAAGGCGCCGGAGGAGAAGGCGCGGGGGATCACGATCAACACGGCGCACGTGGAGTACGAGACGGCCAAGCGGCACTACGCGCACGTGGATTGCCCGGGGCACGCGGACTACATCAAGAACATGATCACCGGGGCGGCGCAGATGGACGGCGCGATTTTGGTGGTGGCGGCCAGTGACGGGCCGATGCCGCAGACGCGCGAGCACATCTTGCTGGCGCGCCAAGTGGGGGTGCCGGCGATCGTGGTGTTCATGAACAAGGTGGACATGGTGGACGACGCGGAGTTGCTGGACCTGGTGGAGTTGGAGGTGCGGGAGCTGCTGTCGAAGTACGAGTTTCCGGGGGACGATGTGCCGGTGGTGCGCGGCAGCGCGCTGAAGGCGCTGGAGGGGGACAAGGGGGAGTTGGGGGCGCCGGCGATTTTGAAGTTGATGGAAGAGGTGGACCGGTACATTCCGCAACCGACGCGGGATGTGGATCGGCCGTTTTTGATGCCGGTGGAGGACGTGTTTTCGATCAGCGGGCGGGGGACGGTGGCCACGGGGCGCGTGGAGCGCGGGCGGGTGAAGGTGGGGGAGGAGATCGAGATTGTCGGGATCAAGGCGACGACGAAGACGGTGGTGACGGGCGTGGAGATGTTCCGCAAGCTGTTGGACGAGGGGCAGGCGGGGGACAACATCGGGTGTTTGTTGCGGGGCACGAAGCGGGAGGAGATCGAGCGGGGGCAGGTGCTGGCGAAGCCGGGGTCGATCACGCCGCACACGCAGTTCGAGGCGGAGGTGTACGTATTGACGAAGGAGGAGGGGGGGCGGCACACGCCATTTTTCAAGGGGTACCGGCCGCAGTTTTACTTCCGGACGACGGACGTGACGGGGGTGGCGCAGTTGCCGGAGGGGACGGAGATGGTGATGCCGGGGGACAATGTGAAGCTGAGCGTGGAGTTGATCATGCCGATCGCGATGGAGGAGGGGTTGCGCTTTGCCATTCGCGAGGGCGGCCGCACGGTCGGCGCCGGCGTGGTCAGCAAGATCCTCGCCTAACGGGACTGTTCCGTGCCGATGAACGACAAGATTCGCATCCGCCTCAAGGCGTACGATCACCGCCTGCTCGATCAGTCGGTGCGTGAAATCGTCGAGACCGTGCGCCGCACCGGCGGGCGCGTCGCCGGACCGATTCCGCTGCCGACGCGCGTCGAGCGCTTCACGGTGAACCGCTCTCCACACGTCGACAAGAAGTCGCGCGAGCAATTCGAGATCCGCACCCACAAGCGGCTGTTGGACATTCTCGATCCGACGCAGCAGACGATCGACGCGCTCGGCAAGCTCGATCTCGCCGCGGGCGTCGACGTGGAAATTAAGCTCCAGTAGGCGGGTAGGGCAGGACGATGGCGCTCGGACTCATCGGCAAGAAAGTCGGCATGACGCAGATCTACACCGCGGGCGGAGAGCTCGTGCCGGTGACCGTGATTCAAACCGGTCCCTGTACGGTGGTCCAAGCCAAGACCGCGGTGACCGACGGCTACGCGGCCGTGCAGGTCGGGTTCGGCGACAAGAAGCCGCAGCGAGCCACCAAGGCCGTGCGCGAGCACTGCGTGAAGGCCGGCAAGGGCGTGTTTCAGGTATTGCGCGAGTTCCGCCTTGGCGCCGGCGCGCCGGCGCTCGCGCCCGGCGACCAGATCGCCGTCGACGCGCTGTTCAAGCAGGGCGACAAGGTGGACATCACCGGGATCAGCAAGGGGCGCGGTTACGCCGGCGTGATCAAGCGCCACGGCTTCGGCGGATTTCCCGCCAGCCATGGTACGCACGAGTACTTCCGCCACGGCGGCTCCATCGGCAACCGTTCGTTTCCGGGACGCGTGTTCAAGAACAAGCGCATGGCGGGGCAGCTCGGCAATGACCAGGTCACGACGCAGAACCTCGAAGTGATCGCGGTGCGGCCGGCCGAGCATCTGCTGATGATCCGCGGCGCGGTGCCGGGCGCGCGCGGCGGGATGGTGGTCGTGCGCCCCGCAGTGAAGGCGAAGAAAGCGCATGGCTGAGCCAACCACAGTTCCGGTCGTCACCCAGGCGAACACCCCGGCGGGTGAAATTACGCTGCCGGCCGGCGGGTTCGATGGACCCGTGCGGCGCCACCTCCTCTACGAGGTGGTCAACATGCAGCGCGCCAACCGCCGCGCCGGTACCGCCGCCACCAAGACGCGCGGCGAGGTGAGCGGTGGCGGCAAAAAGCCCTGGCGCCAGAAGGGCACCGGCCGTGCCCGCGCCGGGAGCACGCGGTCGCCGATCTGGACGGGCGGTGCGGTCATTTTCGGCCCGCAGCCGCGCGACTACTCGTACCGCCTGCCCGCCAGCGCGCGCCGCAGCGCCCTGCGCTCGGCCCTGGCGATGAAGGTGCGCGAGGGCACGTTCGTCGTCGTCGACCAGATCGCCGTGGCCGACGGCAAGACGAAGTCCGTCGTGCAGCTCCTCGCGGCGCTCGGGCTGGAGAGCGCATTGATCATCACCGAAGCGGCAGAGCCTCTGCTCGAACGCGCCGCCCGGAACCTCCCGAGAGTGAAGGTCCTGCGCGCCGAGGGCGCCAACGTGTACGACATCCTGCGCTTCCGGCATCTCGTGGTGACGCGCGCGGCGGTGGACGCGCTGCATCGGAGGGTCGCGTCGTGAAGACCGTGTACGACATCGTCACCGCTCCGGTGATTACCGAGAAGGGCACGATGGTGAGTGCCGCCGGCAATCAGGTCTTGTTCCGCGTGCGCCGGGACGCGAGCAAGGACGACATCCGCCGGGCCGTCGAAGCGCTCTTCAAGGTCAAGGTCGAGAAGGTGCGCACCCTGAACCTGCTCGGCAAAACTCGCCGGGTCGGCCGCCACATCGGCCGGCGTCCGGCGTGGAAAAAGGCCTACGTCACGCTCGCCGAAGGCCAGCGCATCGACTTCTTCGAAACTGTGTAGGAACCCCATGCCCACTCGCCAATACAAGCCGACCTCGGCCGGTCGCCGCGGGATGTCGGTGATCGACTTCACCGAGCTCTCCGACGCGCGCCCCGAACGCAGCCTGGTCGAGCCGCGGCGCCGCACCGGCGGCCGCAACGCGCTCGGGCGCATGACGGTGCGCCACCGCGGCGGTGGCCACAAACGGCGCTATCGCGTCATCGACTTCGTGCGCAACAAGGACGCCGTGCCCGCGCGCGTCGCGGCCATCGAGTACGATCCGAACCGCTCGGCGCGCCTGGCCTTGCTGCATTACGCCGATGGAGAGAAACGCTACATTCTCGCGCCGGTCGGGCTCAAAGTGGGCGCCACCGTCACGGCCGGCCCGAGCGCCGACATCAAACCGGGCAACGCCTTGCCGCTCAGCAACATCCCCCTCGGCACCACGGTGCACAACGTCGAAATGCGCCCCGGGCGTGGCGCCCAGCTGGGCCGCGGCGCGGGCGCGGCGATTCAGTTGATGGCCAAGGAAGGCCAGATGGCGCTGCTGAAGCTGCCGTCCGGCGAGCTGCGCCTCGTGCAGGCCGCCTGCCGGGCGACGATTGGGCAGGTCGGCAACGTCGATCACGCCAACGTCTCCATCGGCAAGGCCGGCCGTTCTCGATGGCTCGGCCGGCGCCCGCGCGTGCGCGGCGTCGCCATGAACCCCGTCGATCATCCGCACGGCGGTGGCGAGGGCAAGTCGAAGGGCAACCATCCGCAGTCGCCGTGGGGGCAGCCGACCAAGGGCTATCGCACCCGGCATAATCCACGCACCGACCGCTACATCGTGAAGCGGCGCGGCTGAGAGGAACGCTCGTGGCTCGCTCTGTGAAAAAAGGGCCGTTCATCGACGGCCACCTGGTCAAGAAAGTCGAGGCGCTCAACGCGTCGGGCGACAAGCGCATCGTGCGCACCTGGTCGCGGCGCTCGACGATCACGCCGGAGATGGTCGGGCACACCTTCGCCGTCCACAACGGCCGCAAGTTCATCCCGGTCTACGTCTCCGAGAACATGGTCGGCCACAAGCTCGGGGAGTTCTCGCCGACGCGGACCTTCCACGGCCACTCGGGCGACCGCAAGGCCGAGGTGAAGGGCGCCAGAGGATAAGTGCATGGAAGCGCACGCCGTACATCGCCATCTGCGCATCGCGCCGCGCAAAGTGCGCCTCGTCGCCGATCTCGTGCGCGGCAAGCGCGTCGGGGACGCTCTCGGCGTCTTGCAGCACGTGCGCAAGAAGGCGGCGCCGCTGCTCGCGAAGGCGCTCAAGTCGGCCGTCGCGAATGCCGAAAACACGCAGCGGGTCGATGTCGACCAGCTCTACATCAAACGGATCAGCGTGGATGGCGGGCCTACGGCGAAGCGCTCGCTGCCGCGCGCCCACGGCCGCGCCACGCCGCTGCGCAAGCGCACGGCGCACGTGATCGTCGTGGTCGACGAGCGCTAGGGGACGGAACATGGGGCAGAAGGTACATCCGCGGGGCTTCCGCCTCGGCGTCATCGAGAGCAGCGATTCCAAGTGGTACGCGCGCCGCGAGTACCGCGATCTGTTGCACGAGGACCTGAAGCTGCGCCGGTTTTTGAAAGAGCGCCTCTACCACGCCGGCATTTCAAAGGTGGAGATCGAGCGCGCCGCCAACAAGGCCAAGATCAACATCTACACGGCCCGTCCGGGCATCGTGATCGGGAAAAAGGGCGCCGAGATCGAGAAGCTGAAGCAGGAGCTCGGCGGCCTCACGAAGAAAGAGACGTTCATCAACATCCACGAAGTGCGCCGCCCCGATCTCGACGCGCAACTGGTCGCCGAGAACGTCGCCCTGCAGCTGGAGCGCCGCGTGGCGTTTCGCCGCGCGATGAAGGAAGCGGTCAGCCGCGGCATGCGGATGGGCGCGCAGGGCATCAAGGTGCACTGCAGCGGCCGTATCGGCGGTGCCGAGATCGCGCGCTCCGAGTGGTACCGCGAGGGCCGCGTGCCGCTGCACACGCTGCGCGCCGACATCAGCTACGGCTTGGCCGAGGCCAAGACCACCTACGGCGTGATCGGCGTGAAGGTGTGGATCTTCCGCGGCGAGATCCTCACGCGCCACGAAGAGGACCAACAGAAGAGCGCGCTCGGCCTCTGAGGCCGGCGCGGGACAGACGTCATGCTCGCACCGAAGAAAGTCAAATATCGCAAGTGCCAAAAGGGCCGCCGCGGCGGGACCGCATATCGCGGCGCGTCACTGGCGTTCGGCGATTACGGGTTGCAGGCCACCGACCGCGGCTGGATGTCGGCTCGGCAACTCGAGGCCGCCCGCGTCGCCCTCACGCGGCACATCAAGCGCGGCGGGCGCGTGTGGATCCGGGTGTTCCCGGACAAACCGCTCAGCAAGAAGCCCGCGGAGACCCGCATGGGCAAGGGCAAGGGCAATCCGGAGATGTGGGTGGTGGTGATCCGACCGGGGCGCGTCATCTTCGAGATGGAGGGCGTGACCGAAGCCGTGGCGCGCGAGGCCATGCGGCTCGCCGCCCACAAATTGTCGATCCCCACTCAATTTCTGCAGCGCGCAGGAGCGGCCCATGCCAGCTAAGACGGTGCGCGAGTTGCGTGATCTCAGCGATCAGGAGCTCACCGCGCGCGAGCTGGAGCTGCGCGAGGCATTGTTCAGACTGCGCGTGCGGCGCGGCACGAATCAGCTGCAGAGCTCGGCCGCGCTCCGCCAGACGCGCCGTGACATCGCACGCGTCAAGACCATCCAAAACGAGCGGATGCGCGTGGCGGCGCAGGGGGCGTGAATCGCATGGAGCGCGGACGGGCCAAGACACGGGAAGGGGTAGTGATCAGCAACAAGATGGACAAGACCGTCGTGGTCTCGGTCCAACGGTTGGTCAAGCACCCGCAATACAAAAAGTACGTGAAGCGGCGCGCGAACTACAAGGCGCACGACGAGCACAACGGCTGTGGTATCGGCGATCGCGTGGTCATCGCCGAGACGCGGCCGCTCAGCAAGGACAAGCGCTGGCGCGTGCGCCAAATCGTCGAGAAGGCGAGTTGAGCCGGGACGGAGGACGCGGCGCTCGAGCCGCTACGAGACACCATGATTCAGACGGAGACCGTATTGGATGTCGCCGATAATTCGGGCGCGCGACGGGTGCTGTGCATCAAGGTGCTCGGCGGCTCGCGGCGCCGGTACGCTTCGCTGGGCGACATCATCGTCGTCTCGGTGAAAGAGGCCAGCCCGAACTCCAAGGTGAAGAAGGGCGATGTGATGAAGGCGGTGATCGTCCGCACGGCGAAGGAAGTCGGCCGTGCGGATGGCTCCTACATTAAATTCGACAGCAACTCGGCGGTCCTGATCGACAATCAGCGCGAACCGGTGGGCACTCGCATCTTCGGGCCGGTGGCGCGCGAGCTGCGTGCCAAGCAGTTCATGAAGATTCTGTCGCTCGCCCCCGAGGTGCTGTGAGGACCGCGAGCATGCGCGCCCAGATCAAGAAGAACGATACCGTGATGGTCATCGCCGGCCGCGAACGCGGCAAGACCGGCAAGGTGCTGCGCGTCCTGCCCGCGCGGGAGCGCGCGCTGGTCGAGCGGCTCAACATCGTCAAGCGGCATCAGAAGCCGCGCGGCCCGCAGCAACGCGCCTCGGGTATCGTCGAGAAGGAAGCGCCCATCCATTTGTCCAATCTGATGATCATGTGCGACAAGTGTAATGCGCCCGTGCGCATGGGCAAACGCCGGCTGGACGACGGGCGCAGCGTGCGGACCTGCCGCCGCTGCGACGAACAGCTGGATCGGTGACGCCATGGCTGCGCGGTTGACCGAGAAGTATCGGACCGACGTCGTCCCCCGCCTGATGAAGGAGATGGGATATCGCAACGTCAACCAGGTCCCTCGCCTGGACAAAGTGGTCCTCAACATGGGCCTCGGCGAGGCGATTCAGAACGCCAAGGTGATGGACTCGGCGGTGGCCGAGTTGACCGCGATCACGGGGCAGAAGCCGGTGGTCACCAAGGCCCGCAAGGCGATCGCCAATTTCAAGCTGCGCGAGAATATGGCCATCGGGTGCATGGTGACGCTGCGCGGCGCGCGCATGTACGAGTTTCTCGATCGGTTGATGAACCTCGCGCTGCCGCGCGTGCGCGATTTTCGCGGCGTCTCCGACCGCGCCTTCGATGGTCGCGGCAACTACTCCCTCGGCCTGCGCGAGCAGATCATCTTTCCCGAAATCGATATCGACAAGATCGACAAAGTGCGCGGCTTCACCGTGTCGATCGTCACGACCGCGAAGACCGATGCCGAGGGCAAGGCGCTTTTGCAGGCGCTCGGCATGCCGTTCCGAGCTTAGGAGGACTGGTGGCCAAGACGTGTTTGCGCATCAAGGCGCAGCGCCCGCCGAAGTTCAAAGTCCGTGCGTACAATCGTTGCCCGCAATGCGGTCGCCCGCGCGCGTTCTTCCGCCGTTTCAATCTGTGCCGACTCTGCCTGCGCGATCTCGCGCGCAAGGGGCTGATCCCCGGCCTGACGAAGGCTAGCTGGTGAGGACCGCGACATGCCGTTGAGCGATCCCATTGCCGATTTTCTGACGCGCGTACGCAACGGCGCGCACGCCCGCAAGGAGTACATCGACTGCCCGTGGTCGATCATCAAAGCGCAGGTGGCGGCCGTGATGGTCGCCGAGGGGTTCCTGCGCGAGGTGAGCGTCATCGACGTGGGCGAGGGAAAGAAGGACCTGCGGGTGTGGCTGCGCTACGACGCCGCCCAGCGCCCGGCCATCACCGGGATCCGGCGCATCAGTCGGCCGAGCACGCGCGTGTACGTCGGGGCCAAATCGATGCCGCGCGTACGCGGCGGGATGGGCATCAACATCGTGTCGACGGCGCTCGGGGTGCTCGTCGACCGCGAAGCCGTGCAGCGCAACGTCGGCGGCGAGCTGCTCTGCTCGGTGTGGTAGGAGTCATGTCGCGCATCGGTCGACTTCCCATTTCCGTGCCCAAAGGGGTGACGGTCAAGCAGGACGGGGCAACGGTCCTCATCGAAGGGCCGAAGGGCAAGGACCTGCATGCCCTGCCCGCGCAGATCGGCGTGACAGTCCAGGACGACACCATCACCGTGACCCGCACCGACGACGATCGCCGCACGCGCTCCCTGCACGGCCTGCACCGCAAGCTGCTCGCCAACAGTGTCGTCGGGGTGAGCACGGGCTTCACGCGCGTCCTCGAAATCGTCGGCGTCGGGTATCGCGCCGAGCTGAAAGGCCGCGCGATTCAGTTCAGCCTCGGCTATTCGCACCCGATCCTGTATCAACTGCCGCCGGGGATCGACGCCAAGGTGGACCGGCAGGTGGTGGTGACGCTCGAGGGCAACAACCGCCAGCTGCTCGGTGAGGTGGCGGCGCAGATTCGCGCGCTGCGTCCCCCCGAGCCGTACAAGGGCAAGGGGATCAAGTACGCAGACGAAACCATCCGGCGCAAGGCGGGCAAAGCCGCCGGCGCCGGCGGGAGATGATCGCGATGGCAACTCGGGAGACCACGGTAGCGCGTCAGCGCCGCCAGGCGCGCGTGCGCCGGCGCGTGCGCGGGACGGAGTCCCGGCCGCGCCTCTGCGTGTTCCGCAGCAACAAACATATGTACGTACAGGTGATCTCGGATTTCACCGGCCGTACGCTGGTGGCGGCCTCGACCTTAGTCAGCGACGGTGGAGCCACGGGCAACAAAGCCGCGGCGCGCAAGGTCGGCGAGCGCGTTGCCGCGCTCTGCCAGGAACGCGGCATCACCCAGGTCGTATTTGACCGTAACGGCTTTCTCTTTCACGGCCGCGTGAAGGAAGTGGCCGAAGGCGCCCGCGCCGCCGGGCTGCAGTTCTGAGGGGGTCGGCATGGCGATAGGACGCGGCCGTGAACGCATCGAAATTCAAGGCGTCGAGTTCAAGGAAAAGGTGGTCCACATCAACCGGGTCGCCAAGGTTGTGAAGGGCGGCCGGCGATTCAGCTTCGGCGCCCTGGTCGTAGTCGGCGATTCCAACGGACGGGTCGGCTATGGGCTCGGCAAAGCCAAGGAAGTTCCCGAGGCGATCCGCAAAGCGATCGAGGCGGCCAAGAAAGCCCTGGTGACTGTGCCGCTCATCAACGGTACCATTCCGTTCGACGTCAAAGGCCGTTACGGCGCCGGGCACGTGTTGCTCCGGCCGGCGAGCGACGGTACCGGCGTGATCGCGGGCGGCGGCGTGCGGGCGGTGGTCGAGCTGGCCGGCGTGCGCAACGTGTTGACCAAGTGCCTCGGCTCTCACAATCCACACAACATGGTGAAGGCGACGATCGCTGCGCTCCAAGAGCTGCAAACCGCCGAGCAGGTGGCGACGCGACGCGGCAAGACGGTGCCCGAGTTGACCGGTGCGAGCGCGTGATGACGGACGTGAAGATCGTGAAACTGACGCTCGTCAGCAGTCCAATCGGGCAGACTGAACGCCAGCGGCAGACGCTGCGTGGGCTCGGGTTGACGCGCCGCGGCCGCACCGTGAGCCGTCCCGCGGACCCACCGACGCTCGGCATGATCCGCAAGGTCGCGCACCTCGTGCGCGTGGAGTCGTAGCGCTATGGACCTGAGCACTCTCTCTCCGGCCCCTGGGTCGCGCCGCCCGCGCAAGCGGTTGGGCCGGGGGCCGGGCTCCGGGCTCGGCAAGACCTCCGGGCGCGGTCACAAAGGGCGCGGCGCGCGCTCGGGCGGCAACACGCACCCGCGCTTCGAGGGCGGCCAGATGCCGCTGCAGCGCCGGGTGCCGAAACGCGGCTTCCACAACCCGTTCCGGGAAACCTTTGCAGTGATCAATCTCGGCCGCCTCGACGCCGTCTTCGAGAGCGGCGCCGTGGTCGATGCCGCCGCGCTGGCCGACCGCGGCCTCGTGCGCGCCGGCCGCCCGGTGAAGGTGCTGGCCCGCGGTGCATTGAGCAAGGCGTTGACCATCAAAGCCCACGCGTTCAGCGAGTCGGCCAAGGCGGCCATCGCCGCGGCGGGCGGCAGCGCCGAGGTCGTCACCGGTGCTTGAAGGCTTCCAAAACGCCGGGCGCATCCCGGAGCTCCGCCGGCGCGTGTTCTTCACGTTGGCCATGCTGGCGGTGTACCGGGTGGTCGTCGCCATCCCGACGCCCGGGATCGACGGCCGCGCGCTCGCCGAGCTGTTCGAGCAGATGCGGAACTCCGTCCTCGGCATGGTGAATCTGCTGTCCGGCGGCGCGCTGGAGCAGTTTTCGATCGCGGCCCTCGGTGTCATGCCGTACATCAGCGCATCGATCATCCTGCAGCTGATGACAGTGGTCATCCCCCACCTCGAACGGCTGTCCAAAGAGGGCGAAGCGGGACGGCGCAAGATCACGCAGTACACCCGGTACGGCACCGTCGTGCTCGCGGTCATCCAGGGCCTGTTCATCAGCATGGGCCTCGAGCAGGCACAGTCCCCCGGCGGCGCGCCGATCGTCTACGAGCCCGGCTGGAGCTTTCGCGTCATGACGATCATGACGCTCGCGGCGGGCACCGCCTTCCTGATGTGGATTGGCGAGCAGATCTCCGAGCGCGGCATCGGCAACGGCATCTCGATGATCATCTTCGCCGGCATCGTCGCGAGCCTACCGTCGGCGGTGCTGACCACGTTTCAGTTCGTCCGCGAGGGCGAGATGAGCATCTTCATGCTGCTCTTCCTCGCCGCGTTCATGATCGCGATCGTCGCGGTGATCATCTTCGTCGAGCGCGGTCAGCGGCGCATACCCGTGCAATACGCGAAACGGGTGGTCGGCCGCCGCATGTACGGCGGACAGAGCTCGCATCTGCCGCTGAAGGTGAACACCGCCGGCGTTATTCCGCCGATCTTCGCCTCGTCGTTGCTCGTCTTCCCCGCAACGATCGCGCAGTTCGTCGATCATCCGTGGGCGCAGGCGGCGAGCGGGATGTTGAGCCAGGGCGGCTTCGTGTACGACGCCGTGTTCGTCGGGTTGGTGATTTTCTTCGCGTACTTCTATACGGCTGTCACCTTCAACACGAGCGACGTCGCCGAGAACATGAAGAAGTTCGGCGGATTCATTCCCGGAATCCGCCCCGGGCAGCGCACGGCCGAGTACATCGATCGGGTGCTGACGCGGATCACGCTGGTCGGCGCCATCTACATCGCCGCGGTCTGCGTCCTGCCCACGATTCTGATTCAGCAGTTGAACGTGCCTTTCTATTTCGGTGGTACCGCGTTGCTGATTGTCGTGGGGGTCGCGCTCGATACGGTGTCACAGTTGGAAACGCACATGTTGACGCGCAGTTACCAGGGCTTCATGCGCCGCGGCCGGCTGCGCGGGCGGACTAGCCGGGCATCGTGAGGCGCGGAGGCCAGGGAGTCGACCCCGAACCGGGGCGGGCCGGACCGCCCTCGCGTCAGGGTACACGAGACGATGCGTATCGTATGGTTGGGCCCACCGGGCGCCGGTAAGGGCACGCAGGCGAAGCTAATGCACGACCGCACCGGCATGGCACATATCTCGACCGGCGACCTGTTGCGCAGTGAGGCGGCGGCGGGCAGCGCACTTGGGCGCATTGCGAAAGGCTATATGGATCGCGGCGAGCTCGTGCCCGATGACGTGGTGATCGGGATGATCGATCAGCGCCTGCGCGCCCAGGGAAGCGGGCCGGGCTTCATGCTGGACGGATTCCCGCGTACCGTCGCGCAGGCCGAAGCGCTCACGCGCATGCTCAAGGAGCAGGGCGGGGACATCGACCACGTCATGAGCCTCGTGGTGGGACGCGACGAGCTCGTGCGACGCCTGAGCGGGCGGCGTACCTGCCGCCGCTGCGGCGCGATGTACCACGTCGCCTTCGATCCGCCCGCCGAGCCCGGCGTGTGCGGTCACTGCGGTGGCGAGCTCTTCCAGCGCGATGACGATCGCGAGGACACGATCCACGCGCGCCTCGACGTGTATGACAAGGCGACGGCGCCGCTCATCGCATACTACCGGGATCGCGGCCTGTTGCGCGAGATCGACGGCACCGGGACGTCCGACGAGGTGTTGGAGCGGGGCATGCGCGCGCTGACGCCGGCACCGTGACGGCGAGCTGAGCGTTCCGCGAGGAGTAGGTCGTGAAAGTCAGGGCATCGGTGAAGAAGATTTGTAAGGACTGCAAGGTGATCCGCCGCGAAGGCGTGGTGCGCGTGCTGTGCAAGAACCCGCGCCACAAACAGCGGCAAGGCTAGCGGATCGGAGTGCACGATGGCGCGTATTGCTGGAGTCGATTTGCCCCGCAACAAACGGGTCGAGATCGCGCTGACATACCTGTATGGAATTGGGCGCTCGTTATCGAACGAGATCCTCGCCAAGGCCGGTGTAAATCCGGACAAGAAGAGCGACGATCTCAACGACGACGAGGTGGTCAAGATCCGTCAGGTCATTGATCAGAATTACAAGGTCGAAGGCGATCAGCGCCGCGACGTGGCGATGAACATCAAACGCCACATGGATCTGGGCACCTATCGCGGCCTGCGCCACCGGCGTAATCTCCCCGTCCACGGGCAGCGCACGCATAGCAACGCGCGCACCCGCAAAGGGCCGCGCCGCGCGATCGCCGGCAAAAAGAAGGCGCCGGCGAAGTGAGCGCCCCGCCAGGAGTTGAATGATGGCCAAGACCACACCGGCCGAACGGCCCACCGTCAAGAAAAAGAGAACCAAACGCGTCGTCAGCGACGGCGTGGTGCACATCCACTCGACGTTCAACAACACGTTGGTCACGATCACCGATCAGGTCGGGAACGTGCTCGCGTGGTCGAGCGCCGGCGCGGTGGGCTTCAAGGGCTCGCGCAAAGGGACCCCTTTCGCCGCCCAGTTGGCCGCCGACGCCGCCGCGAAGAAGGCCATGGACAGCGGTGTGCGCAATGTGCAGGTCCACGTGAAAGGACCCGGCGCGGGGCGCGAATCGGCGCTGCGCTCACTGCAGAGCGCCGGCTTTCACATCACCGTGATCCGCGATGTCACGCCGATCCCGCACAACGGCTGCCGCGCGCCCAAGCGGCGGCGGGTGTGAGCGGCGGCAAAGGAGGTTGAGTTCGTGGCTCGTTACACCGATTCGGTCTGCCGACTGTGCCGCCGCGAGGGGCTGAAGCTCTTCCTGAAGGGAGAGCGCTGCTACACGGACAAGTGCGCCATCGAACGCCGCAACTATCCACCCGGCGAACACGGCCAGGGGCGGCCGAAATTCTCCGAGTACGCGTTGCAATTGCGCGAGAAGCAGAAGGTCAAGCGCATGTACGGCGTGCTGGAGGGGCAGTTCCGGCGCTACTTCAGCATGGCGGAGCGTTCGCGCGGCATCACCGGTGAGATTCTTCTCCAGCTCCTCGAGCGGCGCCTGGACAACATGATCTACCGCATGGGCTTCGCGACCTCGCGGGCGGAGGCGCGCCAGCTGGTGCGGCACGGGCATTTCTTGGTGAATGGCCGCAAGGTCAACATCCCCTCCGCCTTATTGAAGGCCGGCGATGTGGTGTCGGTGCGCGAGAAGAGCCGCGCGGTGACGCGGATTCAGGAAGCCGTGGCGCAAGCCGAGCACCGCGGCGCGCCGGACTGGGTCGAGGTCAACCGCGAGGGCTTCACGGCGCGCGTGAAAGCGCTGCCTGGCCGCGCCGAGCTGACCATGCCGATCAACGAGAAGCTCATCGTCGAGCTGTACTCGAAGTGACGCGGGACCGATCTCCGACGGAGGACCATTGATGCAGCCACAACGCAATTGGCGTGATCTCCTTCGGCCTCAGAGCCTCGAGGCCGACGAGAAAACTCTCAGCGCCACCTACGGCAAGTTTGCCGGCGAGCCGTTCGAGCGCGGCTTCGGCACCACCATCGGCAATGCGCTCCGGCGCGTCCTGCTGTCTTCATTGCAGGGGGCCGCCATTTCCGCCGTGAAAGTCGAAGGCGTCCTGCACGAGTTCGCCACGCTGCCCGGAGTTCGCGAGGACGTCACCGACATCGTGTTGAATCTCAAAGAGGTCCGCCTCAAGCTGCATGACGGCCTCCAGACCCATGCGGCGATCGACAAGCGCGGCGAGGGCATCGTGCGCGCCGGCGACATCCAGGGCGGCCCGAACCTCGAGGTCCTCAACCCGGAGCACCCCATCGCGACCCTCTCGAAAGAAGGCGCCCTGAGAGCCGATCTCACCGTGAAGATGGGCCGCGGCTACGTATCCGCGGATCGCAACAAGGACGAGGACGCCCCGGTCGGCACCATTCCGATGGACGCGATCTACTCGCCGATCCGCAAGGTGAATTACACCGTCACCAACGCGCGCGTCGGCCAGCGCACCGATTACGATCGGCTGACCGTCGAAGTCTGGACGGACGGCAGCGTCCGCCCCGACGACGCCATCGCCTACGCCGCCCGCATCCTGCAAGACCAGCTGAACATCTTCATCAACTTCGAGGAAACGGCGGACATGCAGGCCGAGGAGGCCGCCGCAGCCCCGACGCTGAACGAGAACCTCTTCCGCCCCGTGGCCGAGCTCGAGCTGTCCGTCCGCTCCGCCAACTGCCTCCAGAATGCCGACATCAAGTACATCGGCGAGCTGGTGCAGCGCAGCGAAGCGGAGATGCTCAAGACGAAGAACTTCGGCCGCAAGTCGCTGAACGAGATCAAGGACATCCTCCACGAGATGGGTCTCGACTTCGGCATGCACATCGAGAACTTCCCGAGCCGCGACGAATTGGACAAGCGGCTCGCGCGCGAGAAGGAGAGCGCTTAGAGACGGGGCCGAGCATCGACGCGCGGGGGATGCCCCCGCGCCGATCCGTCACCGCCCGACGCGAGACACCGCCATGCGACACCTCAAGAGCGGACGCAAACTCAACCGCACCGGCGCACACCGGCGCGCCCTGCTGCGCAATCTGGTCACGGCGCTGCTCCAGCACGAGCACCTGCAGACCACCGACGCAAAAGCCAAGGAGATGCGCCGCTGGGTGGACCGCATGATCACGCTCGGCAAGCGCAACACGTTACACGCCCGTCGCCAGGCCGCCGCCTTCGTGCAGAGCCGCATCGCGGTGAAAAAGCTCTTCGATGACATCGCGCCGCGCTTTCAGTCGCGGCCGGGCGGCTACACGCGCATCACCAAGCTCGGCCCGCGCCACGGCGACAATGCGCCGATGTCGCTGATCGAGCTCGTCGAGCGCGGCGACCGCGCCCGCACCGAAGCCGAGAAGAAGCGCGAGCGCCGCCGGCGCGCCGCCGAGAAACGCGACGAGCAGGCCGCCAAGGCCGGCCCCATCTGATCTTCTCGCGCTCGTATCGACCCGCGCGGCATCGTTGCCGCGCAGGGTCGATGCGGCGCCCGTTTCGCTACAGCCCGCGCCCCGGTCGGCCGGCGCCCATTGGGCCTATCCGAATACGCGTGCCTCCGCGGCCGCGTCACGTGCGCGGACGGAAACAGCGGAGCGGGCGGGATTTGAACCCGCGGTACCCTATTCGGGTACACACGC
The DNA here is from genome assembly GCA_050176585.1 of Binatia bacterium. Lineage (GTDB taxonomy): Bacteria > Desulfobacterota > Binatia > HRBIN30 > CADEER01 > CAYYWP01. The sequence goes on from JBFXHX010000003.1 coordinate 94,122, forward strand.
TTAGCAGGCGTGCGCCTTAGACCACTCGGCCACCGCTCCGTAGATTCCGGCGGGAGCTCCCGTCGGGTACCTACGCGAACATGGCCGTCTATGCAACGCAGCGCAACGGAACGGGCCTGCGCCTTGCTGTTCGGCGGCGCCGCCGAGCCGAGGTGAAGCGATCGAGGTGGGTGCCGTCGGCGATGCGGGGCCTTGCCTCGCGACCGGTCTGCTGTTAGGCGCCGCAAGCATGCGGCGTGGTGGTATTCGGGCTGATTTCTTGCCCGTGCTGTGCCGCGCCGTGCTCGCGCCGCTGCTGTTGCTGTGGTGCTGGAGCGCACCGGCGTGGGCGCGCGCCTATGCCGAGCGCGCGGTCGAATCGACCCTGCCCAACGGCCTCAAGATCATCATGCTGGAGGACCGCAAGGCGCCGGTGGTCGTGTTTCAACTCTATTACCGCGTGGGCTCGCGCAACGAGCGCCTCGGCCACACCGGCCTTTCTCATATCCTCGAGCACATCATGTTCAAGGGCACCGAAAAGGTCGGCCCCGAGGAGTACAGCCGCATCATCCAGAGCAACGGCGGGCGCACGAACGCCTTCACCTCGCGCGACAACACGACGTACTTTGCCACGCTGGCGAGTGATCGGGTCGGGGTGGTGATCGACCTCGAGGCCGACCGCCTCGCCAACCTCGAGGTCACCGAAGAGCTCTTCCTCCCCGAGCGCGACGTGATCATGGAGGAGCGCCGACTGCGCGTCGACAACAACCCCGTCGCGGCCGCGCTCGAGCAGTTGAATGCGACCGCGTATGCCGCCCATCCGTACGAGTTCCCGGTGATCGGCTGGATGTCGGACATCGCGCAGACCACGCTCGCAGACGTGTTGCAGTACCATCGCCAGTACTACGTGCCCAACAATGCGTTCATTGTGGCGGTGGGCGATTTCGACAGCGACGCCTTGAAGCAGCAGATCTCCGCCGCGTTCGGCAACATTGCGCGCGGCGAGGACCCGCCGGCGGTGCGCGCCATCGAGCCGGTGCAACAGGGCCCCCGCCGCGTCGAGCTGAAACGCGCCGCGCAGCTGCCGTTCGTCGCCATTGCCTACCACGTGCCGAACCTGCACGATCCGGACGGGGCGGTGTTCGAGGTCATCGCGGCGCTGCTCTCAGGTGGCGATAGCGCGCGCCTGCACCGCGAGCTCGTCTACCGCCAGCGCGCGGCGCGCGGCGCCGGCGCCAGCTACGACTACACGTCCATCGATCCCGGTCTGTTCTCGGTGTATGCACAGCCGCTACCGGGCAAAAGCGCCCCGGCGATCGAGGCCGCGCTGTTGAAGGAAGTCGACCGCCTGCAGCGGGAGCTGCCGGGCCCCCGCGAGCTCGACAAGGCGAAAAACGGGATCGAGTCGGCGTTCGTGTTCGCGCAGGACTCGCTCTTCTATCAGGCCATGCTGCTCGGCAACTACGAGCTGACGGGCGATTGGCGCCGTATCGACGACTACCTGCCCGCCGTGCGCGGCGTGACCGCCGATGACGTGCAGCGCGTCGCGCGCCAGTATCTGACCGAGGCGAACCGCACCACGGCCGTCCTCATTCCCCATCCGGCCGTGAAAGTGCCGGCTGGCCCCGAGACGGTGCCTGCGGGGCCGATTCACTGATGCGCCGGGTGCTCCGCGGGCGGTGCCGCGCCTGGGTGCTGCCGACGGCGGTCGCGCTCGCGGCTATGCTGCGCGCGGTGCCCGCTACGCCGCTTGGCCCGCCGGTCACATCCGGCACGCTCGCCAACGGCGCCACGTTGCTCGTCTCGGAGCAGCGCAATCTGCCGCTGGTCCTCGTGCGCGTCGTGCTCGACGCGGGCGCGCGCCGCGATCCGGCCGGGCGGTCGGGGGTCGCGAATCTCACCGCCGAACTGCTCACCGAGGGCACGGCGAAGCGCAGCGCCGAGCAGATCAAGGAAGCGATCGACTTCATCGGCGGTAGCCTGTCCGTCGGCGCGGAGCAGGATTATGCGCTCGCCGCTCTCCAGGTGCTGCGCAAGGATCTCGACAGCGGCCTCGAACTGCTCGCCGACGTCCTGCTCCATCCCGCGTTCAAAGCGGAGGAAGTCGCGCGCCGGCGCGAAGCGGTGCTCGCCGCGATCCGCGCCGAGGAAGACGATCCGACGTCGGTGGCGCAGAAGGCATTCCAGCGGGCGCTGTACGGCGATACGCCGTATGGCCACCCGGTGGAGGGCACCGCCGAGACCGTCGCACGCCTTGCACGCCGTGATGTGCAGGCGTTCTATGGACAATACTACGGTCCGAGCGGCGCCGCCGTGGTCGTGGTCGGAGACATCAGCGCCGATGAAGCGCGGCAGGCGCTGGACCGCGTGTTCGGTGGGTGGCGCGGGACCTCGGCGCCGCCGTTCGCGTATCCACCGATCCCGGAGCACGGGGCGGAAAAGGTGCGTATCGAGCGCCCGGTGACGCAAGCCGCGATCGTGCTCGGCCACCTCGGCATCGCCCGCGACAACCCCGATTACGAGGCCATCTCCGTCATGAATTACATCCTCGGCGGCGGCGGCTTCTCGTCGCGGCTGATGGAGGCTATCCGCACCAAAGCCGGCTTGGCGTACTCCGTCGGGAGCGCCTTCGCAGCCGGCAAATCCCCCGGCCCGTTCGAGATCGTCATGCAGACGAAAAATGCCTCGGTGCACGATGCGATCGCGCTCGCGCGCGAGGAGGTGGCGAAGCTCCGTTCCACGCCGGTCAGCGATGGCGAGCTGCAAGAGGCGCAGCGGTATCTGACCGGAAGCTTCCCGCTGCGACTGGATAGCAACGCCAAGATCGCCGACTTCATCGCGCAGTGCTGGTTCTACGACCTCGGCTTCGACTACGCCGATGTGTACATTCAGCGGGTCAGCGCGGTGACGCGCGATGACGTGCAGCGCGTCGCGAAGCAGTATCTCCATCCCGAGCAGTTCATCCAGGTCGTCGTGACCGCTGCTGAGTCGGGCGCGCCGGAGCCGCCGAGTGCGCCGCCGGCGAATCGCCCCTGAGCCGCCGCCTCCGCCGATGGCCGCCCGCCGCCCCCGACCGAGCGCAACGGCGCGGCCGGTGCGCGCTGCAGCGGCTCCCGTACGGGCGCCGCACCGGCGCTGGGCATGGCTCATCGCGGCGGCGTCCGCGCTCGCCGCGCTGCTGGCCTATGCGAACAGTTTGGCCAACGGTTTCGTATGGGATGATCCGATCATCGTGCACCGCCAGTTGGTGGTGTTCGACGGCATCCGCGCCGTGCTCACGCCGCCGCGCGACATCCCGCAGTTCAGCCCCGACTACTACCGCCCGGTGACGATCGCGTCGTTCCTCCTGGATCGCGCCATCGCCGGCGAGTCACCGCTGATGTTTCATCTATCCACACTGCTGGCGCATGCTGCCGTGTCACTGCTCGTGGCCATGCTCGCGGTGCAATTGCTCGGGTCCGCGCCGGGTGCGCCGTTCGGTGCGGCGCTGGCCGGCCTCGCATTCGCGCTGCATCCGATTCACGCGGAGTCGGTAGCGTGGATCGCCGGCCGTTCCGACGTGCTCGCCACCGCTGGCGTGCTGGTAGCGCTGATCGGCACCGGGCGCACGCGCCCGTCATGGGGCGGCGCCGCCCTGAGCGGGGCTGGTGCAGCGCTGGCCCTCGGCGCCAAGGAGACGGGGGTCGCGCTCTACCCGCTCGTGCTCGCGCGCGATCTGCTCGCCGGGCCTGGACTGCGCGCCGGCCACTACCTGCGCCGCTATGCGGGGATTGCGGTGGCCGGCGCGCTGTATGCCGCGCTGCGCTTCCGCGCGCTCGGCGAGCTCGTGGGCTCGGCGCCGGGCACGCCCGCGGTAGACCGCACGCCCGCGGAGGTGGTCGCCGCAATCGGCGTGTACATCGGCAAGTTGCTGTTGCCGGTGGCGCAGAACGCCTACATCGATCACATCCCGGTCACCGCGGCAGCGCTGGTCACGGCGGCCCTGTTCGCCGCGGGGCTCGCGTTGGCTGCCTGGCGCTTCCACACCCGCAGCGAAGGTGTGCCCCTGTTCGCGTTGCTGTGGATCGCGCTCACCCTCGCGCCTTCGCTGGCCATCATGTGGAAGATTCCCGATGCGCCGCTCGCCGAGCGGTATCTGTACGCGCCTTCGGTGGGATTCTGCCTCCTGCTCGGAAATCTGGGCGCGCGCGTCTGGGGGCGTGCGACGGCGCCGCCCGCGCGCGCGATCGTCACCGCCGGGGCAGCGCTGCTGTTGGCAGCGGCGGCGTTCGCCACCGTGCGCCGCAACCCGGTGTGGCGCGACGACATCGCGCTTTGGGAGGATACCGACGCGAAGAGCCGAGTGTCCGGCATGGCGGCGCGCAACCTCGCGACCGCGTACCAGCAGGCGGGCCGCTCGGCGGATGCCCGCGCCGCTTTTGCCCGCGCGCTGACGCGCCGCAACGACGCGCGCGGGTTGCAGACGATCCACAACAACCTCGGCACGCTCGCCCTGCTCGACGGCGACCACGCCGGCGCGCGCCGCGAGTACGAAGCAGCGCTGGCCGCCGCCCCCAACGCCGCCGATACGCTGTTCAATCTCGGCCTGCTGGAGTTGCAGGCGGGCGGGAGCACGCCCGACGCCGCGCGGCGCGCCGTTCCATACTTGGAGCGCGCCCGGCAGCTGAACCCGCACGACGCTGATTGCGAGGCGGCACTCGGGCAGACGTACCTGATCCTCGGCGAGCCCGAACGCGCGCGCCGGCACCTACAGCGCGCGCTCGCGCTGCAGCCGTCGGAGCGCACCGCGGCGGCAATTCGCCAGCTGCTCGACCCACACTCCGAGCAGCTGCAGTAGCGGCGCACGGCCACGACCGGTCAGGCCGCTTCCAGAGGGGCGTAGGGCAGCCCGAACGACTCCGCGACGGCGGCGTGCGTCACCTTGCCGCGCATCACGTTCACGCCGCGCCCGAGGGCCGGATCGTCCTGCACCGCAGCTGCCAATCCGCGGTTCGCTAGCGCCAGCGCGTACTGCAGAGTGGAGTTGGTGAGGGCGTACGTCGACGTATGCGGGACGATGCCCGGCATGTTCGTCACCGCGTAGTGGACCACCCGCTCCGCCACGTAGATCGGCTTGCGATGAGTGGTCGGCCTGGCCGTTTCCACACACCCGCCTTGATCGATCGAGACGTCGACGATCGCCGAGCCTGGCCGCATCGAACGGACCATCTCGCGCGAGATCAGCCGCGGTGCCTTGGCGCCGGCGATGAGCACCGTCCCGATCACGAGGTCCGCGTCATGCACCGCCGCCTCGACGTTGGCGCGGTTCGACATCAGGGTGGTGAGCTGCCCGCCGAGCACGTCGTGCAGATAGCGCAGGCGGTTGGGGTTGCGTTCGATGACGCTCACCTGGGCACCCATGCCCACCGCGATCTGGCAGGAGTTCGTGCCGGCAATGCCGCCGCCGAGCACGACGACCTTTCCCGGGCGCACGCCTGAAGCGCCGCTCAACAGCACGCCGCCGCCGCCGTTCTGGGCTTCGAGACACCACGCGCCGACCTGGACCGCGAGCCGGCCGGCGATCTCGCTCATCGGCGCCAACAACGGCAGCGAGCCGTCTTCGAGCTGGATGGTCTCGTAGGCGACCGCCGTCACCCCCGAGCGCATCAGCGCGCGGGTCAGCGCACGATCGCTCGCCAGGTGTAGATACGTGAACAGGGTGAGATCCGGTCGCAGGTACTTGAACTCGGAAGGTAGCGGCTCCTTGACCTTCATGACCATGTCCGCACGGCCCCAGACCTCATCCACGCTCCCCAGTTTGGCACCGGCTTCGCGGTACTCGGCGTCCGAAATGCCGCTGCCGACACCGGCGCTGCGTTCCACCCACACTTGGTGCCGTTGGGCCGTGAGTGCAGCCACGCCGCTGGGCGTCATGGCGACGCGCTTTTCTTCCGCCTTGATTTCCTTTGGTACACCAATCCGCATCCGGCCTCCCTAGGGTGGCGGACTCTATATAATCCGAGATGCCGTCTGTCATGAGGAACGGGCGTGCAATTTGCGCCCGGCAGGCTGGGCGCGCCGCCCCTCGGGCGCGCGCGGTTCGGCGGCATGAAGCCGCGCAGACCGCATTGATTCAGCGCATGGGCGTCGCTATAGGCCCCCCATCCCATGGTGCAGATCATCGATGGCAAGGCGATCGCCGCAGCGGTGCGCGATGAGGTGCGTGCCGAAGCGGCGCTGTTCGGCGAACGCTACGGCCGCGCGCCGGTGTTGGCGACGGTTCTGGTGGGCGACGATCCGGCTTCGGCTACCTACGTGCGCAACAAGCGCAAGGCGTGCGCCGAGTGCGGTATCGGCTCCATTGCGCACGAGCTGCCGGCTTCGACAGACCAAGCGGAGCTCCTCGCATTGGTGTGCTCCTTGAATGCACGGCGTGAGGCCGATGGCATTCTGGTGCAGCTGCCGCTGCCCAAAGGGCTCGATGCGGGAGCAGTCGTGGAAGCGATCGATCCTGCGAAGGACGTCGACGGTCTGCACCCGGTGAACCAGGGTCGCTTGGTCGCCGGCCTGCCCGGTCTGCGCCCGTGCACCCCGCTGGGCGTGCTGCGGCTGCTCGACAGCGCGGGCGTCGAGCTCAAAGGCGCGCGGGCGGTAGTGGTGGGCCGCAGCAATCTGGTCGGCAAACCGGTCTCATTTCTTCTGCTCGAACGCCACGCGACGGTCACGATCTGCCATTCGCGCACGCGCGCGCTCGCCGAGGAGGTCGCACGTGCCGACGTGCTCATCGCCGCCGTTGGGCAACCGCGCTTCATTCGCGGGGAGTGGATCCGCCCGGGGGCGACCGTGATCGATGTCGGCACGAACCGAACCGCGGAGGGCAAGTTGGTCGGCGACATCGAGTACGAGGTCGCCGCGCAGCGGGCCGCCGCCATCACGCCGGTTCCGGGCGGTGTGGGACCGATGACCATCGCCATGCTGCTGAAGAATACCGTTGCAGCGGCGCGCGCGCGCGAGGGTGACCGGTGAGGCGTACTCCGCTTGATTCGCGTGTGCTGTTCGCGTGCCTGGGACGATGCGCAGCGGCGCTGCGCGGCGGATCGCCACACTTGGCAAGGCCACGGCCGTCCGCTATGTCGACCCCTCTGCGAGCGCGCGCGGAGATCGCTGGTACATCGAGTTCGCGGACGTTGGTGGCGGCGCAGATGATCGAGTGGCCCTACAGTCGCCGGGCTTTCGCCGTGAGCGGGTTGGGTTGAGCCAAGGAGAAGCGAGCATGGAGTTTCCCGACGATCTCAAGTACTCGCGCGAGCATGAATGGGTCCTGGTCGAAGGCAAGGTCGCCACGGTCGGGATCACGGCTTTCGCCGAGGAGCAGCTGGGGGACGTCGTTTTCGTCGAGCTGCCAGCCGTCGGGGACAAGGTCACCAAGGACGAAGCGATGGGCGTCGTCGAGTCGGTGAAAGCGGTCTCGGACGTATATGCACCGGTCAGTGGTACCGTGCTCGAGGTCAACGACGACCTGCCGGATAGCACCGAGCTGGTGAACGAAGATCCCTACGGGGATGGCTGGATGGTGAAGATCGAGATCAGCGATCCCACCGACCTCGACGAGCTGCTGACCGCCGAGGAGTACGAGGCGTTCGTTTCCGAGCAGCAAGACCAGTAACGCCGCCGCGGCCGCGCGGGTGCTCTGGGCATCGGCCGCCGGCGCTCCGGATTGGCAGCGGAGCGCGGGCATTGCTGCCGAACGGCGTCGGCCCGCCGGCGCCGCGCCATAAGTTCGCCCGCTCAGCCGTGCCGAGCCTTTAGGTCACGGCGAGGAGCAGCAGCCCGAAGGCGATGCGGTAATACGCGAACGCGCGGAAATCGTGCGTTTGCACGTACGCGATGAACACGCGGATCACGGCGAGGGCGCTGGCGAACGCGGCGATGAATCCGAGCCCGAGGTGGAACGCCTCCGCCGCGTCGAGCCGCGGCAGACCCTTGATCAGGCTGAATAGGCTCGCGGCAGTCAGGGTCGGCAGCGCCAGGTAGAACGAGAACTGCGTGGCCGCCGGACGGCTGAGGCCGACTATCAACCCACCGATGATGGTCGCGCCGGCGCGCGAGATACCGGGATAGAGCGCCGCCACCTGGGCGCATCCGACGGAGAGGGCATCGCGCCACGAGATGTCCTCCATGCGCGACGCCCGGATGGGCCGAGAGCGCCGCTCGACGATCCAGATCAGGGCGCCGCCGGCGATCAGTCCCCACGCTACGCTGCGCACGCTGAAGAGATGTGCCTCGATCCACTCGTGGAAGAGAAAGCCGACGGCTGCGGCGGGCACGAACGCGAGCAGGATCTTGCCGAGCAGCGCTCGCGCATGTGCGTCCGCCGGCGCTCGGCGCACGAGCTCGAACAGGTCGCGCCGGTAGTGCCAATACACCGCGCCGATGGCACCCAGCTGAATGAAGATTTCGAACGTGGCGCGCTGTGCCGCCGGATAGTCGAGCCACGCGGCGGCGATGATGAGATGGCCGGTAGACGACACCGGCAGGAACTCGGTGGCTCCCTCGACCAGCCCGAGCACGATGGCCTTCAGGCCGACGAGAACGCTCATGCTCTCTCCCCCCGCGCGTGCGCGCGCCCCGCGATGACCGGCCGGCCCCCCGCCCGCGCCGTCGCGAAACGCCTCGCTACTTCAAACCCGCCGCCAGATGCACCCAGTACGTCGGACCGCGCGGCGTCGCGCTGGTCTGCAGGGTCGTCGCGAAGACGAAGTGGATGTTGCCGTCCTGCCAGCGCGCGCCGGGCGGCGGATTGCGATCGAAGAACGCCACGTTGCACGCCTGTTGCAGCCGGCGGTCGGTGGACAAGGTCACGCGCGACGAGCGCTCGAGGATGGTGAAGCGGAGCATCTCGCCGCTCGGGCTCATCACCGCTTCCGCCTGCACCGTCTCCTCGGCTGAGAGATTGTTCGTGCTCAGCTCGCGCCTGAGCGAGATCCAGAAATTCTGGAACACCCGCATTGCGACGCGGCGGACGAATGGTGCGAACACCTCCGCTTTGGTGTTCAGCAATGTGATGTCGCCCTCGCGCACATCGGGTAGGTAGTCGAGCGTGCCGATCGGCCCCATCGGCAGGTAGGTCCCACCGCCGCCGCCGGCGAGTCGCCGTTGTGCCTGCTCCGCCTGCTCCTCCGACGCGACCGGAGGCTGACCATAGCCCTGCTGTGCCAAGCGAAGGGCGTCCGGCATCAGGCGATCCAGGTCCGGCACCGCAGGCGCGCGGGGCTGCGGCTCGCGTCCGCGCGGATTGTCGCTGGCTTTGCTCGGTGGCTGCGGTCCGGCGGGCTTCGCGGGCAGTGGCTTGCGCTGCTGCGGTTTCGGCGGCTGCGGCTTTGGCGGCGGCGCTTTCTCGGCCGAGTCGGACTCGGCGTCTTCTCCTAGCCCGGATTCACCCGGTTTGGGCTCGCCGCGTTTCACCTGCTGTTCCTTCACCCGCACGTCTTGGTCGCTCTTGAAACGGGTATCTGGGGGCACTTCGTTCTCGCCGGCATCCGGCGGGCTGACGATCTGTTCCGGGAGCGGAATCTTCTTTTCGGGCTCGGGTTCCGGCTCTGGTTTCGGCGGTTCCGGTGGCGGCGGCTGCACCGCCGGGGGCTCGACTTTGGCCACCTCGGGCGGCGCGGCTTGTGGCGGCGCGGACTGCGGCGCCGCGGGTTGTCGTGCCGCAGCCGGCTCCATGATGCGCACCGGCAGAAGCTCTGGGATCGCGCTCTCGGCCGGCGCCACCGTCCACGTCCACACTTGCAACAGCAGCAGCGCGTGCAAGCCAATGGAGAGCGCGACGGAAACGGCTCGCCGGGTGCGCGGACGCATCGATTCACGATAGCGGGGTCAGCCGCTGCGGGCCAGTGCGGCTGTCGCCGGAGTCGCGGCGGGCGGCTCTGCCATGCATCCGCGGCCCGCAAGGAGAAGCTGCCGCGCGACTGGCCGGGGTCCGAGCTGCTCCAGTCTCGGCGGCCCTCCAGCGCCCGCGCGTATGGCAGGAGGCTCGCGACACCTTGCGCCTAGCACCGGCCATCAACTACAGTCTCCGCCATGTTTGGTCTCGGCGTCGGCGAAATGCTGGTGATCCTGGTGATCGTGCTGATCATCTTCGGGGCCGGCAAGCTCCCCGAAATCGGCGAAGGGCTCGGACGCGGTATCCGCAGCTTCCGCCGCGAAGTAAAGCGTCCGGACGAAATCGACGTGACGCCCAAGTCACCCCCCGGCGAGATCGAGCGCCAGGGCGGCGACGATCAACAGCGTCAGGCCTGACCGCGCGCGCGCGCGACTTCGGCCGAGAACGCCGCCGCGCCCTGCGGCACGTCCAGGAAAATCGTCACGAACGGGCAGTGGCCGCCCGGTGCGATGCGGTAATCGGGTGGTGGGCGAATCCCGCGCAGGATCGATACCTGGTGCGCGCTCAAATCGCGGATTCTAGCCTCCAGCGGGCTGCCGCAATCCGTCACCTGCTCGTCCAGCCGATGCGTCCCGCCGTCGTACAGCGAGGCGAGAATCTGCACGCCGCGCAGCGACTGCGCAGAGCGGTTGACGGCGCGGCCGGTGATCACCAGGACGGCTTTGCCGTCCTTCGTGCGCTCATAGCGCCCCTGCACGTCCACTAGCGCAACCGCATCGCCGGCGCTGCGTTCCTTCAAGGTGGGCCCGATCACCGGCAGCGATTGCGTGAGCTTGCGCGCCCAGTCGGGGTCGTCCAACAGCGACCAGGTCAGCGCGCCGTATGCGCTGACCACGAGAGCGAGAAAGATGAACACCGACCGCACGTCAAAGCCCCCCATCGCCGGCGGCTCCGGTCGGCGCACTTTGCGCGCCGGAACCGCCGCCTCCTCGACTGCTTCGCTGCGGGCCACCTCCGGCTCCATGTCCGCATCCGCGTCGAACCGCAGCGCCGGCTGTTCCACGGCTGCGGGGCGCGGCCTCCGCCGCGGCGGTCGCGGCCGCGTCGGCAGGACCTCGGGCTCGGCTGTCAACACGTCGTTGAGCGGCGGCGCTTCTTCCGGTACATCCTCCGCGGTCAGCTCGGGCGCCTGCCACTCGTCGTCGTCGTCGAATGCGAATGACAGGTTGTCGTCTGTTGACCGTGGCTTCGAGTGGCGTGGGGACAACGACGATGACGGGGCCGGAAACACCCGAAGACAGCGCGCGCACTTCAGCATCGAACGCCCGTCCGCGAGCTGCCCCGCGTCCAGGCGAAAGCGGGTGCCGCAGTGGGGACACTCGATGATCATCAGCCGGCAAAACCGAAGGGATTGTTATGAGTGACGATCGAAAAGGCAAGGCAAGCGGAGCCGTCGATGCGATGTCTGTGGTGCTGCCCGCCTATAACGAAGAGGCGAACATCGAGCGCGTCGTTCGCCAGGTCGCCGGCTACCTCGACGCGCGCGGCCTCGACTACGAGATCCTGCCGGTGAACGACGGCAGCCGCGACCGCACCGGGGAAATTCTCGCCCGGCTGGCGCAGGAGATGCCCCGCGTCCGCCCGCAAACGCACCCTGGGAATCGCGGATACGGGGCGGCGCTGCGCACCGGCTTCGATGCGGCGGCGAAGCGATACGTGTTCTACATGGACGGCGATGGCCAATTCGACATCGCCGATCTCGACAAGCTCCTCCCGCTCGCGACCGAAGACGCGATCGTGACCGGCTTTCGCATCGAGCGGCGCGATCCCCTCATGCGCCGGTTGAACGCGAAGCTGTTCGGCGGCTGGCTGGTGCGCGTGATGCTCGGCGTCTCCGTCAAAGACCTGAACTGCGCCTTCAAGCTGATCCCGAAACGGGTGTTCGATGCCATTGCGCTGGAATCCACCGGCGCGCTGATCAACGCCGAGCTCTACGGGCGTGCCACGCGCGCCGGCTTCGGCATTCGCGAGGTGGGCGTCCACCACTATCCCCGCGAGGCGGGCGTGCAGACCGGCGCACACCTCGGCGTGATCGCGCGCGCCTTCTACGACCTGTTCCGGTTGCGGCAGAAGATCATCGCCACACAGCCGAAGAAGTGACGGGCGCAGCGCTCCTGCCGCGGCCATCGCCGAAGCGCCACAGATGTGCGACGGACGGCGTCGCTGCCGCGCGGCGCGTCCGCTGAACGCCGCACGGCGCCGAACCGGCCCGCACCGCGCACGCTGCTTCAGCGCCTCACTGTGGCGGTACCGTGAAGACCTGGATCCGGTTGTTCAGCGTGTCGGAAACGGCGACCTTGCCGTCCTGAGCCACCGCGATGCCGATCGGGCGATTGAAATCGCCGCTGCCCTTGCCCGTGGCGCCCCAGGAACCGGTCAACTGGCCGTCCGTGTAGCGGGCGAAACGGTGCATGAAGGAATCCGTGACGAAGAGGTCGGCACCGCGCGCCGCGATGTACGGCTCCGTGTAGAATTCCTCCCAGCCGAAGACGGGGTACTCGCGGACGAAGGCGCCATCGCTGCCGAAGACCTGAATGCGCCGATTGCCAGTGTCGGCGACAATCACCTCACCGTTGTCGTTCACTGCGATACCGACGGGCTCGATGAATTGCCCGGGCCCTGACCCGTCGGCGCCCCAGTACTCCTTTTGCACGCCCTCGGGATTGAAGGCGACGACGCGCTTGTTGCCGGTATCGGTGACGTACACGGTGCCATCTTTTCCGACGGCGATGCCGCGCGGGCCCCAGAATCCCGGCTCCGCCTGCCAGCTCTTTAACAAGCGCCCATTCGGGTCGAACTTCTGCACCCGGTGATTCCACGTGTCCGCCACATACACGTTGCCATCGGGCCCGACCGCCACGCCGTGCGGATCTTTCAACTGGCCCGGTTCTGAGCCCGCGGTGCCGAACGACGCCAGCGTCTGCCCGGATGGGCCGACCTTCTGGACGCGGTTGTTCTTGGTGTCGGCGACGTAGAGATTCCCGGCCGCATCGAACGCGAGCCCGCGCGGCTCGTTGTATTCACCCGACCCGGTCCCGGGGGCGCCCCAGATCGCGGTGGCATCGAGGTGCGTTGGCGATTGCGGATATCCGCGCGCCGCTGGCGGCGGATTCACGGTCAGCTTGCCGAAGGTCATCCCCGGCTTCAGATCCTTGTACACGTACATGACGCCGTCGCTGGAACCGAGGGGGCTCCAAGCGTCGCGCGTGATCAGCCAGCGCACCAGTTGGGGAGCCGTGGGCATGTTCGGCTCCCACCACCCGCGAATCTGAAACGGCACGCGCTCGTACTTGTCCAACAGGACCTCGTCGTGCGACTTGGCCACTTCCTTGTCGACGATGAGCACCGGGACGTCGATGTCGCGCAAGTTGCTCGCCCAGTTGACCGGATAGTGGCGCAGGTACCAGCTGAAGGGCCACGTCGCGTTACCGGACACGGCGAGGCGCGTCTGCGTGCCGGTGCCGAGCTGTTTGCCGACCGCCTCGATGCGCTCCATCGCGCGATTGATGTCGTACGTGGACTGCACGTACGAGAGCATCGTCTCGCGGCGCTTGTTCGGATCCTGATCGGGCCGCGGCGCGTCGTAGAGGAAGTTGGCCTCGACCAGCGACCACAGCGTCAGCACGCCAACCGCCGCAGTGGCCAGCGCGGGCCCGGGCCGTCTCAGCGCGCCCGTCTCGATCACACGACCGAACCAGCGCGCCGCCAGCAGCGTGAGCGGCAGCATCTGCGGTATGAGCAGCCAGGGCACCTTCTCGTTCGCCCAGGCGTAGATCGCGAGCGACCCGAGGCCCCAGACGACGCAGAAACGCGTGAAGCGGTCGGGCGGCCGCTTCTGGGACAGCGCGCCGAGCACCGCCGCGAGCGCGGGGAAGACGATTAGCGGTTCGTACAGCACCAATTCCGGGATGTAGTAGTACCAGGGGCCCGCAATGCGTTTGATCGAGTGCTGACCCCACCAGTAGATCAGCGCGTCGCGCACCGGCGCGAGCCCGCCCCACTCCAGCATGCGCCGATTGGTGCCGAACGAGGTGTACATCGCCAGCCAGATGATGGCGAAGATCACCAGAGCGGTGAGCAGCGGCACGAGGCTGCGCCGCAGGAACCCCGCGCTCGTGCGGATCGCATCTGGCAGCCGCTGTTCACCGCGCCAGACGCCCCACAGCTCCATGGCGACGAGCGACATCACGTAGAGCGGCGCGATCAGATACATGTCCTCTTTGTTCGTGAACGCGAACGCGAGGGCGGCGGAGGAGATGTACAGGAACTTGGCGCGCCCGGTCTCCGCATAGCGGAACGCGCAGTACACGGCGGCGAGATTACACAACGCCAGGTAGATGTCGTGGCGCACGAAGCGCGTGAAGTACGTCCACGAGGGCGAAAACGTGACCAGCACGAGAAACGCCAGCGCGCCCCAGCGACCCAGATACCGCCGCAACGGCCACGCGAACGCGAGCACCCCCAGACCGAACACGACGGCGCTCAGCCGGCCGGTGAAGTCGTTGTCGCCGAACAGCGCCATCATCAGCGCGGTCGAGAAGTACAGCGTCGGGCCGTGGTAGACTGGGTCGTACTTGTAGTCGCTGAAGCCGTTTTCGAGGATCTTCCACGAGAAAAACGCGTGGATCGACTCGTCGTGATGGTAGGGGCGCACGCCGAGCTCGTACGTGCGCAGGAAGACCGCGATCAGAAAGATCGCGACGTAGAGCACCTGCTCGAGCGTGTAGCGGCCGAGCACTCTGCGATCGAGGGCACTTGGGGTGTTCATATCTCCCAGCCGCGGCGTGCCGCCGCGAAACTCACGCTCCTAACGGGGCCGATATACCTTGTCAAATCGCGGCTGACGGGCGCACCGCCTCCGGCGCGCCCGCGCCCGCCGCCGCGGATCGCCGCCGCGAATGGCGCCCGCTGGGCACTGTGGTTGACGAGTTAGCGCGCGCGTTAGACGCGGCCCGGGACTTCCCCGACCGCCGCGCGGCACGCGCGCCCGCGACGCGGTCCATCCGCCGGCTGCTACAACATGCGGCCGGCCAGCTCGCCGAGCCATACCGCCACGAGACAGATCGCGAGACTCGCTGCGATGTTGACGAGGGCGAAGCCGGAGCTGCCGTCGCGCAGCAGTGCCATCGTCTCGTAGCTGAACGCCGACATGGTGGTGAACCCGCCGCAGAGCCCGACGCCCAGGAAATGGCGGAGATCGGCGTCGATCAGCTCGCCGTCGAGTGAGAGGCTCATGAGGAGGCCGAGCGCGAAGCTTCCGAGCGCATTGACGGTCAGTGTGCCGGCCGGAAAGTCGGTGCCGTTCAGTTGCTGCACGGCGCCGGCGAGCCAATAGCGCAACAGCGAGCCGATGCAGCCGCCCAGGGCGACGTACGCTGCGCGCATCAGCACCGGCGGGCGTTGCTCGCGTGAAGGCCCAAGCGGCGCCTCATCCCGGCCGCCGCTGCGGGCCGTAGGCCCAGGTGAGACCCTGCACCGGCGTGCGGTCGAGGTTCTCCAGCCGAAAGTAAAAGCGCCAGTCGCCCACGGTTTCACAGCTGCGAATGGCGATCGTGTTGCGACCCGCGTGGAGATGCAACTGCGCGGTCTCCCGGTCGATCACGGCGCCCGTGAGCGGCCCGGCCGGTTGGAGCGCGACCCGCTCGCCGTTCAGCCATACTTCGCCGGTGTCGTCGAATCCGGCAAACGCGCGCACGTCGCGTTCGGCATCGCTGCTGACGAAGTTCACTGCCCAGGCACAGGCGTGCTCCGCGTTGCTCGTGAAGAAGTCGTTCAGCAGGGTGGCAGCGAACGGTTGCTGGTATAGCTGCCAGTGCTTGCCGTCGTCGCCCTGCGGAGGCGCGTCCGCGTCCCACTGCGGCGGAGGGGAGTTGTCGCGCGCCGGCAGCGGCCCGTTCACATACCAAGTGGAAATGAAATCGTTCATGCTCGTGGCGGCCACGAGCACGAACGCGGTCTTACCGTTCGGGGCGATCACTCGCTCGATGACCTCGCCGTCGCCGAACACGCGGGTTTCGTCCGGGAGCACCGCGAACAGGCGACGGCCGGGCGGCACGTATTGCGCGAGCTGCTCGGCGCTGCCCACGACCATCTTGTCGCGTGCCCGGAACGGCCGGCCCGCCGCCCTCGGCGGCTGACGCAAACCGTCGTAGAACTCGAGAAAGCTCTGCGGTTGGTTGTTGAACCGACTCGAGAGCACCAGTTGGTCGAACTCGTCGTAGCGCTCGCGGAACACCTCGACGACGCGCCGGTGCCCGAACTGAAAGCCGTCATAGCCGGTGGCGGAGTAGCGCGGATATGCGTCGCGATAGAGATGCCAATACCCGCGCGCCGCGGGCGCAAGAGCCGCCAGACCGGCGATGACCAACAGCGCCTGCACGGCCCACGCGACGCGTACGCGTCTGATCAGCACGGCGGGCAGCCTGAGCACGCCCGCGGCGCCGATCCCCGCCACCACGCAGAAGGCCGCCGCGCCGAGGATGCCGCGCGAGGCGCTCGGGATCTCGTTCATGAGCGCGGCCGCGACCGGATACAGGGCCAGCCACAGCACCGGTAGCAGGAGGGCGCGATCGCGGCGCAGCAGCGTGAGGACGGCGGCGGCGCCGAGCAGGGGCAGGAAGAACGGGTAGAGCTCTCCATGGTCGCGCACCGCATGGCGCACCACCGGGTCATTGCTCGCCTCGAACAAGAACGGGATCGAAAAGAAGGCGGCGTAGTGCGCCGCGAAGCGGCGCACCAGCTCCAGCGGCGGTTCGCCGGCGGACCCCAGCGCGGTGGCGGCGAAATACGCGCCGGCGCGACCGGCGTGCGTCGCATCGAAGATCAGCACCGGCGCGGCGGTGAGGACCAGCAACGCCGCGGCCACGAGGCTCTCGCGCCGGCGCCGCCACAGCTGCCGGTGATAGAGCAGCGCGAAGCCGGCCAGGAATAACGGCACGAAGAGCTTGGCCGGCGCGTACGTGTACAGGCACAGGCCGAGCAGGACTGCCGCTGCTCCGAGCGTGCGCCAGCCCCGCGCCCAGCGCACCAGGCATGTGAGCGCGACGGTGAAGAAAAACGGCAGCGCGATGAGCTCGTAAGCGATGCGGCTGAAGTGCACGTGCCACGGGCAGATCGCGAGCAGCAGCGCGGCCGCGAGGCCGCCCAGCGATCCGATCAGGGCGCGCCCGAGAAAGAACAGCGCGAGCACCGTCGCGGTGCCCCAGAGCGCGGCAGTGAGGCGGACGGCGAACTCGCTGGGGCCAAGCAGCGCCATCGGGAGCGCCGCGCTGTAGATGAAGACCGGATTTTTATAGCTCACGCCGAAGGACCAGACGTACAGCGGCCAGCGCGTGCCGGTCTCGTCCCGCCCAGTGTGCAGCAGCGCATAGGCGTTGTAGCCATTCCCCGCTTCGTCGCAGTAGAAGCCGGCGGGCAGATCGCCGAGCGCGTAGACGCGCACCGCGAGCGCCCCCAGGACAATCAGGGCCAGCAGCGCGGCAGTGACGCGCGGTGGGAGCTCGGCGGCGCGCTCGCGCGCGTCGGGGCCCGCGGCGCGTTCGCGCCAGCGCGCCAGGCGCGCGCCCCAGTCCGCCAGGCGGACGCGCAGCGGCGGTCGCAGCGCGCCGAGGCGCGGCGGTTGCCGCGGATCTTTCCACCACGTCGCCACCGCCAGCAGCAATCCCGCGACGCCGGAGACGGCGAGCACGCCGACCGCGATGTTCCGGATGACTGCGAGCGCGGTGGCCAGCGCGCGCCCACCGGGGCCTGGCTCCGCCGATTGGGCGAGCCACTCGGGTGGGTCCAGGGCATCGCCGGCGCTGCGCGGCACGGCGGAGAAGAAGGCGATGCCGCCGTGCTTGTCGTGGTGCACTTGCACGTCCAGCGGGCCGACCGCCGCCTGCAGGCGCGCGATCAGCGCTTCTCCGGCCGGCATGACCACGAAGGCGCTGCGCCCTGGGTCGGGTGGCTCTTGGCGCAGGAACTGGTCGAGGTCGATGACGTCGCGAGTCTGCTCACCCCAGGTGAGAAAGGAGATCGACCCATGCTTGATGTAGAACCCGGGCGCGCCGCCGACCATGTAGGTCGTCTTGCCCGCGCCGTGGCGGCGCACGAACTGAGCGATCTCCACCGCTGGGGAGTGCCGGTGTCGTGGCGCGTATTCGACGAAATAGCTCAGCGCGTTGTCGGCCACGATCAGCGTCAGGCCCGCCGCGCAGGCGGCGGCGGCCGCCCACTGGCCGATCGGGCCCCGCGCGGCCGCGCGCAGCCTGCGGAGCAGATGGGCGAAGGCGAGTGCCACGAGGAGCACCGCAAACGGCACGATCCCGCTGATGCGCGGGTAAAAGGGCGTGTCCACCGTCAGCGCCGCGCCGGCGATCAGCGGCACGACGAGCCAGATGAACGCGAGCTGCGCACGGCGTTCGCGCAGGCGCGTCGCGACGACACCAAAGCCGAGCACGAACAGCGCCGCGCTGATGTCATCGAAGAGCGGTTCCCGCAGGCCGTACTGCAGGGAGGTGTCGCCGGTGCGATTGAATACCGTGAGCGCCGCGCGCAGCTGGATGGCGAGGATCGTCAGCGTGTCGTCGGTCCCGTATCCGGCGGCCAGGTGCCGGTGCGCGGCGGCCGCGAATACGCTGGTGTCGCGTGTGCGCTTCCAGAAGTCGCTCCAATCGTGCAGCGCGAAGCCGAACATGGGCGCGGATACGGCGAGCGCGGTGATGGCGATCAGCGCGAACGCCCATGCGTGAGCGCGCCAGGTGCCGCGCGCCGTGCGCAGCAGCCAGGTGAGCCAGGTCAGCGCCAGGAGAATGGGGACGAGCCGCGAGGCGTAGTAGGTCTGCACGCCGAGGCCGAGGGCGACCCCGCACAGCACGGCGGCGCCGATGCGGCCGTCCTGCCAGACGCGCAGAAACAGCCAAACCACGAGCAAGCTGAGCGCGGGAGTGTCGATGTAGATGTACCCGGCGCGGCTCAGATGCAGAAAGAAGCGCTGCGACGCGAGCAAGACCGCGGCGAGCAACGCGACGTCCGTGCCCCAGAGGCGGCGCGCGATAAGGAACAGCAATCCGACGGCGGCGAGGCCGAGCGCCGCGCTGGTCGCGCGCAGCCCGAGGAGGTTGATCCCGAAGAGCTGCAGGCCAACGGCTTTCCAAAAGGCGTGAAACCGCGGGAGCTCGAACCATCCGGGGGCGAACAGGTTGAAATCGCTCAGCAGGCGCGCCGCGTCGAGCCCCACCTCGGCGTCGTCGCCGTGTACCTCCGCGGGTGAGGTGGTGAGCTCCCAGCAGAACAGCACCGCGGCGAATGCCAGGACCGCGATGAGCGCGGCGCGCTCCCGCGCGCTCAGTGGAGCGGGCGTGGACGCGGTGCGGTGCGGCGCCGCGCCAGCGCCGAGCGCCAGCGCCGCGAGCCCGCACGCCCACACCACGTGCGTCAGCAGCGGGCGATGATGCAGGTACACCAGCGCGCCCGCCGCGCTGCACAGCACGATGCCGGAGGCGAACAGCGCCATGCTGGCGCGCGGCAGCGGCGGTGGGACTGCGACCGCCGACTCCGGCGGCCAAGCGGCACCGCGGGCCGAGGTGCCGAACACGGACGCGGCGAGGACGAACGCGCCAACACTCAACCATGGCTGCTGCGGAATCAGTAGCTGGGCGGCCGCCGCGCTCGCGAGCCCCACCAGCGCCAGTGGAAGCGCACCGCGGGTCGACGCGGGTATGATCGGGGTCGGCCCGGAGCTCACGGCTGCACTCGCGCGGGGCATCCAATAGGGCAGCCCGCTAGGCGACGGCACGGCACTAAGTCAAGCCGGCCCGGGCCGCGGCGCGCCGGGGCGGCGGCGCGTGCATGTGACCGCCGCACGCGCAGCGTGCTACGCGATGCCCGTGGGCTCGAACCTCACGCGCGGTCTTCCCCCGCGCGCGACCGCCGGCGCGCGCGCGCTGGGTTGGGTCGCAGTGGTCGCGGCGATCGCCATCGTCGCCGGGTGGGTGCACCTCCTCGAGTTTTACGGCACGCCGGGCTGGGACAGCGCCCTCTTCCTCACCATCGGAAAGCTGATGCGGCACGGCCTGATGCTGTACCGCGATCTGTGGGACACCAAGCCGCCCGGCATCTACGTTTACCAGCAACTCGTCTACGCGGTGCTGCCGGTCGCGGTGTGGAGCCTGCGCTTCACCGATTACCTCCTCTACGTCGCCACTGGCGTGGTCTTCTTTCGGCTCTGCGCGATCGAGGCGCGCTGGCCTGTCGCGTTGGCGGCCACCGCCGGGTGGCTGTTCATGGCCCACAACTCGCGCTTCAACGTCGCCGGCTTCTATACCGAGGAGTACAGCTCGATGGCCGGCATCGCTGCCGTGGCCGCCGCCGCGCGCTACGGGCGCCACGGCGGCGACGGGTGGGTGGTGTGCAGCGGCGCCGCGACCGCGCTGGCGATGGCGTTCAAGCACCCGGGCGTGGCGTGCGCGCTGCCCGCCGTGATCCTGCTCAGCCGCGGCCGTGCGTGGCGCGCGCTGCCGCTGTACGCCGCGGCGGCGGCCGCGCCGCTGCTGCTCATCGCCGGCTACTTCTGGCTGCGCGGGGCGTGGGAGGCCCTTTACGATTGCCAATTCGCGCACCTGGTGGTGCAGCACGGCATCGGCGCACCGACCGATCCGGCCGCGCTGTCGAAGCGCATCACTGGCTTCGCCGTTCACACGCTCCGGCTCCTCGGGCCGTACTCGTGGTTGTTCTGGCCGGCGCTGTTCGGCGCGCTCGTGTGCGCGGCGCGGCCGAATCGATTCCGCATCGCCGCGCTCGCCTGGCTCGCGGCCGATCTGGTGCTGGTGTGGGTGCAGCGGTTCAACTACGAGCACTATTTTATCCAGCTCTTCGCCTCCGGCGCGCTGGTGGCGGCCATCGGCGCCGCCTGGCTGCTGCAGCACCGCGCCGGTGAGCATTGGGGCGTGGCGGGCTTGCGGCTGACCGGCGCCCTCATTGCGGTCGCTCTGGCGTGGCCGGCGGTGCGCGGCGCGGTAGCGGCGCGGCAGCCCGTCGTCAGCGCCGCGTGGAGCGGCTTGTGGCGCGGGCCCGCGGCGTGGCCTCGGCATCCGGGCGGCGCCTTCGAGCGCGAGTTGGGGCGCTACGTGCGCGCTCGCACCGCGCACGCAGACCGCATCTTCGTGTTCGCTACCGGCACCCCGGTCGCCGTGTACTGGACTGCCGACCGCCTGCCCGCGAGCCGCTATCTGTTCTCGATCGTTCCGCGCGCGAACGTGCAGCGCCAGGCGGAGCAATTCGCGGAGCTCGAGCGGATGCGCCCCGCGTACGTGCTCGTGCAAGGCAACCCGGCCGTGCATTACCTGACGCCGTATCTCGTCGAGCACTACGCGTTGGAAGAGGTTCGACAGGATGCTTACCGCGTCGAGCTGTGGGTACGCCGTCCGGACGCGCTGCAAGTGCAGGGAGGGGACGGGTTGGGGTTAACCCCGGAGCCCCGAGCCCCGTAGCCCCCTATTCGACGCGCGCGACTGCGATCAGCGCCGGCGATACGGCGCGCAGCGCCCGGGACGGCCAATGGATGTAGTAGCCGCCGGGCAGCAGCAAACGGAAAGCGCCCCACCACTCCACGAGCGCGAAGTGGCGCGCCGCCCACTCGAGCCAGCGGCGGCGCGGGAGTCGGTGCACGTGGGTCACGTCGCGATCGAGCCGGTCGACCAGCCAGCCGAGCGGACCGTCGTACACGGGCACGGCGAACGCGAACACGCCTTGTGCGGCGAGGTGCGCTCGCACTTGCTCGGCGATGTCGTCGAGGTCGGGGATGTGCTCGAGCACGTCCCAGGCGGAGACGGCGTCAAAACGCGCGTCGTACGGGATGCGGTGGTCGCGCATGACCGCGAACATCGCGTGCGGGACCCGCGCGCGCGCCTTCGCGATCGCGAACTCGCTCACGTCGGTGCCGCAGACTGTCCAGCTCGGATCGAGGCTGGCGGCGAAGCTCCCGTACGCGCAGCCGAGGTCCAGCACGCGGGCCGGCCCTTCGGCGGGGATGGCGAAGCGATCGAGGATCGAGCGGTAGTGCGCGAGCTTGTGGGCCGGGTTTTTCCGATCGTGGTCAGGGAAATAGGTATCGAAATAGGCCTGTTCAAACACGCCGTGTTCACCCATGCCATCAGCCCCACAGCCGGCGCCGGGCCACCAGCTGGAGCGTGTTCGCTACCGTGCGCCAGACCTGCATCTTGCTGTGGCCGGCTCTGCGGTCATAGCGAAGCAGCAGCGGGACCTCGCCGAATATCAAGTGCATGGACCGCAGCTTCAGCAGGATGTCGACCATGCACTGGAAGCCGTCCTGGTTCACGAACTCGCCGCGGTAGCGCTCGACGGCCTGGCGCAGCACGTCGGCGCGATACGCGCGATATCCGCAAGTGAAATCGCGCACGCCGCGGGTGGGAAAGAGCAGGCGCAGCAGCCACGACGCGCCGTGGCTGAGCAAACGCCGGCCGAGTGGAACGCCGTACATGCGCGACTCGCGCCGATACCGCGAAGCGACGACGACGTCGTAGCCCTCGCCCAGCATGCGTGTCATGCGCAGGATCAGACCCGGTGCGTGCGTGTCGTCCGCATCCATCGTGATCACGATGTCGCGCGAAGTCGCCCGTTCCAGGGCGGCGTTCAGGCCGTCGCGCAGGGCGGCGCCCAGTCCCTGGTTGGTCGGATGCCGCACCGAGACTAAGGGCATCGCCGACCGCCATTCGTCGATGACGGCCGGGGTGCGATCGCCGCTCCCGTCGTCGACCACTACGACGCAGTATTCGAGCCCGGCGTCCTCCATCGCGTCGCGCAACGCGCCGAGCAGTGCCGGCAGGTGCTCTCCTTCATCATAGGCGGGCAGCACGATGTAGACGCGCCGCCGCACGCGATTGCCCGCGTCGCCCGCCGCCGCGGCGGCTCGCGCGGTAAGGGGGGAATCGGAAAGCGAATACACGGCGCCGGCGCAGCGTATAGCCCCCGATACGTGCCGCCTTCAAGCCGCGCACCGCGCGGCGCCGGCGCCGAGGCGCGCTGGTTGTGCGGTGTCGGACACGCTAGAAATCACGCCCGTGGATGTGGGGAACCGCGCCGGGTGGCGCCATTTGCGCGCCGTACTGATCATTGGCGCGCTGCTCAGCGCCGCCAGCGCGTTGTACAGCTTCCAAGCCGCGGGCGATCCGGGGCGGGGGTGGTGGTTGCTGGCGTTGACCTTGCTCCTGGGCGCGCTCGGCCAGTTCGGCGTCGAGTATCCGGCGCTGCCCCCCGCGCCACCCGCACTGCCGGTGACCTGGCGGCGGCGCGCCGCGGGAATGCTGATCGCGCTCGGCGGCGCGCTGATGTGGGCCAACGGCGTGCGGCGGCTGCTCGCGAATTGGGAGTTGGGGTTCGATACGGCATGGATCTCGTGGGCGGCCGGCACCATCCTCATGGGCGTCGGGGCCGACCTCGCGTGGGGCAAATGGCCCCGGCGCCGTCCGTCGCTCTGGAGTGGTTGGCCGATGGCAGGCCTGCTGATCCTGCTGGTCGCCGCCGCCGTGTACCGACTCGGCAACATCGCCGAGTTTCCCGGCGAGGGCATGATCACGCAGATCGAAGACCTGCAGGTGGGTGGAATCGGCGACTACTTCCTGCACGGCGACCGCCCGCGCTGGCGCTGGGAATATCTGAGCAGCACCTGGCTCGCGGCGTTGGGGCTCACCTTCGGCGGCCCGACGCAGCTCTCGGTGCGGATCCCGTTCGCGATCGTCAGCGTGCTCAAGTTGGTGCCGGTGTTCGCCTGGCTGCGGTTGAGCGTCGGGAGCGCAGGGGCCCTCGTCGGATGTGCGCTGTTGGCGGTGTCCTTCTGGGACATCGTGCTGTCGCGGATCCCGAACAACCACAACGCGCTGGTCGTCGCGGTGGCGTTCGCGCTGCTGGCCGGTCCGGTGCGGCGCGGCCGGCCATCCGGGTACATATGGCTCGGGTTCCTCGGCGGCTACATCCTGCACGAATACGTCGCCTACCGCCCGCTGGTATTGTGGGCAATGGTCGGCGCCGTGTGGTGGTCGCTGACCGATCGCCATACGCGCTGGCCCGCCCGGATGGCGCGCCCACTGGTCACCGCTGCGCTCGTCGTCAGCATGGTCACGCCGCTGTTCGTGACCCGCCTGCAGGGCGACATGCGGCACGAGTACTTCGACGGGTGGAATCGCGCGCGCGCGATCCGCGAGTACTACAACCCCGAGTATTCGTGGCAGCGCACGCTCGACGTCCGACTGGCGCGCACACGCCGGTCGTTCGAGCTGTTCGTGTATCGCGGCGACCCGTCCTCGGTCCGCAACATCAAAGGCCTGCCGATGGTCGACGTGGTGACCGCCGGGTTGCTCCTCCTCGGCGTGGCCGCAGTGCTGGCGCATCCACTCAGGCCGGTGCTCGCGCTGACGTTGGCCGGGTTCATCACGCACGTGCTCGGGGCGCTCGTGCTCACGGGGAACTTCGATGTCGGACGCCTAGGCGGCGCCGTGCCCTACGTCTACGTGTTGGCAGGTATCGGCGCAGCCGGGGTGGTGGCATCGCTGGCGGCGTTGGGCCGTGCCGGGCGAGCGCTAGCGCTGGCGGCGTTGCTGGTGGCCGTGGGGTGGACGGCGTGGTGGAACACGCGCACGCTGCGCGAGTTCTGGAGCTCGCCCGGTGTGCGCCGCGCACACCACCATCCCCCCAGTTACTTTACCGGGTGGGTGCGCGATCACCGGCAGCCGGACGAGCGCGTGTTCGGCGTCTCGCCGCTCTACGCCTATGCGCTGAACGGGTACGACGGCATCTGGCTGTTGGGCGGGCGCGTTCCCGGGAAGTTCAGCACCGAATTGGACGCGGCGCTGCGGGCCTGGGCGGTGCAGCCCGGCCCCGCGATGTTTCTTATCTTTTCGGGAAACGTGACTCCAGACCTCGCGCGGTACGTGCAATGGCTCGCACCGGAGCTCGAGTTCACGTTCGTTCCCGGCCCCTACGAGAGCGGGTCGGACATCGGCTACGCGCGTGCGCCAACCACGCCCGCCGGTCTGTCGGACCGGCTGAATGCCGCGCGCTGTCGCGGCGCGGTGGCGGAGTTGCAACTAATCGGGAAGACGCCGGATGAGGTATTGGCGAATCGACGAATGGTGCTTCCGCTGATCACCCGCGCCGTCTGGCCGGAGGATCTGATCGCGCGGCTCGAGTACATCGGCGTGCAGCGCATCCGCGTGCTGGTCAACGCGCCGTTTCAAATTACCAACGGCGGCGAATACCGCTTCGGACTCGACGTGTATGACGGGCGCGCCGAGCTTCGCATCGATGGGCATCGCCAGGCGCAACAGGCATCGGCTGCGGTCTACCTCGGCCCGGGCTGGCACGAGCTCGTGCTGGAAGCCGATCTCGCGGGCGATCCGAACGTGCAGTTGCGGTGGAGCGGTCCAGATACCGGCAACAAACAGGAGCTGATCCCGTTCTACCGCATTGCCGCGCCGGTGCCGGATTGCCCACCCGGCCCCCCGGCAGGAGCAGCCGGTGCGCAGTAATACCGCGCAGCGCTGGGCGCTCGCAGCGGTCCTCCTCCTCGCGCTCGGTCTCCGCACTTGGCAACTGGAGGACGTGCCGGCGGGCCTGTACTGCGACGAAGCGGCCAATGGGTACAACGCCTATGCGATCGGCACCGCCGGCATCGACGAAAATGGCACCGCGTGGCCGTTGTACGTGTGGTCGTTCCGGGTCAGCTACAAAAACCCGATCTTCATCTATGCCGCCATCCTACCCGTGAAAGCCTTCGGGCTGAGCGCGTTCAGCGTGCGGATCACCGCGGCGCTGTTCGGCGTGGCGACCGTGTGGGCGCTGTTCTGCCTCGGGCGGGCCCTCTACGGACCATGGGTGGGTTTCTGGTCGGCGCTGCTCCTGGCCGTCAGCCCGTGGCACCTCCACTTCAGCCGCATCGCCTTCGAGCTGATCGCGTTCCCCTTCCTGTTCACTGTCGCGTGCACCTTCCTGGTGCGCTTCACCCAGGGGCGGCGCACCCTCCCGGCGGCCTTCGCGCTGTGCGCACTGTGCGTGTATGCCTACGCCCCGGCGGTGCTGTTCGTCCCGCTCTTCCTCGCCGGGTTCGTCCTGCTCTACGCGCGCGAGCTGCTGCGGCATTGGCGGCAAACGCTCATCGCCATCGCCGTCGCCGGCGCGCTGCTCGCTCCGGCGGCGGCGTTCTTCGCGCGCGAGGCCGGCACCGGAACCCAGTACTTTCGCCAGACCACGTACATCGACACGAGCCAGCCGTGGCGGCCGCAACTCGAGCGCTTCGCGGAGAATTACGGGAAATTCTTTTCGGCGCAGTTTCTGGTCCACGAAGGCGATCCGCTCCAACGCCACGCGGTGCGGGGATTCGGAGAGCTCTACCCGGTCTACGTCCCGTTGCTGTTCTTCGGCGCCGCTACCGCGCTGCTGCGCGGCGGCCGTTTCGGCGCGCTCCTGCTCTGGTGGTTGGCGCTCTATCCGGTGGCGCCGAGCTTGATGAACGAGATCCCGAGCGCGAGCCGCGGCATCATCGGCATACCGGTCTTCTGTCTGCTCAGCGGTCTCGGGCTCGCCGCGGCGCTGCGCGTCCTGCGCTGGATCGCGCCGCGGCGGCGCTGGGGCCTGGCGCTTCAAGCGGCCGGCGCCGCGGCGGTATGCGCGGTGCTCGCGGCGCAGGTGCACCGCTACCTGCGCGCCTACTTCGTCGAGTATCCCACGTACGCTGCATTGACACCCGGCGGGTTCCAGTTCGGCTACCGCGATGTCATCGCCTACATGGAAAGCCAGCGGAGCGAGTACGACCTGCTGCTGCTCAGCTATACGGACGCGAATCAGCCGCTGGTGTTCGCGCAATTCTACCGCGCGTTGGATCCGCGCGAATGGGCGGGCCGTCGCGACGCCGGCTACGTCGTCGCCAGGCCCGAGGCGTTCAACCCCGCGCCTGCCCAGCGTGTGCTCGCAGCCCTGCACCCGAACGACACCGATCTGTACAGCGATCTCAACGTGAAGCGGTTGGTCGAAGCACCGGGCGGGAAGCTCGCGTTCGTGATCGCCGAGCTCACGCAGCGCCGCCGTTACCTCAGAGAGTGGCTCCTCCTCGGCCCTTTCCCGAACGACGATCTGCTCGGTAGCACGCGCGACTTCATCGATCCCGCCGATCTCGCACCCGCAGGCGTGGACGGACCGTTCGGCTTCGTGCGCTGGTACCCGCTGAGAGATGCGACCGTCCATGTAGATCTCAACCGCGCGTTCGCGTCGCGCGACCCTCGCCATCCGGGCAATCCGGAGCAGGTGTGCGCCTACGCTGCCACCACCGTTCGCGTCCCGTCCGCGCGCCGCGCCACGCTCGAGCTGAGCGGATCGGTGTTCGACACGCTGCGCGTCTGGCTCAATGGCCGGCCGCTGTCGCCCTGGTCCTTCACCATGGGGCGCGAACCGAAGTTCCGCGAGGTCGAGTTGCGCGCGGGCGACAACGGCCTGCTGGTGCAGAGCTGCGAAGATGCCGGAGACTGGTCGTTCAACGTGCGACTGACCGACGCGGCGGGTCACGACATGACCGATGTCACGACCGTCGCTGAGCTTCCGCTCGCCGCGATGCGTCCGGACGCTGGCGCCGCCGCGCCGGTGCAGCTGGTGGAGGGATTCGCCATCGCGGAGTCCGGGCAAGCCGAAGCGGCGTATCCGGACTACCGCGGCGGATCGCCTTCGTGGCGCTCACGGGTGGAGGATCACAGCGGCGTCACCTGGCGCACGGCGCCGGTGCCGGAGGCCACCCCGACGGTGTTCGCCTTCACCGGGTCCACCTCGGATGAACAGGGCGACTTCAAGCTGTTCGTGGACGGCCGATATGCGCTCACCTTCCAGAGCCACCCCGAGCGCGAGGTGCGCAGTTGGACGGGCAATGGGGTGACACTGGTGTTCGTGTCCAAGGCCAGCGCGGCGGGCAACTCGGGGTTCTATTTGTTGTCGGTGCCCGCGGAGTGGGTCGCACCCGGCCACCCGGTGGAGCTGCGCGTGGAAGGGGCTGGTGGCGACCCGTCCGCGTGGTTCATGGTGAAGGAATTCCGCGACACGCTGCTGGCCGAGCGGGTCTCGCCGGCCGCCGCCGCGGAAGCGACCGGTGCCCCCTGGCAGACCCGGCATTTGGCCTATCTGGCTCCGCAGTGACCGCCTTGCAGCGCTCCGGGTGGACACGACACCGCGAGCCGGGCGGCTGCGTTAGTCCCGCGTTATCGGGAGGGTGGCTGTGCCTCGGCGGCCGCCGAGTGCTCCCGACGCGGCTGATGGGGATGTGTGACGGTGGTCAAGGCAACAACTCGCGCCAGATCACCGCGTCTGTGACCTTGACACCGCCGGCGGGCCGGGTGGACAATCGCCCGACGTTGCAGGGCCGGGAGAATGGATCGCATCCACGCACTCGTGCTTGCGTTGCTGATCGCGGCGGTCGCACTTTTCGGCTTGAGCTACGTCGTGGACGGCCCCCCGGGCAGCACGGCGAGTAGCGATGCGCTGACGCGCGGCTTCGGCTCGGATGGGCAGGGACCGCGCCGGGTGTCGATGTGGAGCAGCGAACGGGAGACGCGGCGTGCGGGCAAGGCGCCCGGCCAGTCCGACGATGAATCCGGCGAACGCCGACGGCGCTGGCGCTTCGACACGGAGGCGATTCAGGCGAGTGACCTCATTTCCGGCGGGCTGCGCGAACTTCGGCCGGCGCGACGCCAGCGCGGATCCACCGGCACCGGCGATCTCATCGCGGGCATTCCCGGCGGCCTCACGTCGCGCCTGGGGGCCATGCCGCGCGGCGGCGGAGCTTCAAGCGGTGGCGGTGGAGACGGGCCTGGCCGCCACGTGTTCGAGTTCGTCGATGAGCCGCGCGACGACGGCGGCGGCGACGTGTTGCTCTCGATTCCGTTCAAAGGCGGTATCGACGCGGAGACGGGCGGCGATCCGATCCAGGTCGACGGCCTGATCGTGAAGGGCAATTCCGTCGAATTCACCGAGGACGCCCAGCTGATCGTTCCGGCCGGTGGTCATGTCAACGGGGAGGCGGGATCGATTGCATTCGAGATCCAGCCGAACTGGTCCGGCGCCGATGAGACCAACAACTCCATGGTGCTCATCCACACCGAGCACCAATGGGAGAACAATCTCTCGATCGTGAAGAACTACAACTCGTTGCGGTTCATCATCATCGACGAGACGGGTTTCGAGTCGAACGTCAATGTCTACATCGACGACTGGGTCGCCAACGAGCCGCGTCGCGTGACGGCCACGTGGGGAGAGTCCTCGATGTCGCTGTATGTCGACGGTCAGTTGGTCGGCCAGTCGCCGCTGCCCAACCGGCTCGCCTTCAACGACAGCACGCCCATCCACATCGGCTCCGATTTTCCCGGCAGCCAGTATCGGGGTGCGCAGGGTAAGATCAGCGATCTGAAGCTGTACGGCCGCGCGCTCGGCCCCCAGGAAATTCGCTAGCCTGATCCGCCCTCGCATCCAATGACAGAACAGCGCCCGGCGCTGCGGAATCATCTGCGCGCTTGGGGCGCTATCGCAGCCCTGACCTGTGCCGCGGCCGCGCAGTTTCTGCTGGAGCGGGCGCGGGTGCTGCAGTCTCCGCCACCGGCCGCAAGCGCGCTACTGTTTCTCGCCGGCGCCGGGCTCACCGTGGCGGTGACGCGGGCGCACCGCGAATGGTGCGCGGGCGCGCGGCCGCTGGCCATCGAGGTGCCCCGCTGGGGATGGCTGCTCGCTTGCGCGCCCGGCCTATTCTGTCTCGCGGTGGCGACCGCGGTTGCAAGACCCGGAGCCCCGAATCGCACGATCCTGTTGTGGTGGTGCAGTGGTATCGCGCTGCTGCTGGCCACCGGGGTGGCGCACGCGCTCTGGGCGCGCGGCGGTGCCGTCGCCGCCCGGGGCGCCGAATGGTCGCGAGCGCGGCTGGCGGTCAGTTACGCACTGCTGATCGCCGTCGGTCTGGCGTTCCGTCTCGCGGGGGGTCTCCAGGTGCTCCCCGCGTTCGTCGAGAGCGACGAAGCCTATACGTTGATCGAGGCCCGGGGGACGTTGGGAAACGATCCGTACAAGTGGTTCGGCGTCTGGTGGATCGGCGTGCCGAATATCGCGCTGGTGCTCACGCGCGCCGCCCAGCTGGTGTTCGGCGACACGCTCTGGGGCGGGCGCATGGGCGGGGTGGTGCTCGGAACCGTCGCCGTCGTCGCCGCGTTTGCATTTGCGCGCCGTCTGATCGGCAATCTCCCCGCGCTGACCGCGGCCCTCCTGACCGCCAGCGCCCATGCGCTCGTCCACTGGTCTCGCAATGGCCAGATCTTCATCCAGACCCCGATGGCCGCCGCCGTCATCCTCTGGATGCTCGTGCGCGTCTGGACGGGCGGCGGCCTGTTGTCGTGGATCGGAGCCGGCGTGGCGCTCGGGGTCGGCGCGCAGACGTACCAGGCGTCACAGCTGTTCCCGGTGCTGGTCGGACTGACGGCCGCCGGCTGGGCCGCCATCGCGCGCACCGCCCGCAGGGGCGCCCTGCTGTCCACCGCGCTGATCTTTGCGATCGCGCTGCTCGCCGCCGGGCCGTTGATCCGCAGCATGCTGCGCGCGGCGGAGCTCATCGGCAGCCGCCCGAGTGTTCTGTTCGCCTTCAGCGCGGCGACACGCGAGCAATACGGCGACGAGTTTCCCTCCTGGCTCGTCGAGCACATGGGTCAGACACTGACGATGTTCAACACCGGCGGCGACTTCTACCCCGCGTATTGGGCGCACCGGTCGCTGGTCGACGCGGTGACCGCTGCGCTCATTCCGCTCGCAGCGGTGTTCGTGCTGAGCCGGCTGTGGACGGCGACCGGCTGGCTGTGCGCCACCTGGTGGAGCGGGTACCTGTTGGTCGCGGTGTTTCTCGCAAACCATCCTCCCACGTACCATCGGGTCGCGACTGCGCTGCTGTTCGCCTCGGTCGCAGTCGCCTGGACGCTCGTCGAGTTGCTGGCCGCGATCCGCGACGGGTTCCATCTGAGCCACCGCTTCGTCGCGGCTGGCTGTGGCGCGTTTGCGCTCCTGGCCGTCGCCGCCAACGCGCACTACTACTTCTCCGAGTTCCGCGCACAGCGCCCGATCCAGCACACCCTCGGGCTGGCGTTGCTCACGTGCCCCTACGCGGGAACGCACGTCGTCATCGATGCCACCATACTCGACGGCATCGAGTACGTGCCGCCGATCAACCCCGCCTGGGACATCTTGTGTCCGGAATTGGCCAGGGTCCGCGTGGCGCGCGCGAGCGATTTATGGAAGGTCCCGCCGGCCGCCCAGTCGGATCGCGCGGTGTTGGTGGTCCCGGCTGCGGTCGCCGAGGCGCATCCCGGTCGCCCCGAGGGCTACCGCGTCGCTCGGCAGTTCGTCGATCGCCGGATCGGGTTCCCGGAACCGTTGCCGCTGGCGGTGTACGAGCTCGAGCGCGAGCGCCCCGCCAGCGCAGCGAGCGCGCAGGGCGACACTCCGTAATCCCGCTGCGAAACGCCGCCGCGCCCGTATCGATCAACGCGCCACGGCCGTGACCGCACTCTCCGGAGTGGGCGGCAGCGACGAGCAGCTCTCGGGCGCCGTCGGCTCAATCGGATATCCGAAGGCCAAGAAGTCGGTCATGACCGGCGCTTTGGACGTGACCGTTTCCGCGATGTCGAGCCGTAAGCCGATGCAATCGAGCGGCGGCGAGAAGCGGTAATGGAAGGTGAGATACTTGCCGTGGCGAACCGGGGATGCCGATCGACTCGGATATGTCCGCACCGGTGCGGAGGTGCCGTCGGCGAACAACGCGGCGAGCGTGAAGCGGGCCGGCTCTCCCGCTTCGCGTTTCTGGGCACCCCAGAAGCGCAGGGCGACGTCAGTGACGGCCGCCGGCGTCGAAAAGTGCACGGCGTACCAGCTCGGCGCTGGCGCGTCGGGCCACCACCGAAGACCCGCGCGCGTGTCGAGCTGAGTCGCCCACACGTTTATGTCCCCGACCATCGGCACATCCGGCTTCAGCTGCACCGGCCCGTTCACACTGGCGTACTCGTTGGTCGAGCTGGCCTCCGCCGTGGCCGCGAGAAAATGGCCGCTCATCGACTCCGTTCGCGGCGCGGCGCTGGGTGAGTTCCAGGCACCGCCGAACCACCGCCCATCGATGGGTTTCACCGTCGTGCGTGGGCCCCACGTCAAACCGATGACCAGCACGGCGACTGCGGCAACCGACCAGGGGGTGCGAAGCCACGACGGCGGAGGCGGGGCAGGTGTGTTGCGCACGAGCGAGCTCCCGATAGCCGCGGCTGCGATCAGCGGAACCAACAGCCATCGCGGAAACAGCTCCAGATGCGGCGCGACGTGGTTCGGAGCCGCGAAGAACCAGACGAGGATCGCCGCCGGCGCGCAGGCCAATGCCAGTCCTCCCAACGCGAGCGTGCCGAAGGAGACCCCCGCAGCACGCGGTCGCGCGGTCGCGTCCGCGAGAACCGCCATCGCAAGCGCGCCGATGGCGAAGGCGAGACTCAAGGGCTCGATCCAAGCGCGTTCGGGGCTGATGAAGTGGCTCCAGTACTCGCGCAGAAGCGGTCCGAGCAGCTGCTGCCGCTGCCACATCTCCAGGCGGGTGCGGAAGGCGAACGCGCCGAACAGGTCGTGGTAGGCCATGCTCGCGCTGCTGAAATACAACACGTTCTGCACGTAGTGCAGGAGCACGGCGCAGAGAAAACCGGCGGCGAAAGCGGCGGCCTCGCTCACGGCGGTCGCGAAGGCGCGTACAGGCGCGGGGCTATCCGGTGCCCAATAGGCGAGCCGGACGCCTAACGCCGTCATCAATTGCACGAAAAATACATCGTACCCGATCCAGCCGCAGACGAATCCGCTGACCGCGAACGCCACTCCCGCGCTGCGGATCACGCCGCCGACAAAAACCAGCCAGAAAATCGAAGAGAGATTGTAGGAGTGCTGGTGCAGATTGCCGAGCCAATTTGCGTACCCCGGTTGCTGCAGCAGTGCGGCAAAGAAGATGAGGATGGCTATGCGCAGGTGCCATGAGGCGGCCTGGCGCAGGAGGATCCATGCCACCAGGCCGGCGCTGAGTGCGGCGATTGCGGCGGGCAGCGCGATCAGGTCTTCTTCTTCTGAAGCGCCGTAGACGAGCGGCGTCAACAGATACGCGCGGCCGATCGGATGATGCGTGTACTCCAGCAATCCCCAGCGATGAACCCCGTCGACGACGGCGCTCGCTTCTTCGATCGTCTGGCCCGATTCGCTGTCGTTGTACTGCGGTGGCGTCGTTCCGGCGCGAAAGATCGCAACCGCGATGATCGCTGCGAGGCCGGCATAGAGCACCTCGCGGAGGTACCGCGTGACCCGTCGATCGTGCTGTGTGTTCGGGCGCGTCCAGTGGAAACAGCGTAAGACCATCGCAGCTCAATGGTGCGTTACGCTGGTGATCCGCCTTCATGTGAGCGGGTAGGCGGGCCCGCAGCTCGGGATGCCGCTGCACTGTCCGCAGCTATTCGCGCACGCCACACGCAGTCTACACCCGCACAGACAGGCGCGGCTCGTATACCCGTGCGCGCACACGGTCAACCAAAAAGGGGCGGCTCGTCGGCTTCGTAGTTCAGCGACTCGCGCACGATGAACCGCGGCCGGTGTCGCGCCTCGTCGTGCACGTGGGCCAGGTACTCGCCGAGAATGCCGATGAACGCGAGTTGCACGCCGCCGAGGAATAGGCCGACCACCACGATCGTGACCCAGCCAGGTGGCAGCGATTCGCGGCCGAAAAACCACGCTCCGATCAGCCAGAGCGCGTACGTGCCGCAGGCGATCGCCAGCCCGATGCCGAACGGCGCCGCGACGCGCAGCGGTGCCTGACTGAACGCGATCACGGCCCGGCGGGCGAAGTGCAGCCGCCGGCAGAGCGTGTACTTGGTGCGGCCCGCGCGGCGCGGCGCCGCCCGGTACTCCACCACGCGCTGGCGGAAGCCCATCCACTCGACGAGCCCGCGCAGGAACGGCGAGCGCTCGTGCATGCCGCGCCGGAGCACCTCTGCGACGCGCGGCGAGATGAGCCGAAAATCCGCCATGCCGGGATCCAGGTGGATGCCCGAGATGACGGAGAGCACCCGGTAGAAGCCGTCGGAGAGCAGGTTGGTGAGCCACGAGCTGCGCTCGGTGGACAGCCGTCGCGTAGAGACTACGTCGATGGCGCCGTCGCACGCGCGCAGCAGCTCCGGAACCAGCTCGGCCGGATGCTGGCCGTCCGAATCCATCATGAGCACCCATGCGTCCGGTCGCGCCGCCGCGATGCCCGCGAGCAGCGATTCCTGATGGCCGAAGCGGGTCGACAGCAGCAGTGCCCGCACGCGTGGCTCCGCGGCACAGAGCGACCGCACTGCCGCTTCCGACCCGTCGCTAGATCGGTCGAGCACCAGGTGGACCTGCCAATCGACGCCGGTCCCGTCGAGCACGCCGGTCAGTGTTCGCACGAACGGCGGCAGCGCTTCTTCTTCTTGATACGCGGGCAGGACGACGTCCAGCCGCCTCACCCGCACAGCTGCCTCCAGCGCGCCGCGCATGCCGCCGGGTCGGGGGTCGACTCCAGCCAGCGCGCCAAGCCGGCCGAATCCACCGCGGCGAGGAGCGCCTCCAGCGGGGCGGTGTCGGCGACGATCTCGGCGTCCACCGCATCGGGGCGTTCGACCCGCAGCTCGGCGTCGATGCCGAAGGCTGCGCGGAACCCCTCGATCCAGTCCATCACCCGCCGCCCGCGGCCCGATCCGACGTCGAGTACCTGCGGCAATCGATCCGGTGGCGCGACCAGCGCCGCGCCGGCCACCGCCGCGAGTTGCTCCTCGGAGAGGTAGTCCCGCATGCCCGCGAGGTGGCGAACCCGCACCGGGCCGCCGGCGCGAAAGCAGGTGAGCAAATCGCGGAAGATGCCGCGCGCCGGCAGCCCGTCCGGAACCAGACTGTGCACGCGCAGCGTCACCATGTGGGTCCCGGCCCGCCTTGCTGCCGTCTCCGCGATGTCGCGCTGCGCGCGCTTCGCGGCGCCGTATAGCGAATCCGGCAGGAGCTCGGAGGCGCTCCCGAGCAGGACCAGCCGCGCCGGCCACTTCGTGGCATCCCACAAATCGATGAAGCTCGCCGTGCGCAGCGCGAGGTCGCGGAGGAGAGAAGAGGCGTCCTCCGCGGCGCCGCCGTGCGCGAGCACGGCCGGGCGCTGGGCGCCGTCGGCGCCTCGCGCGCGCCACATCTCGGCATAAGCGGCGTACGAGCCCGCGCCTTCCGCCCCCGACCAGGCGGTGACGGTGAAACGACCGACGAGCCGGCGTGCCAGAGCGCGCCCGAGCGTGCCGCGCGAACCCAGCAGATCAAAGACGGGGAGGTGGGACGTCACCGGATGCTTGCGCCGCGGGCAGAAACCGTTCCGGCGCCTCCTCGAACAACCGGCAGCCCCTCTCGTAGTCCTCGGGCCGTCCGAGGTCCATCCAGAGGCTCCCGACGTCGCGCAGATGAACGGGGTGCACCGGGAATCCATCGCGCAGCATGTCGCGCACGAGATCCGGGAAGTCGAGTCGGCGGCCGGGCGTGATACGCGCCACGGCGACCTGGGGGAACACATAGACGCCGGTCGACACGTGGTAGTGGTGGACCGGCTTCTCGACATAATCGACCAGCCGGCCGGCGCCATCGATCTCGAGGACGCCGAGATCGACGCGGTGCTCGCGCTCGGCGACGAGGATCGAGAGTGTCCCGCTCCCGTGCCGCGCCGCCAACGCGGCGAAATCCACGTCCATCAGCAGATCCCCGTTCAGCACGAAGAAGGACGGGGGCAGCGCTCCCGAGCCGCGCAGGCCGTCGGCCACGAACCGAATCGGCGCCGCGGTGCCAAGGGGTTCTTCTTCGCGGTGGTACGTGAGGTGCACGCCGAACCTCGAGCCGTCGCCGAAGTAACTCTCGACCAGTTGTGACAGATAGCCGACCGCGAGGTGCACCTGCTCGACCCCGGACTGCGCGAGTTGGCGGAGCAGGATCTCCAGTATGGGCCGGTCACCGATCGGCAGCAGCGGTTTCGGGAGGACGGAAGTGAAGGGCGCCATGCGCTGGCCGCGGCCGCCCGCGAGCACGATGGCATCGCGCACCGTCTGCCGTTCAGACATGGTAAAGATCTCCCACCGCCGACCCGCGCGCCCGCATCCATTCGATGGTCTGCCGCACGCCTGCTTCGAAACCCACGCGCGGGGACCACCCGAGCACCTCGCGCGCGGAGGATGGATCGGCGATCAGCCGCTCGACCTCACTGGCGGTCGGGCGCACTCGCGTCGGGTCGGCGGCGACTTCGAGCCGGCGTCCGACGATCGCAGCCACCACCTCGACGACCTCGCCGATGCGGACGCCGCGGCCGGTGCCGAGCTGCACCGTCGCCGCCATCGGCAGCGCAGCGTCCGCCGCGAGCGCGAACGCGCGCGCGGTATCCACGACGAAGGTGAAGTCCCGAACCGCGTCGGTATTGCCTAGCCGAACCCGCTCGCCCGTGAGGGCCTGGGCGATGATCGTCGGGATCACTGCGCGCTGGGACTGGCGGGGACCGAACGTATTGAACGGGCGCACGACGGTGACCGGGAGCTCGAACGAGCGGGCGTAGGAGAGCGCGAGCTGGTCGGCGGCGATCTTCGTGGCGGCGTACGGCGACTGCGCGACGAGCGGGTGATCGAGCCGGATCGGCACGCTCTGCGCCGTGCCGTACACCTCGCTGGTCGAGGTATGTACAAAGCGCTGTACGCCGGCTTCGCGCGCCGCGTCCAGCAGATGCATGGTGCCCCGGACGTTCACATCCACGTACGATGCCACAGCGCTGTACGAGTAGGGGATGCCGATCAGCGCCGCGAGGTGACAGACGGCGCCGCAACCGCGCACCGCGGCGCGCATCTGCGCGGCGTCGACCACGTCCCCGTACACGACCTCGAGCGGTCCGATGCCGAATGCGTTTGCCCCCACCTCGGGCAGCGCGCTGGGGCTGCCGGCCGCCAGCAGCGACTCGACTGCCGCGGCGAGATGCCCCAGGCGCGATTCGCTCGAGTAGTGCACGAGCGCGCGCACGCGCCGGCCGGCGCGAAGAAACTCCTCGACGACATGTGAGCCGATGAATCCGGCGGCGCCCGTCACGAAGACGGGCGGCGCGGTGGCGGTGCTGGCTGTCGACACGCGGGGACTGTACCGAGGCGACCGGGTTTTGCCAACGATCGCGTGCGCGGCTGGGGCAAGCGCGATCTCTGGGCTATAGGCGCTGGAGGACATGGCACGTGCGCTCCGCCAGTCCTGCGCGCCGTCGACCGCGGACGCTGCCGGACCGAGGGATGCAGTGCGTCAGCGGCGCAGTACCCAGATCCGGCCGGCGTCGATGTCGAGCACGTATGCGCCGTCGGCGGTGCCGCGCAGACGTGGGCTCCGGCCGTAGCTGCGGCGGCCGGGGTCGCGGGTGGGATCCGCCGCCATCAGACGCGAGCCGTTCGTATTGAACACCTGCACTGCCGACGCCGCCGGCAGCAGCACGCGATCGGGGCCATCGAACGTGGAACCCTGCGACCCGGCCTCGATCGCAAACCGGCGCACGAAGGTGGGCTGAAAATCATCCGTCGGCGTGCGGAACACGATCGCCTGGCCGTTCGGCTGCAGGACCACCAGATCGCCGGCCGCGCTGAAGGCGAAGCCGAGCGGGTTGTACAGCTCCTCCGGGCCGTTGTCCGTATCGAACGCAGAGAACTCGCGCACGAGCTCGCCGTTGCGGTCGAACACCATGATCGAGTTGCGCGGCGGTATGGTGACCAGCAGGTGTTTCCCCCAGAAGGCGAGCTGGCTTTCCCAGCCAAACGCACCGTTGTGCCAGCTGCCGAGCGGCCGGCCGTCGGGCGTATAGAGCGTGATGGTCGTGGCGAAGAGTGCCGCCACCGTGCCATCGGGAGCGACCGCGATCGTCGAAAGGTTGAGGCCGGGCGGTCCTTGCAAGTTCCACGCATCGAGCGGTTTCCCGTCGGGCAGGTAGCGGTGGATGCGCCACACGCCCTCCGAGGTCGCGGCGACGAAGAGCGTGCCATCGGGACCGATGGCGAGATCGCCCGCGCGGCCGGGCACCTGTATGAATGGTGCGGCGGGGGCGTAGCCATCGTAGACCTCCACCCGCGGTGCCGCGGCTTGCGGCAGCATGGCCACCGCCGAGCTGGTGATGCGGTCCGGCGGCACCGGTTCGAACGACGTCTGCCCTTGACGCGCGCTCGTGATCCGCAGCGGTTTGGGGCAGGCCGGCAGACTCGGCACCGCGAGGGAGAACGGATGCACGCCAGCGAGCATCGGCGTGGGTGCCGCATCCAAGGCCTGCCGGCCGTCGATGGCCAGCTCCGCCCCCGCACAGCTGGGCTCTAGCGCGAAGCGATACCAACCATCGTCTTCGATCAGGATGCCGCCGGCGATTAAAGCCGTGCCCCCTCGTTCCGGATCCGGCACGGCCCGCAGCGGCACGTCGGCGAGCACGGCAGGTGGCGGATTGGGGGGATCGGCCATGCGCAGGTCGACCGTGCGCAACCGGGCGCTATCGGCGATGTCGACGGTCATCGCGACCGTTCGCCGTTCCTGACGCTCGCTGTCGAGCACGAGCGATTCGGCGCCCGGATATAGAGCCCGCAACAGGTCGAGGATCGATTGCGTGGTCGGGTCCGCGAAAATTACGAAGCTGATCCGCTGCATGCGGTAGCGCTCCTGCAGCGCGCGCTGTTCCGCGTCGTTCAGGGCGAGATTGTAGGTCGCGTCCGTGAACGTGCAGCGCGGCGCGAGCCCCAGCTTCAGCCACTCGCGGTGACCGTCCACGGCCTGGAAGCACCCCGGGGTGGCCAGGTAATGCTCGAGGTTGTCGAACATGATGAAGCTGCGGAACGCATCCGGCATCGTCAGAAAGATCGCGTCGCTTCGCTGTACGAGCGGCCGAACGAAGCTGAGCAGGTCGGCGAAGAGGACCGGCTGCATCGGCATGCGAAAGTGCGAAACGGTATTGGTGACCAGCACGAGGGCGGCGGCGATGCCGAGTGCCGATGCCGCGACCCGTCCGCCGGCGACGCCGGCCACCCGGCGTGCGAGGCGCACCGCGGCGGCGAGCAGGATCGCGCCGGAGGCGTGCGCGACCAGGAACACCATGCCGATGCGCCGCGGCGCGGCATCGTTGCTCATGATGCCCGGCAGCAGCGCGATGGCGAGCCAGGCGAGCAGCGCAAACGCGCGCGGATCGTATATCTGGCCAATGAAATAGCCGACGGCCACGACGAGCAGCGCGACGAGCCCGACGTTCATCGTCGTCGGATGGGGATCGAGCTGGACGCGCGCGTACCAGTGGCCGAAGCTGTTCACCGCTTTGTACGTGAAGTCGTTGAGGACGCGCTCCATGCGGTCGTACATCGACAGCGCCTGCAAACGCACGAGGTCGACGACCGACGCGTCCTTGAAGTCGCCCTGTCTGGTCCATGCCGGACCGCCATAGATGTCCGCCGGGTGCCGGAAGCGCCAGTCCCAGTCGTTCAGCGCGGCGAGCAGCACCGTCAGGTGGAACCACCACACGACCAGCCCGAGGGCGAGGATTGGCGCGATCAGCCAGAGCTTGCGCCAGGCGCCGCGCACGAAGATCACGGCGTGTCCCGCGACGGCGAGCGGGAAGAGGAACATCGCCAGCCCGGTGGTGTAGAAGTAGCGCGAGAACGGCATGCACAGCGCCGCCGCTACCACGGAGCGCACGGACAAGCGCTCGACCATCCACAAGCCGACGTTCACCACGAGCAACGCCATCGCGGCCACCGGCGAGAAGAAGCTGTTCTCGCTGCGCGACCAGAACAGCTGGTCCGGCGCAGTGGCCATGAACAGCGCTGCGACAAGGGCCGGCGCCGCGCCGGCGACCCGGCGCACCAGCAGGTACATGAGCATGACCGCCGCCACGCCCCAGAGGACCGGGGCCATGCGCAGGGTGAAGATCGACGTGCCGAAGAGCTGAAAGATCGCCCACTGCGGCAGGATGTGGGCGGCGCCCGGATTGGTAGTGAGGAAGGTATAGCGCACGAACTCCGCGGCACCGTGCAGGGTGCGACTCTGCGCCATCGAGTCGACCATCTCGAGATCGAAGAAGTCCGAGAGCTCGGTGAGCGCCCAGGCGCGGAAGGCGAGCGCCAGCAGGCCGAGGCCGAACACCACGGCCAATTCGGTCCGCCAGCTCGGCTGCCACGCTGCGCCGGGGCCCGCGCCGGCAGCGCCGGCAAACGGCGGAAACCCGGGAATCCGGCGCATGGGTTGCCACCAGCCGACCAGGATCGCGAGCACCGGCGCGGCGATGTAGAGGATGCGGCCCGCCTCGAAATGGTCCAGCAGGAGCAACGTCTGCCCCCAGACTGCGAGGCCGATGGCGGCGCACATGGCGAACAACGGCGCGGCGCGGCGGCCGGCGCGTACCGCACCGATGAGGGCGATCGCGAGTAGGCCGGCACTGGCGGCCGCGGCGACGGCGGCCGGATGGGCGATCAGCCAATCGGTGGCGCCTCCTCCGGGCCCCCGCAGCAACAGAAACAGCGGATCGAATATGGCGAGGATGCGCTCGCCGCGCGCCTCCTGCGCCCGGCCGATCAGCACGGTGACGATGAACGCCAGCGCCGTGCCGCAGACGAGCAACAGCAGACCGGGCCAGCGCCGCGAGGGCCGGCTTTCGACGGCCGCCGCGGTGGCCGCGGTGTCCTGCACGGCGATCCCGGTCCCGGGCTCAGCCATCGCGGCGAGGTACGGAGAGCATGCTCAGAAAGAAAGACGCGAACAGCGTCTGCGCGCCGATGATCATCAAGGTGGACGCTTGCAAGGCCGGCCGCACGGCATCGAGCGTCGCGCGTCCACTCGCCAGCCACTGGAATAGAATGGTGGCATCCATCGCGAAGCCGGCCATGAACAACAGGCCGCCGAGCACCAGGCCGCGTTCCAGCGTGAAGTGGCGCAGCCCGATGCGCAGCGTGCGGTCCGGCGCGTACAGGCGCGCGGCGTGCGAATAGGCTTTGGCGAAGATCCCGGTGGTTACGAGCTGGTACCCGAGCACGGTGAGGAGGCTCCCGACCACCATGTAGTGAACGTCGAAGTTGACGCCCGCGAGCTTGCGCGGGCCGCCGCCGAGCGCGAGCAGAGGCACGAGGCCGATCGCCATGCACAGCACGCCCGGCAAGACGAATAGATGAGTGGGCGAGAACAGCAGCATGAAGCGCAGATGCCGCCAGCCGTCGCGGAAGGAGCGGAGGTGCGGCGGCCGATTGCGGCCGTCGCGGTGCAGCGTGATCGGGATTTCCGTGATGCGCAGACCCGCGAGCGCCGCCTTGATGGGCATCTCCGAGGCGAACTCCATGCCCGTAGTCTGCAGGTGCATGCGCCGGTATGCCTCCTTGGTAAATGCGCGCATGCCGCAGTGCGCGTCCGAGATGCGGATGCGAAAAAGCAGGTTCAGCAAGGTAGTGAGAACGGGGTTGCCGATCCAGCGGTGGTGCCACGGCATCGCGCCCGGCTCGATCGCGCCGCGGATCCGGGTGCCCATCACCAGATCGGTTCCGGCGCGCAATCCGTCGATGAACCGGCCGAGATCGGTGAGGTCGTAGGAGTCGTCGGCGTCCGCCATGATGATGAACGGGGCCTGCGCCTCGTCGATGCCGCGCAGCAGCGCGCTGCCGTACCCGCGGCGCGGCTCGTGCACGACTCGGGCGCCGCAGCGCTCGGCGATGCGCACGGAGTCGTCCGTGGAGCCATTATCGACCACCACCACTTCGCCGCGCACGCCGAGTTGGCCGAACGTGGCCATCGCTTTGGCGACGCACGACTCTATGGTCCCTGCTTCATTCAAGCACGGCAGGATCACCGCCACCTCGTAGGCCTCCGCGGAAGCGCGTTCCGCACCTTCGTCCGTGGCGGGCACCGGTGGTGCCGTCCCCCGTTGAGCGCCGACCATGGGCGCGGGAGTCTAGCGGCGGCCGTCCGTTAAAGGCAAGAAAGCCGAGCGCAGTAGGGATGCTCGCCGGAGCGGCCGAGCCGCGCGGCGGCCTGAGCCAAGGAGGCGACGTGCGCCACTGCTGGTGGCGGACGCTCAGCCAGCCCGCTCGCAGTGGTGCGGTGCAACCCAATCGCGTTGCGCAAGGCTGCCGGAGGATATCGGTCGTCACTGCCGCGACGGACATCGCTGCCCGATCCCGCGCGCGGACACGGATGGCCCGGCTTACATCCGGAGAGACGACGCAGTCAGGGGTCTTGCGATGCACGGCGCTGCGGGAGCTCGTAACTGCTTGACACCAAAAGTTCGTAGCATCACGCTGCATGCGCATGCACTCGGCGCTCGCGGATACGGCCGTGAAGCCGAGCCATGTGGATGGGGGCAGCCCGTGCTGTGGAGCATGACCGTGCGCGTCTCGACGACCCTCGTTCCGGGATCTGCTCGGCGGCGTGCAGAACCCCAGCGTCGCCGTGCTCGCGCTGACGCGCAATCGGCGGCGCGTAGCGCGCCGCGCGAGCGCAAGCGGCCGGACATTGTCTAGCCGGTCCGGATCGGGTGAGCGCGCCGCGGCCGGGTTGGGGGGCGACGGCGGCGGCGCTGGGCACTGGCCCTGCCGCGCCGCGGCGCTCCTGCTCGTGGCGGCTCTCGGCGCCGGGCCGTTGGTACGCACCGCAGGTGCATCCGATCGGCAGCCCGCCGTGCCGTCGATCTCGCTCGGTTCCGGGCGCTCGGAGATCGTCGAGTACGATTCCGCGCTGCGCCCGGTGCGCCGGTACACGGGTGTTCAGAACCCGGTGGACATCGCACCCACGGCCGACGGCGGCTTCCTGTTCGTCGATGTCGGCACCAAGCAGGTCACCGCGGTGGCACCTGACGGCGCCGTGCGCTGGAGCGACGGCATCGGGGGGTACCCGTTACGGGTGCGAACGAGGCCCGGGGGCGGGTTGCTCGTCACCGCCGCGGACAAAGTCGTCGGCCTCCGCCCCGATCGCAGCGTGGAGTTCGAGATCGACGTGCCCCGCGTGGTGGCCGCGGCCCCCCTGCCGAACGGCAACCTCGTGGTGGCGTACAACGACCGCCAGGGCTGGCTGGCCGAGATGACGCCACGCGGCGACGTCGTGCGTCGCACGGCACCGTCCGGGCGCGTGGACGAGTGGGGCCTCTGGGTGAATGAGTCTCCGCAGGCCTACTTCATCTCCGTCTCATCGGTCGATGTCGGCCCCGACGGATCGATCTTCGCGGCCAACTTCGACTCGAGCGATGTGCGGTTGCTCACCCCGGAGCTCGGGCTGCGGCAATCGATTCCCGGGTTCGTCC
Organism: Binatia bacterium; assembly: GCA_050176585.1. GTDB lineage: Bacteria > Desulfobacterota > Binatia > HRBIN30 > CADEER01 > CAYYWP01. The sequence continues at coordinate 137,402 of JBFXHX010000003.1, forward strand.
ACGCGACCGATACGCGCCTCGGCCCCAACGGTGAGCTCGTCGTCGTGGCGCCGGAGCAATGGCGGGTCTGGATTCGCGACCGGGATGGTACCGAACGCGAGTTCGAGCCGTCGCTCGTTCCGCGCTGCGCGAGCCTCACCAGCACGGGGACGCTGCTGGTCGGCGTGTGGTGGACGGCCGAGGGCGAAGTCCTCAATGCGGCGAAACCGCAGGCCGACAAGGCCGAGGTCGTCCCCTGGTGGCAACGCGGGCTGCCGGTTCCAGCGCTTGCCCTGCTTCTCTCGGCGCTGGTCGCGTATCCCATGCGCCGCCGCGAGATCGCCGCGCGGGTGTGGAGGCGAACGGCGGATGGGGAACCGGCCTCTGAAGACGCGACGCCGCCCCCCGGCGGAACGCCGCCCCGAGGCCGTGCGGGCGTCGCCGCGAGATTCGCTTGCGCAGCTCTGCTCGGCTGCGGCGCACTCTTGATGTGGACGGGTACGGAACGGCTGTATGCGCAGCAGCTCGCGGACGGTACCCAGCGCTTCCTGGTCGGCGCGCTGCTGGCCGGCCTCGCGCTGCGCGGCCTCAACGCACTGACGTCGCCGGCTACCGCGCTCAGCTCCCTCGATCCTCTCGCCTGGCGGCCTTTGCCGCCGCGTGGCGATCGCATCCGCACGCTTGCCTTGCTGGTCCTGTCGTTCGCGGCCCTGGCGGGTTGCGTGACTGCCGTGCTGTACGGTGCGGAGACCCAGGCGGTCGCCGTGGGCTGCTGGATCGCGGCGCAGGTATGGATCCTGGCGGCGGCGTTCCCGCCGCGCGCTGCCGACGCCGAGGAGCCCGCGACGCCGCGCTGGCGCCACGCGGCAGTGGCAGTGCTGTTGCTCGGCACCTTGATCTCGCGGCTGTGGGAGATCGGCTTTTACCCCGACAACGTGCATCACGACCACAACCTGTACGGTACGGCGGTGCTCAGCCTGGTGCGCGGCGACTGGCGTCCGTTCTTCATTATGGATCCGCACTCGCTGACGTTCGCGCGCCCATGGCTGGTGCCCGCCGCGGCCGCGGTGGAGCTGTTTGGTCCGAGCTACTGGGTTCTGCGCTTGACTGCGGCGCTTTCCAGCACGCTGATGGTGTGGGGCAGCATCCTGTTCGCCGGCGCGCTGTTCAACTGGCGGGTGGGGCTCATCGCCGGCTTTCTCGTCGCGGTGAACCACGCGCTGTTCTTGTACTCCCGTCAACCGTACGTGATCGAATCCACCGCGCCGTTTTTCCTGCTCCTGTACTGCGCGTTGACGGGTGCGCGGCGGGGCAGCCGTTTCCATTGGTGCTTGGCGGGCGTGATCGCCGGATGGGCGATGCTCTCGCCGAGGCAGTCCAGCATGTTCCCGTTCATCTGCGCGGCGATCTTTGCCTACGCGGCGATGTTGTACACGCGGGCCGTCGCGCGGCAGTGGCGGGGGATCTTGTGGATGATCGCTGGAGCGGCGGTCACCTACGTCCCCCTCGTGCCGTACATGCTGGCCCATCCGCTGCTGTGGCACCGCCTGCAGGACACGGCGGTGCTGTTCAAGCCCGACTATTCGATCGTCCGAGATTGGGCCGTTTGGCAGCACCAGCTGGTGCGCTCGTACGGATCGATCATCCTGTATCCCGACGCGAGCATGTGGGGCCTGTACACCGGCAAGCCCCTCTGCCTGCAAGTCGAGGCCTGCCTCTTCGGCGCAGGGTTGGTCTATCTGCTGACGTCGCCGCGATCCCTGGCGGGGTTCGCGGTGCTGGCGACGATTGCGATCAGCATCTTCCTCGGTAGCGCCCTGCTGGTGTCGCCACCCACCGTGTACCATTACTTCGTGGGGGTGATCGGAGCGCTGGTCGTGTGCGCCGTGGCGCTCGATCGCGCCGCCGCCTTGTTCGAGCGGCTTTCCCGGCCGTTGCCGCTCGCCTCCGGTTTGCTGGTCGTTGCGGTGCTGGGCCAGATCGCGCTCGCGCACGCCGCCAGCGTGTGGCCCGTTCTCCAGCGCCGCGACGGAGACCGCGGCCAGGCGCTCAGGGCGCATCCGACGGACGTCGTCGTGCGCTTCATCCGCGAGCATCCTGAGCCGCGCTATTACCTCGTGCGCTCGCGCCGCGACGCGTCGTCGACCGGCCCGCAGTTTCTCTACGCGGCCGCCGACTCGGACGTATCTGACGTCTCGAACGCCCTCCGCGACGTGCTGCCCCTCCCGTCGGTCGATCCCGCGCCCGCGGCCGTGTTCGTGGTCATGCCCTCGCGCAGTGACGACCGGCAGGTGATCTCCGAGATCTACCCGGGGGCGCGAGCGCGCGAGGTTCCGCTGTGGGACGGCGTGTCCAGCCTGTGGATCTATGCGGTCAGCGCGGACGAAATTCGGAGCAAAGCGCCGCCCGAAGTGATCGCGAACCCCACGCGCTGAGCGGCTATTTCGCGGGTACGCCGGCGATCTCCTCCGGCGTGAGCACGCGCCCGAACGCGCGAAAGTTCGAGATGATGCCGCCGGCGCCTTTCAGGCCGGCTTCCGGCACGTCCGAGCCGAGGTAGAGCGGGGTGCCGCTTGGGAACTCCACGTTGCCGGTGTACGTATTCTGTCCGACCACCTGGTCGTCGACGTACATGGCCGTGGCGGCGTCGCCCCATGTGACGGCGACGCTGTGCCGTTCGCCGGGCTGCCACTCGGCGATGTTCATCCCGACTTCGCGTTCTTCCCCCGACCCGTCGGCGAGAATGAAGCGGAGATAGGTGCCGTTCTTGAAGACGCGCAGCAGGTTGGCCGGATCATTGGCGTTGCGCACCGTCACCAGCGAATAGTCGCCGTCCTCGCCACCGTGCCAGTCGGGCGTGATGTCGAGCATCACCGTCCCGGCCTCGCCCCGCAGGTTGCCCGCGTTCGGGAAGGCCAGGACCGACGAGCGGTCGAAGCGCATGCCGGATCCATCCTCGGCCAGCTCGAGGTTGTGCTCGGCCACCGGCGGCGTGTCGTCCTCGGCCAGCGTGCCGCGCTCGCGCGAGAGGGGCACGGATAGCACGACGTCGGTATCGCCGCCGGCCTCATCGCCCTCCTGCTGCTCGACGGTGTAGTCGCCGCTCTGGCCGTCGGCATGGCCGCGGCGGGGCAACTCCGCGACGCGTCCGCCCGCCGCGGCGCGGCCTTCCTCGGAGAGCGCGCCGACGTCGCTTCCGGCGCCAGGCAGCGAGCCGCCGGGAAGGTCCTGGGCGCGACGTGCACGGGCGGATGCATCGCCCTGGGCGGCGCCGCGCGCGATATCGGCCGCCGTCTTGCCCAGCCGCTCCGCGCTCGATCCGGCAGGCTGCGCGCCGCCGCGCGACTTCGGCCCGCGGCCCGCCATGTTTCCGACCGCTGGCGAGGGCGCCTCGACCGCGGGGTCGGAACGATGACCGGCTCCGGCATCGGCAGGGTTACCCGCCGATAGGCCACGCCCGGGTGACGGCGGTGCGCCGCGGCCGAAAAACAGCAGTGCTCCGAGCGCCACCGTTGCAATCGCCGCCGCCGCGACTACGGGAGCTCGCCGCAACGTCTTCTCGCCTCCGAGCACCAACGATCTCGGAGCAGTCCGGCTCTGTCAAGCCTGCGCGTGTCTACGGCTGGCTTACCCGCGGGCCACCGCGCGCTCCGCAATGGCAGCGCCCGGCTCGTCCCAGCCCTGGGGGAGCTGAAAAGAGAACCGAGGCATCGTCTCTCCCACCCGAATCCTCTCTATCCGCTCGCCGTTCGTCAGCGCGAAGCGGGCGAGGTGTTCCGCACCGCTCAGATAGCGGATCGCTAGCGGGTCGATGCCCATGACCTCGCACGCGACGGTGTCGACGGCGACGAGGTTTTCGCCCCCGATGAGCACGCCGCAATGTTTGGGCGATGCCGCGAGCGGCCCTTCTCCTTCGCCCGCGACGATGCCGTCGACGACGGTAAACACGCGCCGCTGCGGTGTGGGCTGCAGCGCCCCGGCGCGATCCGCGTAGAGCAGGATGCGGTTGAGATCCACTACCGTGCGCCAGATCGTATCGTTGCGGGACCAACTGCCGCCCATGTTGCCCTCGCCACGCGCCGTGAGCTTGGGCGCCCGCACGACGGCGGAGCAGCCGCCGGGCAGGGGAAACCGCGACAGTTGCTCGGCAATGCGCGCGGCCAAAGGCGGCGACTCCGCGTATTCGTCGCCGCGCGGTGGCGCGCCGGCCGTATAGTGCGGCAGCCAATACTTCTTCGGTGACAAGCCGATCACCGACTTCATGCTCAGCGTGGCCCCCGCTTTCTTGTGCGTTTTCATCTTCGGCACGTTGATCACGAGATCCGCCGCCAGCGCGCTGTTCGCGATGCTGTACTCGTTCCGCCCGTTGCGGTGGTGGCGCACGGGCGTGCGCTTGTGACTGCGGTGAAAGCGCAGCCGGCGCGCGGGTGCCGCATAGTCGGTGAACACGCTGTCCGTCCCCAGGTCCACCACGGCGCTTCCGAGCGGATCGCCGGACAAGGCGATCGGGTACAGCAGCCCGAAGTTGAACGACCGGCCGCCCACTCGCAGGTCGTCGATGATCATCTTGCGGCCGAGGCGAAACTCCCGGAGGTCCAGCAGCGGGATGGGCCGGCCGAGGGATCGCTCGAGCGCGCCGATCATATCGGTCACGCCCAGCGCGCGGGCGGTCCGGTCGAAGTCGCTTCCCTCCAAGGGACAATCGAGCACGGCTACCGAGCCCGATGGCCCGACCGCGCGCACGGCGAGATCCAGCAACGGGCGCAGAACCGACGCATGCGTCGACGAGCACGACAGCTCGTCATCATTCAGATCGCGGTGAAAATCGCGGGACGTCACGAGATTGGGCTTGATGACGACTCGGCCGCCGGGCCGCACCATGCCGCCGAACGGATTCCATGCAGCGGTGCCGCCGTGCGCGGCGTCGAGGCCGAGCGCGCGCAGCAGTGTACATACGGCCTCGTACACCGGGTTGGGCGGATCGAACGGCGGCTGCCCGGTATAGCGCAGCTGCGGTTCATGGCACACCGCGACCTGTGCGACCGGCACCCGCACCTCACTGCACCTGCCGCTGCAGCTTGTAGGTGGAAAAGATCTGCGGGGTCAACGGCAGCTTCGACACGCTATGGTAGTGCTTGCCGGTGCGCCCGAGGGGGATCGCCTCCACGAACTGGACGTCGATGACCATGTCACCGCCGAGATGCTCGCGTATCTGCGCCATCAGCTTCTCCAGCTCGCCGTCCGAAAAGCGCGGCCCCCGGATGATCTTCAGCTCTACTTTGCCGAGGGTCTCCTGGACCACCTGGAATTGTCTGATGATGTGCCCGTAGTCCTTCAGCAGATGGGCGAAGAAGGTCCCGGGCAGGAAACAGCCATTGGTCCCGATGATGATCGCCTGCGTGCGCCCTTGTACTTCGCCGATCAGCGGCAACCCGCGCCCGCAGGGGCATGGCGACTCCGCCGCGACCGCGAGATCGCCCAGCGCGTAGCGAATCAGCGGCACGCTGAGGTTGTTCAGGTCGGTGACCAGGACCTCACCCAGTTCGCCCGGTCGCACGGGCCGGCCGTCGTGCACGATCTCGACGATGTACGACTCGGCGTTCACATGGTGACCCGCATGCGCTTCGCATTCGTGCGCGATGCCGCTGAACTCGCGACTGCCGTACTTGTCGAAGACCTTGGTGTGAAAGGCCTCCTCGATGAGCGCGCGGCTCTCCCTCGACAACGTCTGGGCGGACGAGATGATGCCTTTGGGCCGGACGCCATCGACACTGTGGGCGTGCAGATAATTGGCGATCATGTTGAACGCTTCCGCATAGCCGTCGATCAGCACCGGCTGCTTCCGCCGCAGGAACCTCACGAACCGGTCGAGGTTGCGCTCGTCCATGGCGAAAGCGCGAAAGAACGTGCGCCGCGACAGCCACGCGTCCAGGTGCTCGCGGACCGCGCGCAAGCGCGACAGACCGAGGGTCGAATGCCATAACCGCACCTGCCGGTCGCCGAACCGATAGCCGGTCCACTCGCAGTTGCGCAGCGTGGTCGCCCAACGCATCTCGAGCTGCGCCTTGTCCGCATAGAGGGTCAATGGCTCGCCCGTCGATCCACTGGTGGTGACGGCCAGCATCTTCGACTTGTCGTGATGACTCGACATCAAGTCGAAATGCAGGTGCCGGCGGATCTCCTCCTTGGTCAGCACCGGCAGCCGCTGCAGATCCTCCAACGTTCGGATGCTCGTCGGCGCGAGATGCTCGCGGTCGAATAACTCCCGGTAATACGGCACGTGCCGGTACGCGTGCAGGACCAGGCGCCGTAGCTTCAGCTCCTGAAGCTCCCGAATCTCCTCCGGCCGCAACCATTGGCTGGCGCGCAATTGGAAGTAGTACCGCCACACCGGAAAGGACACGAGCCAGTGATGCATGGGCATGAGCAGGACGAAGAGGTGGAAGTAGAGCCGGCGCAGCACGCTCGGCGAGTCGAGCGGCTTCGCCAGCGGATGTGCCGCGAGATACTCCGAGAGAATGTCGCTGCCGGACGACATCAGGCGGAACTCGACCACGCCTTTCGCCAAATCTACGAGGCTGCGGGCGATCGCCTTGATGGGCATCACGGGGAGGAATGACGTCCCGAGCTTGCGATCCTCGAAGAGGGTTTCGATCTGTTGAATCTTGTAGCCCTTGGCATGCGCGGAGACCATCACCAACGTCTGAAAGTACGCGTACGACAGCCGCCGCTGCAGGATGTGAGCGAAGATGTCCCGCTCACAGATGAAAAAGCCCGACTTGATGTCGAACATCTTCATGCGAAAGAGCACCCGCAGCATGATGTCGAGCGCTCGACTGATGAAGTACCGCACTCCCTTCACCCGGCCGATCATGCTGCGCCAGCCCTGCACGACGTCCGCGTTGGAGTATTTGAGCTCCCGATAGAGCCGGTACACATCCTCGGGGAGGTACTGCAGATCGCCGTCCATGACGGCGATGTAGCGCCCGCTCGACGCCGCGAAACCGGTTCTCCATGCGGCGGCGATACCGAGCGTCTGCTCCTGATGGACAGCGACCACGTCGGGATGTTCGCGTGCGAGTTGATCGATCAGCTCGCCGGTGTGATCAGTGCTCCCGTCATCTACGAAGACGACCTCGCCCTCTATCTGTCGAGTGGCGAACACGGCGCGCATGCGGGCGGCAAGCTCCAGCACGTTCTCGGCTTCGTTCCGGCACGGAACGAGGACGCTGAGCTCCATTGGCGGGTGCTGATTACCGCACTGTCCGAGCTTTGCAAGGGCGAGCGCGAACCGTTACAGGGGCGCACGAGCCCTCGAATGGATCCGCGGTTGTACAGAAGCTTCTACGAGATCGAGGAGCACTTCTGGTGGTCGGTCGGAACGCGGCGCGTCTTTTTTGACACGATACATGAGTGCCTGGAGCGAACGCCGATGCGCGTGCTGGACGTGGGGTGCGGAACCGGCATCATGCTGCGCGAGCTCCCACGGGTCGGAGCGACCGCATGCGGTCTCGACGCTTCCGCTCTGGCGCTCTCGTTCTGTCGCCAGCGCGGGCTGGCAGACCTCGTGCGCGGTGATGCGACGCGATTGCCGTTCAAGACCGATGCGCTGGAGCTGGTGCTGGCCTTGGACCTGGTCGAGCACGTCGCGGATGACCTCGGCTGCGTGCAGGAGCTCGCCCGTGTGTGCCGAGTTGGCGGGCACCTCCTCATTCACGTTCCCGCGTTCCCGTTTCTCTGGACCCGCAAGGACGTGATGAACCACCATTACCGCCGCTATCGCCGCGACGGCCTCGCCCGCATCGTCCGGCAGTGCGGGCTGCACATCGTACGGCTCTTCTACATCAACGCGTTCGTGTTTCCGGTCGCGGTGCTCCAGAGCATCGCCGAGCGCGCCGGCGACCGCGTACGGAGCGCCGCGGCGGTGGACGCCGACGGCGTCGAGCGCCTGTACCGCATTCCGGCGACGATCAACCGGTGGATGCTCGCATTGATGAAGCTCGAAGGAGCCCTGTCGCGCCGCGCCCGGTTGCCGTTCGGCATGTCGCTGGTGTGCCTCGCGGAGAAGCGGGCGTGAGCCGCGCGGGCGCCATGTCCGCACTCGCCCGGGTGCGTCATGGGCACGCGATGCGGCACGCGCCGATGGAGCGGCGCCCTCGCGGCGTCGATTCGCGAAGCTGACGGAGCGCGGAATCAGGAGCTCGGGGCGGCCGGTTCTGCGGCGTCCGCATCGGGTTGCGCGAGGCGCACGATGCCACGCAGGCCGGCGTCCGCGACGTACAAGTTGCCGTCGGCTGCCGCGGCCAGCCCCACTGGTGTGTGCAGAGCCCCCGCGCCGAGCTCGGCGAGGCGACGCCCGTGTCGGTCGTACTGCAGAATGGTGCCTCGGTCCGGCTGTGAGAGGAGGACGAAGTCGTTGGCGACCAAGACGTGCGCGCCGGGAGACGCCGGCGACAACGGGACTTTCCATTCGCGGTGGTAGGCCAAATCCCTACCGAGAACGACGATGCGCGCGTTGCCGCTGTCCAGCACGAAGATCTCGTCGTCCGGACCGGTCGCGATGCTGGCGGGCTGGCGAAGTGGAAGGCTGCCCACCCGTCCCCGGGTCGCTTGCGCGTCTCCGTTTGGGGCGATGCGCACGATGCGGTCGCGCCCGGTATCGGCGACGAACAGGTTGAGCGCGCGGTCGACGGCGATCGCGCCGGGAGCGTCCGCATCCGGGATCGGAATGCTGCGTTGTACCGCGCCATTGCTGCCGATCACCGCGACGGCTTGGCGCTCGGCGTCGAGCACGTAGACAGTGCCGTCCGGTGCGACAGCCACCGCGCGGGGGTCGGTGATTGCGCCGTCCGGCCCGTCGGCGACGGCGCCCAGTGGGGCGCCGGCCGCGGAAAAATGCCGCACCTGGCCTGCCGCGCCATCGACCACGAACAGCTCGCCGCCATTGGCGACGGCCACGGCGCGCGGCTCGGATCCATCCGCCAGGCCGAGCCATGGCGCTGACGAGCGCGATGGGGGCGCGTCCGGCGCCGTGTCCGGCGAGGAGCCGTACGGCTGCACCTGCGCCACGCTCAGCGCGGGTAGAGGGCGCGGCTCCAGCACGGGGTCGGGAATGGCTGCTGCGAGCTGTGCCGGGCCGACCAGGTACGCGTAAAACATCGGAATGCCGGTCGTCGTGTCGACGGTCTCCGCCCAGCCGTCCGGATACGCGCGCTCGATCGCTTGCCGCCGCTCCGCCGCTGCCGACCAGAAGGCGTCAATGATGAAGGCGATGCCCTTGTGAGCGGGAATGCGTCGCAGCGGCAGCGGCAATGGGTCCTCGCGTACATCGACGCCGTCGACGTCGGGAATGAGGAAGCGCTCCGTATCGTACAGCAGCGAGTTGCGGCCGAGGACGTACACTTGGAACCGACCGTTCACCGCCGCCACGTACCGAGACAGGATCGTATTGGCCCCGGCGATCTGCATGCGCCCGATGTGCACGTTGAAATAGTCGTCGTAGTTGGCGCGCGCGCTGAGTCCGAGAAACAGGACGACCGGCAACGCGAAGAGCGCGGTCCCCGCCCGGCCGAACAAGCGGCCGGTCGCTCGCCAGCCGCCGTCGATGACCAGCGCGGGGAACAAGCAGATGACGGGCACGGCGGCGATCACGCGGGGCGAGAACATCGCGTCCACGGTGAGGATCGAGCCGAACACGAGCGTCGCCCAAAACCAGACCGCCAGCAGGAAGTACGAGCTCCGGTAGGCGCGCAGCGTTACCGCCACGACGCCGATGACGAAGAGCGCGCTCGACCAAAAGTCGATCAACCCATCGCCGCGGTGGCCGTGTTGCATGCTGGTCTCGCCGCGCCAGTTGAACGCGGTGAGCGTATTGACGATTTGGTTGCGCAACACGGCGGGGACATTGTCGACATTCTGCGCGGTGAACGCGTGCTGCAGGCCCGCGGGGGTGAGGAGAAATACGCCTTCCATGCGGCTCACCAGCGCGTGCGGATGCTGCGAGAATACGAGCAGCATCGGCGCCATGAACAGCACGGCTCCGATGCCCAACACGGCGATGTTCGCCCTCTGGCGGCGGAAAAAGCCGCGCTCCGTGATGAGCTTGTGGGCGAGATATGCGGCGCCGAGCGCCGGCGCGAGGCGTGCCGCGTAATAGACGTTCAGGGAGAGCCCGCTCGCGAAGCCCGCCAAGAGCCAGTCAAGCGGCTGCCGGCGCTGCACGCCGCGCACCAGAAAATACAAGACGAGCAGCGTGGCGACCTGTGCTTGGACGTAGTTGATGCCGGCGCGGCTGAAGTGAATCTCCCAATGCGACACCGCGAGCAGGAACGCCGCCAGGGCCGCGACCCGCGCTGAGAAGAGGCGCTTGGCCAACAGGTACAGGAGCAGCACCGCGAGGACTCCCTGGATGGCGGAGGCCATGCGAAAACCCCAGAGGTCCTCGCCGAGGACGGCCATCGCGGCAGCCGAGATCGCGAAGCTGATGTTCGGGATTTGATACCACCCGACTGTGAAGAGGTTGCGCACCTCGCCGTGCAGGATGCGGCGCGCTTCGAGCCCGCACGCCGCTTCGTCGCCGTGCACCTCGGGAGGGATCTGCGACAGATCGGGGAGGCGCAGGGCGACGGCGACCGCGAGAATGCCGAGAACGACCGCCATCTCGAACACCCGCCGGCGGTCGAGCCGCCAGCGCGCGACCTCGGAACGGGGCGTGGCGATGCCGAACCCGACGGCGGTCAGCGCGAGCCCGATGAGCCACGTGACGAACGCGCTCTCGTACGCGGCGGCCCATCCGAGTTGAACCACGGCAAACCCGACCGCCCACACGCCAGCCGCGATGAGCAGTCTCGCCGCGGTGTGCAGCGTCGGTGGTCGGTCGAGGCTGGCCTCACGAGCGGCACCGGGCAGCGGTACCCGCTCGTCGATGAGGGACAGCGCGGCGCCTCCGACCAGCGCCGCCACGGCGTAATACTGCACCGCCAGTGAGAGATTGCCGAGCGGAGCGATCTGGTACTGCGCCCACAGCGCGATAGCGACTGCCACCGCCCATGCGACCAGCGCGCCGCCGAGCAACAGGTGATTGCTCGCCGATGTATCCTCAGCGCTCGCCATGCCTGCATAGGCACCGTCGGTCACGGACTTGACCCCCACTCGATGCGCATCGCCCGCACCCGTTCGGTCAGCCGGCGTGATCGAGCTCGGTGGTGCGCACCAGCCGTGGATTCACGATCAGACCTCGGGTATGCGCTGCAGCGCACCGGATGGAAAGTGCCACAATCGATGCACCCGTGCCAACGTGCGCCAGTCCCGGCTGGCGGTCGGTCGTTGCGCACCCGAGCGGCTTGACAGCGCCGAGCGTTCTCGGAAGCATACGGCGGCGAATCGTGAACGCCCGCCAGCCGAATCAGCGCCAGGACGCGTTGCGAGCAGCCGACAGCAGGCGCGATCCGGTTCAGCGCCCCGCGAGCCCGTGACGACGCCGCCCGCAGATGGGCCACCAGCCACCGACGGTACGGCAGGTAGGTGGCCGCGCTGGTTGGTCGCCGCCAACCTGGGCGTGCTGGCGGCCGCCATCGCGGTTCCCACGCGGCTGGCCGTAACCGATGAGGCGGCGGGCCGCGTCTGCCTCGGATGGCTGGCGCCGCTCTTCGACGGCGTGGTCGCGATCTCGCGCGCGCTGCAACCATGCGCCATTCCCTCTGCGTACGTCCCGGTTGCGGCGGCCGCGGCCGCGGCTGTCTACGTCCTGCTGCGCTCTTCACGGTGGTCGAATGCGGGCGACACGCTGGGGTCGCGCTCGGCGCGGCTGGCGCCGTACGGCGAAGCGCTGTTGCTCGCCGTCCTGACGCTCGCCGTCGCGGCGTACCGATTCTATGCGCTGAACCGCGTCTTGCACGACAACGTCGGCGAGATGACGTTCTCGGTCATTGCGGCGTCCGATCTGGACAGCCTGCTGAAGGTGAACGTGGGGGCCGTCAACGCGCCCTGGGCACCTCTGGGCGCGGTATACTACTTCCTCGTAGGCGCATTGCTCCCGTTCTGCGGTTCCACGATCCTCACCATGCGCATCGCTGCGGCGGTGACCAGCGTGCTGCTGACGCAGGTGCTCTACGGTTTCGTCCGTCTGCTCGGCGGGCCGCTGGCGGCGATCATCGCCACCGTCTGGTACGTCTCGTCACCGGTGGAGATGGCGTGGGGCCGGCACGACATGTTCCCGTTCAACTCCGCGAGCCCGGTAGTGCTCGCGCTCGCCGTGTCGACCTACCTCGCCATCACGCGCTTCCGCCGCCGGTACTGGGTGGCCACCGCGGTGCTCATGGGGCTCACGGCGCAGCTGTTCGCGTCGGGGTTCGCGGGGTTTCTGCTGCCCGTGGGCGTGCTGGCGTGGCTGGCGGTGTTCGACCGCGCGCGACTTCGCCGCTGTGGCGGCGAGGTGCTCTGGGTCGCTGCCGGGGCTGCGCTGTGGGCGGCGTCGCGGTCGCTGGCCTACCTCGCCGCGTACGGATCGTGGCAGTGGCTCAACCCCTTCGATGCCCGCTTGGAAGGGCGCGTGTTGCGCGGCAGCGGATGGGGCGCGTGGGATTCGTTGCTGACCAACCTCGATTACGTGGCGCGGAGGCTCTACGTCGGTGTGCCGGCGGACGTGCACCAGACGCCGCTCGGGGCGTTCACGAGCAATCCGGTTGCGTATATCGACCCGCTGGTCGCCATCTTCTTCACCGTGGGGCTCGCATGGCTGCTCTTGAATCCGCGCCGCCCCGTCTGCCCGGTGCTGCTGGGGCTGCTCGGCGCGTCGCTGTTACCCGGCATCACCTCGATCGCTGCCGCACATCGCATGGCGGTGGCGTTTCCGGCCATCTCGGCGATCGCGGCTTTGCCGGCGGCGCAGGGGCTGCGCGCGTTGCCACGGCGTCTTGGCTCTGCGGGCGTCTGGCTGCAGGTGATCATTCCGCTGCTGGTCCTGCCCGCCATGTTTCTGCGCATCGGCGGCGCGTATTTCAGCCAGGCGTCCGATGAACCGCCGAACGTCACCGTTTACAAGTCCGTGGAACCGTTTCTGCGGCCGGGCACGATCGTGGTGGTCGACTTTCCCGTCACCCTGTCCATCGACGTCGTGTATCAGATGTTCGACCGGTTGCGGGTCGAGCCGCTCAGCTTCGTGATGCCGGAGGGCGACCACTGGAATGCGCTCGTGGAGCACCCCGAGCCGCAGCTGGACCATCTCTTCTACCGCTGGACTGCGCTCAGATATCGAGTGCCGGAGCTGCGCGAGATGCGCTGGCGGCACGTGGTGTTTCTGCTCCACCCGGAAACGGACGGCGCGCACAAGCTCGAGCTGTTGCGGGCCAAGTACCCGCACCTCGAAGTGACCGAGGTGCGGCCGCCGACGTGGCGCCCCGGATACGATTTTACCGTCGTTGCGATCGACCTCGATGGCGCCGGCTGAGAGTCGCTGCGGCGAAGGCTCGACCGATCTGCGCCGATCCGCCGCCGCCGTGCGGGTGCGCGCGCGGCACGGCGGTCGGGCGCCGGGCTCGGGTCCATCTCTTCTCGCCCTGCGTTCGCGTTCGCGTGACAGCGTGACGGCGCCGCGCCGGAGCCCCTGAATCCCGGCCCTTCAACGTCAGCGAATCGATGCGCATACTGACCGTCACCCACTACCAACCGCCGCACTGGGGCGGGATCGAGAATACGGCGGCGGCGCTGCACGGGTGCTTCCAGCGTTTGGGGCATGAAGCGGTGTGGCTGTCGAGCGACCTGCCGCCCGCGCCCGCAGTACGGGCGCAGGTGCGCGTCCCGGCCTCCGATCTGCCCTACAATGTCCTCGGCGTCGCATACCCGTTGTGGGGGGCGCGCGCTGCGGCGGCGATGCGGCGGTGGGTTCAGTGGTGCGACGTGGTGCACCCGCACGATTGCCTGTATCCGGGCACGCTGTTGGCGCTGCGCTGGGCGCGCCGCCTCGGCAAGCCGCTGGTGCTCACCCAGCACGCGGGGCCGTGGCCGTTTTTCCACAGCGCGGTTCTGCGCGCCGCGCAGCTCGGCGCGTACCGGACCCTCGGTCTCGCCGTCCATCGGCGCGTCGCTCAGGCCACGTTCAGCACGCGCACCGCGCAGAGCTGGTTTGCCGCCCGCGTGCGGTACGCGCTGCCACCGCGCTTCATCGGCAATGGCGTCGATGCGGGGATGTTCTTCCATGGCGACGCCGACGCGCGGCAGGCCGCGCGCCAGCGCCGCGGATTGCCGGCGCGCCGCCGCATTGCGCTCTATGTGGGGCGATTCCTGTCGATGAAGGGCTTGCCGGTCATCGAGCAGCTCGCGCGCCGGCTGCCAGATACCCTCTTCGTCCTACACGGAGCGGGTCCCGTAAATCCGTCGAGCTGGGGACTCCCGAACGTCGCCGTGGTACGGTACGCCGGGCAAGACGTCCTACGCGACTACTACTGGGCGAGCGACGTCATGATCCTGCCGTCCGCCGCCGAGGGCTTTCCGCTGGTAGTGATGGAGGCGATGGCGTGCGGCTGTCCGGCGATCGTCTCCCCGCACACGTATGCGGCTTGGGATACCGGCCGCGAGCACTTCCTGGTCGCCGAACCAGCCCCGACGGCGGACGCCATCGCCGAACTACTCGCCGCGCCGCAGGGGGCGCTCGAGCCCGAAGCGCGCGGCGCCATCAGCGCCTACGCGCGCGCCCAGTGGGACTGGCAACGCGCCGCGCGCGCATACGTCGAGCTGTTCGAAACGCTGCGCGCGGGTGCGGGCTGAAAGCTCAGGCTCTTTACGGCTGGCCCGGCTGTTACGCCGGTCAGCTGTTACGCGGTGAGAGTCGGAGGTGTCCTGGGTGAGGCGCGGCGCGGAAGGTGTTCGCCCCAACGGCGGAACAGCCCAACAGCGAACAGCCTGGTGGTAAGAATCCGCCCACGCACACCTGCGCCGCCCTTCACTTGGCCGGCAGGCGCACGATGCGGTTCTCGAGATCGGTGACGACCAACTCATTGCCGTTGCTGTCGTAATCGATCCCCATGGCGCGCTTGAACGGCGCTCCCGGTGAGTCGCCGCCGACCACTTCCCCGAGCAGCTTGCCGGTGCGATCGTAGGCGCGCACCGCGTACGCAGTCGGCACCGTCACCCAGATGGTGCCGCCCGGGGCGACGGTGATGTGCGGTTCCGAGAACACCTTCTGTTCCCAGCCCTCGACCGGGAAGTAGCCGAGCGACTTGCCGTCGCGGTCGAAGATCTGGACGCGCGCGTTTCCGTTGTCGGCGACGTAGACGTCACCCGCCTTGTCGACGGCGATTCCGACTGGCTCGGTGAACTGCCCGACCTCGGTGCCGAGCCCGCCCCAGGTCAGATCCTCGACCCCGTCCTTGGTGAAGCGGCGGATGCGGTGGTTTCCGGTATCGGCCAGATAGACCTCGCCGCTCGGCGCAATCGCGATCCCGCGCGGCCCGTAATACTTGTCCGTCCATTCCCGCTTGTAGTCGCCCTCGGGTGAGAAGACCTGCACCCGCTGATTCCAGGTATCCGCGACGTAGATCAGCCCGTCGCCGCCGACCGCGACGTCGCCGGGCTGCTTGAACTGCGAGGGCAGGCTGCCGTGCGAGCCCCACTCCTTGAGGAAGGCGAGGTCGGGGGCGAATTTTTGCACCCGGTCGTTGCCGAAGTCCGCAACGTAGATGTTGCCAGCCGCGTCCACCGCCACTCCGCGCGGTTGGCTGAGCACTCCGGGCGCCCCCTGCACGGGAGCTTCGCCGTCCGCTTCCGCGACCTGCGGCACCTCTTCAATGGTGGTGACCGGCACCGCGCCAGCGTACTGCCCTTGCACGGCGTAGATGGTGACACCCGGGTTCGTATACACCGGCTTCAGCAGATCGCCCCATTCCGCGAAGCGGTTGTGGTTCCCGCCTTGATAGGTGCGCCGCTCCAGCGGGCCGGTGTAGACGAGGGCGATGTGGTACTTGCGCAGGATCGCCTCCGCGACCTGCTTGCTGTCGGTCGTGTAGAGCGTCTTCAGATCCGCCTTGCGGCGGTCGATGTCGGGCCAGCGGTGTGCGCGCTGGTGCACGTGGTAATCCCAGCCCAGCACGGTCGGCAGGCCGGTGTTCATCGCGACGCGCGCGTACTCCTGGTACGAGGGCCCGTATGCCTCGGCGATGACCGGGATGCCGGCGACGTTGTCGTTCAGCCACTCGTACGCCGCCGCATCCAGCGGCGCATGCTGGCGCCAATACGCCGTGCCGTCGAGCGTCGGCTCCGGCGTCTGCACGCGATTGGTGCGCACGACTGCCCACACGCCGGACCCCGCGGTGAAGGCGCTCAGCACCAGCAAAGCGCAGAACCCGACCTGCCACGCGTGGCGCAGAACCGGACGGCGGATCAGGCCGCGCCATAGCTCGACGACCGCCGCGGCCGAGGCCGCGGCCAGCAGGAACCACGCCTCCAAGTAGAACTTGAAGATCGTGTTCATGCGGTCCCAGACGTACACCACGTCGGTGCCGGCCGTGATCGCGAAGGCGAAGGACAGCATGGCGGCGGCCACGCGTTGCGTGGACGTCAGCGCGGGCTGCACGGCGACCCAGAACGACAACACCGCGAGCAGTGCCGTGCCGAGGCGGAGCGAGCCGCGAAGCCCGAACGGCAACCACGCCGCGACCGCCGGAATGGACGCGAGCCAGCAGGCAAACACCGTGAGCGCCACGATCCACATGGCCAGCGTGCGCGCCGCACCGAGCGGGCGCGCCGGTGCCGCCAGCGCGCGCCGCCAGAGCGCGAACACGAACGGCACGGCGATGAACAGGAACAGCCCGAAGATGTGGGCGAAGTCCCAGAAGTTCGCGAACGATTGCTGCTCCAGCCCCATGTTCCGCGGCGGCGCCGTGAACCCGCGCCAGAACGGCAGAAAGAAGAGGTAGGCGAGTCCGACGAGCGCCGCAGTGAGCACCGTGGCCGCCGGTATCGCGACCAATGCCATGAAGCCCAGCACCGCGAGAGCGGCACCGGGTAGCAGCCGGCGCGCCGTTCCTTCGCCAAACCAGGCCACTAGCGACTGCGGCGGCTCCGGCGTCAGCATGTACAAGCCGAGCAGCGCCGCGGCGGCGATCGCCAGTAGGATGAGCACGGTCGCGCGCGCGCGCCCGAGCGGCCGGCGCGCCAGCGCGTCGCAGCCGAGCAGGAACGGGAAGAAGAGCACGTAGGTCGGCGAGCTCCAGCCGTTGGTGACCATGATCGCGCCGAGCGCGAACGCGAGCAAGACGAACAGCCGCACTGTCCGCACCGCGCCGGGGGCCTCGTTGCGCCGCACCCACCACACGGCCAGTGCCAGAAAGCTGAGCGAGAACGGCATGACCAGGACGTGCGCGTGCAGGTCGGCGAACAGGAAACTCCAGAACGGATACTCGTTGATGGTGTCCTTGATCACCCGCGATGTGGCCCAGAAGTAGTCGAAGTTGACGACGCGCCGCTGCAGGACTTCGCGCAACCCGGCGAGATTCCCGATCAGCACGACGAACACCGCCGCGAGCCACCCCACGCTCCGCCGGCCACCCACGGCCGCGCCGAGGGCGAAAGCGCCCATCGCCGTCAGCGCCGCGAACAAGGCGATGCCGAGGTTGAAGACGAGCCCCGGGTGGATGTTGGCCGTCTTGCCGAGCGCCGCGACGACGTAATGCCCGAAGTACGTGTAGTGCAGCGTCGATCCGGAAAACCACGGCTCCGGCGGCGGGAGGGCGCTGGCGCGCATGAGCGCGTTCAGGAAGGCGAAATCCATCGGCTTCTCGCCCCAGAACACCTCGGGATTGAACGCGCGCACGGCCAGGAAGAACAGCAACACCCCCCAGAACAGCAGCTCCGTCGGCCACACGTCGCGATCGGCGGCGCCCGCTTCGGGCCGCCGCCACCATGCCCACGCGCCGGCGATGAGCACGGCGGCGAACGTGGCGGCCAGCGTCGTACGCGTGAACGCGGCCTGTCCGTAGCTGGTCAGCACCCACGGGATGTAGGCGAAGACGAGCACGCCGAGAACTTTGGCCAGCGCGTACACCCCCGGCGCCGGCAGCCAGCGTCGCAAGACGGCAAAGGCGCTGAGCCCGATCAGCTCGACGAGCATCCCGAACCACACGAGGGCCGGAATGCTGGCGCGAATCGGCCGCGCCGGCTCCGTCGTGCCGCGCGTCTCGTCGGCGCGCGCCAGCAGGAGGTCGGTCCGCGTCAGCTGCCGCGACGGCCGCCCGTTCATGATCTTTTCGTAGAGCTCCTGCGCCGACAGCCGCGCGGTGTTCTCGAAGATCAGTACCTTCGGATGGTCGTAGACGGTGATCGATTCATCGGCGAGCTCGTCGGGGAACTCGAGCCCGAACAGGCCCGGGCGCGAAGCGTGGTCGTAGATCAGCGTGTAGCCGAGGTCACCGGCGAAGAGCTGATAGAAGTAGTTGTTGGACAGCGGATATTTTTGCGGCGCCATCGTGATGGCGCCGTACAGGCGCTTGGTCTGAAAGGCGATGTAGTCGCCCTTCGACAGCTCTTCGGCAATCTGCCGCATCTTCTGCGGCGTGTCCGGTTCGTAGTACGGCAGGTCCTTGACCGTGTAGCGGTTCGGGTTGCGGCCCGGAAGCGGCATTGGGAATCCCTCGTCCCAATGCTGGGTGAGAATCGTCTTGCCGGCGGGCACGGTGCGGTAGACCCACTCCGATGCGGTCACCACCGTATGCGGCCGCGTGTAGATGGAGAGGAACGCCAGCGCCGCGAGGCCCGTGGCCACCACCACGGTCCACAGGGCGGCGCGACCGAGCCATGAGCGTTGCGCCACGTGCCACAGCCATGCCGCGGCCCAGAGGATCATCACCGGATAGATCGGCAGCAAGTAGCGAACGAATTTCACGTCGAAGGCGCCGGTGATCAGGAAGAACGGCAGCACCCACGCGAGCAGCACGAGGTCCACGGGCGAGCGTTCGCGCACCGCGCTGACGGCCCGCGTCGCCGTCGCCCAGATCGCGACGATGCCGAGCGGCGGCGCCATGCCCCAGAGCACGAGCTGCCCGAGGTCGTACACGTACTTCGGTACCCCGACGTACTGGTTGGTGTAGGGCAGCAGGCCGGCCTGGCGTACCATCCGGCTCTGCTCCTGGATGTCGCGATAGTAATTGGCGAAATCGAGTAATGCGTAGGGCTGGCCGACGGCGAAGGCGAGGGCGATGCACGCCACCGCCAGCGCGCCGCGCCCGAGCACGCGCAGGAAACCATCCTGCCGCCAACGGATGAGGCAGACCACGCCGAGCGGGGCGAGCAGCGGCAGGGAGCTGAATTTCGTCGCGACCGCGAAACCGATCGCCAGACCGGCGAAGATGTAATCGCGCGTCCATCCGCGTCGTACGGCGCCGACGAGAAAATAGAGCGCCAGCGTGACCAGGAACGTGAGGAACACGTCGGTCGTGCCGTAGTGCGAGTTCTGGATGTGCAGCACGGAGGCGGCGAGCAGAAATCCGGCCAGCAGGCCGACGCTCGGGTTGTACAATCGGGCGCCGAGGACCACGAGCAGCAAGACGGTGAGCGTCCCGACGACGCCGCTCACCGCGCGTCCGGTCATCATGACGCCGTCGTATCCGCCCGCGCTCTGGTCGATGAGGCTCAAGGCGCTGCTGACGCTGCGGACGACGTACAGCGGGAACGAGCCGTAGGCGAAGAAGTGCGGGTTCAGCTGCAGTGGGCGGAACGACAGCTCCTCGATCGCGAACGCAATGCGCCGCTCATCGGGGTGGAAGAAGTGGCGGTCGTCGAAGTCGAGCCCCACCAGCCGCACCCCGGCAGCGAACACCAGCAGCGCGACCAGCCACACGCGCAGGCGGCGAGGGGGGCGGGCGAGATCACTCATGGCGAAGGCGGATAAAGCGCCCGCTTATACGGATCAACGGGGCGAGGCAATTCTGCGGCGCGATGCCGCCGCGGCAGAGATCGCGGCGTGGATGCACCGTCGCCCGTGCCGGGCTCCCTACAGCGGCGGCGCGGAGGAGTGGTCCGGCCGCTCGGCGGCGACGATCAGGCATTCGCCCAGGTAATCGGGCAGGAAAGGCCGGCGCAGCGGCAGGGCGATCTGCACGCCCGCTGGGGCGCCAAATAGCACGCGCTGTACGCCGACCGGCAGCAACGGTACATACGGCGGATCCCAGAGGCCGTCGCCGCGCACCCAGAGGACGCGGAGTCCCGACCGGCGCGCAATCGTGAGCCACTCGCCGCGGCTGAGCACACTCACGTGGGTTGGATCGCGGTAGGCGAACCAGTGCCGCCGCTTCAGCCGGTGTCCGATCCCGCCCGGATTCGGAACGACGAACAGCAGCACGCCCCCGGGCGCCAGGCGCCGCGCGAGCCCTTCGATGACTGGGCGCGGATGGCTGAGATGCTCCAACGTGTGCAGGGCGACGATCGCCTGGAAGTGCCCGGGCGGCAGCGATTCCCATTCCTCGAGCACGACGGCGTCGGGAGCCGTCAACCGGCATGCGCTGCGCGCCTCTGGCGAAGCGTCGTATCCGTAGGCTTCGAAATGCTCGCTCAGGCGGCGCAGCAGGTGTCCGGTGCCGCAGCCGAAATCGAGCAGCCGTCCGCCCGCGGGGCGCAGCCGGCGCAGCAGCCGCGCATAGAACCAGAGCGCGACGCGATCGCCGGCGAGACCGTGCCGCGCGTAGTACTGCTCGGTGTATGGCGTCTTGCTCGACATGCGTGCAGGCGTGGTGACCGGCTCCACGAGTCAGCACATACCGGCGCGCAGACGCCGATGCCGTGCGCAGCCGCGTGCCACCCCCTGCCGACTCATCGCACTGCCTCGAACAGCGCCTCATACTGCCGCAATGCTTCGTCCAAGTCGAAGGCCGCCAGCACCGCCGCGCGCGGGCGCTGATACTGCGCGCGATTGCGGATGACCTCGACCAGCGCGGTCGAGAGCGCGGCCGGATCGCGGCGCGGCACGGTGCGCCCCATCCCGGTGCGGCGCACCGCTTCGCGAACGCCGGGCAAATCGGTTGCGACCACCGGCGTGCCCGACAGCATCGCCTCGACCTGCACCATCCCGAACGCTTCGGTAGAGTTGAGGCTGGTCACGGCCAGCACGTCGCACGCGGCGAAGAAGCTCGCCATGGCCTCCATGGGCAGGACGTCGAGGAAGACGAGGCGATCGCGGTGCCGCTCGAGCAGGGGCGCGAGGTGCTGCCAGTACGCCTCCTCCCCTACGGTGTCCTTGTACGCGCCGGTGAAGGCAATGCGCGCCTCTGGGATCTCGGCCAGCACCGCCGGCAGCGCCTCGAGGAGGTATTCCACGCCCTTTTCCGCGGCGAAGCGGGCGGCGAAACCAATGGTCGGGCTCTCGCCCAAGCCCCAGCGCGCTCGCAACGCGGCGGCGGCGGCCGGATCGGGCGCCGGGAGTTCGACGAGCGGCGGGATGGGGCGGAGCTTGGACATGTTCGCGGCGAGGAAGGGCGAGTGGCGCGCATAGTCGTCGCTGGTGACGACGATGGCGTCCGCGGCGGCGGCGGCGAGGCCGTTGAGCGGGCCGAGGCTGCGTTCGACCAGCCGATTGAACCGCCCGGGCGGCATGCGCAGGTCGCAGTGATAGGTGAGCACCACCCCGCGGCGCCGCCAGCGCCCGAGCCAGGCGAGCAACGCCGCTTCGAACTGCGGCATGTGCACGTTCACCACGTCGGCTTCGCGGAGCGCGGCCAGCGCGTAGGAGGCGAAGCGCGGCATAATCACGCCCTTGCTGACCTTCAGCGCCACGGGGACCCGTATGACTGTGACGCCGTCGTTGACCTCCTGCGCCGCCAGCGCGGGCCCGAACCGCGAGGTCAGCACGGTTACCGCATGGCCGCGCCGCGCCAGCCCGCGCGCCAGCCGCTCGGTGTAGATCGTCAGGCCGCTGATGTGCGGCCGGTAGTACGTCAGCGCGATGAGGATTCGCATCGGAAGCGGGAAGTGGGTCGAGATTCGGCAGAGGGCCAGAGCTTCGGGGTCAGCCCGGTCTGTCCGCGGGCGGCGATGACGCGGCGGCGCCCTAATCCCTCGCCGCTAACGCACTATCCCCCTGCCCCTGACCCGCTCTGCCGGTCATAGACGATGGTCTGGCCGCTGCGAAACGCGACCGGCAGGCTGGCGAACTTCTGCACGCCGGCGCGGTGATCCTCGTGCTCGAGATCGCCGACCACGATGTAGCGCACGCCGTAGCGGTCGAGCAGCGGCCGCACTTCTTCGAGCGTCGGAGCATTGTAGATGCGCAGCACGTCGTCGCGCCGCGCCATCACGTCGCGATCGTGCCCGCGCCACAGTCCCTCGTGGTTCGCCCAGCCCAGCACCGTGGGCAAGCCGGTGTTCGCGGCGAAGCGCGCGTAGTACGAGTAGGGATTGCCCGTGGTCTCGAGGATGACCGAGCCGTCGGGTACGGCCTCGCGCATCCACTCGATCGCCGCGTAGTCGCCGGGGTGCTCGCGCTGGAGATAGGCGTTGCCATCGAGGGTTTTCCATGGCGAGTTGATGCGGTCGAGCGTGATGCCGAGCGGATAGCACGCCGCCATCGCCACCAGCACCGCCGTCGCCGCGGCGATCGCGCGCGGGGCCGGCGCCCAACGCCAGTGGCGCGCGAGCAGGCGGTCCAGGGACCACGGCATGGCGATGGCGAGGATGGTCCAGGCTTGAAAGTACAGCTTGAATACCGTGTTCATGCGGTACAGCTTCTCGCCGTACGAGTCCTTCAGGAACACGAGCTCGCAGGCGAGTAGCGCCGCGCCGCCGGCGGCGATCAGCAAGTAGCCTTTTCGCTCGCTCGGGTCATCGCCGGCATAGGCGAGCGCGAGCGCGCCGCCGACCAACAGCGCCAGCAGCGGCAGCACGGCATTGCCGGCGATCGCCGCCAGCACGATGGCGAGCCCGGCCATGGCCAGCCCGAGGTGTCGCCCCTCGCCGGTGCTCGGCAGCAGTGGCGCCGCGCGCACCGCGACCAGCAGCGCCGGGGGGAAGAGGAGCAAGCCGAAGACCGTGAGGAACTCGCGCAAAGAGGTGGTGGCGATCGTGAAGCACGCCGACCCGATGCATGGTTCGCCGGGTCCCGGGCGCACCAGCGGCGGCACGAACTGGAGATAGAACGGCAGGAACAGCACGTAGATGCCGATCAACATGCCGACCAACCGCAGCGCGAGCTGCAGCCGCGCGCGCGAGAACAAGGGCCGCAGCGGTATCGCGCGTCCGGCCAACAGCGCGACCAGGAGCGCCCCCATCGGCAGCTCCCAGTTGCTGATCGCCACCATCGTGCCGAGCACGAACGTGACCACCGCCCACGGCAGGAACGTGCGCCACGGCCCCTGCGGCACGTCCGGCTGGCGTGACGGGAAGAGGCGTTCGTCGAGCAGCACCGCGATCAATAGAATCCCGACCGGCAGGGCCATGAAGTGCGGGTGCAGGTCGCCGTGGATGGTCGAGAAGAACGGAAATTCGTTGATCGTATCGCCGTCCGCCACCACGCGGGAGGAACGCCAGTAATCCATCCCCCGCAGCGTGCCCTTCTCGAGGAACTGCCACGCGCCGTCCAGATTGCCGAGAATAGCCGACAGGGCGCCGCCGAGCAGTGCCAGGCCCCACCGGCCCACCCATCCCAGCACCACCGCGGCGGTGTGGGCGAAGGCGAGCCCGCCCACGGTCGCGACGCAGAAGTTGTAGCTCACCGTCTCCGGCAGCGGCGCCAATCGCATCAGGTTGGCGAATATCAGGTAGCCGAAATAGTAGTAGTTGATTGTCTCGCCGCTCATCCAGGGATCGCGTGGCGGCATGGCGTCCGCGCGCACCAGCGAGTTGATGAACGCGAAGTCCATGTACTTCTCGGCGCCGAAGATGTCCGGCGCGAGCCAGCGCTGGAAGACGAAGAACAGGAAGCCGATCGTCCACAGGGCATCGGCGCGCACGACTTGTGCCCACCCGCCGCCGCGTAACCACGCGGCGATGGCCGCCCGTTGCGCGAACGCGAGCGCGCCGCTGGCGGCGATCAGAAGGGCGAGCGCCACCGCCAGCGCGGTGCCGTACGGCATCACAAACCCGAGCAGCCAGGCCACGTAGCTCACTGCGATCAGCCCGACGAGCCTGCCGAACGGGTATCCGTGCGCATTGGCGCGCGAGAAGAGCGGGAACGTTAGCGGCAAGGCGAGCACCGCCAAGGCTTGGAGCATCAACCACCAGACCAGCACCGCCATCGCGGCGCAGCCATATCAGGAGTTCCGGTTGGGCAGCCAGGCCCTCCGGGCGCATCGGTGCTCCGGAGCGAGCGACGGGCATTCGGCGCCAGCCGAGCCGCGCGCCAGTGGCATCAGGGTATTGCGCCCCCGTGCGCTGCGCGAACGGCTTGCGCCGAAGTGCCCCGTGGCAATGGGAGCTCTAGCAACGGCGCGAGCGTTCCGTTAGCACTGCCGAGCGATGCGCGTGGCCATCATCGGGGCGGGTGCGGCCGGGTTGGCGGCGGCCTACGACCTGACGAAAGCGGGTTGTGAGGTCACCGTGTTCGAAGCGAGCGATCGCGTCGGAGGCCTGGCCGCCGGGTTCAAGGCGCCGCACTGGGATTGGACGCTCGAGAAGTTTTACCACCATTGGTTCCAGTCCGACGCCGACATCCTCGGCCTGATCGCGGAGCTCGGTGCCAGCGACAAGGTCGTGTTCCCACGGCCCACGACGGTCGTGTACTACGAGGGAAAATTCTATCCTTTCGATTCGCCCAAGCGCTGGTTGACGTTTCCGGGCTTTTCCTGGTTCGACGCGGTGCGCTTCGGCGCGGTCGGCGCGTACTTCAAGGCACTGCCGAACGGCGTGCGGCTCGAGCGCTACACCGCGGATGCGTGGTTGCGGCGCTGGATGGGGCAGCGCGCCTATGACCTGATCTGGCGTCCGTTGCTGGTCGGAAAATTCGGCCTCGAGCACTATCGGGACATCAACCTCGCATGGCTGTGGGCGCGCATCAAATCCCGCACGATGCGTCTGGGGACGTTCGAGGGCGGGTTTCAGGCGTTTCTGGACCTCCTCGCCGAGCACGTGCGCCGGAATGGCGGGCGAATCGTGCTCGACGCACCGGTCAAACGCATTACCGCCACTGCCGACGGCACGATTGCGCTCGACACGCCGGGAGGCGCGGTGACGGTGGATCGATGCGTCGCGACGACCTCGCCCCGGCTCCTGGCCCGCATGGCGCCGCAGCTGCCAGAGGCCTACACGGCCCAGCTCAACGGATTGAAGAGCCTCGGCGCCGTCGTGATGGTCCTCGCCTTGCGCCAGCAGTTGACCGATCATTACTGGTTCAACTTGCCGAAGGAGGCGGGCTTCCCGTTTCTCGCCCTGGTGGAGCACACCAACTTCTTGCCGCGCGAGCACTACGGCGGCGATCACCTGGTGTACTGCGGCGACTACCTGCCGCCCGAGCACGAGTACTTCCGCCTCTCGCCCGACGAGCTGCTGGAGCGCTTTCTCCCGGCGCTCGCGCGCTTCAACCCGAGCTTCGATCGCAGCTGGGTCAAGCAAACGTGGCTCTGGCGCACGGAGTACGCGCAGCCGATTCCGCTCGTGAACCACTCCCGCCACATCCCGGCCATGCAAACGCCGATCGACGGCCTCTGGCTCGCCAGCATGAGCCAGGTCTACCCGTGGGACCGCGGCACGAATTACGCCGTGCAGATCGGCCGCCGCGTGGCGAAGCTGGTGCTGGGGCGCTGAGGCGGGTTCTCTCGTCCTAGCGCCTTCGCGCCTCGGCGTTGAATGTGGCGGGGCGGGCGGCGGGTCAGGCGCTGGCCTGGCGCGGCGGCATCTCCAAGGTCGGCGTGGAGCGGGTGCCCGCCGGCAACGAGACGTGGAACACCGAACCGGAGCCGGGACTGCTACTGGCCGAGATGCGGCCGCCGAGCAGGTCGACGAACCGCCGCACGATGTACAGACCGAGCCCGACGCCACCGCTGCTCACATCGCCCGGCACCTGGTGGAACATGTCGAAGATGCGCGGCAGCTGCTCCGAGTCGATGCCGATGCCGGTGTCGCGCACCTCGATGCCGAGTTGGCGGCTGAGCAGGTCGAGATCGACCGCGACCGTGACGCTGCCGGTGCGCGTGAACTTCAACGCGTTGCCCACGAGGTTGCGCACCACGATCTTCAGCTTCACCGGATCGGTGCGGATCTCCTCGCTCCCGCGCGGCACCTCCCACAGCAGCCGCACCCCCGGTGCGCGCGGCATCTGCTCGGTCTCGCGCTGCAGCTCGGCGAGTAACGTGGACAGCGCCACCTCCTGCAGCTGCACGCTGCTGTGGCCGGCTTCGATCCGGTTCACCTCGAGGGTCGCGTTGATCAGCTCGAGCAGCGCGTGCGCGTTGTCGCGCATACGGCCGAGCACGTCGCGCTGATCGCCGGACACGGGTCCGAACGCGTCATCGCGCAGGAGGTCCGCGTACCCGATGACCACGTTCAGCGGCGTCCGCAGCTCGTGGGACATCGTCGAGAGGAACTCGGTCTTCAGATTGTTGGCGCGGCGCAGAGCCTCGAGTAGCCGCACGTTGCCGACCGCGATCGCGGTGTGCTGCGCGACGCTGCCGAACAGCTCTCGCCCGCGCTCGGAGAAATGGCCGGGGCGCCCCTGCGCGCCGGCGAGCAGCACGCCGACGACCGCGTCGCGGCGGAGCAGCGCGGCGCCCATGAGCGAACGCGTACCGCTGCGCCGCATCAGCGCGGCATTCGCCGCGTCCGCGGTCCGGTCCGTGAGCACGACGTTGCGCTCGGCCAGTACGCGATCGACGAGCGGGAAGGCGCCGACGGAGAACTCGATGCCGCCCAGACTGGCGAGCGCTTCGGGGATCGGCCCGGAGCTGCCCGCGACCACGAAGCGGTCCTCGCTGGGATTGCGCGCCACGATCGCGCACCAATCCGCGTGCACGGCGACGGCGATCACGCTGGCGATTCGATCGAGCTCGTCGTCGCCGTCGAGTGACTCGTTGATCTCGCGCGCGATGGCGACCAGGCTGTGGCTGATCGACGATTGTTCCTCCCGTTCCGCCGCCTCGCGAAAGAGCGCGAAACGGTGCGAGTCGAAGTAGTGCGCACCGAACAGCGCGATGATCGCCCCGGCGAGCTCGACGAAGAACAGGTACGGAGCCGGCACCGCCGTCGGCGGATTGAACACGAGCTGCGCGGACACGCCCACAACCGCCGCCGCGACCGGCAGGAGTTGTCCGCGCACGCCCCACGGCAGCAGCAACGCGCTGCCGGTCATCACACAGATGCTGGCCAGGACGGTCAGCTCGGTGGGGACCGTCTTGGCGACGCTCTGATAGCCGTGCACCACCACCACGACCACCGTCCACACGAGCACCGACGCCGGGAGCAGCCAACCCCGCCGCTCCAACGGCCGCCGCGCGGCGAGCACGACGAGCAGCGGCAAGCTCTCCGCCGCATAGCAGAGGAGATAGCTATGCCAGTGTTCCGGATACAGCAGGTACTCGAATATGCCCGACGCCCCGAAGGAGACCATGTAGAGGAGCACGGCGAGCGGCAATCGCTCGGCCATGAAGCGCTCTGTTTCGCGGCGGTAGGCTGCGTCCTGAGACCCGTAGCGGAACACTGACCGTCTTCCTCAGCAAGAACGGCGCCGCGTGTCGTAAGCCAACGGAGACATCGGCGATGCCTAGGGCCGCGCGAAATGTGTCATTTGCACCGCCATGTGATCATCCGTCACCTCCTCCGGCGCCCTCAGCCGCGCCCAGAGCCGCCTCGCGCACCGCGCGGCGCTGGATCTTGCCGGCCGCGGTACGGGGAAAGTCCGCCGCGATCGCCAGCCGCCGCGGCACCTTGAAGCTCGCCAGCAGGGTCCGGACGTGGGCGATCAACTCGGCCGTGTCGAGCTGCCCGCCGGCGCGCGGCCGCACCGCCGCAGCGACGCATTCTCCCCAACGCGCGTCGGGAAGGCCGAACACGCACGACTCGGCGACCGCCGGGTGGCTTTCGAGCGCGACTTCGACCTCGCGCGGGTGGACGTTCTCTCCGCCCGTAATGATCACGTCGTCGGCTCGCCCGATCACGGTGAGACAACCGTCCGCATCGACGGAGCCGAGATCGCCGGTCGCGAGCCAGGCGGCGGTCGCCGTGAACCGGCCGCCGTCCAGCGTGCCGGGGCTGATGTTCGCGCCGCGTACCTCGATCTCGCCGATCTCCCCCGCCGGCACCGCGGCGCCGTCGCAGGTGATGCGGAGCTCGAGGCCGGGCAGCGGCCGTCCGACGCTGCCCGGCCGCGATGCGACGTCGCCGGGCGACAAGGTGGCGATCTGCGAAGCCGCCTCGGTCATGCCGTACGTCGGTGCGACCGGGACGCCGCGGCGCCGGCACTCCTCGAGCAGCGCCCGCGGTATGGGACCGCCGCCGAGCAGCACGCAACGGAGGTGCGGCGGAAACGCCCGCCCACCGCGCGCGTCCAGCACGCGCTGCAGCATGTTCGGGACCAATGACACGATCGTTACGGCATCTGCATCGATCGCGCGGCTGACGCGTTCGGGATCGAAGCGCTCGTGGACGACGACGGTCATCCCGTACACCGCGCTCCGCATCAGGATGGCGAGTCCGCCGACGTGGTGGAACGGCAGGCAGGCGAGCCAGCGGTCGTCATCGCGCACGCCGAGCACGGCCGCCGAGGCCCGCGCGCTCGCGAGATGATTCCCGAACGTCAGCACGACGGCTTTCGGCCGGCCCGTGCTGCCGGATGTGAAGACAATGCTGTGCGGCGCTTCGAGCGACAGCGCGCGCGGCCGCGGCGGGGCACATCCGGTCTCCGCGCCGTCGATGTCGACTCGCGTCTCCACGAGCGCGGCCGGCAGCGCAGCCACCGTCGCGGCCGTCGCCGTCTCGTGGCACAGCGCGTCACAAGCCGCTGCCTCGAGCAACCCGCGCACCTCCGGCTGGCGCAGGCGAACGCCGATCGGCACCGCGACCGCGCCGAGCCGTGCAAGGGCGTGCAGCCACCCTGCGAACTCCATGCGCGCACCGATCAGCAGCGCGACGCGCTGTCCCGGGCCGATTCCGGCGGCGTGCAGTCGACCGGCGGCGCGCTCGGCCTCGCCCCGCAGATGCGCGAACGTCCAGGCGCGCTCGCCGCCGATCAGCGCCACGCGGCCGCCATCCGCATCGGCGCGCTGGTCGAGCCACTGCGGTTCGCGTCCGTCCGGCTCTTCTCCGGGCTGGACGGCGCGCGAGCGCGGCATCGACGGGCCGGTTGCGCTGCGCACCGGCGGGGCGCGGTCCTCGCCCAGCGGCACGTCGAAGCCGTCGCCGCTGCGCCAGCGAGCGAGCGCATCGCAATCGAGCTCGACGCCGAGGCCGATGCCGTCCGGCAGCGCCAGCGCGCCCCCGTGCAGGTCCAGCGGCGGGCGTGCGAGGTCGCCGGCGAGGAGCGGCGCCGTTGCCAACCCGCACGCGGGCAGGGGGTCGTCGAGCGTGGCCGCGAGGTGTGCGGCCGCCGCAATGCCGATCCCGGTGTCGAGCGCGGAGGTCACCACCGCGGTGAGTCCGGCGCCCCGCGCGGCGGCGATTGCGCGGCCGCTCTCGGCCAGCCCGAGCCACGCCGGTTTGACGATGACGACGTCCGCCGCGCCGAGGCGAGCGATGTGCTCGACCGCGGCCGCATCGACGGCCGATTCGTCGGCGGCGAGCCGGACCGGCACCGCGCGGCGCACCGCCGCCATTGCCGCGGCGTCGCGCACCGGCTGCTCCACGTACTCGAGCTCGAAACGGGCGAGCGCGCGGAGCGCCGCGATGGCCTCCTCGACGGTCCACGCGCCGTTGGCGTCGGCGCGCAATGCCACACCGTCGCCAACGGCGTCGCGCACGGCCGCGCAGCGCTGCAGCTCGGCGTTCAGATCGTCCGGCGCGAGCTTCAGCTTCAGGCAGCGAAAGCCGCGTGCGACCAGCGCCGCGGCTTGTGCTGCGCATGTGTCGGGCGCGCGCGCGTCGAGTAGCGCGTTGACCGCGATGTGTGTGCGGCGCGGGGTGCCGAGATGCGCGGCGAGCGACACGCCGCGGCGGCGCGCCGCGAGATCGAGCCGCGCGGCCTCTACTGCCGGGGCGAGCAGTGCGGCGCTCCAGCGCGGCCGTGCGAGCCCGAGCGGTACCACCGCTTCGCCGAGACCACGGCGGCCCTCCTCGTCGGTGAGCTCCACCACCGCGCCGCAGCGGACCGTCACTCGCGCGCCGCCGACGGCCAGCGGTCGCGCCAGCGGGATCGCGAACGGGGTGGCGCGCGCCCGCGCGATCATCGCAGCAAGCCGGCGGCGAAGAGCGCGGCGTGGAAGAGATGCAGCCGCGCGGTGTCGTGCAGCAGCTTGTTGAACTCGGCGCCTGCCTGCGCGCGGGACATCCGCGTGGCCAACCGCGCTGCGAGCGGCAGCGTCAGCAGCGGCAGCAGCACCCATGCGGAGGTCCGACCCGTCACCCACAGCGCGAGCGGCGCGGCATAGGCGACGGCGATTAGCCAGGCGTAGAGGTCGCGCATGGACTTGCCGCCCCAGCGCACCGCCAGGGTGCGCTTCCCCACCGCCGCGTCGGACTCGATGTCGCGCGCGTTGTTCACGACCAGGATCGCAGTCACCAGCGCGCTGACCGGCAGCGCGGCGGCGACCGCTAGCGGCGTGACAGTGCCGGTCTGTACGAACGCGGTCCCGAGCACGGCGACCATGCCGAAGAAGATGAAGACGAATACCTCGCCGAGGCCGTGATATCCGAGCGGCCACGGCCCACCGGTGTAGGCCCAGCCGGCGATGATCGCGGCGATGCCGATGACGGCGATCGGCCAGCCGGCCACCGCGATGAGATACACGCCCACGACCGCCGCCAGCCCGAACGCCAGCCACGCAGTGCGGCGGACCGCGGCGGCGGTCAACAGCCCATGCTGGGTCACGCGCGTCGGCCCGAGCCGCGCTCCCGTGTCCGCGCCGCGCTCGAAATCGTCGACGTCGTTCGCCAGGTTGACGCCGACCTGCAACAGCAGCGCACCGGCGAGGGCAGCAAGCGCCGGACCGAGAAGAAAGCCGCCCTGGCGCTGCGCGAGCGCGCAGCCCACCATCACCGGGGCGATGGCAGCGGTCAGGGTGGCGGGCCGAATCGCGAGCAGCCACACCCCCCAGCCGCTGCGCGCTGGCTGCGATGCGATCATCGGGTTGTTGCCGCGCGCCGCCTGGCTCACGGTAGCCGCGGGAATTTGCTGAAGTCGGGTCGGCGCTTCTCCAGGTAGGCGTTCCGGCCTTCCTGTCCCTCCTCCGACATGTAGAACAACAGCGTCGCGTTGCCGGCGAGCTCTTGGATGCCGGCGAGGCCGTCCGTGTCGGCGTTGAAGGCGGCCTTGAGGCAGCGGATCGCCATCGGGCTGTTGGCGAGGATCTCGCGCGCCCACTGCACCGTCTCTTCCTCCAAGCGCTCGAGCGGCACGACAGCGTTGATCAACCCCATGTCGAGCGCCTGCGCGGCCGTGTACTGCCTGCACAGATACCAGATCTCGCGCGCTTTCTTGTGGCCGACCAGCCGTGCCATGTACGTGGCGCCGTACCCGCCGTCGAAGCTGCCGACCCGCGGTCCGGTCTGACCGAAGCGGGCATTCTCGGCGGCGATGGTGAGATCGCAGAGCATGTGCAGCACGTGGCCGCCGCCGATGGCGTAGCCCGCGACCATCGCGATCACGGGCTTGGGGATCGTGCGGATCAAGCGCTGCAGGTCGAGCACGTTCAGGCGCGGCACGCCGTCGTCGCCGACGTACCCGGCATCGCCGCGCACGCGTTGGTCGCCACCGGAGCAAAACGCCTCGGTGCCGGCGCCGGTCAGGATGATGACGCCGACCTCGCGGTCCTCGCGCGCCGCGGCGAAAGCGTCGAGCAGCTCCATGACGGTTTGCGGCCGGAAGGCGTTGCGCACCTCGGGCCGGTTGATGGTGATCTTCGCGATGCCCTCGGCGACCTCGTACAGGATGTCGCCGTAGGTGCGCCGTGGTTGCCAATCGATGGGCATATCTACTCCTGCGCAGCGCGGCGCGCTTGGCGCGCGCGCGATGTGGTGTTCGGCTCCGGACGCGGCCGCGTCGCGCGCCGTGCGGGTGTGTTGCAGGAACGCCGCGACCCGGTGCGCGAAGGCGTCGGGGTTCTCGAGATGCGTGGCGTGTCCCGCATCGGGAATGAGCGCGAGAGTGGCCGCCGGAAGGCGCGGGCGCATCTCGCGCGCGATGGCGTGGAACTTGGCGTCGTGCTCGCCGGTGATGAGCAGCGTCGGCACCGCGACGTCCGCGAGGCGCGTCCAATACGAGGGCTGGGCTCCAGTGCCGACGCCGCGCAGCGCGTTCGCCAACCCGCGGGCCGAGTGGATCAGGCGCTGCTCGCGCGCCGCGGCGAGCGCGGCGGTGCCGAGGCGCGCCTGAGTGGCGAACAGCGGCTGAGTCATCCACTCGTCGACGAACGCAGCGACGCCGTTGCGCTCCAGGCGCGCCGCCAGCGCTTCATCGCGGCCGGCGCGCTCGGCCCGCTCGACGGCGTCCTCGATGCCGGGCGAGGCGCTTTCCAGCACCAGCGCGGTGACGCGCTTCGGGTGCGCGATCGCAAAAGCGAGCGCGACCCGCCCGCCCATGGAGTACCCGAGCACCGCCGCGCGTGCGACGGCACAGGCGTCGAACAACCCGCAGAGGTCGGCGATCAGCCGCTCCATGCGATACCGCGCCGGATCGGCCGGTGCGTCGGAGGCGCCGTGCCCGAGGAGATCCACGGCGAGCACGCGATGGGCATGCGCGAGGCGTGCGGCGTGTGGCGCCCAGAGCGCGCCGGTGCCGGTGAAGCCATGCAGCAGGACCACGGGGGGCCCGGCGCCCCATTCGCGCACGGCGTAGTGGACGCCGCCGACTGCGAGGCGCCTCATGCACCCTCCGCGCCGCTCCGCGCGGCGCGCGCGCCGGCCGCCCACAGCTCGCGGTGCTTGGCGACGCTATGCGCCAGATCGATGGGGACCTCGATGACTTCGGCGCGCGGCGATGCCAGCGCGGCCGCGAGCGCGTCGCGGAACGCGGCGGGGCTCGCCGCGCGCGCAAAGCCGCAGCCGTACATCTCCACGCCACCGCGCAGGTCGAGCCCGTGCGGCGTGCGGATGAACTGCTCGTACACGGCGCTCTCATCGGCGATGGGTAGATAAGAGAAGATTCCGCCTCCGTCGTTGTTGCACACCACGAACACGGCGCGGATGCCGTGCCGCTTGACCGCCATCAGCCCATTGAGGTCGTGGATGAACCCGAGATCGCCGGTGAGCGCGATCGTCGGCCCATCGGTGGCCGCGGCGACGCCCAGCGCGGTGGATGCAAACCCGTCGATGCCATTGACGCCGCGGTTGCAGAGCACGCGCCGGCGCCGCGCGCCGCCGGCCCAGAAGGTGTCGAGATCGCGCGTCGCCATGCTGTTCCCCACCATGAGCGTCGCGCCGTCGGGCAGCTCGGCGGCGAGGGTCGCGACCACGCTGCCTTCGAACGGCTCGGCGATCGAGGCGAGGCCGCGGGTCAGCGCGGCTCGGGCGGCGTGATCCGCGCGCAGCCAGGTCTCCAGCCACGCCGAGCGCGGCCGCGGCGGCACGCGCTGCGCGAGCGCGCGGCAGAGCGGGGCGATGTCGGCGGGCACGATCTCGGTGGCGCAGTGCAGCGGGTCGTCCCAGCCGCCGGCGGGGTCCACGACGACGTGCCGGCGGCTCGGGCGGTCGCGCAGCCACAGCATCAGCGCCTTCGAGATGGGCAGTGGGCCGATGCGCAGCACGAGATCCGGCGACAGGCGATCGGCGAGGCCGCCGTCGCGCAGCAGGAGGTCGTAGCCGGCGACCACCTGTGAGCGGTCGTGCGCACCGTCGCGCAGCTGTGCGGTCGCATCGGCGAGGATCGGCCAGCCGCAGCGCGCGGCGAGCTCCGCGATGCTGGCGCACGTCGCCGCATCGGCATCGAGCGGCCCGCAGACGATGACGCCGCGCGGCGCCGCGCCGAGCTGCTCCGCGAGCGCATCGAGCCCAGCCGGGTTCGGGAGCCGGGTCGGGGCGTGCGATATCGCTGCAGCGGGGTGGTCGGCACCCGGGCGGAGGTCGACTGCCGACTCTGGGCCGAGCGGCTCGCGAAACGGGAAGTTCAGGTGGACGGGCCCGGCGGGCGCCGCGGCGGCGGTGGCGACGGCGCGGGTTCCGAGGCTGCGGAAATACGGTGCGCCGGCCGCGGGGTCGCCGACCTCACAAAACCACTTGGCCTGATCGCCGTAGAGCTTCAGCTGATCGATAGCCTGAAACGCCCCGCACTCGCGCAACTCGGGCGGTCGGTCGGCGGTCAGCGCGATCAACGGCACGTGCGCGTAGCGCGCCTCGATCAGGGCGGGGAAGAAATGGGCAGCCGCGGTGCCCGACGTGCTGAGCACGGCGGCCGGCGCGCGCGACGTTTTCGCCAGGCCGAGCGCGAAGAACGCCGCGCTGCGCTCGTCGATGTGGGACCAGCACCGCAGGCGCGCATCGTGGGCGAGCACCAGGGCGAGCGGCGTGGAGCGGGCGCCCGGTGCGATGCACACCTCGCGCAGGCCGGCGCGGGCCAGGCCGTCGACGAAGGCGCGCACGGCGCTGTAGGTGGCCGCGCTCGAGCGCTGCATCGAGCGGGCGGCGGCTGCGCCGTCCATCACAGCTCCATCAGGGCGGCGAGCAGGGGCTGGAGCTTGAGGCGGGTCTCGGCGAGCTCCGCTTCAGCGTCGGAGCCGGCGACGATGCCCGACCCGGCAAACAGCAGCGCTTCGCGGTCGCGCACCAGGGCGGAGCGGATCGCCACCGCGAACTCGCCGTCTCCGCTGGCGTCGAACCACCCCACCGGACCGGCGTACCAGCCGCGCTCGAGGTCCTCGTGCTCGGCCAACGCGGCGAGCGCCGCGGCGCGCGGATGGCCGGCCACTGCGGGTGTGGGATGAAGCTCGGCGACGACCTCGAGGATGTGCGGCGCGCTGCGCAGCGTGCCGCGAATCGGCGTGACCAGGTGCTGGACGTTCGGCAACCGCAGGATCGCCGGCGCCGGCCCGCAGGTCAGCTCGCTGCAGAACAGGCGCAAGGCCCGCGCCAGCGCATCGACGACGACGGCGTGTTCGCGCCGCTCCTTGTCGCTGGCGAGGAGCGCCCGCGCGAGCTCGTCATCGGCATCGACGGTCGTGCCGCGCGCGCTGGAACCGGCGACCGCGGTCGTCTCGACCGCCCGGCCGTGCACGCGCACCAGCAGCTCCGGCGTCGCGCCGAGGAAATCCCCCGCGGCCGCCCCGATCCAGAAGCTCGTACAGCTCGGATAGCTCTGCCCCAAGCGCGCGACGGCGCGCGCACAGTCCATGGCGCGGCTCGCGGTGACCCGGCAGGTGCGCGCGAGTACGAGCTTGTCGAACCGGCCGGCGCCGATGTCCGCGACCGCGGCGCTGACGGCGCGTTTCCAGTCCCGTGCATCGGGCTCCGCCGCAGCCGAGTAGCGGCGGCCCGACTCCTCCGCAGCCGGTGCCGTGCTCCACTCGCGCACCTGCCCGCTCGCGTGCGCGAGGCGGCGCGCCGTCGCCTGCGGATGGCCGTCCGGTTCGACCAGCGCATTCACCACGAGCGCCGCCTCGCCGTCGCGGCGCACGATGGTCGCGCGCGGCACGGCCACGCGCGCGGCGGGAAACCCCGTCCAGTCCCCGCCGGGAGCCGCTGGAGAGAACGCAAACGCGCCGATCGCGACTGGCGGCAGGCCGCCCTCGACCACGGCGTCCGCGAACAGGGCCTGCGTGACATCCGCCACGCGCGCGAAGCGCGCGGCGCCGTCGGCCTCTGCGGCCCAGGCGGTGCCGAACGCGGCGATGGCGACGCGGTCGCTGCCGCGGCCGAACAGCGCCGTGGCCTCACCCTGCGCGCGCGCGGCGGCGATCAGCTGAAGCGGATCGACGGCGCCGGCGAGGGGCCGTGCCACGCTGAGCAGCACCGGGCGGCCGCAGGCGCGGGCGCGCGCGTGCGCGATCTCGAGGCTACCGGAGGCGCCGGCGGCGGAGGCGGCGA
The DNA here is from genome assembly GCA_050176585.1 of Binatia bacterium. Taxonomy (GTDB): domain Bacteria; phylum Desulfobacterota; class Binatia; order HRBIN30; family CADEER01; genus CAYYWP01. The sequence goes on from JBFXHX010000003.1 coordinate 173,450, forward strand.
GGCCGAGATCCATCGTCAGCGCTCACCGAGCAGCAGTTGCGCGACGCCGCCGAACAGGCGGTGCTTGCGCGCGGTGCGGAAGCCCGCCGCCGCGATCAGCTCGAGCAGCCCCGGCTCCGGTGGCAGGTAGGCCGTCGACTGCGGCAGGTAGGCATACGCCTCGCGGTCTGAGAGCAGCGCGCCGATGAACGGCACGGCGCGGCGGAAGTAGAACGCATGGCCCCAGCGCAACACGCGGTGGCGGGGCTCGTCCACCTCCAGCAGGGCGAGGCGACCGCCTGGCCGCAGCACCCGCGCCGCCTCGGCGAGCACGACGGGAATGGAGGTGAAGTTGCGCAGCGTGAACGCGCTGGTCACCACGGTGGCGACGCCGCCGCGGAACGGGAGCCGGCCGGCATCGGCGCGCACGAGCGCGTCGGCCGCGCCGCGCGCGTGCGCGCCGGCGAGCATACGGGCGGCGAAGTCGACGCCGATCACGCGCGCACCGGCCGCGCGCGCGATCTCGCACATGTCGCCGGTGCCGCAGCCGAGATCGAGCACGACGTCGCCGCGGCCGATGCCGAGGAGGCGCGCCGTGTGCCGCCGCCAGCGCTGGTCGAGTCGGAACGTCAGCAGCCGGTTCATGAGGTCGTAGCGGGGGGCGATGCGGTCGAACATGGCCGCCACCACGGCCGCTTTCGCGGCGGGATCGGGCAGGTTCACCGCCATGCGACCTCGAGCCGGCGTGCTTCGATGTCCGCGACGGCGCGGTCCAGCTCGCCGCCGTCGGTCTGCGCGCGCAGGCGCGCGAGCGCGCGCTGCAGCAGCGTGCGCTGAAAATGCAGCGCCACCAGGGTGGTGGCGGCGGGGACGAGCTGGCGGAACAGCTCCGCGACCCGCTGCGGATCGCGATCGCGCCCGCTCTGTTCGTGCACGAAGCGATCGAACAGGGCGACCGCTTCACCGGCGAGCGCGTCGACATTCTGTGCGTGCTGCACCGCGAGCTGCATCACCTCAGGCAACGGCAGGCCGGCGCCCAATATCGCCAGCGCGGCGCGCGCCATGCGCACATCGGCCTCGCCGTACCGCGCCTCACCCGCGCCGCTCAGCGGCGTCAGCAGTCCGGCCGCCTCTACCGACGCGAGCAATGCCTCGGGCACGCCGGCCGCGGCGGCGAGCTCGGCGCGCGTGAACGACGGCTCCCCGCGCTCGTCGGACACGGCTGCGAGCAGGGCCGCGGTCTTGGATCGCTTGCCGCCCGCGGCGAGGAGCCGCTTGACCACGGCGAGCGAAAACCCCTCCGCTTGATACCGCTTGATGCGCTTCAGCGTGCTGAGATGGCTCGCACCGTAGCGGGCACGGCGCCCTTGTCGGCGGGGCGGCGCGAGCAACCCGCGCGCTTGGTAGAAGCGAATCGTGTCGATCGCCACCCCCGCGGCTTCGGCCAGTTGCTCGACCGTGTACTCCATCGCCAACACTCTTAGAGTAATCGCTCATACATTCAAGCCCGGGTCGAAAGCCGCCGCGCGATCCGTGAAATGGGGCCCAATCCGGTAGAATCTGCCCCTTTGCGGGCAAATTCGTTGCATCTGAACGCCCCGAATGGTTTTCTCCGCGCCATGGCGGCCGCGGTCGAATGCGAGCAACTGCTGGAGCATCTGGAGCGCACCACGCGCCTGAACCGGGCCGAGGCCGAGCGCGTGGTCGCCGAAGTGCTCGAGTATTTCGCCGAGCCGGTGGAGGATTTCGTCGCGCGCCGTCATCTCGAGCTGCGCGCCGAAGGCTGCAAGAACCCGGACATCTTCACCCGGATTCGCGCCGAAGTGCGCACGCGGCGCTTCGCGGTCCCGGCGCTGAGCGAACGACAGGTGCGCAGGATCGTCTACGGGTGAGTGCGGGGATGGGGCGGGCCAGGGCGCGCTGCGGGCAGCGCAGCTGAGTGACGGGGAGAGCATCATGTGTGGAATCGTCGGGTATGTGGGCCGGCAGGACGCGCTGCCGATCTTGATCGCGGGGCTGCATCGGCTCGAGTATCGAGGCTACGATTCCTCGGGCGTGGCGCTGCTCACCCGCGGCGGCCTGAAAGTGCACAAAGCGGTCGGGAAGGTGCGGCAGATGGAGTCGAGCTTACCGCGGCGCCTGAAAGCGAGCGTGGGCATTGCGCACACGCGCTGGGCGACGCACGGCGAGCCGAGCGACGCCAACGCGCACCCGCATCTCGACTGTCGGGGCACGATCGCGGTCGTGCACAACGGCATCATCGAAAACGCCGCCGCGCTGCGCGCGGAGCTGCAGGCGAAGGGGCATGGCTTTCGCTCCGAGACCGACACCGAGGTGCTGGCGCACTTGATCGAGGCGTTCGGTGGCGAGCTCGACCGCGCCGTGCGCCAGGCCCTCTCGGTGATCGAGGGCACGTATGGCATCGCCGTGCTCGATGCGCGCCAGCCGGATCGCATCGTGGTGGCGCGCAACGGCAGTCCGGTGATCCTCGGCATCGGGGAGCGCGAGATGTTCGTCGCCTCCGATGTCGCGGCCCTGGTGCGCCACACCGAACAGGTCGTCTATCTCGATGACCGCGAAGTCGCCGTGCTCGAGGCCGGCGGTTTTCACACCGGTACGCTCGATGACCGGCCGACCGACAAAGCGCCGGCGACGGTGCAATGGGGGCAGGAGGCCTACGAGCGCGGCGACTACGAGCACTATATGCTCAAGGAGATCGCCGAGCAGCCCGAGGCGTGCGAGCGCACCCTGAAAGGCCGGATCGACCACCAGTTCCACACCGCGCATCTCGGCGGCCTGAACCTCACGCCGCGGGACCTGCTCGACATCAAGCGGGTGAAGGTGCTCGGCTGCGGCTCCGCGTACTACTCGGGGCTCGGCGGTGCGCATTTGATCGAGTGCTTGACGCGCGTCCCCGCCGACGCCGAGCCGGCGTCGGAGTTCCGCTACCGCAATCCCGTGATCGAGAAGGATTGCCTGTACATCGCGGTCAGCCAGTCGGGTGAGACGGCCGATACGCTGGCCGCCGTCCACGAGGTGCAGCGCAAGGGAGGCCGCGTGCTCGGCATCGTGAACGTGGTCGGAAGCACGATCGCGCGCGCGTGCGACGGCGGCATTTACATCCACGCCGGCCCCGAGGTGTCGGTGGCGTCGACCAAAGTGTTCACGTGCACGCTGGTCGCCTTCGCGCTGCTCGCGCTCTACCTCGGGCGTATCCGCGATCTGTCGCCGGCCGCCGGCAAGCGCCTGATCGAAGCACTGCAAAAGCTGCCGGATCAAATGCGCGACATCCTGCGCGGCGCGGACCGCATCCGCGCGGTGGCGCGCAAATACGCCGTGCGCCCGAACGCCTTCTACATCGGGCGCGCGAACGGGTATCCGATCGCGCTCGAAGGGGCGCAGAAGCTCAAGGAGATCGCCTATGTGCACGCGGAGGCGTATCCCGCCTCGGAGCTGAAGCACGGTCCGCTGGCGCTGATCTGCCCGGAGACGCCGACGTTCGTCATCTTGCCGCGCGACCATCTGTACGACAAATCGCTGTCCTCGCTCGAAGAGGTGCGGGCCCGCCGCGGCCCGGTGATCGCGGTGACGCAGCCCGGCGATGAACGGCTGCCCGGCAAGGTGGATGATCTCCTCTCCGTGCCGGTGTCCGAAGCGGAGCTCAGTCCCGTGCTGCTCACGGTTCCGCTGCAGCTGTTCGCGTACTATGCCGCGGTCGAGCTCGGGCGCGACGTCGACCAGCCGAGAAACCTGGCCAAGAGCGTCACCGTCGAGTAAGGCCGCCGGGTGCGGCGAGACACGCTCCCGAGTGTACCCGCCGCACCCGTGGCGGCCTGGCGCGCGAAGCGCGCCGCCCGGGACGGGCGGCCCTGACCGCTCCTCGGCCCAGTGCTACCGGTCTGCTTCATTTGACGGCGTGCTCACGCCGTAGCGGACGGATTAGCGGCCTACGCAAGCCGTGCAGCTAAGCCGTCAAATATTTTCGCGTGCCACCTCCAGTCGCCTCTGGTAGGTATTGGCCTGTCAGCGATGGGTGATTGACGGGGGGCTCGCCCGCGCTGCCGTGCGGACCGGCCGCCGGTGGGGAATAGCGGCCCGCGGCCGCTACATCTCGCGAACTGAGTGCACCTTCGGAACGGAGGGAGGAAGTATGCGCAGTGGGCAGCAGTGGCGGGTGGCAATCGCCGGCGCGGCGCTGATGGGATTGGTCGTCGCGTGCGGCGATGACGATGACAATCGTACGGCGAACATCATCGTGACGACGTTGGCGGATACCAGCGGGCCTGGGCCGTGTACCCTGCGCGATGCGATCAACCTCGCCAACGGCGATCCGGTGAGTGGCAGCCGCTGCAACAATGCGGTTCCGGGCGCCGACGCGATCGTGTTCGAGCAGGGCCTGACCGGCACCATCGCGCTCACGGACACGTTGCCGGCCATCACCGGTGAGGTGACGATCGCCGGTCCAGCCAGCGGCGGACCGATTACCGTCAGCGGAGAACACGAGGTTGGCGTCCTCGAGGTGGCATCGGGCGCAATGCTCGTGGTCGAAAATCTGACCATCGCCAACGGTGATACGGCGTCGTCGGAAGGCGCGGGCATCATGAACGCGGGTGATCTCCGCGTGGAAAGCTGCTCGTTCAGCGGTAACCGGACCTCGGGGGCAGGCGGCGCGATCGGCAACATCGGAGACGAGGTGCAGGTCGAGAACTGTGTGTTCACCAATAACGGTGCGGGAAGTGTCGGCGGCGCGATTACGAGCCGGAGCGGAGTCGTCTTTGTGATGAACAGCACGTTCTCCATGAACGTGTCGGGGGATGGCGGTGGCGGCGCCATACACATCGCCGGGGGCGGCTCTCTCACGGTGAACAGCAGCACCTTTGCCGCCAACAACAGCCGCGGTACGGGCGGTGCGGTCGAGACGAATGGCTCAGCGACGATCACCAACAGCACCTTTTCGGGCAACATCGCGATGGGATCCGGGGGAGCCCTCTCCGCCCGGAATGGCGCCAACGTGCAAATCAACGCCAGCACGTTCGCCGGCAACTCTGCGACGCAGTTCCCGGGCGGCGCGCTCTTCGTCCACTCCGGCGGCAACATCTCGATCAAGAGCTCGATCCTGGCTCGCGCGACCGACGTGTTCACTCCGAACTGCGCCACCTCGCCGAGCGGACCGATTGTGAATGCGACGTACAACATCTCCACCGATGCCTCTTGCGGTTTCGGCACCAGCACGGGCGCTGGCGGCCAGACGATCGGCGACAATGTGAATCCGATGCTCGACCCGGAGGGGCTGCAGGACAACGGCGGACCCACCGAGACGATCGCGCTCCTCGCCGGCAGCCCCGCGATAGGGGCGATTCCCGACGGGGCCTGCACGGACCAGCACGGCAACGATATCCTCTTCGACCAGCGCGGCGAGCCGCGACCGGACGAGGCGCCGTGCTCGATCGGCGCCTACGAGTTCAACACGGATTAGCGCGGTCGGCTCAGCCGGGGCGCGGGTTATCTCGTCCGATCGCGCCGGGGGCTCGTGCGCGCTTCGGGGCCCGCTGGTCCTCTCGGCCTACTGAGCACCCGCTGAGCGGCGGCTGTTACTGCGTGCGGGCTGCCGCATCGTCCGCGCACGGGCGGGGAATGCTGTGCGACATGCCAGCGCTTGCGCATGAGCGGTGCGCGATCCGCACGCCATTGTCCTCGGCATCGCGTGCGCTGCAGCATGCGCATCGCGGCTCGCTCGTCTGCCGCGACGCGCGCATCGGCGGTACGCGGTATGCCATCAGCAGCGCGCGAGCCGCTCCGCGCGTCACTGTGCGCTATGAAAGTGACGAGGAACGCCCATTGTGGGTGATAGCGCTGCGATACGAGCGTCGTGACTGCGGCGGAACGCCACGTGCTTTGCAGCGCCGAACATCCGGCGGGCATCAGCACGTCACTACCCTCCGGCGATGACGCACCACTTCCCGGAGACCGACATGCGCGTATACCGCCACACACTTCCGCTGCTCGCCGCGCTGCTGGCACTGGCCGCGTGTCCCGCGCCGGCGTTCGCCCAGGTGATGCGCGTCGTGCCGCCGGCTGCGACCGTACCCGTCGGGACCTCCCGCCAGCTCTCCGCGATCCTGAACGGCAGCGCGAGCACGGCGGTGACCTGGTCCGTCAACGGCATCCGGGGCGGCAATTCGAGGTTCGGCTTCATCGACCGGAACGGGAAATACATGGCGCCCAGCATTCCGCCTGACGGGTGGGAGGTCACGGTCGAGGCGACCAGCCGGGCGAATCCGAGCGCGTCCGCGGCATGTGCGATCACCGTGCGGCATCAGACCCCCGCGCTCGCCGCGCTGAACCCCAGCAAGCTGCCGCTCGGGCCCTTTACCTTGCAGGTACACGGCAGCCGGTTCGTGAACGGAGCGCGCGTTCTGTGGAACGGCACGCCGCTACCCACTGCGTTCAAGTCTTCCGCGCTGCTGCTCGCCACAGGCGATGCGAAGCAGGTCGGGTCCGTGCGCATTGCGGTGGCCAATCCCGGCCCCGAAACGGTGTCCGCCCCCGCCTACATTGCCGTCCGCGCGGAGCCATCGCGCACATCCACCCCGACCAAGCGCGCGACGAGGACCGCCACCCTGCCGCCCACTGGCACGCACACGCGCGAGCGCACGTCCACGATTCCGCCCACCGCCACGCGCACGATGGTCCGCTCGACGGCGACGCGTACGATGGCCGCCTCGACGCCGACGCGCACCCCCATGGCGACGGAGACGCAGAGGCCGCCTGCGACGCGAACGGCCATGGCGACATCGACTACGGTGCCGACGGGCGTGCGCACCATGGAGCCGGTGCGCACCCCGACGCCGACGCCCATGCGGGATGCGAGCGGCACACCGGGCATGCGCACGGCTACGCGCACGGGTCTGATCGGTGCCACCCCCACGCCGGGGTCGACCGGCGGCTCCACTCGTGCGCCGGCACCCGCGACCGCCACGCCCGATCCGCTCGCGGTCACGCATGGGCGGTTGCTCGATCAGGCCACCTTCGGCCACACGCGAGAGCTCATGGCGCACCTGGCGCAGATCGGCATCCCGGCGTTCATCGAGGAGCAGTTCGCGATGCCCGAATCGCCCTGGCCGCCGCTCGCCGGCGCGCAGCGCTCCGACGCGATCGAAGCCTTCTTCGGCAATGCGCTCCGCGGGCAGGATCAGCTGCGCCAGCGCGTGCTCTTCGCGCTCAGCGAGATCATCGTCGAATCGAGCAACAAGAACACCAACGCGGACGAGATCATTCCGTGGCTGCAGCTGCTCAGTCGGAACGCCTTCGGCAACTACCGCACCCTACTGCGCGACATCACGCTCGACGGGTCGATGGGAAAATATCTCGACCTGGCCAACAGCGGCATGATGGGCGGTGCGGCGAACGAGAACTATCCGCGCGAGGTCATGCAGCTGTTCTCGATCGGCCTGCACCTGCTGAACCCGGACGGCTCCGTGCAGGTCGACGCGCACGGCACGCCGCTGCCCACGTACACCCAGGCGGATGTACAGAACCTCGCGAAGGCGCTGACCGGTTGGACCTGGGGCAACCCGAGCGGCACGCCGCCGGCGTATCGGAACTCGAACTATTACCCGGGTCCGATGCTGCCGGTCGCGGCATACCACGATATATCCGCGAAGACGATTCTCGGCCGCACGCTGCCCGCCGGCCAGTCGATCGAGCAGGACCTGGAGAACGCGATCGACATCATCTTCGAGCATCCCAATGTCGGGCCCTTCGTGGCGACGCGGCTCATCCGCGCGCTGGTGACCAGCAACCCGAGCCGGGCGTACATCGCGCGCGTGGCCGCGGCATTCAACGGCCCGATACGCGGCGACATGAAAGCGGTGATCCGCGCGATCCTGCTCGACCCGGAGGCGCGTAACGACACGCCGCCGGCCGATTTCGGGCGCCTGCGCACGCCGATGCAGCACACGATCGCGCTGGCGCGCGCGCTCGCGCTCGATCCCGGTGCCGCCTCGCAATTCGCCTACTTGTTCTCGGAGATGAACGAGAGCTTGCTCGATGCTCCCTCGGTGTTCGGCCACTACTCACCGATGTACCGCCTGCCGATCTCTGGATTGTTCGGGCCGGAGTTCCAGATCTACTCTGCGAGCGATGCGATCACGCGCGCCAACCTCATGTATGCCCTCATGTATAGTCCGTGGCCGATCGACCCGGCGCTGCAGCCATTCGTCGCCGTCGCCGCCGACCCGGAGGCGCTCGTGAACGCCGTCGATGCGGCGCTGCTCTACGGTCGCATGTTGCCGGCGACACGGACGGCGCTACTGAATGCGATTCCGGCGATGCCGGACAACAACGCGCGGGCCCTCACGGCGGTGTACCTGACGTCCATGTCCGGCGAGTACCTCGTGCAGCGATGAGCCACTCTGTGAGGGACGCGATGTCGAACGACGCCATCTCCCGCCGCAACTTCCTCCAGCTGACCGCTAGCCTCGGCGTGGTCCTCGGCTTGGGCCGTTTCAGCCGGGCGCACGCACAAGCCGGCTCCGATTACAGAGCGCTCGTGTGTGTGTTCATGTTCGGCGGCAACGATGGCCACAACATGGTGGTGCCACTGCAGAGCGCGCAGTACAGCGCGTACGCTGCGGCCCGCGGCGGCCTCGCCCTGCGGCAAAACGAGCTGCTGGGCATCTCCGACGCCGCGCAAGGCAGCTTTGGGCTCCATTACGGCATGCCCGAGATGCAGCGCCTGTACGGTCTGGGCAAGCTCGCGATTCTCGCGAACGTCGGCATGCTGGTGCAGCCGACCACGTATGCGCAATCGATCAGCGGTTCTCCACTGCCGATGAATCTGCGCTCGCACGCTGATCAGGTCGTGCAGATGCAGACGGGCACGCCGGACGCCGGTGCCGGTACCGGATGGGGTGGCCGCACGCTCGACCTGCTGACCTACAATTACGGGTACAACTCCAGCACAAGCTTTCCGGTATCCATCTCCATGGATGCGCCGGCGTTGTTCTGCGATGGCGCCATCGTCCAGGACGTCAGCTTGCGCCCCGGCAATTACCTCGACCAGTCCGGCTTGAATCTGTGGCCGGCGTCGGCGGCACAGGCGCGCGCGGATGCGCAGATGCACATCGTGTCGGCGAGCAGCGGCAACGCCATCATCGATGCCGCCAATAAGGTGATGGCGGACGCGCGCGCGTTGAACCCGCTCTTGAAGGCGGCGGCGACGGCCGTGACCTTTCAACAGCCGTTCCCATCCACCCAGATCGGCCGGCAGCTCGAAGAGATCGCGCGCGTCATCAGCTTGCACGGTCAGCTGCACGTCAGCCGACAGGTGTTCTTCTGCAGCCTCGGCGGCTTCGACACGCACGGCGCGCAGGCGTGGGAGCACTGGAACCTGCTCTCGCAGGTGAGCCAGGCGCTGGATGCGTTCTACGCCGCCACCGTGCAGCTCGGAGTGGCGGACCAGGTGACCGCCTTCACGCTGTCCGACTTTGGCCGCACGCTGGAGCCGAGCGGCTCGGGCACCGATCACGGCTGGGGGAATCACCACCTGATCCTCGGCGGCGCCGTGCGCGGCGGGCGCTTGTACGGCCGCTATCCGCTGATGACGAACTACGCGAACTTCAACACCACCAATGACGACTATGCGGACAGGCGCGGGGGCATGCTGCCCAGCGTCTCGCTGAGCCAGTACGGCGCGACGCTGGCGCGCTGGTTCGGGGCGAGCAATGCCGACCTCGATGCAGTGTTCCCCACGTTGGCGAGCTTCGCGACCCGCGACCTCGGGTTCCTTTCGTGATCCGCGTTCGACCGGTGCGTGCGCCCCGGGGCGTCGCCGGACCGCCGCCGCGCGGCCAACGTGCCTCCGCGCGGCGCGGGAAATAGCTCGGTCCTGCACACGAGCCGCCGTCGTTGCCCGTCGTGCCGCCACAGGGTAACTGCCGTTCATGACGCACAGCGACGAGTTGACCTTCGAGCGCGACGGGGACGTCATCCGCGGGTATATCGCGCGCCCGGACCGTGACGGACCATTCCCCGGCCTGGTGCTGATCCCGGACGTGCGCGGCTTGTCGTCGCACTACCAGGACGTTGCCCGCCGCTTCGCGGCAGAGGGGTTCCTCACCTATGCCGTCGACCTGTATAGCCGCGAGGGCGCACCGGAGCTCCCCGACCTGCAGGCCGTGTTTCAGTGGATCGCCGCGTTGCCCGACCCGCGCGTGATCGCCGATCTCGCCGGTGCCGTCCGCCGCCTCGCCGCGCACCCCGAGGTGCGCAGCGACGCCGTCGGCATCACTGGATTCTGCCTCGGCGGGCAATATGCGCTGATGGCGGCGTGTTCCGTCCCGCAGCTCGCCGCCTGCGTGAGCTGGTACGGCATGCTGCGCTATCCGGAGCGGAACGAACGGAAGCCAAACAGCCCGCTCGATCTGGCGCCGAGCCTGCACTGCCCGTTTCTCGGCCTGTTCGGGGCGGAAGACGCCATCATACCTCTCGACGACGTCGAGGCGTTGCGGGCGATCCTCTCGCGCGCCCGCAAGTCATTCGAGATCGAAGTGTATTCCGGCGCCGGTCACGCGTTCTTCAATGATACCCGGGCCGATGCATACCGGCCCGATGCCGCTGCCCAGGCCTGGCCGCGCGCAGTCGCATTCCTGCGCGAGCACCTGGGCTGACCGCGTTCGCCATCAGTCTGGCGCCGCGCGCGGGCTGCGCTCGCGCGCCGCGGTGACATGCCCAGGCCGGCACCCTGCGAGCCGCCCGGTCAGGGCTGCGTTTTGCGCAGCGGGCGATCGCTCGCGGGATGGTGCGCGACGATGCCCTGATCCGGCCCGTCGAGAATCTCGTCGTATTTGTCGTCATTCTCGAGATCGAGCTCGGTCGGCTGCACCGGCATTGCGCGGGCCGCGATTTGTTCTCCGAGCTCCTCGAGGCGTGCCGCGCCCAACTTCTCCGCCGCGCGGAACATCACACTCTCTTCTTCGCGGACGTGATGCTCCACCGCTTCCCTCAGCACCTTGACCTCGGCTTCGAACCGCTCGCGGTCGGGCGCCATCTCGGAGAGCCGGCCGAGAATCAATTTCAGCACTTCGTGTTCCTCGTATGCCTCCGAAACCATCGCTGGAATGATCTCGTCGGGAACTTCCCGCATGGCCGGGTAGAAGAGCTGCTCCTCCACCGCCATGTGCGCCTGCAGCTCTCGGGTAATTTGATCCGCCAAGTCGGTGCGCGCCTGGGCGTCGGAGACATGGCGCAGCCGCTCGAACAATGCCCCGAGGGCGCGGTGCTGCTCTCTCAACACGTCAGTGGCTTTGATCATTGCCGCTTTCTCTGGCGTTCCCCGAGGCCGATTGGAGCCGGATGCGGTATCGAGGGGCGGTCCCCCCGATACCGGTTGATCGCTCTATCGCTCGCTGCCACGCCCGCCGGCGCCCTGACCGCCGCCCTTGCCGCCTTTCCCGCCGCTGCTACCACCGCCGGAGGATTGGCCGCGCTTTCCGCCGCCGCCTTGCTGTCCTTGACTCGGCATCTTGATTCACCTCCTCTCGCAGAATTGGTGCTAGCGCCGTGCGAAACTAATGCCATTGTGCGTCGATCTGGGCGATTGCCATCAATTCGCTGACAGTCGCGAGCGCCCCATCCGCGGTTACAATCGCTCTGTAAATTTCAGCTCCGGTTCGCGGTGAGGTGCGGTCGCGGCAAGCGGTATGCATTGCGTCGAGCCCGCCGTTCGGCAGGTGGGCGGCGCACGCCGATCGGCAGAATCTCGCGCAACGCCTCCATCGCGGGCGCGTACGGTTGCCGCAGCAGCCGTGGCCCATCGGGCACCAGATCCCACAGGCCCATGCGCGCCCACTCCGAGCGCGCATGCCATTCCGGCATCCCGAGGATCGGATAGAGACACACCCCGTGCAACGGAATCTGCGCGTTCAGAATCGCTGCGACCTCGACCGCGAGCTCGCGGAGCCATGCCGCACGGTGGTCGCCGACGTGCGCCGTCTCGGTGATCAACAGGTCGGTGCGATACCGCTCCCACACGGTGCGCAGGAGCTCTCGCAATGAAACGCGGCGGACGTCGTTCGGCGCAAGCGCCACATCCGCCGTCCCCAGCTCCCATTGATTGCTCCAGTAGTAGTTGATGCCCACGATGCCGAGATGGCGCGAACTGCCACCGAGCTCGGGCATGCGCCGGCCGCACAGCATGTCCCAGCTCTCGAATACCACCTGGTCGTTGAAGTGGTCGGCCTCGCTGGCGCGCTCCGGGCGGTCGACGGGCGCGACGGTCCGGCAGAGGGCGTCGATGTTCACGATTCGCGCATCGGCGCACGCGGACCAGATCGCCTCGATGCCGCGGATCGCAGCGCGCGCCAGGGCGACTTTCAGCTCCGGGCCGCGGCCGTGCCAGTGCGGAGCGAAGCGAGCGGCGTCACCGGCGGCCCATGCGAAATACGACGGTTCGTTGATTGGTGTGAGCGCGGGGCGCGTATCGCTCTGGTCGGCGATGAACCGGGTGGCGGCGTAGCAGTACTCGGCAAAGCGCGCCGGGAATGCGGGTGATAGAAGGTCGAGATCGGGCGGATAACCGAAATGGAAGAGATCCCAGATGACCTCGATGCGGTGTATGCGCGCGGCGGCCAGCAGCGGCTTCACGGTGGAGAAATCGTACCGTGCGCCGCGCTCGACCAGCGGCCAACGGAGGCCGTCGCGCGCGGCTGCGATGCCGATGTGGCGCAGCAATCCGTAATCGGCAGCGGCGTTGATGTCGTGCTGGGTGGCGGCGATCTGATCGATCCAGTCGCCGTGCATGTTGTACCCGGCGCTGCATTCGAAACCGGCCAGGAAGAAGCTCTGGAACATGGCGCTGCGGTTGCGGGGGTCCGCTACTAGGCAGCAGGCGGGGCCAGGGGCCCGACGTCGGCTTCTCCTCGCTCCGTTATGGCGCGGAACGCGTCGACGAGAGGGGTCCGGATGCGTTCGAGGTTTCCCGTGCGCAAAGGCTCGATATCCCAGAGTCCCATCCGTACCCAGTAACTCTCGAGTGGACGGCGGCCCTGCCGATAGGCCCAGGCGATCAGCGAAAACAGAGGCCACCAAGTGTAGCCGATCACGGGGACGCCGCGCGCGCGCAGGGCGGCGACGGCCTGCACCGAGTCGCGCAACCACGTCAGTCGGCGCCGGACGGAGCCGGCCGCGGCGGTCTCGGTGATCATCATCGGCCGGCGCAGGCGGGTCCAGTACAGGTCGGCCAGCGCTTCGAGCGCGGCCCGGGTAGCGCGGCGCATCCGCACGCGCGTCCCGGCTCCCTGGCGGACGATCTCCTTGGCCGAGAACATCGGGTACATATTGAATCCGACCACGTCGACGGCGCCGGCGTGCTCGCGGAACCAAGCGAGCTGCGGCTCGGTGGCGCCGTTTCGCAGCAGCCAGGCGTATAGCGGGTGTTCCCCGCCGACCCGGCCGCTGATCAAGTCCAGGGCGAGAAATACGATGTGTTGGCGCAGTGCGGTCTCCGGATGCAACTCCAGCTCGGATGCCGTGTAGAGATCCGCGGCGTCCGCGTGCACGATCAGATTCGCCGCGTCGGCGGCTCGCACCGCGGCCATCGTGCGCAGCATGCCCTCACACAGCGCCATCAGCACGGTGACGAAGCCGCGCCACCCGCGCAGGTAGGGCGGCCACCAGCCGATCATCCCGCAGTACCACGCCGCGATCCGCGGCTCGTTGAGTGGCGTGAAGCAGCGCACGCGACCGCGGAACCGCGCCGCGAACTCGCCGGCGTACTCCGCGACGCGCTGCGGGTACTCGGGTGCCAGGAACGCCCGTGGGAGCCAGGCCGGCGTGCCGTAATGCACGAGGTCCACGATCGGTTCGATGCCGAGCTCGAGCAAGCGCTCGACGACGCGGTCGATCCACGCCCAGTCCCACCGCCGGGGCGCGGGGTTGACGCGGTACCAGGGAATGCCGTACCGCGCGGCGCCGACGCCGAGCTGCCGCATCAAGTCGAGATCCTCCGCCCAGCGCGCGTAATGCTCGCTGAGTTCGTACTGATCCATGACGCGCCCGGTCCGCGGGCAGGGATCCACGATGAACGTGTCCTCGATCCCCGTCGCCCACGTGAAACGAGAGCCCAACTGGTTCAACCGCAACCTCATTCGCCCGGGACGCGGGCCCTGCAGTGAGTCGGCGGCGCGGCTACTCTTCCGGTGGCGGCGAGACCCCGCGCTCGAGCTGAAAGCGGCGGATGCGGGTCTGCAGCTCCCGATCGATTTCTTCTTGCCGCGCGGAGCGGGGGCCTCGTGTCGCTGATTCGATGTCGCTGATCGCGAACTTCGGCGTGCGATCGGCGTATAGGAGGCCGTTGGTCTCTTGATACGTATCGGCGAATTGCGTGTAGCAGAACCCCGCGAGCAGGGTCAGATCGCGCACGATCTCGACGAGGGCGCGGTACTGCGCCGCGAATTGGTCCGCGCTGGTGGCGCGCGAATGGCCCCAGGTGCCCTGCGGATCGGGACTGAAGGCGATCCCGCCGAATTCCGTGAGCATGATCGGTTGGCCCTGGTGCTCGACGCCGTCGAGGCTGAGCAGGCGGCCGCCGGGCCGCTCGCGTTTGAAGAGATGCGGGATGACTTCGTGGCCTTCGTAGCGCCGCGCCAGCCCCGCCGGGTCCTCGTCGTAATCGTGGATGCCGACGATGTCGGTGGCTACGCTTTCCCACCCGTCGTTACCGACCACGGGACGCGTGGGATCCAGCGTCTTGGTCAGGCAGTACAGGCCTTCGACGAAGTAGCGTTCCGCCGGGATGTCGGGCAGGTTCGGCACGCCCCAGGACTCATTGAAGGGCACCCACGCCATGATGCACGGGTGGCTGTAGTCGCGGTTCACCGCGGCGATCCACTCGGTGGTCAGCCGCTCCACGGCCGCTTTGGTGAATCGGTACGGGCTCGGCATCTCCTCCCAGACCAGCAGGCCCAGGACGTCCGCCCAATAGAGATAGCGCGGATCCTCGATCTTCTGGTGCTTCCGCACGCCGTTGAAGCCCATCCGCTTCACCAGTTGGACGTCGCGGTACAGGGCGGCGTCATCCGGCGGGGTGAGGCCGGACTCCGGCCAGTAACCTTGATCGAGGACCAGCCGCAGCGGTTGCGGGCGACCGTTCAGCACCACGGTCGACCCCTGAATGCCGATGGAGCGCAGGGCCGTGTAGCTGTATGCGGAGTCCAGCACTTCGGCGTGGGCGCCGACGAGTTCGAGGTCGACGTCGATCAAGGTCGGCGTTTGGGGGCCCCAGAGCAGCTCGTTGCGATAATCGTCGACGCCGGGGTCGGACAGTGCGATGCGGCGCGAGACCTCGCCCTCGATCACGAGATAACTGTCATCCGCGAGAACCATGTCACCGACGTGCAGCCGCACCTGCAGCCGCAAGTCGTCGCGCGCCGGCCCGTCGATGTGTGCATCGAGGCCGATCTCCCAGCGCTCCAGATTCGGCGTCCAGCGCACCATGCCGATGTGGGACTCGTGCACGATCTCGTACCAGACCGTCTGCCAGATCCCGGACGTGCGCGGGTACCAGATCGAATGCGGCTCGAGCAGCCAATCCTGTTTGCCGCGGGGTTTCGCCAGATCGTGTGGATCGTCGCGCGCGCGCACGATGATCTCGTGCTCGCGGCCGGCCGTGATGAGATCGGTCAGGTCGATCTGGAACGGCGTATACCCGCCCGTGTGGTCGGTGCAGCGGTGCCCGTTGCACCAAACCGTCGCGCTGTAATCGACGGCGCCGAAGTGGAGAATCAGCCGTTGCGACGGCGCCAGCAGGGGTGCCGTGAACCGGCGGCGGTACCAGCACGCCTGAAAGAAGCTCTGGTCATTGACGCGGCTGGCGGGGGTCTCGGGTGCGAACGGCACGACGATGGTCTTCGACCACTCCACTTGATCCGGGCGGTGCCATTCGCCGCTCCGATCGATGGCGAAATCCCACTCGCCGTTCAGCGAGGTCCATCCCGTCCGTTGCAGTTGCGGGCGCGGGTAGCCATGCGTCCCGATCAGGGGCTCGGCGCGCTCGGGCATGCGTGCTCCTTGGCCGCAGGCGAAGGGCCGGGGGTGCGGTTCTCGATGTGGCGCACCGTTTCCGCGGCGGTGCGGCCCGCGATGAACGCGTGGTCGGAGTTGTAGTATTCCCACTCGCTGTAGCGGCCCGCCAGCACGATGTCGTGCCCGGACAGCCACTCGCGAATCGCCTTCACGTTTTGCGCACGGGCGTGATCGTACACCACGTATGCGTACGGAAGATCGAGCTGGTTCGCGGCCCAGATCGGATCGCGTTCGGTGAACAAGCCCACGCGCCGGCAGTCGTCGATGCAGCGTTGGATCAACGCGTCGCCGTCACATGGCAAGGGCTTGTGCGTCGAGTAGGTGATCTCACACGTCAGCCCAAACCCACCCGGTGGGTTGCAGTACGGGCTCGCGTTGCCCTGCACGAAGATGCGGTGGAAGACCGTGTCTTCCGGATAATAGATCCAGTGCTTCTCGGTCAGCCCGGCGCGCCCGATCCCGAGGTTCACGCACCGCACGGACACGTGTCGCAACGCGGCCGCCGCGCGCCGTACTGCCGCCGGCGCCTCGGCCCCGATCATGCGCACGAGCGCGGGCAGCGGGACCGTGCTGATCAGTGCGCGGTACGGCAGCACCTCGCCACCGTCGGTGGTCACCGTGCGCCGGTGGACGGACACGGCGACCACCTGCGTGCGCAAGTGCAGCTCGCCGCGCAAATGGGGGAGGAAGCCGTCCATCAGCGCTTGACAGCCACCCCGCAGCACGTAACCGAAGCGCGCATTGGGGCCCATCGGCTTCGGCACCGGTTGCAGCGCGCCTTCGATGATCTCGCCGAGCTCGGGCATCGGCACCCGTCCACCGAGCCAAGAGGTCTCCATCTCCGCTAGCGGTACCGCCCAGAGCTTGCGGTTGTACGGAATGGCGAAGTGCCTGGCGATGCCGGCCCCCCAGGTCGCATAGATGAACTCTTCGAAATTGCGCGGCGCGGACCCGCGCGCGCGCTGCGCGCCGAGGTGCGCGGTGGCCTCGAGAAGGCCATCGGCGCAGCAATCTTCAATGCGCTCTGCGCCCGCGGCGCTCGCGCCGCATCGGGGCATGGGATGGCGATGGCCGTTATCAGCCGCCGGCCGCTCGGCGGCGCGGCCGTTTGCGCCGCCATCGGCGTACGCGGGGCCGTCTACAGAGCCAAAACGCGCCTCGATGGTGCCGAGGATGCATTCCTTGATCACCGCCGGCGGCAGCCCGTACAGCGCGCCCTGAAACGGGTATCGCGTGAACACGCCCTTGCTGAAGATCCAGGCCTCGCGGTCTTGCCAGTGAATGTTGTCTCCCAGCAGCAGCTGGTAGAGCGCGTGCACGTAGGGTTCGTTCGAGAAGAGGATGTGTCCGGCGTGGTCGAACGTGAATCCGTTGACCTCGACTGACCGGCACCAGCCGCCCACGCGATCGCACTGTTCGATGAGCAGCGTGTCCTCGCCCAAGTGGTAGGCGGCGCTCAGGCCCGTCGGACCAGCTCCGACCACGATCACGGGCGGGGTCACGTGAAGCTCCGGGACTCCCCCACTGCGGCTGCGCGCCGGAGCGGAGTCGACACGCGCCTGCGCGCGATGATCAGCTCGCGCATCGCGGTGACGGTGCCATCCCACGACGTGCCCGCAACCACGTCGCGCATGGCGGCGCAGCGGCGTTCACGCTCGGCGGGCGACTCGCTCAGCAGCCGCTCACACGCGGCGGTGAACTGCGCGCCGGTTTCGGCGATGTTCACGACGTGGCCATACAGATCTTGGACGTCGCGAATCGGCGTGCTCACGACCGGCCGTTCTGCGGCCATGTACTCGAGCGTCTTGGTCGGGCTGATGAAGCGCGTGGCATCGTTGCGCGCAAACGGCAGCATGCATACGTCCCAGCTGGCGAGGTAGCGCGGCAGTGCGTCGTACGAACGCGGCCCGAGAAAGTGGATGTTCCGGCGCCGCGGCAGGCAGGATGGGTCGATTTTCACGATGGGGCCGACCATGATCAGCTCCCAGCTGGGGCGCAGGTGGGCGACCTCGTCCAGGAGCGCATAATCGATCCGCTCGTCGATGACGCCGTAGTAGCCCACCCGGGGGCGGCGTAGCGCAGCCACGTCGAGCGCTTCGGCGCTGCTCAACGCACGGCGGAAATGGGCGGCGTCGACGCTGCTGGGGAAACAATGCACTCTCGGATGGCGATGCCGCTTTGCGCGGTAGAGACTCGGGCCGCCGGTGAAGACCAGATCGGCGGCGGCGAGCAAGTCCGTTTCCCGCGCCGGCAGCTCCTCGGACGCGAACAGGAACCCCGTCAGCTCGTCCATGCAGTCGTAGATGAGCGTTGCGGGGCGCAGGTCGCGGGCGAGCGACAGCGCCATTGGCGTGTACAGCCAGGCCAGCGGCCCAGGCTGTGCGCGCCGTGAAATCACCGCGCGCACTCCGGGCGCAGCGGCCGCGTTTTGCCGGCTTCCGAAGCCGCGCTCCTCTTGCGCCGTATACGGCGTGCACACGGTCAGACCTGGCGCCGCCGTCCGGCAGTCGATCCGAGGCTGGGCTCCATGCCGCGGCTCTTCGACGAACCATACCTGGTAGTGCGCGGCGAGCCTCGTCATCAGGTGGTGCGGACGTTGGAACACCGAGTTCCAGTCCAAGTGCGAGAAAACGACGAGCGACTCCGAATGCACGTCCCACCTCCAAGGAGCTCCCCGCCCGCTCCAGCTACATGCCGCGTGTGCCCGAGCGCCCGGCGCGCGGGCGCTGAGAAGCGAACAGCGGCCCGGGAGGATCACTCCTGCTCGTGCGGTCGCGCCCGGCGCAGCTCAGCCGAACGCGGCCCGCGCGCCCGGCTCAAGCGCAGTGATTGCGCCTGTTTCCACCGGCTGCTCGGCTCGGCGCCGGCGCGGACGCGAATCTCTTGGCGCATCTCCGCGCTCTTCATGTGCGCGGGATGGTATCCATCGATTTCTGCCATTTGGGTTCCTCACGAGCGGGTGCCCGCTCCGCTTCTCGACGCGCCTATTCGATTGAGCCGTTCTCCATCTGGCCGAGAACGATCCAAGAGAGGATGCGGCTGATACTTCAGTTTGTCGCTGGGAGATTGCCTGGCACCGACCGTGGCAAGCAAAGCTGACGCCATCAGGTCGCCGAACGGCGCTGGTGGGAAACGAAGTCATCTCAATTTTAGATGAATCAGTTACCCCAAAGTTTTTACGCTTGCCGCCTGCAATCCTTACAAAACGAGCTGAGGGCGAGCCGCGCGCGAATCGCAGCCGCGGCCCTCGATATCCTCAGGAAGCTCGCGCATTTTGATTGACCCGACTGTCCCGATGCATGCGCTCGAAGGTGTACGCCTACGCGGCGCGCCGCGTGGAGTAGCGAGCCGGCGGCGGCCGGCCCGCTCGCGCTTCGCCTAGCGGTGGACGCGCTCTCTCGCCCACGGCAGGGGCAGGTCGCCCTCTGCACGCTGAGGCCTTCAGCGGAGCGCTTCTTCGGCGGCGCGCGGCCGTCGCCGCCCCGGCTTTCGGCTTTGCGGACGGATCTCGGACAGTGCTACACGTGTTCGCGTTTCGCTCGCGATGGGGACTGCACGCCGGGGAGGATACCTGCTGTACGAACGGATTGCTTCTCGGGCAGAAGCCGAGAATGCCCCACACGCCAGACCGGCCCCCTCATCGGCGCCGACTGGTCCGCGAGCCAGAGGGGGATTCGAGCCGGCGGACCCGGGGCACTACGGATCACCCGGTCGGGTTCGGTAGATAGAGTACCTCGTGCGCGGCGCCGTCCGGCGGGCGACGCGGGGGGCTCTCGTTAGAGGAGGATGACCATGTCAGTGGCCTACGCGAATACCACTCCGAGCCGCTTAGATTTTTCGGAGATGCGGAAACAGCTGCCGCGGGCGCGCCATCTACCCGGCGAGCTGTATTGGTCGCGGGAGATCTTCGAGATGGAGATCGAGAAGATCTTCATGAAGGAGTGGCTCTGCGTCGGCCGTGTGGAGCAGTATCCCAATCCCGGCGATTACCGCGCGCTCCGGTTCATCAATGAGCCGCTGCTGATCTGCCGCGACGCGGCGGGGAACCTGAACGCGTTCTCCAACGTGTGCCGGCATCGGGGCGTAGAGGTGGCGAGCGGGCAGGGCAACCGCGAAGAGTTCTCCTGCCCCTACCACGGCTGGACGTACGGTGGGGATGGCCGCTTGAAGGGCGCCCCCCTCAGCAAGAGCGTCGATGCGAACAGCTTCGACTTCAAGAACTGCCGTTTGCCGGTCGTGCAGCTCGAAACCTGGGGCGGATGGATCTTCGTGAACTTCGACCCGAACGCGGCGAGCCTCGCCGAGAATCTCGACATCGAAGGCGCGCGCAAGTACGGCGACCTGCTGCGCCCCGACGACACGGTGATCACGGACGAGTACTCGTTCGAGATCGACTGCAACTGGAAGTTCATCCCCGAGAACGTCTCGGACATTTACCACATCAGAATCGTGCACGCGTCGTCGTTTGGGAAGAACTTCCTGCCCGGCGGCATGGAGTGGAAGTGGGAATTCGAGACCCAGGGCCGGTTCCACTCCGAATACGAAGCGCAGACGATGGCCCCGGAGGGCATGTCGCTCTTCGGACCGATGCCGTGGCTCAAGGACCGCCGGCCGTCGCCGACGTTCGGGTGCGCCTTCTTCGTCCAGCCGACGCTCAACATCTTCGGCCGCCAGGATTGCATCCAGCCCTGGGTGACGCATCCCATCTCACCGGAGCGCTCGCGGATCACGATCTGGACGCAATTTCCGAAGCAGTACCTCGATATGCCGCCGGCCGCCTTCGAAGCGCGGAACAACGTGTATCGAGACTTCATCCGTCTCGTCGCCGGCGAGGACGGCGCCATGCTGCGGTCGCTGCAGAACGGGGTCAAGTCGCGGTCGTACGAGCCCGGCCCGATGGTCGAGCTCGAGAGCGCGCTGCACCACTTCCTCAACTACTATCTGGACCGGATGTTCGGCGCCGGCTCGACCGGCGTCTGACC
>JBFXHX010000004.1:0-129266 GCA_050176585.1 Binatia bacterium
ACACGGTGGACGTCCGGCGCGCGCAAGGCGATCCATCGGCGATCCCGGGCTGACCGCGCACCACGTGCTGTGTAACTTCCAACACAGCTCGGCTGCCGAAGCTCCGCGCCGCATGCGCGAACTCAGCGCGCAATTGAGATTCTTGGTGGAGGAATCTCGGAGACGTGCTAAGGTGCGTCGCTGCGTGGCGGGATGACCGTTGCCGAGCGACGCATGAGCCGAACGATCCTGGTGGTCGATGACGACCCCGACAGCCTCATGATCCTGCGGACCATCCTCGAAGGGCGAAGCTACACCGTCGTCACGGCCACCAACGGCGTGGATGCGCTAATGGCCTTGAAGAGCATTACCCCTGACGTCGTGCTGCTCGACGTCATGATGCCGCAGATGAGTGGCTTCGAGGTGCTGGACCGCATCAAGGCGACGCATGCCACGTCCCGCACGCCGGTGATCTTGTTGACCGCCAAAGTGAACGACGACGACGTGATGAGCGGCTATCAGCACGGCGCGGACTACTACATCACCAAGCCGTGCACGCCGAAGCAGCTGATCTACGGCATCGATCTGGTGCTCGGGCGCACCGAAAACCCCGATGCGCCGGAGTAGCACCGGGCGATTGCCCCGGCCCCGCTGCGGCGTTCGGCACCTGCCTGGACCCCGGCCGATCGGGCGGTATAGACAACCCGCATGCCCGAGGCGCGCCGCGGCTCTCTGATCGCCTTCGAAGGGCCGGAGGGCTCGGGCAAATCCACGCAAGTAGCGCGGGCCGCTCAGGTGCTGCGCGCCGATGGCCATGCGATCGTCCAGTCCACGTTCGAGCCCGGCGGCACCCCACTCGGCCGCGAGCTCCGCGAAGTGCTCCTGCACGGGCGCGCCGCCCTCGATCCGCTGGCGGAGCTCTTCCTCTACCTGGCCGATCGCGCCCAGCACGTCGCGGAGGTCATCGCGCCCGCGCTCGACAACGGCGCACTCGTGCTCACGGACCGCTACTCGGCGTCGACCATCGCGTATCAGGGATACGGCCGCGGTCTCGATCTCGACGCCGTGGGCCGCGCGGATTGCTGGGCGCGCGGCGGGTTGAGCCCGCGGCTCACGATCCTGCTCGACTGCCCGCCGCGCGTCGGCCTCGCCCGGGCGGTCAGGACCGACCGGTTTCACGCCGAGCTCGAAGCCTTTCATGCACGCGTGCGCGGCGGCTTCCTTGCGCAAGCCGCGGCCGCGCCAGCGACGTGGCGGGTCATCGATGCGACCCAGCCGATCGATGCGGTGCACGCAATGGTGATGGACGCCATCCGCGAGACCCTGCGGGAGCCATGACTCTTCCGGAGATCTACGGCCACGAAGACGTCTGGGCCCGTTTGAACGCGCTGCTCGCGGCCGATCGGCTGCCGCACGCCCTGCTGTTCCTCGGCGCGCCTGGCATCGGCAAATCGCTGGTCGCGCAGCGCCTGGCAGCGCGGCTGGCATGCACCGACGCGGCGCCACCGTGCGGCGCCTGCGCTGGGTGCCGACAGCTCCTGGCCGGCTCGCATCCGGATGTTCTCGCCATCAGCGCCCCAGAGCGCGGTCGGCGGGAAACGCGCAAAAAAGAGATCGGGATCGAGCAAGCGCGCGCGCTGAAGCGCTTCGTGCAGCTGCAGGCGGTCAGCGCGGCGCGCAAGATCGCGATCGTGGACGACGCCGACCGCTTATCGATCGCCGCGCAGAACGCCCTGCTGAAAACGCTCGAAGAGCCGCCCGGACACGCGGCGATCGTGCTCATCACGGCTACGCCCGGCGCGCTGCTGCCGACGGTGCGCTCTCGTTGCCAGCGCATCGCATTCCGCCCGTTGAGCGACGACGACGTGGTCGCGGCGCTCACAACGGCTGCGGGCGTATCGCCCGACGAAGCTCGGCAGCTGGCCAGCGACGCGCGCGGCAGCCCCGGCCAGGCGCTGGAATGGCGCGCGTTGTGGGAAGACGCTGACCGCGCGGAGCTCCTGGCCCGACTTGCGGCTCTGCAGGACGGCCGATATGCATCGATACTCGCCATGAGCAAGGGGCTGGGCCGTACCGAACCAGAGACCGCCGCACGCCTGGAAGGCCTGCTGGCCGTGTGTCACGCCGAGGCGGCGGACGCGGCGGCCCGTGACGATGCCGCCGGGTTGGCGCGCGCCGTGCGGCGGGCCGACAGCGTAAGCGAGGCCTTGAGCACGCTGCGCCGGCGCAATCCGAACCGCCCCCTGCTGACCGAAGCGCTCGCCTTGCGCCTGGCGCGCACCTGATTTGCATGGCCGAGCTCGCCGATTCTCCGACCTCGACCGGGCCTCGCATCTCGATCGTCAGCGTGCAGTTTCAGCCCACCGGGCCGCTGCACGAGTACGATGCCGGCGCCCTGCCGTTGCGGGTGGGCGATCGGGTGCTGGTCCAGTCCGGGCGCGGCACCGATCTCGGCACCGTCGCCGTGGCACCCTACGCCGTCGACCGGCGCATCGTCGGGGCGCTGCCGCGGGTCATCAAGAGAGCAGACGCGCGCGAGCTCGCGCGCGAGGAAGCCAATCTGCGCCGCGCCGGTGAGGCGCAACGCGTCTGCGCGCACCGCATCCACGAACGCCGGCTCGCGATGAAGCTGATCAAGAGCGAGTGCGTGTTCGACGGTTCCAAGATCGTCTTCTACTTCTTCGCCGAGGAGCGCGTGGACTTCCGGGACCTAGTGCGCGATCTCGCGCAGACGCTCCACACCCGCATCGAGATGAAGCAGATCGGCCACCGCGATCAGACGAAGCTCATCGGCGGCATGGGCCCATGCGGGCGCGAGCTGTGCTGCTCGAGCTGGCTGCGCGATTTCAGCTCGGTCTCGGTGAAGATGGCCAAGGAGCAGGGGCTCTCCCTGAATCCGTCCAAGCTGGCCGGCATGTGCGGGCGGCTCAAGTGCTGCCTGCGCTACGAGTACGATACCTATCTCGAACTGCGCCGGGCGTTGCCGGGCATCGGCAAGTCCGTCGAGTCGGTGAAGGGCAACGGCGTGGTGGTGCGGCACAACACGTTGCAACAGAGCGTCGTGATTCGGCGGGAAGACGACGACGCCGAGGTGGAGGCCGGGCTCGAAGACCTGGTGGTCAAGAAAGTCCCCTAAGGGGTGCCGCCATGAATCGAGTCTACATCACCACCCCGCTCTATTATGTCAACGCGGAGCCGCATCTCGGCCACACGTACTCGACCGTGGTTGTCGATACGCTGGCGCGCTGGCACCGCGCGCGCGGCAGCGAGGTCATCTTCGTCACCGGCACCGACGAGCACGGCGACAAGATCGCGCAGGCGGCCGCCGCGGCCGGGGTGACACCGCGCGCGCACGCGGACCGCTTCAGCCAGCTCTTCCGGGACACGTGGGACCGGTGCGGGCTGCGGTACGACTACTTCATCCGCACGACCGATCCCGATCACGTCGCCACCGTGCAGGACCTCCTGCGCCGGATACACGCGGCTGGCGACATCTATTTCGGCAGCTACGGCGGCCTGTACTGCTACGGCTGCGAGCGCTTCTACACCGAGAAAGAGCTCGTCGACGGCACGTGCCCCGATCATCGCGTCGCCCCGACCTACATCGAAGAGAAGAACTATTTCTTCCGCATGAGCGCCTACCAGCAGCGTCTCGCGGAGGATCTGGAGGCCCATCCCGACCGGATCGTCCCGGAGCGGTACCGCAACGAGGTGCTCGCCCTGTTGCGCGGCGACGCGCTCGGCGATCTCTGCATCTCGCGGCCGAAGGCGCGCTTGACCTGGGGCATCGAGCTGCCGTTCGACCCCGATTACGTCTCCTATGTATGGTTCGATGCGTTGATCGGCTACGTCAGCGCCATTCGCCACCTCACAGGCGACCAGTACGAAGACTGGTGGCGCGAGGCGCAGCACCTGATCGGCAAGGATATCGTCAAACCGCACGGCGTGTTCTGGCCGAGCATGTTGATGAGCGCCGGCCTGCCGCTGTTCAAGGGCTTGCGCGTCCACGGGTACTGGACGCGCGGCGAGAGCAAGATGTCGAAGAGCCTCGGCAACGTCATCCGGCCGCTCGACATGCAGCAGCGGTTCGGCATGGACGCGTTCCGATACTTTCTGTTGCGCGAGATGGCCTTCGGTCAGGACGCCACGTTCAGCGAAGACGCATTCGTAACCCGCGTGAACGCCGATCTCGCCAACAACCTCGGCAATCTCGTCAGCCGCACCCTCGCCATGCAGCAGCGCTACTTCCAGGGCGCCGTACAACCGCTCGGCGCGTGGACGGCCGAGGATCACGCGCTCGCCGATGCGTTCACGGCCGCGGTCGGCGAGATGCCGCAACACATGGAGCAGCTCGCCATCCACCGTGCGCTGGAGGCGCTGTGGCGTGCGATCGACGCCGCGAATAAGTACATCGTGACCACCGCGCCATTTTCGCTCGCCAAGGATCCCGCCACCGCGCCGCGCGCCGGCGCGGTGCTGCACCACCTGCTCGAGGCGCTGTACGTCGTCGGCGTGCAGCTCGGCCCGTTTCTGCCCGAGAGTGCCGCCAAGATTTTCGCGATGCTCGATGTGCCCGGGCGCCGCGCGCTCGACGCCGATTGGCGCTGGGGGACCGCCGTCCCCGTCGGCCACGTGACCAGGAAGCCGGAGATCTTGTTCCCGCGCATCGATATGGAAGCACAATGAGCGCGCGCGTCCCGGGGCGGGCGGGCTGACCCGCGGCGCGCTCGACATGGATTGGAAGCCGCTAGACGGCGATCCCGATCTGCCCGCCCTGCCGCCGGGCGCGCGGCTGATCGACTCGCACTGCCATCTCGACATCGACTTCGCCGCCGACCGGCCGGTCGTGCTCGAGCGCGCGCGCCGCGCGGGCGTCGCCGCGATGGTGACGATCGGCGCGAGCGGGCCGTTCGAGGCGAACCGCGAAGCGCTCGCACTCGCCGACGCGTGGCCGCAGGTGTTCGCGACGGTGGGCATTCACCCGCACGAAGCGGCGACGGCCAGCGAGGCCGCACTGGACGAGATCATCGCGTTGGCGACACACCCAAAGGTGGTCGCCATCGGCGAGACCGGGCTCGATTACCACTACGACCACTCACCGCGCGCGCGCCAGCGCGAGGCGTTCGCCCGCTTCATCGCGGTGGCACGCGCGCTCAAGCGGCCCATCGTCGTTCACCTGCGCGAAGCGGATGACGACGCAGTCGAAATTCTCCGCGCCGAGCGCGCCAGTGAGGTGGGCGGCGTGATCCACTGCTTTTCCGGCGACGCCGACAGCGCACGCCGTTTGCTGGATCTCGGGTTTCACCTCTCGTTCAGCGGCATCGTGACGTTCAAGAATGCGGACGGTCCGCGCGCCGCGGCGCGCCTGGCGCCGCTCGACCGCATACTGATCGAGACCGATGCCCCCTTTCTCGCGCCGGTGCCCTACCGCGGGCGCCGGAATGAGCCCGCGCTGGTGGTGCGGACGGCCCTGGAGATCGCCGAGGTACGCGGCGAGCCGGTCGAGCGGCTGGCGGACGCGACGCGTGAAAACACCGAACGGCTGTTCCGCTTGCCCGCCAACATCGCCGCGGCCGCGGCGCAGTAACGCGCCCGAGGCGGCGCGGCGGCGCGACCGTTGGGAGCCCGCTCGGCGACTAACCCAAAGCACGCAGTCGCCGCACGACTTCGCGCACCTGCTCCTGCGAGCACGGTTTGATGAGGACCGGCTGCGGCGGCAACTCCTCGCGGAGCCGACCGCCGCTGCGGCGCAACCCCCCGGTGACGAATACGACCCGCTGGGCAAGCGCTGGATTGCTACCGGTGAGCCGCCGATAGATCTCCGGGCCGGGGAGATCCGGCAGGTGTACGTCGAGAAACACCGCGTCCCACGTCGCGGTGTCCAGCAACGCGAGGCCTTCGGCGGCGGTCGCGGCGCGGGTCGTGTGCACGCCTTCTTTCGACAGCATCGCCCCCAGCGCCTGCGCCACGTCGGCATCGTCATCCACGAGCAGAGCGCGCGTAGGCCCTTGCGCGGTTGTGCGCCTCATCGCAACCGGCAACTCCAGCGTGAACGTCGTCCCCCGGCCAGGGGCGCTGTCGACGCGCAAATCGCCGCCGTGCGCCCGGGCGATCGCATAGCTCACGCTCAGGCCAAGCCCGCTGCCCTCCGCTTTTGTGGAGTAGAACGGGTCGAAGATGCGGGGCAGGTCGTCCGTCGCGATGCCGTGACCGCTGTCCACGACGCGCAGCGCGATCAGGTCCCCCTGACGGCTCGCTCCGATGCGCACACGCGCATCGGAAACCCCCGCCACCGCGTGAATCGCGTTCCCGAGCAGGTTGAGCAGCACCTGTTGGAGCTGTTGCGGATCCGCATGGGCGGACGGCAGAGCGGACGGAAACTCGGTCTGGACCTGCACCGAGTGCCGCTCGAGATCCCGACTGAGCAATTCCAGCGTTCGGATGACCAGCACCGGCACGTCGACGGCCACCGCGCGCGGCGGGCGCGGACGCGCGAAGTCCAGCACCCCCCGCATGAGGTCGGCAATCCGGTGTGCCTGCGCGTCGACGCGCATCAGTGCCGCGCGGAGCTCGTCGGGTGCGCGCGTCGCCGCATCCGCCGTCTGACCGAGAATCACCGCCAGCGCGTTGTTCACTTCGTGCGCGATGCCTGCCGCGGTGCTGCCGACGGCGGCCAGGCGGTCCGCGCGCTGCATGTGCGCCTGCACGCGTTTCTGTTCGGCGATGTCGTCGAGAATGGCCACCGCGCCCTGCACGACCCCGTCGAAGTCGCGGATCAGGCTGGCGTTCACGACGACGGGGATTGCCGCGCCGTCGCGCCGCCGCACCACGGATTCACCGCGCCAGCTACGCCCGCGCAGCGTATCCTCCAGGATCGCTGTGGATGTCTCCAGGGTCGCTAACTCCAGAGCATCGCGGCCGATCACCTCGTCCTGCCGGAGGCCCAGCAACCGCCACAGCGCGGGGTTCGCGAAGATGACACGGCGGTGGGTGTCGGTGATGACGACCGCCTCTTCCGTGCTTTCGATCGCGCGGACGAGACGGCTGCTTTCCTCGACCAGACGAGCACGCTCGAGCGCCGTCGCGATCTGCGCCGCGAGCGCCGCGGCCGCGCTCATGTCGTGTGGCGCAATCATGGCGCGTCCGCCGCGACCGACGAGCGTCAACACGCCGTGGAAGCGCGTTCCGCTCGACAACGGCGCGATCAGTGCACCCTGACCGAGGACCTCCCCGCTAGCGGACGCCGGCGCCAGCGCACACCGGCCGAGTCGCCGCACCCATTCGAAGTCCGCGACTTGCTGACTGGACAGCCTCGGCGGCTCGTCATCGGACTGCATGTTGCCGGGCCACGTGCCGCGGACGTGGTAGGTGCCGTCCGCGGTCCACAGCGCGATGGAGCAGCCGTCGGCGTTCATCGCCGCAGGAGCAATCTCGATCGCTTTGGCCACGATCTCGTCGCCGCGGGTCAACGGAGCGAGTGCCGAGCTCATCGCCAGCAGCGCGTTCGTTCGGAGCGCCGCGGCCGCCGCGCGATCGCGGGCAGCGTCGGGCGCTTGGCGCGGAACGCGATCCTCCAGCACCCAGCGCAGCCATACTGCAGCGAGTGCGCCGCCGATGCCGGCTTGGGCGGCGGCCAGAGCGGTGAGCTGAGCAGCGGAAAACGCGACGCTGCTCGCCGCCGCCGCCAGTAGCTCGGCCGGCGCAATCCAGCGGATCAGCACCGCCAATGCCGCGCCCGTACAGAAAAAGGCCAAACCAGCCGGCGCGCCGAACACCAGGGCATAGGGAATGACTTTCAGCGGCAGCAACGGCAGCAACGCACTCCGTTCAGCGCCGGAGGTCGCCACCGACAACGCGACAACGCAGCCGTTGACCGCGATGTCAGCCGCCACCAGCCACGCGGAGGTGCGCCCACGGCGGTAGGCGAGGCAGACGGCGGCGTTCGCCGCCAGGTAGATGCTCAGTGCCGCGGCGGCGACCCATGCATTCTCGGAGACCGCCGGCGAGCCGACCGCTAGGGTCCACCCTGCGAGGAGCCCCTCCAGCGCCCGCAGAACGAACAGCGGCAGAGCGCAGCGCTTGGCCCGTTCGGACAGCACGCGCCAGCGCCAGAGCTGCATCGACGCAGTGTAGAAGCCGGGCGCTAGGCCCGGCAAGGCGCGTTCGCGCCGGGCGCGCCCGCGGAGGGCGCGCCCGGGCACAGACGCCTACTGCCTGGCCTGCGCGGGCGCGGCCGGCTTACCGGCCGTACCTCCGTTGGCCTGACACGGCTTGTAGTTCGGCGGCAGCATGTACAGAGCGTACTCGGCTGCCTTGCTGTCCTTCGGCATCACGCGATCGCCGAGCTTGATCGCCAGCGGCTTGCCTTTGCGCTCCGCGGTTGCTCCGAGCAGCAGGCGAAACATTCCATCGTCGAGGGTGCGCGTGCGCACCGTCCAGGTGTTCGGCAGATAGAGGCGGACGAACTTGCCTTTCAGCGGCTCACCCTTCTCGTCCCGCAGATAGCCCATGAACTGCAGATCGTAAGGGTACTCGATGCGAGTCGGAAAGTTGGCGTCGATCAGGCATTTGCCGCAGGGCTTCGCGTCGTGGAATCCCGCGTCGACGCCGGTGCTGCATTCTTTGTCCTTGCCGTCCTTGCAGCTGTTACAGTCGACGACGATCGCCAGGGTCTTCCCGTCCGGATCCTTGACGAGATCTTCCGCCGCGCTCGCCGGCAGCGCGACGGC
Organism: Binatia bacterium; assembly: GCA_050176585.1. Taxonomy (GTDB): domain Bacteria; phylum Desulfobacterota; class Binatia; order HRBIN30; family CADEER01; genus CAYYWP01. Next base: position 8,709 of record JBFXHX010000004.1, read on the forward strand.
CAGAGAGATGAACAGTGCACCGATCAACCGCATGACCTTCCCCTCGCTCCGCGGCGCGCCATGGGGGGCTGCGCCGTTCACTCAGAATGCGAGTAGGTATACTGGACGGCGCAGGCGGCTTCAAATCAGCTGTGCGGCGCGGGCTTACGCCGGCGCCGCGTCGAGCGAGGGGATTCGGGTGATCCGCAGCGCCTCGATGACCCGCCGATCGAAGGGGCTCCGCACGCCCTCCACGCGCACGCGGTCGTCCGGCTGCAGATCCGTGCACGCGCACGGCTGGCGCCCGCAGCGGATCACCGTCGCCTCCGACACGCGCACGCGCAGCGCCTCATCCAGCCGTTCCTCGCGCACGGTGAGCTCGCGATCGGCGCAGTTGATGCGGTGTACGCGTCCGGCGAGCTCCAGCCGCAACGGACCCTGGCCGATGGTGACGAGCTCGGCGCGCACGACACCCGGGCGCCGCGGAGAGATCGTCCCGCTCACCGCGACCGCAGTGCCGACGTGGATGTCGGCACAGGCGCACTCGATGGGCGGATCGGCTGCGCAGCGGATCTCCGTGTCGGCGAAGAGCTGCACGGTGCGCGACACCGCTTCGGCGCCGACGACCTGTTCGACCTCCACGGTACCGGCTGCGCAATCGACCGCGACGACGGCGCCGCGCAACCGCTCTGGGCGCGGCTCGCCGCCCGGCGAGCGCGGGGGGCGCGCCGACGTTGTCACGACGAGCAGTGCAACGGTGGTTTGATCCTCCAGTCGCAACAGCCCTTCCACGCGCACCGCCATGCCGGGCTCCAGATCGTCGCAGACGAGCGGATCGCCATCGCGCGCCGCGATCTCGGTCTCGCCACTGAGCACGATCAGGAACTGGTGGGGAGGCGCGGAGTCGTCGCTGATCAGCACGGTACCCGCTCCCGCACCTTCACACTCCACCATGTCGAGCCGCCCGAACACGTCCAGCTGCCGGACCGCCGCGGGTCTGACCCGTTCTGACGGCGGTACGCCGGGGTCAATCTCGATATTCTCCAGTATCACCTCCGACCCGGCCGGCACCTCGAGCGGTAAGCCGCCGAGCGATGCACCGCGACTCGCGTCGGCGAAGGTCAGCACGATGGCGCCGGAAAAACCGCCGCGCAGTGCGAAGCTCCCCTCGTCGTCCGTAACCGCGGTGAGGTCGGGCATCCCTTCGATGCTCACCCGAATCGGAAACGGCAGCTCGGCGCGCTCCGCCGCCGCGTTCACCAAGCGGATATTGCCGCTGACCGAGGAGCTGACGCCGGTGCCGGTGACGCCACCCTCCGAAGACAGACAGCTGGCCAGCGCGGCGCAGCACAATAGGACGAGGCGCGCCCCCCTCATCGCTGCTTCCTCCGAATCCGGCCCGGCGGGCGTAGCGCATTGGACGGCGCGTCGGAATCGGCCTCGGGCGCCACCGGCTCTTCGAAGTAATACACCGCCGCCGTCACCCGGGTGCGCGCGCCACCGGGCACATCGCCGTGCCGGTCGCGATCGTAGGAAGCCAGCAGCGCGTTCGCACGCCGCACGAACTCCAACCCCAGTTGGCGCGCCTCGTCGCGGAGGGCGGGCAGCGCGTCGGCACCGACGTTGTCGTAGCTGACCTTGCGCTGCAGCCACGGCACGTCGCCCTGCTCGATGTTGTGGGCGATGGTCGCGAACAGCTCGCCGGGGTCGGTGCCGAGCAACGTGAACCGCCCTTCGCCTGCACCAGCGGGAATGTGCGCCTCGCGGCGCAGCTCGACATCTCCCTCCGGCGTGAGCGTGACGCTGCCGGTACGCAGGAGCTCATCCAGCACGGCGCGCACCGGGGTGTCGGGCCCGAGCTCTCGAACCAACCGCGAAAAACTCGGCGCGTCGGCGCTCGCCTCGTACCGGAGCCGGCGCGGCATCCCGTCCGGTGTTGCGTAAGGAGGACCAGCCATCCACCGGCCGATCACGTGTGTCACCGCGGACTCCTCGACGTCTGGCAAATCGACCGCGCCGCCCCGTTGGCGGCGCAGCTGCGCGATCTCGCGGCGGGTGATGCCGGTGACGAGCGCGATGCGGCTGTCGGTCTGCCGCTTAAATGGCAGCGCGAAATCCCGTTCCGCGACGTCGAGGTACACCTCTTTGGCGAGCCGGGCGAATGCTGGATACGTCAATCCGTACGCGATAATCGGGCGCACGACCGGGCGAACGAGCCTGCGATTGGGGGCGGCGAAGCGGGTTTTCCGCGCTGGGGGCAGCAGGCTATGGGTGCGGGCGCGGCGCGGGGCGGGGGGAAGGCCACGCGCCGCGCCCGTTTACAGCCACCTGCCCCGTCTAGGCAATCGAGGGAAAAGGAGCAGGTGGAGGGCAGCTCTGATTTGAGGAGCTACTCCGCGCTCGCGCCACACGTTTCGACGCACTGGCGGAGCGTCTGCTTGCAGGTCGCGAGGTCGTCCTTCAGCTGCTCGCGGCATGGTCTCAAGCAGGCGCGCAGCGCGTCGTGCGCGGCCTCGCACTCGTCGCCGCGCGGGTCGGCAGCACACGCTTCACGCACGGACTTCAACTCGTCGCCACACTCTTCGCGGCAGCTATTCAGCGCCTGGCGCGCGGCTCCCACGCACTCGACATTCGCGGCTCGACAATCGGTGAGACACGGAGGCTCGCCGATGAAGGCGCACGTGCGTACGCATTCGTGCCCAGTCGCGACGCAGCTCCGGACGGCCGGGTTCAATTCCTCATAGCAGGGGGCGAGACACTCCCGCGCCGCAGCTCGCGCCTCGCCACATGCCTCGCCGCGGGGATCGCTCGCGCAGGTTTCGCGAGCGGCATCGACCAACTCTTGGCAGCTCTCAATACACGGCTTGGCAGCCTCGCGCGCATCCGCGAGGCAGGACTGCGTCTCGGCTCGACACGCCGCGAGGCATTCCCGATCCTTGAGACGGTGTGCGCGGCCCGGGGCATCATCGCGACCGCGACCGTCGCCCAGAGCGAGTGCCGGCAGCGCGAGAGCCGCCGCCATTGCAGTCACCAACGCCATACGCTTGACCATCATGCTTCCCTCCTCGGTACGTAACTTTCGTGTTCAGGCCGACCGGTGGTGATCCCGCGTCGGCGCCCATCTCAACAGTGAGGACTAGGCGGTGATCGGGATTTGCGGCATTTCGAGATCATCTGCATGGGATTTTCTACCCAGTTAGATGGATCCCGCTTGCAGAAAATTGCGCGTGCGGGTGGACAAGCCGAACGTTTACTGTAAGTTCCTGAAACGAATCGGCTTTTACCCAGCGGCGCGTGCAGCTCTCCGACGGGTTAAGCACATGGGGGTGGAATTCCGCAAAGAGGGTGCGCAGTTGGTGTGGGTGCGGAGCCCGTTTACCGGCGCGATCACCTATTTCACCGACCTGCACCGCAAGCAGAGCCGTTTTCCGTCGGCGACGGCGACCGCCGCGATGGCGCAATCGCCGACTGTCGGCGACGCGATCGCCGCGCGCCTATCCGCGCTCGAGGAGAAGCGGCGCGATTGCCCGTTTTGCCCGGGGAATGAAGCGCTCACCACCGCGGAGGTGCTGCGCGTACAGCCCGCCGCAGTGCGCCGCGCGGCGGCGACCACCTCTCCCTGGCTGATCCGGGCATTTCACAATCTGTTTCCACGCATTCCCGAGGTGTGCACGGGGGGCCGAAACGAGTCCTACGTGGTGGTCGAAGACCCGCGCCACTTCGCCGACGAGGCGCGCTGCGAAGACGAGCTCCTGTACACCGCCCTGCTCCCGCGCGAGCAACTACGCGCCATTCTGCGGGCGGACGTCGCGGTAGCGCGCCTGGCGTACGACAACCCGGCGGTTCGGGCGGTGTTGATCCGCAAGAACCAGGGCCGCGAATCCGGCGCCTCGCAGCCGCACCTACACAATCAGGTCATCGGCTCGGATCTGCCGTTCCCGCCGGTCGAGCAGGAACGCCTTGCGCTCGCCCGCGCGCCCGGTCTCTGGCGCGAAATCCTCGCGTTCATCGAGGGGGAAGGTTTTCTGCTCGAGGCCCGGGGCGGGTGCTTTTTGTACTTCTGCCCCTTTGGAGTGTTTCCGCGCAGCTATGAAATCGTCTGCCCGGAAGCGGAAGGCCGCATCACCGACATGCCGGCCGCCCTGCTCGACACGTTCGCCGACCTGCTACACGAGGCCCTGTGCATCCTCGGTCCCCTAGCGCTCGATTACGAGGTGCACGACGGGGTCGGCGTCCCGCTGCACGCCCACGTCTGCGCGCGTTATTTTCCCTACTCGAGCATCGGCGGCACGTTGAACTTGCCCGCCGACCTACCCGCGCGGCTGCGGGCCGACGGCAGGCATTGAATGCCGGGCAACAAACGTTGACAGGCAACACCGCGCTCACATAGAGAAGCAGCGGCGGTGGGGACGAGGTGGTCGGACCCCCTCCGTCACCCCCGTTCCTCGAGAATCTGGCGGACGTAGCCGTCCGTCCGCAGGCAATGTTGAAAAGGAGGACGCGATCGATGTCAGCGGTTGCAGAGTCAGTCAAGGCGATCTTCGCTGCCATGCCAAGTCGGCTCAATCCCGACGCGGCGGTGGGCATGAATTCCGTGATTCAGTTTAAGCTGACCGGTGAGGGCGGTGGCGACTATTACGTCGAGATCAAAGACGGCAAAGCCACGGTGACCGAAGGTGCCCACCCGTCGCCAAACATGACCATGACCTTGTCCGCGCAAGACTACGTGGACTTGATCAGCGGCAAGCTCAACGGCCAGATGGCGTTCATGAGCGGCAAGCTCAAGATCGCCGGCGACATGGGCCTGGCCATGAAGATGCAGACGCTTTTCCGTCGACCCGAGGGGCAAACCGCGTAAGACCGAGAGCGAGCGGCGCGGCGCCGCCCGCGCCGCTCAACATCTTCCAACGGTGGCTGGCGCCCCCGTTCGCAGCTCCGCTATACCCCGCCCGTGCTGCAAGACGATATCCGGCAAATCTTCGCGGCTTCGGCGGACGCGCAACGGCTGTTCGTGGAGCGCCACACCGACGCGCTGGCGCAGGTCATCCACCTCACCGCCTCGGCACTCCGGCGACGGCAAACCCTATTCTTCTTCGGCAATGGTGGGAGCGCCGCCGACGCGCAACACCTGGCCGCCGAGTTCACTAATCGCTACCTGCTGGACCGCCCTGCACTTCCCGCGATCGCGCTGACGACCGACACCTCCGCCCTCACCAGCATCGCGAACGACGCGAGCTACGAGGTGGTGTTCGCCAGACAGATCGAGGCGCTGGGGCGGCCAGGTGATGTGGCCTTTGCCCTGTCCACCAGCGGCAATGCGGCCAACGTGCTCCGCGCGGTCGATACGTGCCACACGCTCGGCATTGTCACCGTCGCGCTCACCGGCGGCAGCGGCGGCGCCTTGGCCAAGCGCGCCGACCACGTGCTCTGCGTGGACGCGACGTCGATGACCCCGCGCATCCAAGAGGTACACATCGCGATCGGCCATACCTTATGCGAGCTCGTGGAACGGGCGCTCGTCGCGGATCCGGCGGCTTGACTCGGCGCCCGCGCGCGCCGCTCGGCACGCCGATCGACCTCTCGCGCGTCCGCACGTACCCGCTCGCGCGCCGGCCGAGCAAAGTCGCCGCAGCGGCACTTGGCGCGATGCCGTCGGCAACCATGTCCGTCGGCCACTTCATTCGCTCGCTGCCCGACATCCTCGCTGCGCACGACCTTCGGGCGATCGCGCGCGCCATCGCCGAACGCCACCGCGCCGGGCGCCTCGTCGCGCTCGGCATGGGGGCGCATCCGATCAAGGTCGGGCTGAGCCCGCTGATCATCGAGCTGATGCGGCGGGGGCTGCTGAGCGCGGTCGCGATGAACGGCGCTTGTATCGTGCACGACTTCGAGCTCGCCTACCACGGCGCGACGTCGGAGGATGTCGGCGCCACACTGGGCACCGGCCAATTCGGCATGGCCGAGGAGACCGGCCAATTCCTGAACGCCGCGATCGCGCGCACGCCCGAGCTCGGGCTGGGCGCCGCGGTCGGCCGTGCGATCAATGACGCGAGGCTCCGCCATCGCGAGCTGAGCATCCTCGCCGCCGGCGCCCGGCTCGGCGTTCCGGTGACCGTACACGCCGCACTCGGCACCGATATCATCCACATGCATCCATCCGCCGATGGACGGGCGATCGGCGGCGCCAGCATGGCGGATTTCCGCATCCTCGCCGAGACCTGTCGCCACCTCCACCGCGGCGTATTCATCAACTTAGGCTCCGCGGTGATCATTCCGGAGGTGTTCCTGAAAGCGTTGAACCTGGCGCGCAACGTCGGCAGCCGTGTCGACCAACTGGTCACCGTCGATATGGACTTCGTACGCCATTACCGCCCCGCGGTGAACGTCGTACAGCGCCCGACACAAGGTCGCGGCAAGGGCTATCAACTCACCGGTCATCACGAGATCATGTTCCCGTTGCTCTGCGCCGCCGTGCTCGAGGCCTTGGGCCGCCCGCGCGGTGCGGCATCGCGCCTTTCGCGCCCGCGGAAGAGCTGATACGGCTTCGATCGATGTCCCCTCGTGCGCAGCTCGTGCGCGACCTGCTCGCAGAGAACCGCCCGCTGGTATCCGGCGGTGTTTACGACGGGCTGACCACGCGCCTCGCCGACCAGGCCGGATTCGATGTGTTGTTCATCGGTGGGTTCAGCGTGGCCGCTTCGCAGCTCGGCGAGCCCGATTTCGGATACCTCACCCAGACCGAAATGGCCGACGCCGCACGCCGCGTGTGCCGCCTCACCTCCCGCCCCGTGATCGTCGACGCCGACACCGGCTATGGCAACGCGCTGAACGTCTTGCGCACGGTGGAGCTGTACCACAACGCCGGCGCCGCCGGTCTGGTCCTGGAAGATCAGGTATGGCCCAAACGCTGCGGCCACATGCGCGGCAAGCAGGTCGTCGACCGCGGCGAGTGGCTCAGCAAGCTCTCCGCCGTGCTGTCCCAACGCGCCGATCGCGATCTGTTCCTCGTGGCCCGCACCGACGCGCGCGCCGCCATCGGTCTCGACGAGGCGATTGCGCGCGGTCAGGCGGCACGCGACCTCGGCGCCGACGCCGTGTTCATCGAAGCACCGGAGTCGGTTGAAGAGCTGGAGCGCATCGCGCGCGCGATCTCCGGCCCGAAGGTCGCGAACATGATCGAAGGCGGGCGCACCCCGCTGCTGACGCCCGACGAGCTTCACGCCCTCGGCTTCGATCTCATCGTGTTCCCCCTGACCGCGCTGATGGCCTCGGCGCGCGTCGTGCGCGACCTCTTCGGGGAGCTCCGCCGCAGCGGGATCACGCGCGACCGAGCGGACTCGATGCTCGCTTTCGACGAGTTCAACGCGCTCATCGACCTGGATCGCCACTACGCCCTCGAGCGCCAATTTCGGGGCGAGGGATAGTGGCCGCGCATACCGAGTATCTCTTTTTTACGACGCGCCAGCGGCGCGAGCTGGTCAATATCACCGGCCGGCTGGCCGACATCGTGAGTCGCTCGGGCGTACGCGAGGGGTTGTGCCTCGTCAGTGCGATGCACATCACCGCGGCGATCTGGGTGAACGATGAAGAGGACGGGCTGAAGCAGGACTTTCAGCAATGGCTCGACACACTGGCGCCGGCGCGCCCGGATTACCGCCATCACCGGACCGGAGAGGACAACGCGGACGCCCACCTGAAGCGCACGCTGGTGCATCACCAGGTCGTATTGCCGATCACCGCCGGCGCGCTCGACCTGGGGCCCTGGGAACAGGTGTTCTACGCCGAGTTCGACGGCCGCCGGAAGAAGCGCGTCGTGGTGAAGGTACTCGGCGAGTGACGCTTTCGCGTCTGACCCGGCGGTTCTACTGCCGGCCCACGCTGGAGCTCGCGCCCGCGCTGCTGGGACATTGGCTCTGCCGCGACGTAGGCGGCACCGTGCGCCGCGGCCGCATCGTCGAGGTGGAGGCGTACACGGATGATCCGGCTTCACATGCACGCGGCCGGCGCCGGACGGCGCGCAACGCGGTCATGTTCGGCCCGGCGGGGCACCTGTACGTCTACTTCACCTACGGCATGCACTACTGCGCGAACGTGGTCGCCGACCGCGAGGGCGAACCGGGCGCCGTCCTGATCCGCGGCCTCGACGAGATCACCGGCGCTAACGGTCCGGGCCGGCTCTGTCGGGCGCTGGCCATCGATCGCGAGCTGGACGGTCTCGACCTCTCGACCAGCCCAGTGCTGTGGATCGCTCGCGGGCGGCGGCGCCCGGGCGAGTTCGTGGTCCAGACGACCCGCGTCGGCATCCGCCACGCCGCTGAGCTGCGCTGGCGGTTCTACTTGTCGGACAGCCGCGGCGTGTCGCGTCCCGATCGGCGCGCGGAGGCCGCGTGTCGGATCGCAGCAAACGGCCGGCGCAGTCACGCGAGCGCGCCCTCGACGCTCGCTTCAACTGGGCGACGCGTAACCCAGTAGAGAGGCCCGAAGCCGAAGCCGCGCTTCGTATTCGGAATCGAGTCAGCTGTGGTCGAACGGCGGGTCTCCGGCGGTCGCGTCGTGGTGAGAGCCGCGTCGTTCCGGATCGCGTGCCCGCGGCATCGCTGTCCGCGGGCACGCATGGCATTCAGCTAGTGGCGACCTGGATCCGGCGCGGCTTGGCGCTCTCGGCTTTCGGGATCTGCACCTCGAGTACACCGTTGACCAACCGGGCCGTAATCTTATCCGCGTCGTACTGGTACCGGTGCGGCAGCGTGAAGCGGCGCAGGAACGGCCCCACGCGGTATTCGCAGTAGGCGGGGGTCAACCCCTGATAACCTTTCAGCCCCACATCGCCCTGAATGGTCAGCACGCCGTCGTTCAGCTCCACGGACACTTCACCGGGATCTACACCCGGCATGTCTGCCAGCAGCCAGAGGCCGTCGGGCGTTTCGTAAATGTCCACATCCGGGGAGAAGTAACGGCCAGGGCGCGCCTGTTCAGTGCCCTGCACCTCCTGCTTCTCCTTCGGCGTCATCTCCTGTCCAGTCGTGGCACCCTGAGTTTCCATGGCAACCTCCCCAGCGCGGCTCAGGCCGCGCGGACTTCGACCTGGTGCGGCTTGGCGGCAGCGAGCTTCGGGATGCGCACGGACAACACGCCATTGCGAAACTCGGCGGTCACGTGCTCGAGGTCCGCATCCTGCGGCAGCTGGATCGTGCGCGAGAAGCGTCCGAATCGGCGTTCGCGCCGCAGATAACTCGCCCTTTCCACATTCGGCGCAGTGCGCTCTCCGGCGAGCGTCAGCTGTCCGGACTCCACTTTCACCGTGATGTTGTTCGGATCCACTCCGGGGATCTCGGCCTGAATCACGTAGCCGTCGCCATCGGTGAAGATGTTGACCGGCGGATAGACGTTCCCTCCGGACAGCCCGAAGTTGTACGGCGGCTTTCCGAGGAAACGCTCGAGATCACCCTGCAAGCGCAAAAGGCCTTCGACGGGATCGAATGCGATACGCGTCATGTTATCGCTCCTCCTTATGGCGTCGGTGTCGGCAGCGCGAAAACTAAGCGCCGGCCGCGCGCTGTCAACGGTCGCCGCGCGACTTTCTTCGCGCGAGCGCGTACGGAATACTCGTGTACCGTCGGGCCGCCTTTGCGCGTCAGACCGACAGAAAGGATGCCCCGACGATGTTCCGCCGACGCCTCGCGACCGCTGCCGTCCTGCTCATCGGGGGGTTCCTCGCGGGACTGGCGTGGAGCGCGTTTGCGCCGCAATCCGGCACCGCGACGCGGAGCGGACGGCGCCCCACCGATCCGGGCGTGCTCGGCGACGCCGAGCGCGCCACGGTAATGCTCTTCCAGCGCGCCGCCCCATCGGTGGTGTTCATCACGTCACTCGAACGACGCCGTTCGGCATTCCGCCTAGACGTCGCGCAGATTCCGCGCGGCAGCAGTTCGGGATTCGTGTGGGATCAACAGGGCCACGTCGTCACGAACTACCACGTGATCGAAGGGGCGGATGCGGCGCGAGTGACGCTCGCGGACCAAAGCGTCTGGGACGCGAAGCTGGTGGGCGCCGCGCCCGAAAAAGACCTCGCCGTCCTGCGCATCGGCGCGCCCGCGGCGCGCTTGGTCCCGATTCCGCTCGGCATCGCCAGCGAGCTACTGGTCGGACAACAGGTCTACGCGATCGGCAATCCCTTCGGCCTCGACCATACGCTGACCACCGGCGTGATCAGCGCGCTCGGGCGGGAGATTCAATCGGCGACGCGGGTGCCGATTCGGGATGTGATCCAAACCGACGCCGCCATCAACCCGGGAAACTCCGGCGGGCCGCTGCTGGACAGCAACGGGCGCCTGATCGGGGTGAACACGGCGATCTACAGCCCGTCCGGCGCGTATGCGGGCATCGGCTTCGCCATTCCCGTCGATACCGTGCAATGGGTCGTGCCGGACCTGATCGCGCACGGGCAGGTCATGCGCCCGACGCTCGGCGTCCAAGTGGCGAATCGAGAGGTTTCTCGCCAACTCGGCATTACGGGCGCGCTGATCCTGGAGGTCGCGCCCAACGGCGGCGCCGCGCTGGCCGGCCTACAGCCTACGCGCCGCGATGAACGCGGGAGGTTGATCCTCGGCGACGTCATCACCGCCATCGACGGTCGCCAAGTGCGCTCGTCGGCCGACCTCCTCTTGCTGCTGGAACAGCGGGAGGCCGGCGAGACCGTGCGCGTCACGGTGTCGCGCCGCGGTCAGGAACGCGACGTCGATGTCGTCCTGCAACGGCCGGAGTGAGCGCGCAGCCAGCCCCGCGGCGTCGGTGGAGTCTCGGAGCAGACCGTCCGCATGTGCTGCGCCAACGCGCCGTGCGTTACTGGGCCGCCTTGCGCTGCGCCGCGATGGCCACCTGCGCGGCGCCCGCTCGTTGCGCGATGGACAGGATCTGCACGGCTTCGCCGAACAGCACGTCGCGGTCCCCCTCCAGCACCACCGGTGCGCTCGGGTTCGCGCTCACCAGTCCCCGCAGCAGCCCTTCAACCTGATCCATGCTCGTGCGCTCGTTGTTCACGTACACCTGATTATCCGCCGTGACCGTGACGGTGATCTCGCGCGGTTGGGTGGAGGTGCTGTCGACCTCCGGGAGGCTGATCTTCGCGCCGGATTCGATCATCGCGGCGCTGCTGACCATGAAGATGATCAAGAGCACCAGGAAGATGTCGGTAAGCGGTGTGATGTTGATCTCCGCCATGATCGGAGATCGGGTGCTGCGCTTGCGGATGCTACTGAGCGCCATGGAACTGCCGTCCGAGGTGGATGGCGTCGAGCACTCGGTGCGAGGCGATGGTCAGGGCGGCCTCGATGCGCTCGATGCGCGTCTGGAAGTAGTTGTAGAAGATCACCGCGATGATGGCGACCGCCAGACCGAGGCCAGTCGCGACCAGCGCCTCGGAAATCCCCGCCGCCACCACCGAAAAACCGCCGCTCCCCATTCTCGCCATGTTGTGAAACGCCTTGATGATGCCGATGACCGTGCCGAACAGCCCGATGAACGGCGCGCTGGCTCCCACCGTGCCGAGAACCCACAGCGGCCCCTTCAGCGCCTCGACCTCCTCGAAGCGCTTTTCCTCGGTCAGGTCGGCGAGGTAGTCGAGCGTATCGTTCGCGTGGCGCGACAACACGTCGGTGAAGATGCGGCCCGCCGGCGTGGCCACGTGTGTGCGCGCCGTCTGCAGCGCCTCGCTCATCTGCCCGCGCTCGAGGATCGGCGCCAGGCCACCAGCGAGCTTCAGCGTATCGGTGGCGACGCTGCGGAGCGCCCACAGGCGCTCGAAGATGATGCTCACGGTCACGATCGAGAAGGCAATCAGCGGATAGGTGGCCAACGCCCCCTGGTGAATCATGTGCAACACGCTCAAACCTTCCACGAACTTTCCCTCCTTCACTCCGGCCACGGCGGCAGCGGACGCGCCGTGCCGGCGACGCGACCGGCAAAGCGCGCAACGCGAAGCCTTCGGGCGGACGCCGTCGCGCGCGATACAGCAATGCGGTCGGGAAGCACGGTCGACTGGCCTCTCCGTTAACTGCCCTCCCCACGGGTGTCAAATCTGACTCTCCGCGCCGCCGCGGCTCCTCAGCCGCGCGGAATGGCCGCCCTCTCCAGGCGCACTGCTTGATTCCGAGCCGGGGTGGCACGACAATCCCGCCCTTCGAGCACGGTCGCGGCGGGCCGTCCTCCGGTACATACACGAGAGTCATGCACATCGAACTCCCCAGCGAATGTCGCCGGTTCGCGCCCGCGCCTGCTCAGCGCGCCGCGGCCGCTTGCGAGGCGCAGTCGCGCGTTTCACCGCGTTGCAGGTCGCTGCTTGAGCTGGGGCGTCGCTGCGGCGCGCCGGTACTGTGCCGGGTCGATGCGTGCGGCCGCCGCGCCCGAGCCAAGCGGCCGCTGAGCGCCGACGCCTGGCGGTGTCGCTGTCCGGATCGCTTTGGGCTGCTGGTACCGGCGCGTGCGGAGTGCGGTACGCGTGCGGAGCGCGCGATATGACCGCCCAACCGACGATCGCACGCCCGGTCGCTGAACGCGCGGCGCCGAGCCGCATCCGGCGGCGCGCCGCGGCGCTGTCCGTGGTCGTCGGAACGTTCTTGCTAGGCGTCAAGTACCTCGCGTACCAACTGACCGGTTCGACGGCGATTCTGTCGGACGCGCTGGAGAGCATCGTCAACGTGGTCGCGGCGGTCTTCGCGGTCGGCGGCCTCGCGATTGCGGACCGGCCCGCGGATCGCGGCCATCCCTACGGGCACGGCAAGATCGAATTCTTCAGCGCCGCGTTCGAAGGCGGCCTGATCGCCTTCGCGGCCGTGCTGATCCTCAAGGAAGCCGGCGAGGCGCTGTTGTTCGGGCACCAGGTGCAACAACTCAACTTCGGGCTGCTCGTGACCCTCGGCGCCGGTCTCGCGAATGCCGCGCTGGGATGGTACCTGATCCGCGTCGGGCGCAAATACGCTTCGCCCATCCTGATCGCCGACGGCACCCACGTGCTCTCGGATTTCTGGACCACCATCGCCATCGTCGCCGGACTCGCGGCGGTGCTCCTCACCGGGTTCGAATGGCTCGATCCGGCCGTGGCGGCGATCGTCGGCTTGAACCTGGTCTGGACCGGCGTCGGTCTTGTGCGGCAAGCGGCTGGCGCTCTGCTCGACGAGCAAGATACCGCGCTCCTGCAGCGGATGGTCGACGCCATCAACGCCAATCTCACTCCCGGTGTCATTCGCGTCCACCACCTCCGCGCCATACGCGCCGGGCGGTTCACGCACTTCGCCGCGCACCTGGTCGTGCCGGAGTTCTGGACGGTTAAGGAAGCCCACGACTTCGCGAACGCGTTCGAGCAGCGCATCATCCAAACGCTCGGGATCGACGGGGAGATCGTGTTCCACCTCGACCCTTGTGACCGCCAATTCTGCACGACCTGCGACGCCTCGCCGTGCCCTATTCGGCGCGCACCGCTCGTCGAGCGAACTCCGATCACACTCGAAGAGGCCGTCGACCCGGATCCGCCGGTGATGTGAGCACGGCGGCCCAGGCGTTCCTGGCGCTGGTCAGCCGAACGGGCTCGCCCCGCTCGTGCGTTCGGCTGGCGAAGGGCCGCGGCGGCGAATGCAGCGCCCGCACGCCGGAGCGTGCGCGTCTCCGCGCGTCACCGGGTTCGGCGAGGGGGGTTGCCTATCGCGACCAGGAACATCACCTCCTTGCCAGCCGCATGTGGCGAGAAGAACTGCGTCACCTCGTCGTCGAAAAAGGTCAGCCCCGTCGCCCCGAGACCGAGCGCATACGCGCCGAGGTAGAGCTTGCCGCCGACGATCCCCGCTTCGAGCGCAGCGGCGCGATAGCCGCGCTCGCCATACGCCGCGACGATGCGGTCGAGATCCGCGAGCACGTACACGTTGACCGCCGCGTCGGCGGCGAGGTCCTGCCCGAGGTCGAGGAAGCCGGCTTCACGGCGCAAGGTGCCGGCGCGCAACGGCGCCAGCGCAGCGCCGGCGCGGTCCAGCCAGTACGTACCGGGCGCCAGGCCGTCGACCGCATGCACGATCAGGTACAGCTCGAGCAGCGACACACGTGGGTCACCGGCATTCCAGTCCATCGGCACCCCGCGCGTTGCAGCATGTAACAGGCTCGAAAGTGGGCCGTACCCGATCGGGGTGCGCGGGAAGCGCCGCGCCGAACCGCGGCGCGTTATCACCTCGCCGAGCGGAGAGCGTGGAGGATCACTGAGCGGCTGCAGCGGTTGGCGCCGTTCGAGCGGTAAGAATCCGCTGCTCGGTGGCGGCGCAGCCCGCCAGGCGCGCACAGCGGCGGGGTCGGGCAGCGACGTCGCGGCGTGCGCGCTCCGAATCAGCGGATAGTCCACCTCTCTGGCGGACAACGGCCGCGTCGGGAGCGTGAGCGGCGGCTGCGGTGGCGCCGGCGTTGGCGGCGGAGCACCGCGCCCGAGCGCGAGCAGCGACAAGGCCACCTCGCGCTGCGTATCGAGCCCCAAGAGGTGATTGACCATGTCGTCCACAAACCCGATGATCACGCGTGCCGCCAGATCGTCCGCGGACGCCACCGCGAGGGCATTGGCCAGCAGCGTGCCATTGTCCCAATAGCAGTGCCGATAAGCCCGCGACTGGTACTTCCACGCATTGCGCCAGAAAGTCGACGTGGAAATGAGAACGGCCTGCGCGGCGGTGACCGCCGGCTCAGCCGCGGTCGCCTCGATCAGCGCGGCGCGGTGATCGCCGGCGCGCAGCAGGCGCAACGAGAAATCGTGCGGGCTGAAATGGTACACGCCGGCCGGCAGCCCGGGCAGCTCGGCGGAGGCGACGTAGAGGTCGATGTGGTAGAGCGCGCCGGTGCACGCCGCGGCTCGAAAGTACATCGCCTGACCACCGGCGTACTCCCGCTTCTTGGTGATGCCCGCGCTGAACTGCAACAAGCGCGCAAGCCGAACCAGATCGAGCTGCGCATCCCCTCGGCCTTCGCCGGCGATCGCGGCCAGCGCCGACTTGCGCGGTGCGCCGAAGTCGCGCGGCAACGGAATCGAGGTCAGCGTTTCGTAGATCTTGAACGGCAGCGGCTGGTTGTCCCAGTCGAGCGAATGCCGATTCGCGCGGACACTCGCAGGAGAGTGCTTCGTGCGCTGGTGGTAGTCGAGAATCGCGGCCATGTCCGAAATCGCGAGTGAGCTGCCGGTCCTGCGTACGCGATTGCTCAGCGGTGATGCCTATATAGCACGGCACTGCATACGGCGCAGGCCGAGCGCGGCCGGTAAAACGCCGGCCAAGTGCTTTCCCCGCGCCACGCAACGTTCCGATGTAGCCGCCGCCCGTGTGGGGCTGCACCGGGATGTGCGTACGCGTGTGCCCAGGTGTCGGTGCTGCAGCGGGTCGGCGGCGTAGGAACGCAGTGGCACGCCGAGTGCGGTGTTGCCGTTACCGATCGCCGCCCGGGCGCTCGACCACTTCGGCGGAACCGCTCGGCCTGACGATGAAGGAATGCTCGCGCGCCTGCGCGGCCGGATTGGAGGCGTAGTAGTCGCGCTCGACCCGCGCCAGAAAGGCCGCCGCTTGATCCGCCGGAACCAGATTGACCGTGCAGCCGCCGAAGCCCGCACCGGTGAGCCGGGCGCCGAGCGCGCCCGCGTTCTTTGCCGCGGCGACGAGCGCCTCGAGCGCGGGGCTGCTCACCTCGTAGTCGTCGCGACAGCTCGCGTGCGATGCGTCCATCAGCGCGCCGAGTGCCGCCCAATCCCGGGCCGCGAGAGCGATCTCCGCGCGTTCCACGCGATCCGCTTCGCTCAACACATGCCGGGCGCGCTGCAGCAGCGGATACGTCGCCACCGGCGCGCTGCCCCCGATCAGCATCGCCAGGTCGTCCGCCGGCACGCCGATGCGCGCGCCGATCTCGTCGAGCGTGAGTGGGTGCGCCGGCAGGACCCGCTCGAGCAGCGCCCTCAGATCGGCGAGCGAGCGGTCCGGATGGCGCTCGCGCAGCTCGCCGAGATGGCTGGCGTGATCCTCATCATCCGCGCCGAGCGCGTGCTCGAGCACGCGACAGGCGAGACGGCACTCCGCCACCCGCGCGTTATAGGCGGCCCGCGCCGCGCCGGACTTCTCCGCCGACACCAGGCTATCGCACACCGCGATCGCCATCTCGTCGCCCATCGGCACCGGCCGGGCGCGCAGCGGATCGAAGTCGATGCGCAACGCGTGACCGGGCTCCGCGAGCAGGCAGATCGCCTGGTCCATCCCACCGCTCTGCGTGCCCACGTAGCGCTCCGCGCTAGCCGCCAGCGCGGCCAGGGGCAGCCGGTCCATCGTTCGGCCACTGATCCCGAGCAACGCCAACATGCTGCCGACCACCAGCGCCGCGGACGAGGCCAGCCCCGCTCCGGACGGCAAGTCCGCGGCGACGAGAAAGTCGCCGCCGCGCAACCCCGCCTCACCGCACGCACCGATCAAGCCGTGTACCGCCGCCTGGTGGTAATTGCCCCAATCGCCCGCCGGGAACCGCGTGAGCGGCGGCTGCAGCGCATACCGGCGCGCTGCAAAGCGCGGGTCCACGCTGTCGATGTGGATGGCGCGGTCCTGCCGCGGCGCGGCAGCGATGTACACGCACCGATCGATCGCGATCGGCAGCACCGGGAAGCCGTTGTAGTCCGTATGCTCGCCGATGAGATTGACGCGACCCGGCGCGCGCACAAGCACCTCTGCGGGCCGGCCGTAGCGGTCGGCGAACCCGTCGGCCACGGCGTGCAAGCGCTCAGGAAGCATGGTGCTCACGCAATCCGCCGAAGAGCCCCTCGGCCGCGGTGAGGTCTTCGGGCGTACCGACGTCCGACCAGGGACCGCGCACCGGCACCGCGCGCACGTCCCGGCCGTCGCGAATCATCACCGCCACCGCCTGGGGCAGCTCGTACTCGCCGCGCGCCGAAGGCTCCAGCCGCCGGGCGTACTCGAGCACCAGGCGCCGAAACACCATGATGCCCGCGTTGTTCCAGCCCGTCGTCGAGCTGCCGCGCGGCGGTTTCTCCTCGAGGCGCGTCACCCGCCAGTCCGCGTCGACGTAGAGCGCCGCACCCCGCCAGGGATCATCGACCGGATTCGCGGCGAGCTGCGCATCGCACGGACGGCCGCGGAACGCATCGAGAAACTCGGCATAGAACGCCGGCGCAACGAGGATGTCGCCCCAGCAAACCGCGAACGCATCGCCGCCGACCAGGGGCTCGGCGATCAGCAGCGCCCGCGCCGTGCCGTCCGGTTGCGATTGCGCGCAGTATTCGATTTCCAGACCGAAATCGGTGCCGCGGCCGAGCGCCCCGCGCAACTGGTCACCGCGGTACCCGGTCACCACCACCGCGCGGCGCACTCCGGCTTGCGCCAAACCCTCGAGCGCGTGAGCGATGATCGGCCGACCAGCCACTGGCAAAAGTGGCTTGGGCGTGGAGTCGGTGAGCGCGCCCAGGCGCCGGCCGCGGCCGGCCGCGAGCACGACGGCGGTGTCGACGGACAGCACGAGAAAAACGGTAATGGCTCGCGGCCGCGAAAGCGAGCGCCCTCGCCGGAACGCAGCGCGCGCCGCCCCGACCGCGACGCGGGGTTTCTTGACAGCCGCGCGGATCGCCGCCAGATGGGCGGCCTACCGAATCTCGCACATGACCCGATCCGACCGGGGTGAAATGCCGAGCCCGTTGCGCGGCCGCGCCGTGCCGCGTACCTCTGGACCGCACATGACGCGGGTGGCGGTGGGCGGCGAATCGGCACGCGGTGGACGGTCATGCGGGTGCTGATCGCGGGTGCCGGCGCCATCGGGTCGGTCGTCGGCGGCTTCCTGCGGCGCGCCGGCCTGGATGTGTCGCTGCTCGGGCGGGCTCGTCACATGGACGCGATCGCGCGGCGAGGGTTAGCGATCCATGGCATCTGGGGCGAACACGTGGTGCACGGACTCAGCGTGGCCACGGACCCCGCTGGACTGCGTGGCCCATTCGACGTGATCCTGCTGCCCGCCAAAGCGTATGACACGGAGAAGACGGCATCAGCGGTCGCGCCGTTGCTCGCCGATGATGGCCTGATGGTCTCGCTGCAGAACGGGCTCGGCAACACGGAGATCTTGGAATCCATCGTGGGCAGGCATCGGGCGCTCGGGGCGCGCGTGATCTTCGGCGTGAAGATTCCGGAACCGGGTCGCGCCGTCGTGGTCGTGTTCGCCGATCCCACCGCGATCGGCCCCTTGGTCCCGGGCGCGCACCCGGCGCGTGACGCCGCCGCCCGGCACCTGGTCGAGGTGCTCGATCGGGCCGGCGTGCCGGCGATCTACACGGATCGCCTGACCGAGCTCCTGTGGGCGAAGATTCTATACAATGGATCGTTGAATCCCGTCGGCGCCTTGCTGGGCGTGCACTACGGCGCTCTGGCGGATCGCGCCCAGAGCCGCGCGCTCCTGAACGCGGTCATCGCGGAGGTGTTCGCGGTCGCGCACGCCGAAGGCGTTTCGCTTCCCTGGCCGGCTCCCGCGGCCTACCTCGAGGAATTCTACGGCCGGCTCGTTCCGAGCACGCGCGACCACCGCTCCTCGATGCTGCAGGACATCGAGCACGGGCGCCGCACCGAGGTCGACGCGATCAACGGTGAGGTGGTGCGCCGCGGGCAGCGGCACGGTATCGCCACGCCGGTGAACGCGGCGTTGACGGAGTTGATCCACGTCGTCGAGTCGCGGCGCGAACCGGCTGCGAAGGAGAAGTTGGGATTCGCATGACCATACAGGTACCCACATCGATCCTCGACGAGCTCTTCGCTCACGCGCGGTCCACCTTTCCCGAAGAATGCTGCGGCATCCTGATCGAGCGCGGCGCCGGCGTCGAAGCCGTCCGCGTGACCAACGTCCAGAACGCGAAGCACGCGGAACACCCCGAGAGCTTTCCGCGCACCGCGACCACCGCCTACACGATGGGGCCGGAAGCTGCGCCGATCCTGGTCGCACACGACAAAGGCGAGCTGACGATCCGCGCGATCTACCACTCGCATCCGCAGCACGCGGCGTACTTCAGCGCCGAAGACCGCGCCCAGGCCACGGTGTGGGACGAGCCCAGTTATCCCGAGGCGGCGCAGATCGTGATCTCCGTGATCGACGGCACCGTCCGCGACGCGAAGGCGTTCCGCTGGGACGCGGCGGTGCGCGAGTTCGTCGAGGTGCCGCTGCGCGCGGGCTGACCGCCTGCGCGTTCCTCCCTTCGACTGCTCGTCCAATCGGGGCGCACTACACCGCCCGTGGTCGGGGCGAGCGGCAGTCGTGCTGACGCACGGGCTCGCGGCCAGCGAGGCCGTCTGGCCGGCGCAGGTCCAGGCGCTAGCGCCGCATTACCGCGTCGTCACGTGGGACCTGCGCGGTCACGGGCGCTCCAGCCCGCAACCGGCGCCCTGCACGTTCGCGGACCTCGCCGGCGATCTCGAACAGGTGTTGGACAGCGCCGGGATTGAGCGAGCGGTGATCGCCGGTCACTCGGCCGGCGGCGTGGTGGCGATGCGTTTCGCGCTCGACCACCCCCGGCGGACGGCCGCACTGGTCCTGGTGGGAACTGCCAGCGGGTGCAACGCGCTGGCGCGCCAGTTCTAGGAGGGTCTCGCGGCGCTCGCCGAAACACGGGCATGGAGCCGGTAGGGCGCCGGCTCGGGGTAAGCGCCGCGCAAGCCGAGCAGGCGCCCACCGATGCGGCTAATTAGCTTGGATCGCGCGCCCGATGGCGAGCCTGAATGTCGAGCCGCTCACGCCCCGCCTGGGCGAGCTGCGCTGCCCGGTGCTGATCGCCGTCGGCGATAAGGATTTCCTCGGCGTCGGCGGCTCCGTCATTTGCACCGGAGATCGCCGGCGGTGCTGAACGTCGTGCCCAGGCACGGCTCGTTCCCGAGGACGCGCAGGGGTTCAACCGCCTGCTGCTGGGGTTCCTGCGCAGCCTGCCGCGTGCCTGAGAGGCGGTGATTGTGCGGACTCTCTTACCGCAGTCGCGGGACCGTGCCCGCCGCTTTCGCGTAGCGCGACACCTGCGCCCGCACGGCATCGCGCCAGCGATGCCCGGGGTGGCGCGTGGCGATCGAATCCACCTGGCCGCCGGCCACGCATGCTACAACGCCCCTCCGGGCGACGCTTCGCCCGCCGTGCGGGGACAGGTCCCGCGGCCACGCGGAGCGGCGACGGCGAACGCGGCCGCCGCGCGCTGCCGGGCGGTCACACGTCGCCATAGCCCTCGAGCTTGGCGATCACCTGCAACATCACCTCGTCGGCGCCGCCGCCGATGCTCAGCAGGCGCGCGTCGCGCCAATTGCGCGAGATCAGGTACTCGTCCATGTACCCGTAGCCGCCGTGGAACTGCAGGCACCAATCCGCGACCTTGCGCACCAGCCGGCCGGCGGTGAGCTTGGCCATCGACGTTTCGCGCGTGCACTCCTCGTTCGCGACGTACATCCGCACGCAGTGGTAATTCAGCTGGCGCAGCAATTCGACCTCGGTCTGTAGCTCCGCGAGGGTGAACTGGACGAACTGCTTCTGCGACAAAGACTGGCCGAAGGCGCGGCGCTCTTTGAGATACTGGGCGGTGCGGTCGAGCATCGCCTGCGCGGAACCGACGGCACCAATCGCCGCGATCATGCGCTCCTTCTGGAACTGCCGCATCTGGTAAATGAAGCCCATGCCCTCTTCGCCGATGCGGTTCCCGACGGGCACCCGCACGTCCTCGAACACCAGCTCGGCGGTGTCGGAGGAGTGGTTGCCGATCTTCTCGAGCTTGTTGGCGACGCTGAACCCGGGCGCGTCCGTCGGCACGACGAACAGGCTGAACCCGTGGTACCCCTTCTCCGGGTCGGTCTTCACCAGCAGCGTGATGTAGTCCGCCTGTGCGCCGTTGGTGATGAAGATCTTGCGCCCGTTGATCACGTAGGAGTCGCCATCGCGCTTGGCCGTGGTCTGGATCGCCAGCACATCCGACCCCGCGCCCGGCTCGGTGACGCCAATCGCGCCCACCAGCTCGCCGCTGATCGACGGGCGTAAGAAGCGCTCTTTCAGCGCGTCGCTCGCCACGTCGTGCAGCGCTGGTGTGCACATGTCGGTCTGCACCATGATCGACATGGGAATGCCGCTGCACCGGCACGTAGAGGTCATCGCCTCGCAATAGGCGGCCGTCCACCAGTAATCGAGGCCGCTGCCGCCCCAGCGCGGATTGTACGTGATGCCGAGCATGCCGAGCTCGCCCGCGCGCTTGAACACCTGGTGCGCGGGATAGCTGCGCTGGCGTTCCCACTCGTCGACGTGCGGATTGATCTCCTTTGCGAAAAAGTCGCGGATGGTCTGCTGGAACGCCCGCTGTTCCCGGCTGAAGTATTCCATCGCGCTCGCAGGTAGCACCGGTTGATCGGTTTGGGTAGGAGCGTGACGCTCCGAATGCCGCGGCACCTGGCGGCCCGCCAATTGCGTTGGTGGCATTCCATTGCTGCGCCGCGCCACCGCACCGGCGGCGCTCTGCGCCGCGTGCGGGCACAGGTCCCGCGGCTACAGAATGGCGAGTTGCGCGTGTGCCAGCGGTCGGGCGATCGCGCGGCAGCCACCCGGCAGAATCAGGTGCCTATCGCTTCGCCGATCAGCGTGTGCGCGGTCGCGTCCAGAACCCGCATGCGCGCAAGCGCGCCCGCCGCGAGCGCACCGCTGGCCGGGAACACGGCGGTCTTGAACTGCGGCGTCTTGCCAGCGAGCCACCCTTCGCGCCGGCGCGCCGGACCTTCGACCAACACTTCGACCTCGCGACCCACGCACCCCGCGTTGATTTCGGCAGCGATCTCCTCTTGCAGCGCGATCACGGCCGCCAGCCGCCGGCTCTTCTCTTCTTCCGAAACGGTCTCCGGCCACTTCGCGGCTTTGGTGTGATCGCGCCGCGAGTACTTGAACATGAACGCGCTGTCGAAGCGCACGCGGCGCATGAGCTCCAGCGTCGCCTCGAAATCGCGCTCGCCCTCCTCAGGGAAGCCGACGATGATGTCGGTGCTCAGAGCCAGCTCGGGCACCGCGGCGCGCAGCCGCTCCACCAGGCGCAGGTAGTCGTCGGCGCTGTAGCCGCGCTCCATTCGCTCGAGCACCGCGGTCGACCCCGATTGCAACGGGAGGTGCAACTGCGGGCACACGGTGTGGCAGCGCGCCATGGCCTCGATCGCGCTCTCGGTCATGTCGCTCGGATGCGGAGAGGTGAAGCGGATCCGGTCGATGCCCGGCACGCGGTCCGCGGCGCGCAACAGGTCGCCAAAGTCCGTCGCTCCGTCGCGATAGGCGTTCACGGTCTGGCCGAGGAACACCACCTCGCGGTAGCCATCGCGCGCGGCGTCGCGCACCTGCGCCAGCACGGTCGCGGCGGGCAGGCTGCGCTCGCGGCCGCGCACGTACGGCACGATGCAGAAGGTGCAAAACTTGTCGCACCCGCGCATGATGGTGATCCACGCCCGCACGCCGTCCGCGCGCTCCGGGGCGATGTCGGCGTACGTCTCGCCGCGATCGAGCCGGACTTCGACGAACGGATCGCCGCTCAAGAGCAGCGGCAGGCGCCGGTAGGCATCCGGACCGACTACGAAATCGAGCTGCGGCGTGCGGTCGAGCAGCGCGTCGCGAAAGTGTTGGGCCATACAGCCGGCGAGGCCGATCTGCACGTGTGGCCGACTCCGCTTGTGCTGCGCCAGCGCACCGATGCGGCCGAAGATGCGCTGCTCCGCGTTCTCGCGGATCGCGCAGGTGTTCAGCAGGATCACGTCGGCGGCGCCAGGGTCGCTAGCGGTGGTGAACCCGGAGCGCCGCAGATGACCGCGCATCAGCTCCGTATCCGCCAGGTTCATCTGGCAGCCGTAGGTTTCGATGTAGACGGACGGCATGGTCAGCCAGCACGTATACCGGAGCGGGCATGGGGTTGACAGCCCACTTCTCCCCCCGGCAATGCCAGATCGACACCTATGGCTGACCGGATTGCCTCCCTGTTGCCCAGCGCGACGGAGATCCTCTGCGCGCTCGGGCTGGCGGAGCGGATCGTCGGCGTCTCGCACGAGTGCGATTTCCCGCCCGAGATCGTCGGCCGCGCCGTATTGACGGAGCCAAAGCTCGAGCCGCGCGGGACCTCGGCGGAGATTGATGCCGCCGTCCGCGCCCTGGTCCGCGACGGATTGAGCGTATATCGCATCCGCGAGGATGCCCTGCGCGCTGCGCGCCCGGATCTGATCGTCACACAGGACCAGTGCGAGGTTTGCGCGGTCTCATTCGCGGAAGTCGAGCGGGCGGCCCGCGCCCTGCTGCAGCCCGCAGCCGCTATCGTGTCGCTGAAACCCAGCCGCCTGGAGGACATTCTCGCCGACTTCGCTACGGTCGCGGCCGCCGCCAACCGCGCGGAAGCGGGAACGCAACTGATCGCCGCCAGCCGCGAGCGCCTCGCACGCATCGAGCGCAGGGTGGCGCACGCGCGCAGCCGGCCGCGGGTGGCGTGCATCGAGTGGCTGGACCCGCTGATGGTGGCCGGCAACTGGACGCCCGAGCTGGTCGCACTCGGCGGCGGCAGCTACGACCTCGTCGCCGCCGGCGCGCTCAGCGCTGCGATTACCTGGGAGGACTTGTGCGCGGCCGAGCCGGACGTCGTGATCGTCATGCCGTGCGGCTTCCCGCTCGCGCAGACCCGCCGCGAGCTGCCGGCGCTCACGGCCCGGCCGGAATGGCAGCAGCTCCCGGCCGTGCGTAACGGCCGCGCCTACGCGGTGGATGGCAATGCGTACCTGAACCGGCCGGGGCCGCGCATCATCGACAGCGCCGAGTTGCTCGCCGGTTTGATCCAGCCGGGTTTCTGCGCCAGCCTCATGCCGGCCGACGCATGGGAACGGATTTGAGCCGCGAGACCGCACCGCGCTGGCGTACGCCATGCACCGCGGCGGCGTCCCTCGGGAGAGACGTCGGTGGCCGGCCCTCTAGACGGCATCGGGTCGTCGAGCTCGGGTTGTGCGTCCCCGGCCCCGCCACGGCGGGATCACGGCGGATTGGGGCGCGCAGGTGATCACGATCGACCCGCCCGACGGCAACACCATGCGCGGCTTGTGCTCACAGGCATTCGGCGCCGACTTGCCCCTCGACGCGCCGTTCGAGCTCGACAACCGCGGCAAGCGGAGCATCGCGCTCAATCTGCAGCACGCGGGCTACGGCACCGAGGGCGCAGAGCGCGACCGCCCCACCTGCGCCATCAGCGCCTGGTGGGCGCGCGCTGGCATCGCGCTCTCACTGGTACCCGAAGGCGGTGAGCCGCCGCATGCACGCGGCGGCATGGGAGATCACACCACCGCCATCGCCGCGGTGAGCGCGACGTGCGCGGCATTGGTCGCGCGGCAGCGCACCGGGCGCGGGCAGCTCGTATCCACGTCGCTGCTGCGCACCGGTGCGTACGTGCTCGGGCGGCAATGCGAACGGGCGCCTGCGACTCGGCCGGCTCGAGCCTCCGCAGGGCCGGCGGCGGGTGCCGTATCCGCTGCTGAACTGCTACCGCAGCAGCGACGACCAGTGGTTCTGGTTGCGCCGCCCCCAGGGCGATCCGCCCGATTTGATTGGCGCGGTCGGCCGCGCCGAGCTCCTGAGCGACGCGCGTTCGGCGACCTGCGCACCCGCCGGCGCCACAAGACCGCCCGCATCGCCGTGCTCGACGAGATCTTCGGCCCCTGCGCCGATGGCGCACGGGGCGGCCCGCTTCGCCCAGTGGGCATGTGGTGGGCACGCGTGCAGAGCGTCGCCGAGATGCTCGACGATCCGCAGGTGCGGGCAGCGGCGTGCTCACCTCGGTCGAGGTAGCCGAAGGGCAGGCAGACACGGTGGCTAGCCCGGCGGATTTCGCCAGTACCCCGCTGCACCCGGCATCCATGGCGCCCGCGACCGGCCAACACAGCGAGGA
The DNA here is from genome assembly GCA_050176585.1 of Binatia bacterium. GTDB lineage: Bacteria > Desulfobacterota > Binatia > HRBIN30 > CADEER01 > CAYYWP01. The sequence goes on from JBFXHX010000004.1 coordinate 33,640, forward strand.
AATCCTGTTGGAGCTCGGCTTCGGTTGGGAGAACATCGCCGCACTGCGCGAAGCCGGCGCGATCGGATGAGAGAGCCGCCAGGCTTGATCCGATGACGGGCGCGCGCGCCGACGAGTCCCGACCCGATGCTGGAGCGCCGAATGCGCTCATCGTTCTAGCGTCGACCGCCGCGGGCATCACCGGGGCCCTCCTGCTCGCATTCGCACGGCCCGCCGCGGGCCTTGGGTTGCTGGCGCTCAGCGCGGTGCTGCTGCGCTGGCCCCGCTCGATCTGGTCAGTAGCGGACCCCTCCGAGCTGGCGCCGGCGACGCGGCGCTGGCTGCTCCTGGGGGTTACGGCGGTCGCCGCCGTGTTTCGCTGCTACCGGCTCAACCCGCCCGGCCTGTGGGGCGATGACGCGGTGAACGGCCTGCTCGCCTTCGATGTACTGGCAGGCGAGATCAGCTCGCCGTTCCAGATCGTCGCGCATTCGTACAGCCACTTTCACGCGCTGTCGAACTATCCAATCGCGGCCGCGTTCTGGCTCTTCGGCCCCGATCTGTGGACGCTGCGCCTGCCCGGCGTGATCATGGGCATCGCCGGCGCGCCGCTGCTCTACGGCATCGTCGCGCCGCTGTTCGGCGCGCGTGCGGGCCTGATCGCGGCGCTGTTCTACGCCTGCTCGCCGCCGCAGATCTCGCATGCGAAGCAGCTCGTGCAGATCATCACCGGGGAATTCTTCCTCCTCGCCGCGCTCTGCTTGCTCGTGCAGGGCGCCGCGCGGGGCCGCCGGGCATTGGTGGTAGCCGCGGCGGCGCCGCTGGCGCTGACCGTGTACACGTATCATTCCGCTCGCATCACCCCGCTGATCGCCGTCGCGTTTCTGATCGCGTGGTGGCTCCGCGGGCGCTTTGCGGGCGCTCCCGCGGGAGCGCCCGCCGCCCGGCCGGCCCGGATCGGAATCGGCACGGCGCTCACCGCGCTCACCGTGTTCGCGCTATGCACCGTGCCCGCCGTGGTTGGTTACGCGCGCAATCCGAGCGCGCTGGTCGCGCGCGTCAGCTCGGAATCGATCTGGGTGGCGATGCGCCAGCAGAACAGCTGGCTACCGCTATGGGACGCGGCCTGGCGCACCGCGGGGATGTTCCACTACCAGCAGGGACCGACCTACCATTGGTTCGGCATCGGCTCGGACCCGGCGTTCAACCCGGTGGTCGGGTTCCTCTTCGTGCACGGCCTGATCGCCAGCCTCGCGCGCTGGCGTGAACCGCGCCACCTGCTGCTCCTGACCTGGGCGATCCTCGGTCTCGTGCCCGCCCTGCTCTCCGGCGGGGCCCCGCGCCTGTATCGCGGGCTCTACGCCACATTGCCGCTGTACGTGTGGGCGGCGCTGCCGCTCGCGCAACTGCTCGCCGCCGGCCGCTGGCAGCGCGGCGTGCGCGTGCTCGCGTTGGTCCTCATCGGCGCCGTCCCGCTGATCGACTCCCAGTATTACTTCTACCGCCTCTACACGCACCCGCGCCTCCATTGGTTCCAGGCCGAACGGATGGTGGAGATGGCGCGGACGCTGCGCAGTTACGGACCGGGATGGACCGGGTATTTGTTGTCACAGGACTTCGTGTTCGATCACGAAACCCTGCTCTTCCTGACCCGCGCCTGGAACCTCGACCTGCGCGGGGTCGCGAGCCTCGCCGAAGTCCTGCCCTTGCACCCGCTGCCCGAGCGCGGTGCGCTCTTCATGATGACACCGGCAACGCTGCCGGCGGCGGAGGCCATTCGCGCGTTCTACCCCTCGAGCGAGCTGTTTCAGCGCACCGAGCCGACGCCCCGCTCGTGGGCGTTCGATGCGTACCTGCCGATCGCGCACTGGCCGGCCACGCCACACACGATCGCGGCCTTCGCCGCCGTGCCGCGCGCGATCGCCGAACAGGCGCATAACCGCCCAGCGATTGGGCTCCAGGCCGATTACGATCTCGGCGACCGCCACACGCGCCGGCTGGAGCCCTACCCATTGTACGTATTCATGCCCAGGCCGTTCCCGACCCGGTTCCGCACGACCATGCGTGGACGGCTGATCGTGCCGGAGCCCGGCGGCTACCGACTCGATGTCGAGAGCAACGCGATCCCGCGCGTGTGGCTCGATGGAAGGCCCGCCGATCTCGCCAAGGAGCTGTCCGCGGGCGCACACGACTTCCGTTTGCAACTCGGCCAGGTCGAGCAACTGTCGCTGCAGATGTTCTGGCAGCGCGCCGATCTCGGCCGCACGCCAGTGCCGCCGGAGGCATGGCGTCCGCCTGACGACCAGTGAAGCGATCTGGGCGCTCGTCGCCTCGTGCCGGGCCGCTAGTCCGATTGCGGCGTGGCAATCGTGCCGATGCGCTGTCCGAAGCGGACAGGCGTTCCCGGCCTTTGGATGTCGAGCTGTGCGATTCCAGGGGCGACGATGAGCACGATCGTGGAGCCAAATTCGAAGCGCCCGAGCTCCTGCCCTTTCGCCAGCCGCACCCCCTCGTAGCGCCGTTCCAGCGGCACCGCGCCGGGCGCGTTCGTGGCGAGATCATCGAAGGACAAGCGAATCTTGCCCACCAAGGTGGCGCCCACCGCGACGAAGCAGACATCCTCGCTCCGGTCGGTCGTGCTCAGGTACACGCAGATGCGCTCGTTGACTGCGAACAGGTCGTCGATTCCGCGCAGCCCTATGCCGTTCACCGGCCACAGCGCACCGGGTAGATAGCTCGCGCGCAGCACCGTCGCGTCGCACGGCGCGTGAAAGCGGTGATAGTCGCACGGGGCCAGGTACAAGGTGGCGTACGCACCGCCCTCGAACCGCGCGGCGGCACCGGCATCGCCCAGGAGCTGTGCGAGCGAGTAGGGCCTCCCTTTCAGCTGGAGGAGCTGGCCGCGCTCGACGGTGCCCGCGCTGCCCCACCGGCCATCGCACGGCGAGACGAGCGCATCGGGCGCGCTATCGACCGCGCGCGCATCGGCGCGGAGGTGACGGGTGAAAAATGCCTGCAGGCTCTCGAACGAGGCGAGTGGTTCTCTGACCTCGGTGAAATCCACCCCGACCAGGCGTCCGAATATCCGCGCTGCCGGGGTTCGCATCGACGGCGGTAGCCGGCGCATGGCGGCCCAGCCCGCGGCGCGCGACAGCAGGTGCTTGGGTAGCGCTTTCAGGACGAGCAGCATCAAGCGATGGGCGACCGCCGCCATGGCGCGCGTGTACCTACACTCCACCCCGCCGGTGCGCCACTTGGCTAACGCCGGGGGCGACCGTTTTGCGCGGTTTCGACAGCATGAGTCGTATCCCGCCCGGCAGCCGCTGCAGCAAACGCTCCGAACAGGTCATCTTGCCCCCGCAGGGATCCATGTCCAAACGTTTACCTTGTTGCGCATGACTACATCATCGCCCCCGGATAGAGCCGGCCGCGAGCGCCAGCCGCGGCGGGCGGCGACCAGCACACCCAGTCATTTGATCCCCTGCCCACTCTGCCAAACCGAGTTCGACCTCTTCGCGGCGGTGTGGTGTCCGCACATCGAGCTCGAGCCGTCCAAAATCTGCCCGAGCTGCGCACAGTGCCTGTGTGATCACCCGGCGTACCGCGAACCCAACTTCTGGAAGGAAGCACCGCTCGTCTTTCGCCAGCACGGGTTTCAGCGGCTCTTTCTCTATTACCTGTGAGGAGCGCGGCCGGGCCGCGGCGCTGCCGGACCGGGCGGGTTGGCTATAACTCCGCGCTCGCCGCCTCGGGGTCGCGCGGCAGTTTCGGGAACGCCCCGTCCGGGTCGCGTAGAACTGGCCTGCTATCCGCGCTACAGAGCGCGCGTTCGGCGGCTGCTACCGGATGAGGAAGCGATGCACGCGATACCGCGCCTGGGCCGTCGCGCTCTCGGCAACGCTGCTGGCCGGCTGCGGCGCGGGCGCGCCGCGCCTGGACGCGCCGGCACAGCCGCCGATGATCATCACGTTCTGGTGCGCACCGCCGCTGGCGGAGCTGAACGAGGACCGGGTGGCCGAGATCGCGGCCGCCGGCTTCACCATCATCGGCGCTCCGTGCGAGGGCGTGCTCGACGTCGCCAGCAATCGGCGGGCACTAGAGCTCGTGCACCGGTATCAGCTCGGAATGTGGGTGGCCGACCACCGCATCTACGCGGCGGCGACCGGCGATGCTGCGGCGCAGGCGCAACTCGCGGCCGTCGTCGCGGACTATCGCGATGCACCCGCGTTGCGTGGCTACATGGTCCTGGACGAGCCGGCGGTCGACGGCTTTCCCGCCGTCGCCATCACCGTTGCTGGCTTGCGCGATGCCGACCCCGAACGGCTCGCCTATGTGAACCTGCTGCCCGACTATGTGCCGCCGCACCTCCTCGGCGCCCCTTCGTACGCGGACTATCTCGAGCAATTCGCGGCGCAGGTGCGGCCCCAGATGCTGAGCGTGGACTACTATCCGTTCGGCGAGCACAAGGATCGTTCGACCTTTTTCGCAAATCTCGGCGCGTTGCGGAGCACCGCGTTGCGGCACGACCTCCCATTCATGTGGATCGCGCTGGCGATGCCGCACGGTCCCTATCGCGATCCGACGGAAGCCGAGCTCGCGTGGCAGCTCTTTCATGCGCTGGCCTTTGGTGCCCGCGGTGTGTCGTATTTCACCTATTGGACCCCGCCCGGCGGAGGCGAGTGGAACTTTCGGAACGGCCTGATCGAGCATGGCCGCCCCACCGTCCGCTACTTTCAAGCGGCGCAGCTGAACCGCCAGCTGCGCGCGATTGGCGATGCGTTGGCGGCGTGGCGCTCGATCGCGATCGCAGATTCCCGCGGCGAGATCGCCGCACCGTTCCCGATCGGCCCCATCGCCGGCATCGACGGCGGCGCGGTGACCGTCGGGCTATTTGCCGACGGGCGCGACGGCATCGCGGCATTGCTGGTCAACCGCGATTACCGCGAGAGCGTCACCGCGGTGTTGCATCCGCGCGCCGGCGCGCCCGCACCGGAGGAGCTGGACCTCGAGAGCGCCCGCTGGCAGCCCGCCGCCTCCCTTCGCTTCGAGCTCGCGCCCGGCCGCGCTCGGCTGCTCCGCTGGAGCGCGGCGCGCTGGCAGTGGTGATGGGAGAGCCTGTTCGCTGTTACGCGCTGTCGGCTGTTGCGGGTAGCGCTGCGCAATTTCCCGTGTAGCCGCCGGCCCTGTGGTGGTCAGCGGGCAAAGCGCGCCTCGTCGTCGAGGCTACGAGTGACCTCCGGGTGGGGAGTCCGGCGCCCGTTGTGCAGAACGGGCTCGCGCGCGGGTTGCGGCGGCACGGACAGCCCGTTAGACCGGAACCCAGGGCAGCTCCATGGGTTTTCTTTTTGTCGACCGCATCACTGCACTGGACGACGAGTCCGCCAGCGGGGAGCTCGAGGTTCCCCCCGGCTGGGGGCTGCCGGCCTGGCTGGTGATCGAAGCAGTCGGCCAGCTCGCGGGGTGGATCGCGATCGCGCGCAGCGAGTTCCGGAGCCGGCCAGTCGCCGCGTTGGTCGGCGACGTGCGCGTCGGCGTTCTCGAGCCGAGCGCATGCGCCGCGACGCGCGTGGCGCTGCGGGCGCGCATCGAACGGTTCGACGGCCGCGCCATTCTCTATTCCGGCATGGCGGCTTGTGGTGATGCCACGCTCGCGGTGGTGCTGCGCTGCGTCGGCCCGCTGCTGCCGGTCGACGTGTTCGATGACCCTGAAGCGCTGCGAGCTCGGCTGGCGGCGCTCCGGGCCGGCGGCGTGCGCGCCGTGTCGGCGGCGGTGCCGGCACCCGAATTGAGCGACATCACGCGCGGGGAACGCGGCGTGAGCGCCGTGCTGCACGTACCCCAGACGGCGGAATTCTTCCGCGATCACTTCCCCCGCCGGGCCGTTTTCCCGGCCTCACTCTTGGCCGACGCCCAGAATCGAATCGCGCGCCTGATCGCATCGGAGGCCCTCGGCGTCGATGTCGGCCGGGTACGCCCTGCGGCCGTGCGCGACTTCAAGATCCGCGCGTTCTCCGAGCCGGGACAAACATTGGAGCTGCACGCCGAGCTCGTCGAGGCGCAGGAAGCCGTCGCGAGCGTGAAAATGAGCGCGTCGACCGAGGGCAGTCGCACCGCGACGGGGCGGCTGGATTACCGGATTGCTCCGTGAGGTCCGCTGCGCCGCGGCACAGCCGTGAGCAGCCCCCACCGGCGCCCGCGCGGGTGCTCGTCAAAGAGGTGAACTGGCTCGGCGACTTGGTGATGAGCCTCCCAGCTCTGCGCGCGATCCGGCGCGCTTTCCCGGCCGCCCACCTCGCAGTGCTCGTGAAGCAAGAGCTGGCCAGCTTCTTCGATGGCGCGTACTGGCTCGACGAAGTGCTGACATATCGCGTCGGCCGTTCGCTGCGCGGTATTGCCGACCGCGCTCGCGTGGTCGCGGCGATCCGCGCCGGGCGCTTCGATCTGGCCATCGTCTTTCCGCGCAGCTTCGAGTCGGCTTTCTGGACGGCGCTGGGCGGCGTGCCGCGCCGGGTGGGATATGAGGCGGATGGACGCGGCCTGCTGCTGACGGACCGCGTACGGCGCTCGGCTGCGCTGTTGCGCGGCCACCAGGCGCACGACTACCTGCACTTGCTCAGCACGACGCTCGGCATCGCGGGCGAGCCGAGCGACTGCCGGATCGACGTGGCCGACCGGCATCGCGCGACCATGGGCGCGTGGTTGACCGCACACCGCCGGAGCCGCGGCCCGCTGGTCGCGCTCGCGGTGGCAGCCGCGTACGGCCCCGCGAAGGAATGGCCCGCGGCGCGCTGGACCGCGTTGATCGACCGGCTCGCCGAACGCTACGGGGCGGAATGCGTGCTCGTCGGCGCGCCCGGCGAACGCCAGCGCTCCGCGGACATCGCCGCGCCGTCGCGCCACGGCGCACTCGTCGCCGCAGGCGAAACCGGAGTGGGTGAAGCCATCGCCCTGCTCGCCCGATGCGATGCGTTCGTCGGCAACGATTCCGGCTCCATGCACGTCGCGGGTGCGCTCGGCATTCCCACCGTCGGCGTGTTCGGCTCCACGAACCCAGAGCGCACGGCGCCGCTCGGCGCGCGGACGCGAATCGCGTATCGCCAGGTGGCGTGCAGTCCCTGTCTCGAGCGCACCTGCCGTTTCGGCCATTACGAGTGCCTTCACGCCATCGAGGTCGACGAGATCGAACGCGCACTGGTAGAGCTCGGCGCGCTAAGCTGAGCCATGCTGCACGGGCACGCACCGGGCCACCGGCTCTTTGACACCGCGGAAAAGCGGTTCCTATAAGCGCCCGCTGCGGTCTGGGACACTCGGCGTGCGAAATCCCGGTGTGAGAGCGACGGCGGCGCTGATCCGGCGATGGCGGATTTCGCGAACCGGTCATCTCGGATGCGCTGGGCGGTCGGCGCACCGGCCCAAACCCTGCGCTCGTTCGCGATGGAGGAGCGGCGCTGCCGTACTCCACCTGATGTCCGCCGTCATGGCCGCAACGGCCGCGGCAGCCGCGCCGGGCGGCGGCCCGGTGGGCGACGCGCTCTACGGAACGAAGCTCGTCGGTTCGGACCGCGGCTGGGCCGTCGGTGCGTTCGGCACCATCCTCCGCACCGATGACGCTGGGCGCACCTGGGCGGCATCGCCCGCGCACACGACGCAACACCTGTACGACGTCGACTTCGTCGACCGCTCGCACGGCTGGATCGTCGGCCGCTCCGGAATCATTCTTCACACCGCCGATGGCGGCCAGACATGGCGCCGGCAGGACGGCGGCGCCGGCAAGCACCTGTTCGGCGTCGACTTCGCCGACGACAACTGCGGGGTTGCGGTCGGCGACTGGGGTGTGATCGTCGTCACCCGCGACGGCGGGCGGACCTGGGAGGATCGTTCGCTCGGCAGCGACATCATCCTGAACGACGTGTCGATGCTCGATTGCGTGCGCGGCTGGACCGTCGGCGAGCGCGGCACCGTCTTGGCGACCAGCGACGGCGGCCGCAGCTGGGCCGCGCTCCCAACCGGCGTCGACAAGACGTTGTTCGGCGTCCATCTCGCGGATGACCGCGGTTGGGTAGTCGGCATCGACGGCTTGATCCTCCACAGTGCGGATGGGGGCACTACGTGGCAGGTGCAGAACGGTTCGACCGACGTGCGCGCGCCCGAGCAGGTCGGCTTCGCGGCCGCCCACGACACGCCGAGCCTCTACGCGATCGATATCGCCGACCAGTTCGGGATCGCAGTCGGCGAGGCGGGCGCCGTGTTCCTCAGCACCGATGCGGGTCGCAGCTGGACGCGTCAGGTCGCGAGCGACGCGGGGCGGGTCAGATGGTACCGGGCGGTGTCGCTCGCCAGCGGCGGCGGCGGCGTGATCGTCGGTGCGGACGGGCAGCGCTCGCGCATCGCCGGCGGCCGGATTCACGGTGCGGAGGGGGGCGGACGTGCTGCCCAGACGGTACGTTGAGGCTTACCTGCGCTTTTTGCTCCGGCATCGCGTAGGAGTCGGCGCGCTAGTACTGGCCGCCACCGTGTTCTTCGCCTGGCATGCGGCGCGCCACCTGACGGTCTTCACCAACTTTTTCGACCTGTACCCGCCGCATCATCCGTACATCAAGGTCTACCAGAAGTACCGGAAGCTATTCGGCACCTCGAACGTGCTGTTGATGACCGTGGAGGCAAAGCACGGCGACATCTTCAGCGACCCGGATGTGATCACGACCGTCGACCGGCTCACGCTCGACCTCCTGCGCGAAGTGCCCGGCGTCAACGGCGATCAGGTGCTTTCCATCACGCACCCCAAGCTCAAGACCACGCTCACCACCAGCGCCGGGCTCACGACGGTCCCGCTGACATATCCGCGGCTGCCCCAGGACCGGGAGGACCTCGAGTTCTTCCGGCGCAAGGTGGACGCCACCGAGGGGGTGCGCGGTTTCTTCGTGTCCGAGGACGATCGCGCCACGCAGATCGTCGCCGGCTTCTGGGAGGAGTCCTTCGATTTGGCCGGTATGTGGCAGCGGGTCCGCCAGATCATGGAGCGCGAGGAAGCGCACGGTAAGGTGCGGATCTCCGTGTCGGGACCGCCGATCCTGTTCGCCTATTTCAGCGAAGCGATGGCGACCACCACGTGGTTCCTCGCCGTCACGATCGCGATCATGGTGGTGCTCCTCTGGTCGTATTTCCGGACGCTCCAAGGCGTGGCGATACCGCTGTTCTCCGCGGCGGTGAGCGCGGCGTGGGGCCTCGGCTTTGCGAGCCTGCTCGGCTTCAGCTTGGACCCGCTAGTCATCGTCGTGTTCGTGTTGATCTCGGCGCGGGCGCTCTCGCACTCCGTGCAGTCGGTGGAACGCTACCACGAGGAGTACTTCCGCCTCGGGGATCGCGACAAGGCGATCGTGCAATCGTACGTCCGGCTATATGCGCCGGCGTCTGTCGCCATCCTGTCCGACGGCCTGGCGACCTGCACGATCGCAGTCGCGACGATACCGCTGATGCAGAAGCTCGCCGCGGTCTCGGCCTTCTGGATTCTGTCGATCTTCTTCAGCGTGATCACGCTGCACCCGGTCATCCTGTCCTACGCGCCGCCGCCGGCCCGTCGGCGAGCGGCGAACCTGTTCGACCGCCTGGCGGCGCTCGCCGCGCGCCGGCTCGTGCCGCTGGCCAGCGGCGGGTGGCGCGGTGGCGTGCTTGCGGTGCTCGCGGCCACGATCGCGTTCGGGTTCTACTTCGGAGCAAAGCTGCGCACCGGCGATACCTCACCCGGCCGGGCGCTCCTCTACGCCGACCACCCGTATAACGTCGCGACCGACAAGGCGCACCAGTACTTCATCGGCAACAGTTCGCTGATCATCGTCGCCGAAGGCAAGAAGCCGGGCGCGATCAAAGACGCCGCCACCCTCGAGCAACTCGACCTGTTCCAGCGGCACATGCAGCAGGATCAAGCGGCCGGCGGCGCACTGGCGGCACCCGGCATGTTGAAGACCATCTTCCGCGTCTTTCACGATGGCGACCCGAAGTGGGAGATGCTGCCGACGCAGAACGACCACGTCGGACAGCTGTTCTTCATGATCAGCGCTGGCACGCGGCGCGGCGAGCTCGATCGCTTCTTCTCGCCCGATTACACGAACGCGACGATCGCGATCTTCTACAAGGATCAGGATCGCCACACGATCACCCGCGCGATCGAGCGCGCGCGGCAGTACATCGCCGGCGAGACGCACGCCGCAGACGGCGTGCGCTACCGGCTCGCCGGCGGGCTCTTCGGCGTCCTCGCGGCCCAGATAGAAGAAGTGGACTGGTCACACCGCGTGAACGTGCCGCTCATCTTCGCCGTCGTGTTCGCGCTGAGCTACCTGACCTATTGGTCGGTCGCCGGCGCGCTGATCGTCATGCTGCCCTCGATCGTCGCGCAGCCGCTCACCGAGGCGATGATGTATCTGCTGGGCATCGACTTGAACATCAATTCGCTGCCCGTCGCCGCGATCGGCATCGGTATCGGCATCGACTACGGATATTACGTGCTGAGCCGCATCGTGGAGGAGTACGAGGTGGTCCGCGACTTCGATAGCGCGAACCGCCGCGCGCTGACCACGACGGGCGAGGCCGTGATGTTCACCGGTGTCGCGATCAGCGCCAGCATGCTGCCTTGGCTGTTTCACCCGCTCAAATTCGAGGCGCAGATGGCATTCCTGCTGATGATGCTGATGGCCTTTCACGCGCTGGGCGCATTGCTGTTCATCCCCGCGACGGTCTCGCTCTTGCGGCCGCGCTTCGCCACTGCACGCCCGAGCCCGAGCAGCGAGCTGGCTACATAAGAACCGCGGTCAAGCTGTTCGGCTGTTACGGCAGGCACAAATCAGCAATCGGTCCCGGAAGGCATGCTCTGGGGCGAGCTTCAGACCCGTAACAGCGAACAGCGTAGCAGCGAACAGCCTCAGCGCTATCCGCCGCGCGCCGATCGCTCATACCGCCAACCGTTTTCGAGCATCCACAAGCGGTGGCGGGGGCCGGGCCGCTGGAGGTCGCCGTCCTCGTAGCCCGCATCCGCGGCGTAGAGGGTCACGGCGCCGCCTTCGACGCGATATAAGCGCGGTTCGAACAGCTCGGGCTCCTCGCGTCGCACGGCGGCCAGGGCCTCCTCCGCCCGGCGGTACGGAGCGATGGTGCTCAGCGTAACGAACGTCGGCGGCGGCAGATCGATCGCGCCGGTGCGCTGCGCCGCGAGCGCGTCGGCGGGGGCCATCCACTGGTGCTCGTGGATCTCGTCGCCATCGATTGCTACCGGGGCATCGCTGCCGAGGGCGGCGAAGAACCACGCGTCGAAGCGGATGGGCATCTGCACGGGGGTGATCCAGCGCGACACCAACACCAGCTGCTCCGGGCCGAGGACCAGCCCGGCCTCTTCGCGGGCCTCCCGCACCGCGGCGCGACGCGCGGCGGTGACGACGTCGGGCGCCTCGGCGTAGTCGACCTCTTCAATTCGGCCACCCGGAAAGACCCAGGCACCGCCGTGAAACTTGAGTTGCGCGCTGCGCCGGACCAGGAGGACTTCGCATGCCACCCCTGCGTTCCGCAGCAGCACGACCGTCGCGGCGGGTTTCGCGGTGACAGGGGCGCTGGTGCTCATGCCCCACCCTAAGCACGAGTGTCCGAGTCGGCGCCAGTCGGACCGGTCGGCGGGAAGCGATCATTGAACAAAGTCGCTCGCCGGGCGTCTGATCGGGCGTAGCGAACGCGGAGCCCCCTCCGCGGCGCAGAGCGCATGGCGTCGATGACGCATGCGCACTCCTCCTCCCCCCGAGCGCCGGCAGCCAGGAATCTGGCTGCCGGTCTTAGTTTGTGGTCTGACAGCACGGACGTGGAAGGGCTTGAATCAACCCTTCCCCAAACCGTCCAAGCGCACAGACAGCCAGGAACCCCCTCCCGGCTGTCGGTGCGGTCGGATAGACCGACCGCACCCTCCTCCCCAAGACGGCCGGGAGCCGGCGCTGAGCGCTGGCTCCCGGCAAGGCTCACCTCAAACGCTGCGCTCAGAGGTCGTCGTCGACGTCGAGATCGACATCGGCGCAGTTACAGCCAAACGTGTCGCAGATCTCGTTGTCACCGTCGAACGTGAACGAATTACAGTTGAACTGGTCAGCCAGTGCTTCGCACTCGTCGGTATCCACGACTCCGGTAAACTCGTAGTTGCAGTCGTCATCATCGTCGCCGCAGGCGCCGATGACGACGGCCAGTGAGAGGGCGACGGCGACGAGCGGGTATGTCAGAACCCGCTTCGCCCCGGCCGGCCAGACACGGACCGTTCGCATACTCCTCCTCCTCTGGACCAGGCGCCACTTCCCGCGGCGCCGTTTGGGCCGACGCGACGTCGGACGGGAGTCCGCGCCGGAATGAAGAAGCGCGGCATTTGTCCTTTACCGACCACGGCGGGGCAGTAGCATACGGCACCGCGCCGTCAACAGTGATTTCAACGGATGCTGCGCCGCGCTACACTGCGCGCCAATTTGGAGGTGCCATGAGCCAACCTTACTTCGGCGAGGATCTCGCGCGTCCCGCATCCATCGCCAGCAGCGCCCGCTCGCAGTTCATCGCGCGCACCTACACTCATCTGCTGGGCGCAATCGCGCTGTTCTTGGCCATCGAAGTCTGGATGTTCCAGAGCGGCCTGGCCGAGACGATCGCCACGGCCATGCTGGGCACCAGCTGGCTCCTCGTGTTGGGCGGTTTCATGATCGTGAGCTGGTTGGCCAGCGCCGCCGCCACGAGCTCGGCGTCCGTACCGCTGCAGTATCTGGCGTTGGCGGGTTTCGTGTCCGCGCAAGCGGTGGTCTTCGTGCCCTTGCTGTACATCGCGAACGCCGTCGCGCCCGGAGCGATCCAGAGCGCCGGGCTACTGACCGCGCTCGGGTTCGGCGGCCTCACGGCAGTCGCCTTTTTGAGCCGGACCGACTTCTCCTTCCTCGGCGCGCTGTTGAAGTGGTCGTTCGTGGTAGCGCTGTTGGCCATCGTCGGCGCCGTGCTGTTCGGGTTCGAGCTCGGCACGTGGTTCTCGGTCGCGATGGTGGGGCTGGCGGGGGCGGCGATTCTCCACGACACGTCGAACGTCATCCGCAACTTCCCCACCGACCGCCACGTGGCGGCCGCGCTGCAGCTGTTCTCCTCCGTCGCGCTCATGTTCTGGTACCTCCTGCGCCTGTTCATGGCGGCGCGCCGTTAGGAGCGACGCCGCTCTGTTGATCGCCGTGGCCGATTGGCGTCGCGGATCGAGATGGCGGTCGTGGCGCAGTCGACAAAATGTGAGCACATGATGCCAGCCCCGGGTTGACCGTTCAGGCTTCGCGCGCCACGCTTAATGCTAAGTGGCCTGGAGGCTCTATGTCCTCGCGCGTCCTGTTCGTACATCCGAGCCCACTGATCTTTTCGGAGATCTTCCTCAAGCTCGAGCCGCTCGGCCTCGAATGCGTCGCCAGCGCCTGCCTGGCCGCTGGCTATGACGTGCGCGTGATCGATCTCCAGGTCGCGCCGCCTGCCGAGTTGCGCGAAACGCTGGAGTGTTGGCGGCCCGACGCGGTCGGGTTTTCGATCAACTATCTCGCGAACGTCCCGGAGGTGATCGATTGGGCGCGCGCGATCAAGCAGATCCTTCCCCGCTGTCGCGTGTTCGTGGGCGGCCACAGCGCTTCGTTCATCGCGGATGAAATGCTGGCCCACGCCGAGGGCGCGCTGGACTGTGTCATACGTGGCGAGGGCGAGCTGGCGACGCCGCAAGTGCTCGACGCATTCGCGCGCGATCAGAGTCCCGCGGGACTTGCCGGCGTCGTAACGGCCGAGGGTGCCGGACCGCCCCCGCTGCTGATTCCGAACCCGGAAAAGCACCTGCCCGCCCGCCATCTATTGGGATCCCGCAAGAAATACTTCATCGGCGAGCTCGATCCCTGCGCATCCATCGAGTTCACGCGCGGCTGCCCGTGGGACTGCAACTTCTGCAGCGCCTGGACGTTCTACGGCCGCAGCTACCGGAAGTTCGACGCCGCGGCGGCCGGCGAAGATCTCGCCAGTATCGCCGAGCCCAATCTCTTCATCGTCGATGACGTCGCGTTCATCCGGCCCGAGCACGGGATGGCCATCGCCGATGAAGTCGAGAAGCGCGGCATTCGCAAGCGCTACTACCTCGAGACGCGGGCCGACGTCCTGCTGCGCAACCGCGCGGTGTTCCAGCGGTGGACGCGTCTCGGCCTGCGCTACATGTTCGTGGGCGTCGAGGCGATCGACGAGGGCGATCTGAAGCGCTTCCGGAAACGCGTCGTGCGCGATGACAACGACCGGGCGCTACAGGTGGCGCGCGACCTCGGCATCGTGGTCGCGGTGAACATCATCGCCGATCCGAGCTGGGACGAGCACCGCTTCGAAGTGGTGAGACAGTGGGCCTTGGAAGTCCCGGAAATCGTCAACATGACGGTCGCGACGCCGTACCCCGGGACCGAAATCTGGTTCACCGACAACCGGCGCTTCACCTCGCGCGACTATCGACTGTTCGACGTGCAACACGCCGTGCTGCCGACCAAGCTGCCGCTGGACCAGTTCTACGCGGAGTTCGTCAAGACGCAGGACGTGCTGAACAAAAAACACCTCGGCTGGCGCGCGGCATGGTCGGTCCTCGGCATCAGCTTGCGACTGCTCGCGCACCGGCAGACGAACTTCCTGAAGATGCTGTGGAAGTTCAACTCGGTGTACAGCGTCGACCGCCTGTTGCGCGATCACGAGCGGCCGGTGCGCTACTCGATCGGGCTTCCGACCGCTGGCGGCGCGGCCGGCACCCGCCCGTCCACGAGCCAGCTCTACGTGCACCATCCCGCCGCGGCCGCGGTCGCCGCCGGTTGATCAGCCGCCTTCGGCGTCCGGCTGTTCGGTGGATGCGCTGTTGGCGTCCCCGACTAGTCTTGCCCCCAACGTACCGCTTTCCAGGCGTAACCACCTTGCCCGCATCGAGCTCGCTCTTGACTGCGCCGATCCGCTCGCACTATCGAGGCCCCGAATCGCGGTCCCAAGCGTGACGACCAACCACGACATGGCGCCTACAGGAGCGGTATGATGACGGCATTGTCCTTGCCGCCGGCTGCGCTATTGCGGCCGATCACGGAAGAGGAGATCCGCGTCTACGAGCGCGACGGCGTGGTACACCTGCCGGGGATCATCGACCGCGCCTGGGCGGCGTTGCTCGCCGAAGGCATCGATGAGCTGCTGGCGGAACCGATCGCGACGACGATGGATTTGACCGCCATCGGCCAGCTCGCCGACCAGCACTTGCACGCCGCGGCGAGTGGGGTCGCGGGCAAGACGATCGTCGAAGCGAACACCGAATGGGCGATTGCCGAACGGCTCGGCGACACGGTGTTGCGCGACGAAACGCTGCACGTTCCGGAAGGTCGCGAAGGCCGGTTCGTGTCGGTGCACCAGATCGCGTGGAAGCTGAACCCGAAGATTCGCGCGCTGGTGATCGACTCACCGTGCCCCGAGATCGCGGCCGTGCTGATGCGCTCGCGCCGGGTGAATTTCTACCAGGAGCAGGTGTTGGTGAAGACGCCGCTCACCAAGGAGAAGACCGCCTGGCATCAGGACCAGGGGTACGATCACTGCGCCGGTGAACAGCTGTGCGGCGTCCGCGTGGTGTGCGATCCGGAATCGCTCGAGAACGGCACCGTGCTGTACTGGCGCGGTTCACATCTCTCCGGAACGGTCTACAAGGTGAACTTCTTCGTCAGCGATCAGACCAACGAGGGCGATCCCGGTGCCGACCTGCCGACCATCGATGGCCACGAGTCGGACTTCGATCTGGTGCATTTCAACCCGCGCCCGGGCGACGTGATCGTCCATCACCTGCGTTCGGTCCACGGGAGCGGCGCGAACCGTTCGGCGAGGCAAACGCGGCGCGCGATCACGATCCGCTACGGCGGCGACGATGCCGTGTACAAGCTGCGCCGATTCGCACCACCGGACGGTATCGAGATCGAGCGTGAGGACGGCCAGCCGCTCGAGCGCTACGCGCAGGAATACCCGCGCGTCTGGCCGCGCGCCACATCGTAACCGCGCGCGAGCCACGCTGCGCTTGGGGGCCGAGAACATGCACTGCGTTCGCATCGTGTATCCGAAAGGCAACGGCCGCCCGTTCGACTGGGAGCACTATTACAACGTCCACCTGCCGCTGGGGCTCGGGTTGCTGCGCACCCACACCGGCGCCGTGCCGGACCGCGTCGAGGTCGAAGCCAACGGGCATGCGCCGGACGGCGGGGCCGGGCCCTATCAATGCGTGTGCAGTTTGTATTTCGCCGATCAACGCGGCGTGGAGGCGTTGGTCGGCCTGTTCGGCATCGAATCGGCCGCGCGCCAACTAGAACAGGACTGGCCCAACTACACCGATGTGCGCCCCGCGCTCCTGATCGCCGAGACCGTGGACGTCGATCCGCTGACCGTCAAGCGCGTCGGCGCGTAATTCCCGGTCAGTCAGGCGTCACCCGCGCACGCGCCTTTCGGCCATAAGCCGGCGCCGCGAACGCCTTTCGCATCCTCCGCCCCTTGCGCCGTCGCGTTGCACTCCGGGGGCATCGTTTGCCAGCGCTCACAGCGTGAGCTCGTCCGGGAAGCACCAGCCCCATTTTTCCCCGGGCTCCAGCGAGCGCATGATCGGATGCCCGCTGTCCTGCCAATGCGCGCTGGCGTGCCGGTGCGGCGACGAATCGCAACAGCCGACGTGGCCGCAGCTCATGCAGATGCGCAGGTGCACCCAGCGCGACCCCAGCCGCAGGCAGTCTTCACAACCCGGCGCGCTCGGCCGGACGCGGTTGATGCGGTCGAGATGTGCGCACACTACGCCCGCCTGTGGCTGCAAGGTCACGGGCTGCGCAGTGTCGACGCGCCGGCTCGCCGCGGCTTCGTCCATCTCGGCGGCTTCGGCTTCCGACAGCGCGCCGAGGCGAAACAGCGGCGCGGCTTGCGCGAACGCGCCAGCGGCGCCGGCCATCAGGAGCTCATCACCGGGCGCGAGCACAGTATCCGGCCCCGGCGCGTCGATCTGCTGCCCCCCGCGCCGCAGGCTCTGCGCGAAGATTGCGAAGCGAGCGTCGAGGTCGAGAGCCCCCAACGCCTGCCCCGCAGCCGGCGTGCCCTCGCGGATCAACACCGTGCGGCGATCCAGACAGTCGGGGCCGAGCGTGCACTCGGCGAGCGGCCGCTGCGGCACCTCCGCGCTCCGCAGCGAGGCATACCCGTCGCGACGGATCGCGTCTTCGTGCTGGGCGATCTCGGTCGTGTCGATGTTGTACGCGCGCATGACGTCGGTGAAGAGCTGCACCACGCTTTCCAGCTCATCGGCAATGACGCGGTCCACCCCGACCCTGGCCAGCGGCTCGACCTCGGAAATGTACGGCGTCCGGACGAGAATGCGCATGGTCGGGTTCACCGTGCGCGCCACCGCCGCAATGCGCCGCGCCGTCGCCGGGTCGTCATCGGCGATCACCAACAGCTTCGCGTGCTCCACGCCGGCGAGCTGCAAGGTGTGGAGCTTCGTCGAATCGCCGCGTACCACCGGAAGGCCCTGTGCCTCGGCCTCGTTGGCGCCGGTCGGACTGAGCGTCGTGATCAGGTACGGGATGTGCGAGCCCTGCAGGATGCGCACGAGGCGGCGCGCCGCTTCGCCATAGCCCGCGACGACGACGTGATTCTCCATGCCGGCGTGTGGCGACGGCGCCTGCGGAGACGGCTCGAGCCGCGCCGCCTGCGCGCGCTCCACCTGACGCCCGAACGCCGCGCCGACCGAGGCGAGCAGCGGCGTCGCAACCATCAGCAGCACCGTGGCCGCGATGAACACCTGCGAACCGTCTTCGCCCATCGCTGCCGGCGTGAGCCCCAGGCCGCGGCCGGCGCGCTCGAGCACGAACGAAAACTCGCCGACCTGTGCGAGCATGAGACCGGATGCGGCGGCGACGGGCAGCGGATAACCCAGCGCCAGCACGCTGCCGGCGGTCGTGAGCACCTTCACGAGGAGCACCAGCGCGACGGCGGCGAGCACGAGCACCAGGTGGCTCACCAGGAAACTCACGTCCAGCAGCATGCCCACGGACACGAAGAACACGGCGCTGAACAGGATCTGGAGCGGCAGGATCTCGCCCAGCGCGTGCTGGCTGAACTTGCTCTCGCTCACCACCAACCCGGCCAGGAAAGCGCCGAGCGACAAGCTCACGCCGGCCAGGTTGGTGAGAAACGCCGTGCCGAAGCAGATCGCGATGACCGACAAGAGGAACAGCTCCGGCGAGCAGGTGTGCGCTACTTTCTCGAGCACGACCGGCATCACCCGCCGCGCGACGAGTAGCACCACCGCGATGATCGTCCCGGCTTTCACCAGTGCCCACCCGATCGCCGCGGCCGACCCGCCGCCGGAGGCGAGCATGGGTACGAGGAGCACCATCACGACGACCGCGAGATCCTGAAAGATCAGCAGCCCGAGCGAGACCTGCCCGTACGTGGTGTTGCTCTCCCCCCGATCGGCGAGAATCTTCAGCACGATTGCCGTCGAGCTGAGTGCGACGAGAAATCCCGTGAACAGCCCCGCTCGCCAGTCGACGCCCAACGCCCAGAGCAACGCCATCACACCGACGGAGGCCGTGACCACCTGCAGCCCGCCGCCGCCGAAGATCAGCCGCTTGATGCGGCCGAGCTTCTCCAGGCTGAACTCGATGCCGATGGTGAAGAGGAGGAGCATCACGCCGATCTCCGCCGCGGCGTTGCCCACGTCCCGGTCCTCAACCAGGCGGAGGGCGTGCGGGCCAATCACCACGCCGGCGATCAAGAAGCCGACGATGGGAACCAAGCCGAGGCGAAAACACACGTATGCGATCACCGCGGCGGCGATGACGAGGGCGAAGGTTTCGACCAGCACACCGTGGCCCATGCGTCACCCCGATGCGTCCTTAGAGCGCGCCGCGGCGACCGACGCCCCAGAGTCGGACAGTGCTGCGCAGCCGAGCGCGCGCACGCGACCGCTCACGTATCCGCCGCGACCGACCCGTACAGCTTCGCGAACGGACCCCAGGTCGCATCGCGATGTCATCCGTACTCGGCGCGCATGGCCAGCCGTTCGGCCTCTTGCCGGTCGAACAAGCCGGCGATCACCGCGAGAGCCGTGTCCATGCCGGCCGTCACATCCGAGGAGGGCGTGAACGGACCGTCCACGACCCAGCGCGCCTCGCGCACCCACCGCACGCGCCGTCCCTGCTCGGTCACGCACTGGAGGACATCTTGTTCGTCGTCGCGCGCCGGCCGTCGAGCAGACCGGTGCGCGCCAACAGCGCCGCGCCGGTACACACGGTCATCGCCACCTCGGCGGCCGCGGCCGCTCGCGCGCGCACCAGTCGATGCGCTTTGCGTTGTCCACCTCCTCGCGGTACCGACGCCACCCGGAACGATGAGCAAGTCGAGCGGCGGGCAGTCCTCGAACCCGTACGCCACGGCGGCCGTTGAGCCCTGCGCGCTCGGAACGGCACCGGCGCGCTGCGCGACGGTGACGACCTCGACGACGCCGGGCAGATTGCCGCACATTTCCAGCGGGCCGAACACATCCAGCAACTCGTACCCGGGAAACACCAGCGCGCCCAACCGGCGCGGTGCGCTCTCGCCCATTTGTCCCTCGCGCGTCGTGGTCCGCCCTGCTCGTCGCACAAGCCGCCTCGGTCTATGTCGCCCGCCGCTTGGACGCAATCGCGCGGCCGTCGGTTTCCGGCTGCCGCAAGACCCGAGAGCGGCGCTCACACCGTGATGGACTGGACCGAGCGTTTGCAGTAGCGCTTGGCCGTACCGGGGGTCGAGGAGATGCCCACATTCGACGCGCGCAACGGGGCGGAGCTCATCTTGGGGGTGCTCCGGCGGCACGGCGTCGAGTACATCTTCTGCTCGCCGATCGCGGTCTGGGCGCCGCTGTGGGAAGCGCTGGCGCGGCAGCGCGAATCCGCGCGCGTGGAATCGCCGCGTTATCTGAACTGCCGGCATGAGCTGCTAGCGGTTGGCCTGGCATCGGGGTTCTACAAGGCGACCGGCCGCCCGCAAGTGGTCCTGTTGCCGACCGGCCTCGGCGTGCTGAACGGGTCGATGGGCCTGCGCACGGCGATGCAGGAGCGCACGCCGATGACCGTGATCGCGCCCGACACGGCGACATACGGAGAGGTGCCGGAGCTCGATCCCGGCCCGGAGTGGCCACAGCTGCTGATCGACCTCGCCGGACCGGCGCGCGACGGCGAAGGGTGCGTGAAGTGGGCCAAGGAGGTGAAAACCGCCGGCGGGCTCGAAGCCGACCTGCGGCGGGCGCTCTACTTTGCCGACCTGGTCCCGCGCGGGCCGACGCTGCTGAGCGTGCCGTTCGATGCACTGATGGAGCCCACGCGGCTGTCCGACCAGCCCCGCCTGGTGCCGAACGCGCTGGTGAGCGGCGGGAACAGCTTGCAGCGGGTCGCCGAGGTGCTCGCCCGCAGCGCCAATCCGATATTCATCACGGAGCACGCCGGGCGCACCGCTGATGGAGCGGCGGCGCTGCTTGGCCTCGCCGAGCATCTCGGCGCGCCCGTGTTCGAGGTGTGGGGTCCGGCCTACCACAACGTCCCGCGCTCGCACGCGATGTACGGTGGCATCGAAGTCGACGACGCGCTCGGGGCGGCCGACTGCATCGTCGTGGCCGGCTGCAACGCGCCGTGGCATCCGCCCCATCCGGGGCTGCGCGATGACTGTCAGGTGCTGGTCTTCGAGGAAGACCCGCTGCGCCCTCGCGCCGCATACTGGGGCTACCGCACCGACCTCGCCATCGCCGGCGACCTGGGGCCGAATCTCGCCGCGCTGCTCTCGCTGGTGCGCGAGCGCATTCCCTCACCCGCGCTGGAGCGCGGCCGGCGATGGGCCGAGCGGAACCGCGCCCGCCGCGAGGCATGGCAAGCCGAGCTGGCCTCTCCGGCCGATGGCCGGGCCATTCCCGCCGCGACGCTCTTTCGCGCCCTGCACAATGCCCTACCCGAGCGGACCGCGATCGTGGACGAAATCGTCGCGCAGCTCACGTTCATGCTGCACTGGCTGTTCGAATCGAAGCCCTTCCGGCATTATCGCGGTTGGGCGGGCGCGCTCGGGACCGGCCTGCCGACCGCCCTCGGCGTGAAGCTCGCCAACCCCAGCGATGTCGTCGTCTGTGTGATCGGCGATGGCGCGTTCTATTACAATCCAGTGCCCGCTTGCTTTGGGCTCGCGCAGCAGTACGGCCTGCCAGTGCTGGTCGTGATCTGCAACAACCAGGGGTTCGCGTCGCAGGAGTGGAACCTCGCGAAGTACTTCCCGGGCGGCGCCGCGATGCGCACGCAGCAGCAGTTTGGCAAGGTAATCGCGCCGACGCCCGAATATGCGCTCCTGCCGCAGGCGTTCGGCGGGCACGGCGAACGCGTCCTCAACGCCGCCGAGCTGGGCCCCGCTATCGCCCGGGCGCTGGCCGCGGTCCGTCGCGGGCAGCTGGCCGTGCTGGACGTGCTCGTCGAGCCCTAGCCGCGCTCCGCAAACGCGGTGCTCACATCGAAAGCCGCCGCGGCTCGTCCGCTGCGGATGTGCCGCGGCACGTTGTCGCACGCCATCGCGGCAGCGATGCCCACCAGCGGCGGTGCGGCGTCGCGGCGCTCGCCTTCGGTGAACATCGCAATGGATGTGGATTGTTGCCGCCCATCCTTTCCGGAGCGGCGCTCCGCGCCGGCATGCGGCGAGGTAGCGCGGCTACGCACGGAGCTGCCAAAGTGGACGTTAATTCCACAGACTTTTCTTCTAAACTATCGCGCGTCATCGGCTCTGGACGCAGCTGGCGCCCGCGCTTATAACCGCGATAACCGGAAGAGGAGGGCGCGATGAGCATCATCTGGACGATCATCGTCGGCTTCGTGGTGGGCGTGGTAGCGAAGCTCGTTCATCCGGGTCGCGACAATCTGGGGTTCATCATGACGATCCTGCTCGGCATCGGCGGTTCGCTTTTGGCCACGTTTCTGGGCCAGGCGCTCGGGTTGTACCGACCCGGCGAGCCGGCCGGGTTCATCGGCGCGGTGATCGGCGCGCTCGTCTTGCTGTTCATCTACGCGCGCGTGCGCCGGCCGCGCGTCGCGTGAGGCCAGCGCCCCGCGCGGCGCTGCGCATGGCGCATCGATCTCCCCGGCTCGGCGGACCGAGCCGGGCACGGCCCGCGCGGTGACCAGTCCCGAGCGGCACGCCACCGCGTGCCGCTCGCCTTACGCTGCAGAGATACTCTCTTGCCCTGGGAGCCGAGCGCGATCGTGCCGCGCCGTGAAGTCGACCACCGGCCCTTTCGGCACGATGCGCGTCGGATTTATGCGCGGGTGGCTGAGATAATAGTGGCGCTTGATGTGATCGAGGTTCACCGTCTCGGCGATGCCCGGCAGCTGGTACAGCTCGCGCGTGTAGCCCCACAGATTGGGGTAGTCCACGAGGCGGCGCAGGTTGCACTTGAAATGGGAGTAATAGACCGCGTCGAAGCGCACCAACGTCGGGAACAGACGCCAGTCGGCTTCGGTGATGCGTGAGCCGAGCAGGTAGCGCTGCCGGCCGAGGCGATCCTCAAGCTGGTCCAGGGTGAGGAACAGCGCGTCGAACGCCGTGTCGTAGGCGCGCTGCGTGGTAGCCGCGCCACACTTGTACACGCCGTCATTGACCGTTTCGTAGACGACGGCGTTCACCCGGTCGATGTCGGCGCGCAGCGGCACCGGATAGAAATCGACGCTGGCGTCCCCCCACGCATCGAACGCGCCGTTCAACATCCGCATGATCTCCGAGGATTCGTTGCTCACGATCGTGCGCGTGGTCTTGTCCCACAATACCGGTACGGTGACCCGCCCCGTGTAGCAGGGCTCGGCTGCCGTGTAGACCTGGTGCAGGTAGTCCGCCCCGTTCACGCTATCCCGCGTGGCACCAGGCGTGGCCGCCCCCTCCGCGCCGGCGAACACCCAGCCGTTCTCGCCCATGTACGGTTCGACCACCGAGACGGAGATGAGGTTCTCCAACTTCTTGAGCTTGCGGTACGCGAGCGCACGGCACGCCCAGGGGCAGGCGAGGGAGACATAGAGGTGATAACGCTCGGGCTCCGCCTTGAATCCGCGGCCACCGGTCGGGCCGGGCCGGCCATCGGCGGTCACCCAATTGCGGAACTGGGACTCGGCGCGGACGAAATTTCCGGCGCGGTTCTCAGTCTCGTACGGGCGCGCTTGCCATACGCCGTCAACGAGCACACCCATAGTGCCCTCTCCTCACAATGGCCTCCGCGATCATCAGTATTGCGCCGGCGCGAGCCTTCCGCGCGCCCGCACCGCGTGAATAGCAAGGGCAGCGCCCGTCGGTCGAGACGCGATCGCGCCCGCGTGCTCGTCATCTCCCGCACGCGATTTCCACGCCGGGCCGCCGCCGCGGTGAGATTCACAGCGGAGCGTGTCCGCCGTTCGCCGCCGTGCAATGCGTCCGGTTTTCGGACGCCCGCGATCCGACCGCGCCCGCCCACGCGGCGGTTGCGGCGTCGCGAACGTGTGGTCGCGGTTGGCGCGCGCGTTGCACGAAGACGGAGCCGACGGGCAAGCCGCGGCGCGGCCGAGAGCCAACGCCGGATGGGAGCACAGCGATGAGCGACACGGCGCGTATGCCGGCCATCTTTTTTGGCCACGGCAATCCGATGAATGCGATCCAGCACAACGACTGGACGCGCGAGTGGAGCAACGTCGGCAAGACCATGCCGCGGCCGCGGGCGATCGTGTCGATCTCCGCCCACTGGTACGTCCCAGGAATTGCGGTGACCGCGGTGGATCAGCCGCGCACCATCTACGACTTCGGGGGTTTTCCGAACTCCCTCTACCGCGCGACCTATCCCGCCCCGGGCGAGCGCGCGCTCGCCGCGCGCGTGCAGGCGCTGCTGTCGCCGGCAGAGGTCGCCGCCGACCACCGCTGGGGCTTGGACCACGGCACCTGGTCGGTGCTGCGCCATGTATTCCCGGACGCCGACATTCCAGTGGTCCAGCTGAGCCTGGATGCAACCCGCCCTGCGGGCTTTCACTACGCGCTCGCCGCTCGGCTCGTCCCGCTGCGGGCGGAAGGCGTGCTGATCATGGGCACCGGCAACCTGGTGCACAACCTGCACACGTACAGCTGGGGGGTGCAGCTGTCCGGCCCGTTCCCCTGGGCCGCCAAGTTCGAACGCGAAGCGCGCCAACTCATCGAAGCGAAGGATAACCTCGCGCTGGTCCACTACGACGACGCGCTCGGCGAGGAAGCCCGTCTGGCTGTACCCACGCCCGACCACTTCCTTCCGCTGCTGTACGTGCTTGCCCAACGCCAAGAGGACGAGCCCGTCACGTTTCCGGTCGAGGGCATGGACGGCGGTTCCGTGTCGATGCTCGCCGTCTGTGTCGGTTGAGCTCTGGTGACCGGGAGCACGCGCCGCCGCGGCGCGATGTCGGTCCACGGCGGTTCGAGCCGTGACACGGGCGCGGCGCTTGTGCTTGCTGCGTTTGCGCCCGGCTCGGTCGCGACGTTGACGGATTCCGTCGCGGCGGGGTAGTCGCTAGCGGCTGGCGGCCACGACGGCGCTGTCGCGCTGGGGCGCGCTGCCCACTCGTGCCGATCGCGAACCAAGCGGCGCGTTCACAGATAAGGAGATGGCGAAGTATGGGCAGACTGGAGAAGCGGGTGGCGGTGCTCACCGGAGGCGCCAAGGGCATCGGGCGGGCGTATGCGCGGGGACTCGCCCGCGAGGGCGCGGACGTAGCGATCGTGGACATCGATCGCGCTGCAGCGGAGAAGGTGGCGGAAGAAGTGCGCGGGCTCGGCCGGCGCGCGCTGGCCATCGAATGCGACGTGACGAATCGCGCCGCGGTCAACGCCATGGGGCAGCGGGTGATCGACGAATTCGGCGCGATCCACGCCCTGGTGAACAATGCGGGCGTGTACCCGCTGCAGCCCTGGACGGAGATCGAGGAAGACGAGTGGGACCGCGTGTTGGCGATAAACCTGAAGTCCTGCTTTCTCTGCGCGCGCGCCGTCTATGCGGCGATGAAACGGCAGGGTTACGGCAAGATCGTGAACATCTCCTCCGACGTCGTCGTGATCGGCACGCCGATGATCCTGCACTATGTGAGCGCCAAAGCCGGGGTCATCGGCTTCACGCGGGCGCTGGCGCGCGAAGCCGGCCCGGACGGCATCCGGGTGAACGCGATCCTGCCCGGGCTCACCGTGACCGATACGGTGATGCGGAGCCTCGGCGACAGCGACGAGTACTTCAACCGCATCGTCGAGCGGCAGTGCATACCCGGCCGGGAGCAGCCCGAAGATCTCGTGGGAGCGATGCTGTACTTCTGCTCCCCTGAGTCCGACTTCGTCACCGGCCAGGCCCTGGCCGTGAATGGCGGCTTCAACATGTGGTGAGGCAGGTACACAGAGCTGCCATCTGCGGGTAGCCGCGCCGGTCGCAGCCGACTGTTCCCGGCACGGCGCACTAGAAGCACAGCGATAGGCCGACGATGGGAGCGCCGGTCCACAGCATGGAGGCGAGGGCGGCGGCGGTGCTACCCACCCCCGCGGCAAGGAGAAAGCGCATGTGGCGCGGCGAGCTGCGCCATAGTCGCCGCAGTTGGTACCAGAGCCAAGCCAGCAGGATCCCGATTGCGACGACGTGCGCGATCCACAACACGATGAGCACGGCGCGGTGGATGGCGACCGGGCCGACCATCATGCGATCCCAGCCGAGCTCGCAGCCCATCGACCGCACGGCGTAGAGGATCACCAGGGCCCACACCCAAATTATGACCGCCAGACCGATCAGCAGCAGGGTCGCCCCGTGCTCCCAGGCCGTGGCTCTCATCGCATGACGCATGGCAATTCCTGAACCAGCATGAGGACGGCGAGGCCGATCACGGCGGTATCGTACTGCCGGGGCGGCCCATACTCAGATCGAGGCCCGGACCGGCGAGCGGGAGCCGGCGCGGCTTCGCCACATCCCGTACGGGGCAAAGACGGAGACGAAGAACACTCCGGCTGCAAGTGCGCTCCGCAACGGCCGATAGCCGGCATCGGGGGAGGACGATCTGATCGACGCGCTCCGTCACGTATGTCTATGCCAGCGTTGCGAGCCACCGTGCGGCACGAAGCCGAAATACCCTTCCGGGATTCGTCTGCCGAGGTCGGGCGCGTCCGTCCTCGGCTGGATTGGCACTCTCGACGGGGTCCGTGGCGCTTAGAACGGTCGGCCTCGAAAAGAGCCCACGCCGCCTTTGTATCACCTCAAAACGAGCTGAGAAGCCCACGTTGCGCGCGCACGTGTGGTGCTGCGCTGCTGCTGTCGCCTGCAGTCACGCCGGTCGTCGCGCGCGAGCCGGAGCGGCTACCGGATGCAGGAATTCGGGGTGAGGAAGTTGGATCCGGCTGTCAGGGGTGCAGTCCCAGCGGACATCCTTTGGCACCCACTGCCGCAGGTGTTCTGACCTCACGGCGAGACGGCCGAACAGCCATCAACCGCCTCCATTCGCATAAAGAGCGGCCATTCCCTGCGCAGCCGCAGCGATCTCGCGCCGCAGCTGTTCGGGCCGCAGCACTTCCATGTGCGGCCCGAAGCCGAGAATCCAGTACTTCAGCTCCTCCGTACCGCACACGGACATCGCCAGCACGGAGGTGCCGTCGCGCCGACGGCGGAAGCTCTGCGTGGGGTGAATGCGGCGCGCCTCTAGATACGCGCGGGTCTCGGCGTTGCGGATCAACAGCTCCACATCGGTCTCGGGTCCTTCAATGATGCCGAAGATGCCCGCCGAGTGCTTCTGCGGTGAGTAATCCTGCGGG
This sequence comes from Binatia bacterium, assembly GCA_050176585.1. Taxonomy (GTDB): domain Bacteria; phylum Desulfobacterota; class Binatia; order HRBIN30; family CADEER01; genus CAYYWP01. The sequence continues at coordinate 60,490 of JBFXHX010000004.1, forward strand.
TACTCGAACTGCTTCGGCAGTCTTTGCGCATGGCGGATGCGCTCTACCGCGAGCTTGACCATTTTCGTGCCGCGGTGACTGCGGCCGAGCAAGTACAGCCCACCGCGATACATCAACAAGGTGTACGGCTCGAAGTCGTGCGTCTTCCCATCGCCGAGCAGGCCCGCGTAATCCAGACGCAGCTGGTTCTGGTACACCAGGCACTGGACGATCACGTCGAGCTGCGCGTCGAATTTGCGGTACTCCTTCACCGCGTGCGGCACCGCGTAGAACTTGTTCTTGAAGTGCGCGAACCGCTCCCGATGGGCGTGCGGCAGCGTGCGGGCGAACCCCTCCCAGAGATCCTCCATGCCGTCCTTGATCACCGTGCCATCCAGGAACTGAAAGATCGATAAGGCGAAGTAGAACGAGAGCACCTGGTACGCTGTGGATTCCGGCCGCCGCGCGGTGTTCGTCAGCCGCAACAGCCGGCGCCCACCGCGTGAGACGGTCTCGAGCAACGGGCGTTCATCATCGTCCACCAGATCGCGCCGGCACGCGGCCACGTAGCGCATCAGCGTCCGCTCGGAGATGCCCAGCTCGTCGACGATCGAGGAGATGCTCCACCCGTGCGGCCGCTCCAACAGGCGCAACAGCAGCCGTGCCATGCGCGTCGCGTCGCCGTACGACGGCTTGCGCGCGTTTCCACTGCCTCGCTTCCCATCCGGCTCGCGTGAAGCCATCGTTTCCCCCCCTTTGGCTCGCTTACGGAATCGTGCGGGAGGGGCGGTGTCAACGGCTGACGCTATGCCCTTGTTAGCCTCCCGGTGCGTTTATCGTCGAGAGGCATGGTGCCTCTCCAGCATTGGGGGTGCATGCATGCCATCGGCAGCGCGAGTGACAGCCATTCACCTTTGCCTCATCGCCACCGTGCTCGGTCTCGTGTCGTCAGCAACCGCTTCGCCGGTGATTCGCCTCGGTTCGGCGAATGGCCGCCCCGGCGAGATCGTCGACGTGCCGGTCTTTCTCGACACGGCGGGCGCGGCGATTGGCGGCGTGCAGCTCGACATCATCCAGCCGAGCTCCGGCTTGACCTTCGTGGTCACCGGCACCGGGCGCCCGGCGTGCACCGTCAATCCCGACATCGACAAGCCGGCGAGCGTGTTCGGCTTTCCGCCGTCGTACTGCCCCGTGCCGGGTGAATGCACGCGGCTGCGCGCATTCGTGCTGTCCTTCGAGATCAGCGCACCCATTCCCGACGGCGCGCTGCTGTTCAGCTGTCGCGTGCGCATCGAGGAGGCGGCGGCAGGGCTCGTTCCGCTCACCTGTGCGGAGGCGTGGGGCGCCACTCCACAGGGCGTCGCGGTAGCGACCGCTTGCTCCGACGGCGGCGTGTTCGTCCCTCCGTTACCGTCCCCGACCCCCACAGTTACCCCGCAGCCGAGTCCACGGCCTCCGGCTTCGACCGTGGGCCTGTCCGTCGGGTCGGCGAGCGGTCATCCGAACGACATCGTACAGCTGTCCGTCACGCTCGGCACGGGCGGCGAGCAGGTGGCGGGTGTGATGCTCGACCTCTTGGTTCCGAATGGCGGGGTCGAGTTCATGATCACCGGCGCCGGCAGACCCGACTGCACGGTGAACCCCGCGATCGACAAGCCGACCAGCGATTTCGCCTTTGTGCCGGTCGGGTGCGATCCGACCGCGACCTGCGCGGGCGTGAGGGGAATCGTGCTGTCCTTCTACGATGTCGATCCGATCGCCGAGGGCGCGACGCTTTTCACGTGCCGGCTTCGAGTGACCGCACAGGTCGCCGGTATCGTGCCGGTCGTCTGCGCCGATCCAAGCACCGGCAGCGTGCCGCGGGGCGGGATCTCCACGAATCTCCCCACCACCTGCTCCGGCGGCGGGGTGCTCGTCACCATACCGACGCCGACGCCGACCCGCACCGCGACCAACACGCGGACGGCGTCTTTCACGCGCACGGGCACGCCGACGCGAACCGCGACCTCCACCGAGACCGCGACGAGGACGGCAAGCGGGACGGCCACGTTCACACCGACCGCCACGCGCACATTCACGCGGACGGCTACACCCACCCGCACGGAAACGCCGACCCACACTCACACCGCGACCGCCACCCACACCGCGTCTTTCACGCCGACGCACACAGCGACGCCGACGAGCACCCATACGCCGTCACCAACGGCGACCATCACGCCGTCGGCCACGGCTACGCCAACCGCGACACCGACGCCGACCTCCACCCCGACGCGGACCTCGACTGTCACGCACACGGCGACCCCGACCGCCTCATTCACGGCCACCGCAAGCTCCACGTTCTCCGCGACACCGACCGCGACGATCACTCCGACTCAGACGGCGACGGCAACGCTGACGTCGTCGCACACCGCAACGGTAACCCGAACGCCCACCTCCACGCCCACGCCGACTTCGACGCCTACGAGCTCGGCGACCAGCACGGCCATTTCGACGGCGACGCCCACCGTCTCGCCCTCGCCGTCCGCGACCCCCTCTCCCAGCAGCACCTCGACCGCCACCCCCACCGACACGCCGGTCCCGTGCACCGGTGACTGCGACGGCAGCGGGCAGGTCACTGTCGCGGAGATCGTTCGCGGCGTCGGCATCGCGCTCGGAGCCGGCGATCCCGACACTTGCACCGCACTGGACCGCGACGGGGACGGCAGCGTGGCGGTCTCCGACCTGATCGCCGCCGTGCGCAACGCGCTCGGCGGCTGCCGCGCGCCCGGTTGATTCCGGCGATCGCCCGCGGGCTCGGGATCGATAGGGGGTTCGACGAGTTGCCCAGGACGTGGAAAGAAAGGCCATGCGCTCTGACGAATTGCCCAAGCCAGTGACCTGGCCTCAAGACGCCCAGCGGCTCGGCGCCGCGCTCGCGTACGCCGCCGAGCTGCATGGCGGTCAGGCCCGCAAAGGCACCGATATTCCCTATGTCAGCCACCTACTGCAGGTTGCCGGCCTCGTGCTCGAAAACGGCGGCGACGTCGATCAGGCGATTGCCGGCCTGCTGCACGACGCGATCGAGGACTGCGACGTCACCGGCGCGGAGATCGCACGCCGCTTCGGCCTGGATGTCGCCCGCATGGTACTGACCTGCACCGACACGCTCGACGGCGATACTCCCGACAGCAAGACCGACTGGCCAACTCGCAAGGAGCGCTACCTGCAGCATCTGGCCCGAGCGGACAAACACGCGATCCTGGTCTCCGCCTGCGACAAGCGACACAACCTCGCGAGCCTCGTCGGCGATGTGCGCCGCTGTGGGCCGAGTTACCTGGACCGGTTTACCGGCACGCCAGACCAGCAGCTCTGGTTCTATGGAAAGTTCTGCGACGTCGTCAGCGACCGCATACCGGAGAGGCTCGAAGACGAGCTGCGCGCTTTGGTCGAGGAGTTCTCGACTCTCGTCCCACCGACCCGACACCAACGCTAGCGCTTAGTGACGAGCGCGAACCGCAGAACCGGAGCGTTGCAGTGCCCCGGGGCGCGCCGGCAATCCGCGTCGACCCACCACATGGACTGCGGTGGCGCATCCATGCCGAGCAACTGCCAAAGGATTCCACCCATGCCACGCAGGCGCCCATCGAGCTCGCACCGTTGTGCGTAACCGCACGGCGAGGATCGCATCCGCTCATGACGCCGGTGATGGGTTCGCCAGATGCGGCAGCAGCACCGAGGCGAGGCGCATCGACGCGCCGTTCCCGGCCGAGTGCTGGGCGGCCCGGTACCATACGGCGACCCGTGAATGCCTGGCCAGGTGTTCGGGCCCGCGACCGTGGCGAGAAGGCTCGCCAGCGTCAAGAAACCCATCTGCGTATGATCCGACGGCAGGCCTGCGGCGCGATTTTGGATTGATGATTCGGCAGGTAATCGCGGATCCACCCCGTACGCGGCGCAGCGCGCTCGCCCGGCATTTGCCTCGGTGGTGTGGCCGAGGGCGCCGCCAGTGGCGAGCCCGAGCAGCATGCCTTCGAGTCGCCCAGCGCCGTACGAACAGCACCTGTCGCGAACCAACTGGCAGCGGAGGGGGGGCGTAAGCTCCGCCATCGGGCTTGCGGATTCGCCGCCGGTCTGAAATCGACATGTGCAGTGCCCGGCCCGCCGTTTCGTATAGGCGGAGGAGGTTTCGAATGGCGCGATCCCGATGGAGCCTAAGTTCCTGGGCGGCACTGGCGTTTGGAGCGTTGCTCGGCACGCCCCACGTCGCCGCAGCAGCTGACCAAATCTTCGTGCTCGTCGACGGCATTGCCGGCAGCTCGACGGACGCGCGTCACGTCGGCTGGATCGACGCCTACGCCGCCGGCAACAGCGTCGCCATCGCCATGCCGACACCCACCACTGGTGGACAGGGCACGGTCACGAGCTTCTCCGATTTCTCCGTGCTCAAGGGCATCGACAGCGCATCGCCGGCGCTCTTCGTCACCGCGGCGAAAGGGCAGCACCTGCGCACCGTGGACGTCGAGTTCGTACGCCCCGGCCAGGAGCCGTTTACCTACTTCAAGATTCAGCTGTCCGACGCGACCATCACCGGCGTGCGCACGAACGCGAACTCGACGGACGACAGCATCACGGAGTTCGTGACGTTTTCGTACCGGCGCATTCGCTGGGAGTACACACCGCAGCGGGCGGACGGCTCGCCGGGAACCAAAGTGATCCGGTGTTGGGACGTGGCGCAGAGGGTCGATTGTTGACCGCCGCGCGTCGGGCGCGGCTGGGCGTGGCGATCACCTTGAGCGCCGCCGCGCTCGTCGGCGCCGCGGCGCCCGAGCGCGCCGCGGCCGACGTATTGCTCGTGAAAGGGCGCTCCGTACTGGAGAGCGCCTTGCCGCCGTTTGTCCCGATGCCGGACGGCACGGTTGTCGCGGCGAACGACATCGCGCTGCGGTGCGCGGGCGTTCCGTTCAGCGCCGGTGATGTGCTCGTGTACGATGTCGCGGGCCGCACCGCGGCGCGTTACGGCGACACCTCGACTGTGTCCCTGGCGGCCTTCGGCACGCAGTTCGGGGGTGCCGTCATGATCCTCGATCCGCGGACGCTCACGTTCTCGGCGTTTGCGAATCAAGTGATGCCTCTCGATGCCCTTCTCGATCGACCCGGCGTCATGGTGATCGTCGACGTCGGTCCCGCCACCGTCCCGGCCAGTGTGCTGTCCATCCGCGCCAGCGACATCCACTCCCCGACGCCGTCCGGAGGGCCGACTAGAACTCCTACGGTCACGCGCACAGCCGGCGCGGGTCACACACCAACCGTGAGCACGACCCCGGGCGTACAGCCGACGCCGACGAGGACGGGTCCCATCGCCGCCACTCCGACCCCGACCGGTGCGCTGCCGACGGCGACGCCGAGCGCGACGGTGGCGCGACCGTGCAGCGGCGACTGCAACGGCGACGAGGCCGTCACCGTCGATGAGCTCGTGCGCGCGGTCAACATCGCGCTCGATCTCGTCGCCATCGACCACTGTCCAGTGGTCGACCTCGACGGGAACGGAGCGGTGGCGGTCAACGAGCTCGTCGCAGCGGTGGACGACGCCCTGCGCGGCTGCAACTGACTCCGTGGAGCCCAGCACCTCCGGTGCCGCGCCGGCAGCGAGGCGCGGCAGATCAAGGTGCTCAAGCCGGGTGCCCGAACGCGATCTGCGGTATGCCATTGGAGCACACCGCGATCATGCACACTCTGGATCGTCTCGAATACGTCGGGCTGAGAAAGCGTCCGGCGCCGAGGCATGAGGGTTGCGACGAATCTCACGCATGGAACGATACGAAACAATGTTCCGTCACCGGCGAGAGCCGATCGTCACCGGCGCGCGGCAGCAGCCGCGCCCAAGAGGTATCGCATGACGAAGGCCGCCGTTGAACGAATGCGCCGCCGGGTCGCAGTGCGAGTACCGGCCGACGTCGGCTCGCAGAGAGGTCGACCGCCTCGGCGAGGTCGATGTGCCCGCCGACCGCCTCTGGGGCGCGCAGACGCAATGCTCGCTGCAGCACTTCAGCATCGGCCAGGATCTGATGTCGCGGGAGATGATCGCTGCTCGCCCGTTCACTGACGTTCGTGACGGCGCTTGCGCCCGTGATCGGGTACGACAATGCGGCGCAGATTGCACACCACGGCATGGCCGATGATCTCACTGTCAAGGCTGCGGCGTCGCAGTCGGGACTTGTTTACCGAGGCGGACTTCGATCGCCCCGTCGATCCAGGCAAAATGGTTGCGCCCTACGCCGCCACAGCCCAGTAACGAGGAGAGGACTGCGATGGCTACCCCCGCGATCTGTCCCGATGTCGTTCTCGTCGGCACCCGCATCATGAGCGCGACACTGGGAGCGATGCTCACAGAGCTCGCTCCTGGCGTGAGCATCGAAAGCTACGAAGTTCTCGGCAGCGCGGCGCAAGAGAGCTCGAGTGCATGGAACAACGCCGGCACCCGCCACGGCGCCCTCTGCGAGCTGAATTACACCCCGGAGAAGAGCGATGGCAGCATCGACATTGCGAAGGCTCCGGAACTCTATACCGAGCTCGATCTGTCGCGTCAGTTCTGGGCCTATCTCGTGACCAAGGGCGCGATCAGAGACCCGCGCTCCTTCATCCATTTCGTCCCTCACTGCAGTTTCGTGCGCGGCCGCCGGTGCTCGAGTCCGAAGCGGAGCGCTTCGCCGCTCTCCGCGACGTGGCCGTCAAGGAAGGCGCGAATACGCGTTTCGTGCCGGATCCGGCATAGAGCTGCTCGATGAGCGCCGGCGGAGCTGGCATGCAACGGCTCGATACCCCCATCTCGCCGGGCCTCTGGCGGGCGCTGCTCGAGCATTCGCGGCGCACTCGGGAGCCGCTGGCGCACATCGTCAGCAAGGCTTTGGCGGAGTATCTCCAGATCTCGCATCACACCCTCTATCAAGTCTCCACGGCCGCGGCGCTGGTCGAGGGCATCTACCAGGGGGCGGTACGCGTCGGGACGCTGCGCCAGCACGGCGATCTTGGGTTGGGCACGTTCGAGAACCTCGACGGCGAGATGGTGATCGTCGACGGCCGTTTCTTCCAGGTCCGCTCGGACGGTTCGGTGCGGGAGTGCGGCGACGACGTTCTGAGTCCGTTTGCCGTGATCACGCGGTTCGCTCCAGACGCCGCGGTAACCATGCGGCGGTGTCCCGAGTTGAGCGATCTGGCGGCCCGCTTCGACGCTCTGCGGAGTTCCGACAACATGTTCTTCAGCCTTCGCGTCGACGGACAGTTCGAATACGTCCACACGCGCGCGATGTGCCGGACCGAGGAAGGCGTTCCCTTGGTCCAGGCGGCTGCAATCCAACCCGAGTTCGAGTTCCGCAACCTGTCGGGAACTCTGGTCGGCTTCTGGACTCCGCACTACGCCAAGACGCTCAGCGTGCCGGGATATCACCTGCATTTCGTTTCGACGGACCGGAAGCACGGCGGGCATTTGTTGCAATGCCGCGGGGCCAACTTGCGACTGCAGATCCAGCGCGAGGGTGACTATCGCATCGCCTTGCCCGAAACCGAGGACTTCCTGAAGGCCGACCTGCGCCGCGACCCGGCCGCAGATCTCGCCCGAGCAGAGGGCGAGAAGCAGTGAGCTCGCCATGCCGAAGCCGCCCGAGCAGATAGCATTTCGCCGCGGAAGCGCCGTCTTTCGCAGCCGCACGTCCGCCTTGGCATGCTACTTCATCTAGCCATAGAGTTGACGTGATGCAGCGGGGTGCCTTAGGCGGCTCCGGACCCGCGTGGCTGGACCGCCGCATCCCCGCTCTGGCCCGCGGCGGCGGAGCGCCCTGTCGCGTCTTCGTCGGGCGATTGACCGTCGGTCGTGGTCAGGTGCTACAAGTGCGTTCGAGGAGGGCGCGTGACGATGGACACGGGCATGACGCGACGAGACCTCATCGCCGCGGGCGCGAGCGCAGTGCTGGTCGGCGGCGCCGGGCTCGCATCGATGGCGAACGCGGCCGACGAGCATGCGGGCATGCAGCACGGCACCAACCCGCATCAGAAGATCATCGACGCGTCGCTGGAGTGCGAACGCACGGGTGAATTGTGCGTCGCGCACTGCCTCGCCGCGTTCCGAAACGGTGACGTCTCGCTCGCCGCCTGCGCCACCGCGGTCGAGCAGATGCTCCCGGCGTGCGCGGCGGCGGGCCGCGTGGTGGTCTACGGATCGCCGCGCGCGATCCCGTTCGCCAAGGTGTGCGCGGACATCTGCGCCGACTGCGAACGCGAGTGTCGGCGTCACGAGGACAAACATCCCGCGTGTAAAGCCTGTGCCGACGCCTGCGCCGCGTTCGTCGCGGCGGTGAAGAACGCCTGATCGGCGCGGCGCCAGCACCGCCACCCGATACCGAGCGCTAGCTGCGGGCTGTGATCTGACAGAAAGACGGTCAGCACAGCGGCACGGAGATCTCGGCGCTCGGCTGCCAACGGCACGAACATCGGCGTCCATGGACTTACGGCGAGCGCTGCGGCAGTGCGCAAGATGCGCGACCGCCGGTTCTGCTGTGCCTTTCCCGCCGCGGCGCTTTAGGCTGCGGGCAGACTGAAGCAGAACATCGCACCCGGACCCTGCGTCGGCTCCAACGGGCGGCCGCCGTGAACGTGGATGATCGACCGGCTGGTAACCGTCGGGCTTCCGCTCGCGAGTACCACCATGGCCCAACCGATGCGCCCTCGAGCAGCCACCGCGCGATGCGCGCGCCGAGGTCCTTGGTCGTCTCGGCCCCGCGCCGGCCGCGCCCATCCCCGCCGGGAGCACCTCCGTACCACGCCATTGTCGGACGGGGCTCATTACGCAGCGTGCCCGACACGGCAGCGGTGCAGTTCCACCGTCAGGTGCGCCAGCGGCCAGCGCGACAGGATCATGTCACGATAGTACGACGTCTCTCGCGGTGCGGCGCTCACCAGTGACACGATACACGCCGTCCGACCGGGCCCTACGGTCCAGAGATGAAGGTCCGCGATGCGAAGGTCGTCGGTGGCCTCCAGCGTTCTCCGGATGGCCTGCGCCGTGTCGGGCGACGGCAGCACATCGAGCAGCTGCCGAGCCGCGTCGCGACAAGGCCCGCCGCCCAGTACATGATCAGCCCGGCCCCGACGAGACCCATCAGCGGATCGACCGCGCTCCACCCGAGATAACGTCCGGTCAGCAACGCGAGGATGGCGAGTACGCTCGTCAAGGCGTCGGCCATCCACATGGACATAAGCGCCGCGCCAGTTGTGATCGTCATGTGCGTGCACCTCGAGCGTGTGCTGGCGATTGAGCAACTTGAGACTGAGCAGGTTGACGCCGAACCCGACCACGGCGACCGGCAGTGCCTCACCGAATGCGATGGGCAGCGGATGCAACAGCCGGCGCACAGACTCGCTCGCCATCCAACGGGCGACGAACGCCAGGGTCACCGCGCTGGTGTACCCCGCCAGCGCGTACACCTTGCCGCGGCTTGAGGCCCGAAGATGTTGGCGCGTAGTCGAGGCTGAGTCGCCCGCCGGCGCGCGTAACGGAGGGGGAGGGATTCGAACCCCCGAGCCCTTGCGGGCTGCCGGTTTTCAAGACCGGTGCCTTCAACCACTCGGCCACCCCTCCGGCGGCGCCGTCTTCCGTCCTACGCGCTCGACGGCGGCGGGTCCAGAGAGCGGAACGGCGCCCGACAGAGGTGTCCGTGCTTGACGCTGTTCCAGCCGCCGCCCAATCATGCCAAGAGTCTCTGGAAGCATGCTCGTGCGCCCCGGGGGGGCGGGTTGGGGAGGGGAGACATGAGCCGACGGCGGCTGGCTTTATGCTTTGCGCTAACACTATCAGCCGCGAACGCGGCGCTGGCAGAACCCTACTTCGCCGTGCGCGAGGGCCAGAAGTGCAGCGCCTGCCACGTGAACATGACCGGCGGCGGCATGCGCACGAGCTTCGTCGCCGCGCACGCGAAGGAAATCCTCGGCTATCCCAACTGGTGGCAGCCGCTCACCAAGCCGGCGGATTCCTTCACCGGCGAGATCAATCAATACCTCGCGATCGGCGGCGACCTGCGGGTCGACGCGACCGGCATCATGCAAGACCAGCCGAAGAACGGCCGCGTCAATAACAACAAGGCGTTCCGCAGCCGGCTCGAGGAGTTCGACATCAGCGTGAACGAAGCGGTCAGCTACTTCGAGGTGCGGCTGATCCCCGACGTGCTGACCTTCTACCTCGACGCGCGCTGGTCCCCCAGCGTCGACACGCGCGAGGTGTGGGCGATGATCAACCTGCCCTGGGACGTCTACCTGAAGGGCGGCGAGATGTTTCTGCCCTACGGCCTGCAGATCCAGGACGACACCGCGTTCATCCGCGGCGGCCGTAACGGCTCCGCCACCACCGGGTTCAGCTTCAACGTCAACCAACCCGCCTTCGAGATCGGCTGGGAACCGGGCCCGCTCTCGGTCGCCGGCGCCGTCTCCCAGGGCGGTCCGAACGACCGCGACGTGCAGGTGACCGGCACCGTCTACACGCTGTTCACCGACCTGCCGGTCGTGCGCAACGTGCTGGCTGGGCTCTCGGGGTCGCGCGTCGCTCCGTCGGGTCAGGAAACCTCACAGCTCGGCTTTTTCGCCGGCTTCACCGTCGGCCCCTTCACCTATCTCGGCGAGGTGGATTTCGGGCATTTCGAGTTCACCGACCCGACTACGTCGCGCAAAGAGGACGCCGGTACGTTCATCCACTACAGCGAAGGCAACTACCTCATTCTCCCCTGGCTCAACTTCAAGGTCGCGTTCGACTACGCCGATTACGCCGGCATGCTGCCGCGCGAGGGCCAGAGCAACGCCGAGAACCGCTTCAGCGTCGGCTTCGAGCCCTTTCTCGCCCGCTTTCTGCAAATGCGGTTTTTCTACCGCGTGAGCAACGGCATCGCCTCCAACGCCAGTCACAATCAGGGTTTGTGGATCGGCGAGCTGCACGTGTTCTTCTGAAGGCGCGCTGCTCAACACACAGGCTGCTACGCTGCTAGGCTGTTGTGCTGTTCGGAGGCGGCGGTGTTCGAGGTTGTTGACGCTTCGCCGCGTTCGGCCCAGCACTGTCCGCTGTGGACCGTCCGCGTCCTGGGCTGCATGTCCGCGTCACGGCTCATGCCGCTCCGAACCTCAACAGCGTCATAGCGCAACAGCCTGTCAGCCTGCGCCCGCGATGGCGCTCCTGAGCAAAACCGAACGCGAGGCCGCCTAGAATGGGCCAGCTGTCTCTGCTGCGCAGCCGGCGGTTCGCCGGGCTCTTCTGGACGCAGTTCTTCGGCGCGTTCAACGACAACCTGTTCAAGAACGCGCTGGTGATCCTCGTCGTCTACCAGGGCGCCGTTGTCGGCGGGCTCGGCACCGAACAGCTGGTCGCGCTGAGCGGCGCGATCTTCATCCTGCCGTTCTTTCTCTTCTCCGCGACCGCGGGTCAGCTCGCCGACCGCTTTCGCAAATCGAGCATCGTGCGCGGGGTGAAACTCGCGGAGATCGCGATGATGGCCCTCGCCGCCGCGGGTTTTCTCAGCGGCCGTATCGATCTCCTGTTCGCCGTCCTCTTCCTCCTCGGCTGCCACTCGAGCGTGTTCGGCCCGGTGAAGTACAGCATCCTGCCGCAGCTGCTCGCCGAGGATGAGATGCTCGGCGGAAACGCCCTGATCGAGATGGGCACGTTCCTGGCCATCCTGCTCGGCACGATCGCGGGCGGCGTGGTGATCGCGCAAGGCGAGACCGGCCTGCGGTGGATCAGCGGCGCCGTGCTAGCCGTCGCGGTCATCGGCCTCATGTCCAGCTTCTTCGTCCCGCGCACGGAGGCGCAAAACCCCGCGCTGCGAATCACCGCCAACCCGATCCGTCCGCTGCGGCAGACCTACGCGATCACCCGCAAGACGCGCAGCGTCTTTCTCGCGGTGCTCGGCATCGCCTGGTTCTGGTTCTTCGGCGCCGCAATCCTGGCGCTTCTGCCGATCTATACGAAGGAGGTGCTGCGCGCCGGCGAGCACGTGATCACGCTGTTCCTCGCGCTCTTCTGCGCCGGCATCGGCGTCGGCTCCCTGCTCTGCGAGCGCTTGTCGCAACGGAAGCTCGAGCTCGGATTGGTGCCGCTCGGCTCCATCGGCATGAGCCTGTTCGCCTTCGATCTCTTCCTCGCCGGGGCCCCGGCGGCACCGGCACTGGCGCCCGGTCAGCTGCTCGGACTCGGCGAGTTTCTCGCGCTGCCGCGCGCGTGGCGCATCGCGGCCGATCTATCGCTGCTCTCGCTGTTCAGCGGCTTGTTCATCGTGCCGCTCAACACGCTCATCCAGGTGCGCTCGGCGCCGGCGGAGCGCTCGCGCGTGGTCGCCGGCGGAAACATCCTCAGCGCGCTGTTCATGGTGTTGTCCTCAGCGCTGCTGCTCGCGCTCTTCGCCGCGGGGCTCGGCGCGCTCGAGATCTTCGCCGTGATGGCCGCGCTGAACGCGGTGGCCGCGGCGTACATCTACACGGTAATCCCGGAGTTCCTGCTGCGCTTCGCGTGCTGGATCGTCGCGAACTGCATCTACCGGCTGCGCACCGTCGGGCGCGACAACATCCCGGCGGACGGCCCGGCCCTCCTGGCGTGCAATCACGTCAGCTTCGTCGACTGGATGATCATCGCCAGCGCGTGCACGCGGCCGCCGCGCTTCGTGATGTACCACGGCTTCCTCAAGGTCCCCGTGCTCTGGTCGGTGTTTCGCGACGCCAAGGTCATCCCGATCTCGCCGGCGCGCGAGGACGCGCAGCTCATGGAGCAGGCTTTGGACCGCATCGCCGCCGAGCTCGAGGCCGGCGAGCTCGTCTGCATCTTCCCCGAAGGCGCGCTCACTCGCGACGGCGAGATGAAACCGTTCCGCCCCGGGGTCGAGAAGATCGTGCGCCGCACACCGGTCCCGGTCGTGCCGATCGCGCTCACCGGCATGTGGGGCAGCTTCTTCAGCCACAAGGACGGGATGATGCGGCACCCCTTTCGGCGCGTGTGGTCGCGGATTCAGCTGGTGGTCGGGACTCCGCTCCCTCCTGATCAGGTCACCGCCGATGAGCTCGCGGTACGCATCGCGGCATTGGGAGGTCTGACGCCCCCGGGACGGCACCCGGCGGACGTACCGCCCGCGATGCGGGCCGCTGAATAAGCCGCTGTTACGCTATGAGGCTGTTAGGCGAAGACGCGCTGAGCTGTCGCTGGAGCACAGGTCCCGTCGAGCCGATCTGCCAATCTCGGCATGCTAGCAGCGTAACAGCCTGATCCCAGTTCACGGTACCGGAGTTGCCGTCGGTGCGGGCGTGCCAGGCGGCGGCGCCCCGTCGAGGATCCAGTCGCTGATCATGTCGATCTGGTCTTGGGGCAAGGGGTCGGCGCCTTGCGGCATGCGACTCCCCTCGCCCTCGCCCGGTCCGGTGAGCTTGATGATGAGGAAGCTCTGGTCGGGCTCCAGTGGCGTGACCCGCAGCAGGCCTTTGCTCGCCGCCACGAAGTTGTCGGGCACCACGTTGACCAGCGACTGGTAGGAAACGCCCGGAGAGAGATCGAGGTTGCCCGATCGAGATGTGCTGTTGTGGCAGCCGGCGCCGAGGCAGTTCGGGTTGAAAATCTCCTCCTGGATCACGTCGAAGGCACTGCCGCCGGACGAGCTCGACGGACCCTCGCCGGCGCAGCTCCAGAGGAGCGCCGCGCCGAGCAGCGCGGCGGGCAGAAGGCGCCGCACGCCTTACTCGCCCTTGACCTGGGCTACCAGGACCGATTGCACGCCGCCCTTGGAAAACTTTTTGCCAGTCACCGTCGCGCGGTCGCCGGCGAGCCCCTTCGCCGCTTCGTAGGGCTCCGGATCATCGTGGTCTTCGATCAACAGATACACATCACCGGTATCCGTCAGCACGCCGATCGGGAGCCCTTTCTTGGCGCAGAGCTCGGCGCATTGCTTGTGGCGTTTTCCCTTGCTGCCCTTGGACAGATAGCAGGCCAGGTCGACGATCTCGCCGCTGACCGTGACCTCCTCCTGTGCCCCGGCACGAGGCGCCATCACCGCCGGGCTGAGGCCGAGGAGACTCGCCAGCGCGAGCCATCGGCCCGCTTCGAGCAGTACTTCGCGAACGCGCAAACCGGACATGATGCGACCAATATCCAAGGCGACCGGCGGAGAGTCAAATTCGCGACTGGTACCCCTGATTCACCGAGGAGGGCGGCGATGGTGATGGAAATGCGCAGCCCTGCTCGGCGCCGACGTGCTCAGGGGTTCAGCGGCAGGCCGCGCCAGGTGCCGGCCGCGATCCACTTCACGTACGCGACGAGCGCGTCGACGTCCGCGGGCGCGAGGTGGTGCTTGAACGCGGGCATCTGCACGCGCTGGCGGTCGATGAAGAACCGCGCCGCGCGGTCGTCGAGCAGGCGCGGAATGCCGCCCTCGGCGATCCAGGTGCGCAACTCCTCGTCGCTTTGCACAAGCTCCTCGTAATCGGGACCGCCGAAGCCCGGGATGTAGCCCTTCAGCGAACCGGGATTGGGAAGCCCGCCGCCGCCCATGGCGCCGTGGCAGCCGAAGCAGCCATTCGCCTGCGCCAGCTCGGCGCCGCGGGCGGCCGGCTCCTCGGAGGGCGCCAGCAGGTCGGAAGCGGCGCGCAGGTATGCCACCAGCAGCTCGACCTGCCGGTTGCTCACCACGCCGCGGTATGCCGGCATGCGAATCGCCTGCGCCTGCATCTCGGCCTGGTACGCGGGCCGGCTGCGCTTCTTCGCCGGCGCGCCGTCGAGGATGTACTCGCGCAGCTCGTGATCGTCGTGCGCGAACATCATCAGCGTGCCTTGGCGGAACGACGGGACCTCGCCGTTCTTGCTGCCCGGGTTGGGCACGCCTCCGGTGCCGCCGGGTCCGTGACAGTTGAAGCAGCCGAGCTCCGCGGCGAGCAGCTGCCCGCGGTGCACATCGCTCGCGTCCGGCGGCATGACGATGTCGCGCACTACCGGCCAGGACAGATACGCCGTCTCGATCACCAGTGCGACGAACAGCAGCGCCGCCAGCAGGCGCCAGGGATGTGCGAACCAGCGTGGCATGGCGGGCGGCGCAGCTAGCGGCGGCGGGCTTTCCTCACCCGGGTACGGAGACGCGGAGCAGTGCGATCGCCTCTGCGGTGCAGCTCGCCGCGCATGCTCAAAAACCGATGCGCCGCATCACGGCGCGTGGCAGCAGGCGAATCACCTGCATCACCCAGCGCCATACGCCGGGTGCGTAGACGACCGGCGTGCCGCGGTCGAGCGCGCGCACCACGATCCGCGCCACCTGCGCGGGCTCGCCCGCGAACGGCGGCACCGGCAGGCCGGCGGTCATGCCCGTCTTCACGAAACCGGGCTTCACGACGATGGTCTTCAGCCCCGCGCCGGCGAACTTGTAGTCGACGCCGGCCAGGTAGTGCGAGAGGCCGGCTTTTGCGGCGCCATAGAGCACCACGGGTTTGCGCGCGCGGTCGCCCGCGACGGAACTGAACACGCAGAGCCGCTTTCCACCGCCGGCGGCGAGCAGCCGCTCGCGCGCCAGTTCGCAGAAGAGCACCGTGTTGGTGAAGTCCGCGGTCAGCAGTCGCTCGCGCAAGGCCGCGTCGCGCTCGAGCTGTTCTTGCGTCCCGAACAGTCCCGCGGTGACCACGACGGCGTCGAGACCGGCGAGTCCCTGGATCGCCGCGTCGAGCGCGGGCGCGAAGGTCGCCGGCTCGAGCAGATCGCACGGCGCGGTGCCCACCGGCGCGGCCGCGCCGCGGACCTCGAGGTCGGCCGCGCTCCGCTTGAGTTCGGCGGGATCGCGGCCGAGCAGGAAGAGGGCGTCGCCGCGCTCGGCGAGGACACGGGCCACCGCGCGACCCATCCCCTTGCTGGCCCCCAAGAAGGCCACCTTCACGGCGTATCCCCGAGTAATCGGATCGAGAGCGCGCTCTTCAACCGCCGCTGCGGGTCCCAGCGCCGACGCAGCGCCTCGAAGGTGTCGCACCGCGCCCCGTCCATGGCCCGGTAGTGCTCGGGGCGGGTGAAGGCATCCTTAGCGAGATAGATCCGGCCGCCTTCCGCGGCCACCACGTCATTCAGCGCATCGACGAGGCGCTGCGTATCCGATTGCACCGGCAGATCGAGCGCGTAGGACACGCCGGGCTTCGGGAACGACAGCACCCCGCGGCCCTCGGCGCCGCAGTCTTTGATGACGCACAGAAACACCCGACCGCCGGCCCGTCGGAGCGCATCGAGAAAGCGGCGGTGCGATGGGTCGCCGTGCGCGCCGGGCACCACCGCCTGATACTGGGTGAAACCGCGGCGGCCGTAGACGCGATTCCATTCGCGCACGACGTCGAGCGGGTAGAAGAACGCCTCTGGATGCGTGACCCCGGTGCGCACGCGCGAGCCATGCTTCCAATGATTGAGGTGGTTGCCGAGCGCGACCATCCACGCCTGCAGCGCCCAGCTCGGCGCCGAGCACGGCAGGCTCGGCGCGCTGCGCCAGCGCAACGCGCGGGGCGGGGCTTCGCCCGGTTCCGCCCAGCGGCCTTTGATCACCAGACCGCGCCCGAACCGCGCACCGCGCGCGAGCAGATCGTTCCAGCAGACGGTGAACGGCCAATCGCGCCCGGCAGCGGCGAGCCGTTCGAGCGCGGAGTCCACGTCCGCCACCTGCTCGCTCTCCTGCCAGATCCACGGCGCGGGCACGCGCGTCATCTGGAACGTCACTTCCAGGATGTGTCCGGTGAGGCCCATGCCGCCGAGGGTCGCGCGGAACAGGTCGCGGTCGACCTCGTCCGTGCACTCGACGATCCGCCCATCCGCGAGGCGCATGCGCAGGGCGAGTACGTGCTCGCCGAAGCAGCCGGCAACGTGGTGATTCTTTCCGTGCACGTCCGCGGCGACCATGCCGCCGAGCGTGACCCAGTGCGTGCCCGGGGTGACCGGCGTGAACCAGCCGCGCGGGAGCGAGAGGCGATTCAACTCCATGAGCGCCACGCCCGCCTCGGCGCGGATCACGCCGGTGCGGGCATCGAAAACCAGCACGCGGTCCGCCAGCCGTGAACCAGCCACCGGTCGTCCACCGGGCGGCGGCAGGGAGGCATCGCCGTACGATCGTCCGAGGCCGCGGGTCAGCACGGCGCCTTCCGTGATGCGCTCGAGGTTCTCCGACAGCCGCTCACGGCCCTGGACGCGGGGATACCGGCCCCACCCGGTCAGTTCTGTCAGCGGGGCAGACGCCCCCCCGCGAGAGCTCGCGGCTCGGGGCTCCTTCCGCCCGCCGAGGATGCGCAGGTTCGATTCCACTGCGGATCTTCTACCGTTTCGGCGCAGTTGATGCCAAAGTTACAGCCGGTTGTAAGCCATTCCGGAGCCGCAGCCGGCGAAGTGAGCTGGCTTGAAATCGAGCGGTCGGGGCGACTTGGTGCGGCGGTTGCTCGACCGGCATAATGCGGCGCCATAGGCGCCGATCTAGAGGATGGGATCTGATCCAGTGGAGGGACGATCATGCTCATCAGGCTCGTCATGATGTTGGCGTTGTTCGGGGTGTTGATGCGGAGTGACGTGAAAGCGGACGAAGTACCGCGAACCTACGACGGCTCCGGTCAGGCATTTGAGGACGGCGGCCAGCAGATGGGAGAGGGCTTCCGCGGCGTCGGGCGCGGCGTGCGGGACTCGTTCACGGGCAAAGAAGCCGCCAGCGATTATCGCGAAGGTGAGAAGATCGGCACCGGCGCCAAGGACGTAGGGCGCGGCATCGCCGGCGGCGCGCGCGCGGTCGGGCGCTCGATCAAGAATTTCTTCACCGGCCAAGCGCAGTGACATCCAACTGCGGGAGCGGCGCCCGCCGGTAGCGCGGCAACCGGGTGACCGGGTAGCGCACCCCGCCGGCGGCCGCGCCGCCCGGCGCCCCCAGCGCGCGCTGGTGCGCTCGGCAAGCGCCGCGCTATCGGATGCGCTCGCGCCCCGCTATACGCCGGGCCAACGATGGCGGACTCGACTGACGGTGCGGCGAAACGCGCCCTGCTAAACGCGGTCCGCGCGATACTCCGCCCGCTCGTCCGGCAGTTGATTGCGCATGGCGTCACCTACCCCGCCTTCAGCCGATTGGCGAAGGAGGTGTTCATCGATGTGGGCACGCGCGACTTCACCCTGCCGTTCAAGAAACAGACCGACAGCCGCGTGGCGCTCGTCACCGGCATCACGCGCAAGGAGATCGGGCAGATCCGGCGCGGCCAGGCGCCGGCGCCGAGCGCCGCGCTTGAGCTTCACAACGCACTGGCGGCGCGCATCGTGGGCCGCTGGCTGGCCGCGCCCCCGTACGTCGACGAAGCCGGCGTGCCGCGGCTGCTGTCGTACGAAGCGGGTCCGGACGCGGCGAGCTTCGTCTCGCTGGTCGGCGAGCTGGGCGGGGACATTCCAGCGCGCGCGGTATTGGACGAGCTGTTGCGGGTCGGTGCCGCCACATTGACGCCGCGCGGTAACGTCCGCCTCGCCGAGCGCGCGTACGTTCCGGCGCAGGGCGCCGAGGAGAAGTTCGCAATCCTCGGTACCGACGCCACCGATCTCATCGAAGCGGTCGTGCACAACATCGAGTGCCCGCGCGGCGAGGCCTTTCTGCAGCGCACCGTCCGCTACGACAACATCGGCGCCGAGGCCCTGCCCGCGGTGCGCGAACA
Source organism: Binatia bacterium (assembly GCA_050176585.1). Lineage (GTDB taxonomy): Bacteria > Desulfobacterota > Binatia > HRBIN30 > CADEER01 > CAYYWP01. The sequence continues at coordinate 79,144 of JBFXHX010000004.1, forward strand.
GGTGCGCGCGCTCGGCGCCGAGTTCGTCCAGGCGGTGAACCGGCTGCTCAGCGACGCCGACCGCGATGTGCGCCCTGCCGCGCCCGGCGGTCAGCGCAGCCGCGCGGTGGTCGCCGTTTACTACTTCGACAGGGACGTAAAGTGATCCGCGCGGTAGCGCGCGCACTCGCCGATCGTCGGCGCGATTCCGCCCACCCGCCGCACCACCCCGCCCACCGCGCGTCGTCCGCGTCCTCGTTTCGGCGGTGACATGGCTCTCGCGCGCCGTCGCGCCCCGCCCGGAGCTGGGCGCCGGTGCTGCCCGCGGCCCGCGCCGCCTACGCCCTGCTCTTCTAGCGCGCCGGGAAGGCGCACGCACGTGCGCGCGCGCCGTGACCAGCCGCCGCGCTGCGCGTTGCCGCGGCTACTCGCGGGCGCGAACGCCTGATGCCCTCGTCGCGCGGCGCGGTGATGCCCCGGCTGTTTTCTCGACTGGGCGCCGCCTGGTGCTCGCCGCGCGCGCCGGCGGAGCCAGCATCGGGCCCCGCTGCATCACCACGGCTTCGGCTTCGAGCTCGAATTTGGCGCGCAGCCAGTGCTCGAAATCACGACCGTGCGGACAGCCGTCGCGCTGCCAGATCAGGTACGCACGTTCGCGAATGGATTCCTCGGAAACGCCGTCCATATTGCCCTCCTGGCGTGTGGCCCCGGCCCCTATACCACCGCTGTGCAGCCTAGCGCCAATTCCCGCGCCGGCTACCTGGCGCGCGTTCCTACCGGCTGAGAAGCGCCGACTCTGATCGCCAACGCAGAGGCGCCGAGGCGCGGAGATCGCGTGCTCGAAAGCGATTTCGGCAGCGCTGCGCCGCCGACGCGTCACGCGAGCCAGCAGAGGAGTACAGCGAGAGGACCCAGCGACGCCGCCAAGCTGATCAACGCCCACACGAGAAAGGCGGCAACGTCCCGCGCACCGGGGGCAGGTGCCGGTCTGTCGAGCCCCAGCGCATGCCGGGTGTCCCGCACGGAGCACTCGAGCAGCGCATCGCGGAGTTCGCCATGCCGGTACAGGTTGCCGGCGTGGCGGCCGCGGACAAAGGCGCAAAAGGTCGCGCGCGGCGCGATGGCGAGTCCGATCACCAGGCCTCCGATGTTCAGACCCCACGCCCACGCAAAGCGACGGCAGCCGCTCGCAATCTCGAATGCCGCGATCTCGGCCTCCCCGGTCCATGTCGTCGGGTATCCGGTGAGCACGTGATGCAAGTCGTGCAGTTTAACGGCGTGCTTCCGGCCCGCGGCGTTGGGGAAGTACAACGCGACGGGACCGATCCCCAGTCGCACCCAGCGATCGCTGTACGTCCCGTCGAATCCGTTGGCCTCGAAATAGAGCTGGCGCGCGGCGCGCAAGCTCATCGCATCGTCGTACGCACCGACCATAGCCATTGCACGGAGTTACCAGATCGCTGTTCTCAGTATAGCCGAAGCACCTGTGCCCGCGGCTGCATCGGAACCCATGCCGCCGCGCGCACGACAAAAGCCAAAATGACGGGACCCGCGCTTACGTCAGCAGGGATTCGTACAGCTCCGCGGTCTCCCGCGCCAGGCGAGACCGATCGAAGCGAGATTCCACCCGATGCCTTCCCCGGGCGCCCAGCGCCCGCCGCAGCGCGGCATCGTCGCACAGGCGCAGCATGGCGCGGACCAGGGCGCCCGCGTCGTCCCGGCGCACCACCAGGCCCGCCTCTCCGTCGCGCACGATCTCGAGCTCACCGGGGTCGGCATCCGTGGCGCTGATCACGGGCACCCCACACGCCATTGCCTCCAGCATCACGGAACCGCCGGAGAGCGTGACCAGCACGTCGAGTGAGGCGATCACGTGCTCGATGTCGGTGCGTGGACCGGTGAACTCGACCGCGGCTTCGATGCCGTGCGCGGGCGGAAACGCCACGGCGCGGCGCGCGTAACCAGGCGCCTCGCTACTGGGTGCGCCGATCACGAAGAATGCGGCGCGCCGGCCGGTCGCCAGCACGCGTTCCGCAGCGCGCAGGAATTCCAGCTGGTGCTTGAAAGGCTCGATCCGGCCGACCATCCCGAAGAACACCTCGCGCGAGCGGCATGGGTGGTCCCGTCGGAGACGACCGGCGCGCAGCGGATCGAAGCGGACGACGTCGGTCGCATCCGCAATCAGCGTGATCCGCTCGGCGGGCACGCCGAACGAGGCGAGCTCATCGCGATGGCGCTTGCCGATCGCGATCAGTGCGCTCGCCCGTCGCAGCCGATACCGGCGCAGCCACGGCCGCTTCACGGACCGGCGCACGTGCATCACCGATGCGATGCCGAGCGCCTCAGCTACGGCGACCAGATAGGGACCGAGATCGAAGTCGCCGTGCACCAGCGATGCGCGGTGATAGCGCGCGCAGGCGATCAGCGCCTGGCGCGCGCGGCGGTGGGTGAACCACGCGCTGTATGGCGCGCGCAACGCCTTCCATCTCCATGCCGCATACGGAATGACGGCCGTCGTAATGCCGCGGTGGGTGAGCGCGTCGGTCATCTCCCCCGGAGCCGGCGTGACAACGATCGGTTCGAATTTCGATCTGTCGAGATCCTGGGTGAGATATTCATACTGGACCTCCGCGCCACCGACACGCTCACCGCTCATGGCGAGATAGAGCACGCGGCGCGGCCCACCATCGTGGCGCACGAGGCGATCTCGCGAGGCGGAACCGGTCAAGCAGCGAGCGCTCAACCGTGCCGGCGCAGCTCGGACCTGGGCTCGACGGCGTGTACCAGGGTCCAGCGCCAGACGGCGAGGAAGAACAGCGCGCACAGCGCGTAACCGATGGCCCAGCGCCAGCCCGTCGCCCACCCGATCTCGTACAGGCCGCCGGCGGGGGTGATCGACCCGGCATGGACGAAGCCAAAAAAGGCGGCGGCTGCGCCGATCACCGCCCACATCGCCGCGCGCCGGAACTCGCGATCGATCAGGTGGGTGCTCATCGCCGCCCATACCATGCAGGTGACCATGAACCCCTGCGAGATTGCGATCAGGCCATCGAGCTGCAGGCCGTTCCGCGCGAACGCGGCGGGATCGGCGAGCACCCGCGCCGCCACGGAGCGGTCGCCGAGCGCGGCGCCGGCGGCGCCCAGCGTCTGCGATACCACCAGCAGCCCCCAGGCGGCGATGGCGGGAAAGAGCCCGACCGCCACCGCAGGCGCATGCGCCCGCGGGGTGGTCTGGAACGCCTGCGCGGTGATGATGATGCCGATCCACAACACGATCGCCATCCCGGCCTCCATCGGCACCACCGCGTTGATCAGGTAGGTCAAGCCGCCAAGCGCGATCAGCGCGAAGAAGACGCCGTTCAGGACCGAGTAGCCGGAGCGCGCGCCGAGCCCCTTCCAGCCGGGATGGCCGATATAGATGGTCGTCGGGAAGCACGAGCCGAACGCGGCGGCGACGACGGATCCGATGCCGTTCACGGCGAGTGACGGCGTGGTCGGGTAACTGTCGCCCGCCGCTTCGGCCGACTCGATGTTCTGCAGCGACCCGAGCACGTTGAACAGGCCCATCGGCAGCACGACCGGGACCAGGAACTGGCGCAGCAACGGGTGGGTCAGTCCCGAGATCAGATCGCCGACCACCGGCACGGGCCAGTAGATGCCGATCGTCCTCCACGCCTCGTGCAACTCGGCCGTGCTCACCGGGGCCGGCTCGCCGAACGCGTAGAGCAGCCAGGCCGCCGCGCTCCCCAGCAGCAACGCCCACGCGCCGCCCGGAACGTGCCACGGCATGCGCGTGTGCGCGAAGTACGTGGTGAGGATGACGCCGAGCGGCAGGATCGCCACCAGCGGCGCCGCAAACGTCTTGATGGCGAAATCGATCGCGATGAAGCTCACGGCGATACCGGCGAGCGTGGACAGCAGCGCCGCGCGCGGCGTCGAGCGCCGCACGCGCTCCGCCACCACCGCGCCCGCCAACTCGATGACGCCGGACAACACGCACGCGGCCAGCCCGAGCTGCCACGCGAGCCGCGCCGCTTCCGGCGCCGCTACGCCGTCCGCTTCCGCCGCGAGCTTTACCGGCAGCATGACGAGGAACACGTGCGCGAACAGCGAGACCGTGTTGATGCCGTAGGGCAGCGCGGTCACGTCGCGCCGCCCGCTGGCGGCGGACAAGCGCTGCGCCTGCCACGCATAGAACAGGTTGCCGACGATGATCGACAGCGCCGCGCCCGGCAGGATGGTGCGCAGCACCAGCTCGGCGGGGAAGCCGAGCACCGCGGTGCAGAGCCCGAGGATCAGCAGGAACTGGATCAGGTTGTCGATGGCGAGACCGAAAAAGCCATCGATGTCACCCGCGGTGAACAACGGCTGTGCGCGCCCGGTTGCCGGGCGCACGAGGGCGGTGGGCATGGCGGCCCTTTCCGACAGAGACGAGCCGGTTTGTAAAGCGCACCGCTCGCCGAGAGGCGCTGTGGACGGAGCTACGGGGTTACGGGGTTGAGTGTAGGAGAAGCTGCTAGGGCTGTTAGCCGTAGCGCCCATGAGAGATGCGGGGCGTGCGCAGATCCGCGCGGTGCTACCGCAGTCGCGCGACACCCGCTATGCGGTGGCCGATGCTCGCCAGCGTCCCACCGTTTAGGCCGCGGCCGCCGTGGCTCGGAGCGGATCTACAGACGCTGCGCAACCGGCTCCGGCCGCCGCGCGTCCATCAACCGCCGAGCGCGGTAACCCGCCTGGTGCTGCCGCTCGCCGACGGCTCCGGTGATCGCCTCTCGGCGCTGCTCGAGCGCCCGGCAGACGACCGCGGCGCGCCGCTGCTGATCCTCGTTCACGGCCTGACGGGCTGCGAGGACAGCGCCTACCTGATCGTCAGCGCCGGCGCCGCGCTGGCACGCGGGCATCCGGTGCTGCGGCTCAACCTGCGCGGCGCCGGCCGCTCGCGCCTGCTCTGTCGCGGCCACTATCACGCTGGGCGCAGCGAGGACCTGCGCGATGCGCTGGCCGCATTGAGCCCGGCATTGCTGGCCAATGGAGTACTGCTGGTCGGCTACTCGCTGGGCGGGAACATGCTGCTGAAGTTCCTCGCCGAATATGGCGCGCAGTTCCCGATCCGCGCCGCCGCGGCCGTGTCAACGCCCATCGATCTCACCGCGGCGGCGCACCGCATCGCCACGCGCCGCAACCATTTCTACCACCGGTATCTGCTGCGGCAGATCAAGGCGGAGAGCCTGCTGCCCATCGCCGAGCTCACCGCGGACGAGCGGCACGCGATTCACTCGGCGCGCACGCTCATCGAGTTCGATGAGCGCTTCGTCGCGCCGCGCAATGGCTTTGCTGGCGCCCTCGATTATTACCGGCGGAGCTCCGCCGAGCGCTTCCTGCCCGACATCCGCACCTCGACCGTGATCATCTACGCCCTGGACGATCCGTGGATCCCGCGCCACGCGTACGAGCGCGTGCGCTGGGGCGAGCTCCCGCAGGTACAGCTGGCAATCACCAAGCGCGGAGGCCACGTCGGTTTCCACAACCGCGGCGACCGCTTGCCGTGGCACGACCGCGTCATCGAAGCGTTCTTCCGCGTCGTCTGAGACGACTGAACGCGACGCGCGAGCTCGCGGAGACGGCGCACTCGCAACGATATCTTTGCGCTGTCGCGAGGGTCAGCGATTCAGCACTTTCGGGAATATTCCGCGCGACGCCGGAGCGACCGCTTCACCGGCTTGCGACGGCGCCGCGCCGCCGCGTTCGGTCGCCGACCAGGTGAGCGCCGCCGCCACGCTGGCGGCCGAGATGGCCAGAGCGAGCAGCAGGAATCGTCCCTTCTTGGCCATGTCGGGGGTCACTGGGTTTGCGCGTCCGGGCAGCCGTTCAAGGCGGCGTCCAGAGCGGCGATCAGCTCGTCGATCGTGACCTCGCCGCTGCGGTTCCGGTCCATGGCGGGACAGGCGGAGAGGGTCAACGTGTTGAGGCCGATGCTGATGCCGCGCGTCAGCTCGTCGATTCGCACCTGACCATCGCCGTCGCAGTCGCCCAGGCACGCGATCGGGGTCGCGGACGGCGTCGGCGACGGCGAGTGGGTGGGCGTGAGCGTCGCCGTGTCGATTGGTGAGGTGCTGGGGGTCGCAGAGACGGTCGCCTCCGGTGTGGGCGTCGCGGAGTCGAGGGCGGTCGGAGTGTCCGTGGCGGTCACTTGCGGCGATGTGGTAGCCGAAGCGACGGCGGTCGCGCTGGGCGAAGCGGTCCCGTTCGGGGACGCGGTCGTGCTGGGCGATGCGGTCGCATTCGGGGACGCGGTCGTGCTGGGCGATGCGGTCGTGCTCGACGGCGGCGTCGATGTCGCCCCCGGCGTGCCGCTCTCGGTCGCCGTCGGTGTGCCCGTTCGGGTGGCGATGGCGGTTTGCGGCACAGTCGTCGTCCGCGTAGCGCTGGCCGTGCGCGTGGCAGAGGCGGCCGCGGTCTCGGTGGCCGTGCGCGTGGCCGACGGCGTGCGCGTTGGGGTGCGGGTGAAGGTCGCGCTCGCGCTGCCGGTCGCAGTGCGGGTGGGGCTGGCCGTCCGCGTCTCGGTAGGCGGCAGGGACCCGGTGATCTCGGCGGTGGCAGTGCGGGTGGCGGTCGGCGTTCGCGTCGGGGTCCGCGTGCGCGTGCTCGTAGCAGTGGAGCTCGGGCTTCTTGTCCGGGTGATCGTGCGCGTGTTGGTTTGCGTGCGGGTCGGTGTCGCGGTCCGGGTGTTGCTCGCCGTCCGCGTCACGCTGGGCGTCGGGGAGTTGGTCGCCGTACCCGTGACGCTCGGGGTGAGCGTCACCGTGGGTGTGGACGTGATCGAGGCGGTCAGCGTCTGACTCGCGGTGGGCGTGATGGTCGGCGTATCGGTTGGCGCGGTCGATGTGCCGGTCGGCGTCTGCGTCGGAACCGGCGTGTTGGTGCGCGTTGCCGTGACCGGGTGCGTGGGCGTCGCCGGCAACGAGGCGACGATCCGGACGACGCCGTTGTTCGCCGACGTCGCGAGCTGCTGCGCGATCGGATCGTAGGCGGTCGCACCCTCATTCAGCACTGGAATGTTGACCTCGACCGGCGCGCCCATCGCGACCATGAGCTGACACGTATAGAGCACCGTGGCCGGGATCGGTTGCGTGCCGATCGGGCGAAACACCGTGGCGCGCAGCACGCTACAGGCCGCATCGACGCACTCGAATGTCGGCGTGGCGCCGAGGCCCGGATTGACGCTGCAGGCCGGCGCGCCGCCGGGCGTGAGTCGGACCACCGGGGTCGACGGATCGAAGGCGATGTCGTTCCGCGTTCCGATGACCAGCTCATCTCCCGGATCGAGGCTCACCGCAATCGTCACCTGCCCGCCCGGCACGCCGAGCGCGTTGCCGATGGTGATCAGCGGATTCGTGCCAGTCGAGCCGGAGCTGGTCGCGGTCGGCGAGGCGAACACCGGCGGGGTGCGCGTGCGAGTGGCCGTGCGACTGGCGGTGAAGGTCCGCGTGATGGTCGGCGTCACGGTGGCCGTGGCCGTCTCGGTCGGCCGAGTAGGCGTCGCGGTGCGCGTTTCGGTCGGCGTCGGTGTGATGCCGACGGTCGGCGTGTCGGTCGGCGGAGGCGTCGCGGTGACTGTCGCGGTTTCGGTGGGCGTCCGCGTCACGGTCGGCGTTTCGGACGGCGGAATCACCAGCACGACTTCCACCGCGCCGTTGCCGCCGGCGGTGGCCAGCGGCTGGTTCAAAACGTTCGACGCGACGGCCTGAGTGGCCTCGAGCGCATAGCTGCCCAACGGCGCATTGGTATCGACCAGTACCACGCAAGTATAGAGCAAGCCGTCCGGAAGCGCGGTCGCGCCGCTCGAGACGATGGCGCGCGCGCGCACACACGCGGTGGCCGTCGCACCCGCTTGCAAGCACTGGAAGGCCGCGGTCGCACCGGGAATTTGCGGGTTCACGGCGCAGTCCGGCACACCGCTCGCAAGGCGCCGGATCACCACCGGCGAGTCATCCGGCACATGGATGTCGTTGCGGGCGAGAAAGACCCGGTCCGCGCTCCCGAGCAGCGATATCGGCAGCACCGCCTCTCCACCCTGGAGGGCGGGCGCAGTGCCGATGTCCATCACGACCAGGTCCGGCGGGGTCGGCGTGCGCGTGCGCGTACGGCTGGCGGTCGGCGTCGCCGTTGCGGTCTGCGCCGCTGCGGAATGCGCGCACAGGGTCGTCAATGCGCACCCCGCCAGCGCTGCCATACGGACGCGATGTGCCTGCCTCAGTATTGCCACGCCGCCTACCACTGCATGCCTCCTGCCTTTGAACCGCCAGCGCTCAATGCAGCGCCGCTCGACGCTCCACATAACCACAGGTCTTCCCAGTTTAGAAAGAACCGATCTGCGTCCCGCCCCCTTCCGTGCGCGTGACGCCCGCGCGCGGCCGCGCTGCCGTGCGCACAACCGCCGAACGTCGCTGCGTTCCGCTGCAGCGTCCGCAGTGCGTTCGGGCCAAAATATGGCGGCGCAAAACCGCCCACGGGCTCAGGGCTCCAGGAGGGCCGTCGGTGGAGGGTTGATTGAGTGTTGCGGCCGCGGTTGTGGTAGAGGCTCCGCCGGGAGCGGGTCGTGAACCACGACGTTGATCGCCTCCGTCTCGAGGCTCCGCGCGGAGCGCGTACCGGATGCCGCGCTCCAACCGCTCGCCGCGGCGCCGGCGGCACGCGTGGCTGCCGTGAGGGCAAGTCGTGCCACCACCTGCGCTGAACGCGACGCTGCGCGCGGAGTACGTGCGCCTGTTCGGCGCCTGCCGCATACGCGCGACACGGCGCGCGGAGGTCGCCCGTCTCGCGCAGGAGATCGCGGCCGCGCGGGGACGCTATGACGTGATCGAGCGGGCGCTCGCGGTGCCCTGGTACGTCGTCGGTACGATCCATTGTCTGGAGTGCTCCCTCGACTTCACGCGCCATCTACACAATGGCGATGCGCTAAGCGCGCGCACCGTTCGAGTACCCGCGGGGCGTCCGGCAGCGGGTCACCCACCGTTCTCATGGGAGGAGAGCGCCAGTGACGCGCTGCGCCTCAAGCGGCTGGACCGCTGGCGCGATTGGAGCGTCGGCGGGGTGCTCTATCAGCTGGAGGCCTACAACGGCTGGGGCTACCGCCTGCATCACCCGGAAGTGTTGACGCCGTACCTATGGGGGTTCTCCGAGCATTACACGCGCGGCAAGTACGTGGCCGACGGCCGGTGGTCCGCCGCGGCGGTATCCAGGCAATGCGGCGCTGCGACGCTGCTGTTCCACTTGACCGAAACGTCGAGGCTCGAGTTCGCGCCGGCCCCGGGCGACGGGGCGCCGCCACCGGAGCGCGCCGGGCCGCTGATCCGTTATTGGACCGGCGGGCCCGAAGTGCCCGGCGCGCGCGCGCTGCAGGCATTCCTCAACCGCATGCCCGGCATCGCGGTGGTGGTGGACGGCAAACCCGGCGCGGAAACCTCGACCGCGCTGCGCCGCGTCACCGGCCATTATTTGGCAGGCGATCCGCGCGAAACGTAGCCTGTTACGCTCTGGCGTCGCGCCTTCGCCTCGACCTCAGAGGAGCGTTCCGCTCAGCACGACGCTGGCGACGGTGAAGTAGATGATCAGACCCGTGACGTCGACCAGAGTCGCCACGAACGGCGCGGATGCACTCGCCGGATCGCAGCCGAGCAACCGCAGGACGAACGGCAGCATCGAGCCGACGAGCGTGCCGAACGTGACGACGCCGATCAGGCTCAAGCCGACGGTCACCGCGATCAGCGCGAAATGCGCCCCGTACAGGTCGAATGCGGCGTGCCAGAGCACGATCCGCAGCACCCCGATAGTGCCGAGCAGCCCACCGAGCACGACGCCGGCGGCGAGCTCGCGCCGGATCACCCGCCACCAGTCGCGCAGGCGCACCTCGCCGAGCGCCATGGCGCGAATCACCAGCGTGGTCGCCTGCGAGCCCGAGTTGCCGCCGCTGCTGATGATCAGCGGAACGAACAGGGCGAGCACGACCGCGCGCGCGATCTCCTGCTCGAAGTACCCCATGGCGGTCGCCGTCAACATTTCGCCGAGGAACAGCGCGGCCAGCCAGCTGCCGCGCTTGCGCGCCATGCTGAGGAAATTGACCCGGAGATACGGCCCCTCGAGGGCCTCCGTGCCGCCGATCTTGTGAATGTCTTCGGTCGCCTCCTCCTGAACGACATCGACGATGTCGTTCACCGTCACTACTCCCTTCATGTGGCCTTCGGCGTCGACGACCGGCAGCGCGAGGAATCGGTAGGTGGCGAACAGCAGGCCGACCTCCTCCTGATCCTGGTCCTCCGTCACCCTCACCACCTTCGTGTGCATGATGTCGGCGACGGGCTCGTCGGACTCTGCGGCGAATAGATCGCGGAACGAGATGGTGCCGAGCAGCCGCTGTTCGGCATCGAGAACGTACGCGTAGTAGGTCGAGCGGCGGTGCTCGCTCGCGTACCGGCGCAAGTAACTGTGCGCTTCCGCTACGCTCATTTCGGGCCGCAGCCGCGCGTAGCGCGGGTCCATCAGCCCGCCGGCCTGATCCTCCGCGTATGCCAGCAAACCGAGCACCTCGCGGCGGGTCGGCTCGTCGAGCAGTGTCAACATCGTGGAGCGGTCCTCGGGCTCGAGCACCTGAATGAGGTCGGCTGCGTCGTTCGGCGGCAGCAGGCGCACCCATGAGCGCCACTCCTCCTTCGGCAGCCCGACGAGGATCTCGGCTTGATCCTCGGTGCGCAGCGCCAGAAAGAGCGTCTCCGCCTCCGGGCGCGAGAGCTGCGCGAATCCCTGGCGCCGCTCTTCCGTTGAGAGGACGAGCCAACAGTTGAGCAGCTCGGTGCTCGTGAGTAGCTCGGCTTCGGGCTGCTGCGCCGCGCTCATCGCCGCCGGCTCCACCGCGGGCCCGAGACGTTCGACGGGCTCACCTCGATGCATGACATGGTCGGTCTCCAGCCGCCCAGCGCGGCGAAGCTTCGACCGGCCGTGGCGGCGTTCAGCGGTCCAGACGGCTCGCGCGGCCGTCATTCATCGTGGGCGCGTCGCCCGACATCGACTCACGACGTATCGCCTTCCGGGCGCGCCGGCGCAAGCCGCGCAACCGCGCCCTCCGAATTCCGGGCCTGGGCTCGACGGGTCGAGAACCGGCGGTACACTGTCCCGCATGGCCTATCGCCTCGAAACCGAGGAACGGATCGACGACGCCGTGCGGCGCATCGCCGGAGAGCAAATCGAACAGGCGGTGGCGCGGCTGCCCGCCAAGCGCACGCCATCCGTCGAGGCGGTACACGAAATCCGCAAGCGGTTGAAGAAAACCCGGGCCGTGTTGCGTTTAGTGCGCGACGCGCTCGGACCGGCATACCAGGCGGAGAACGCCGCGCTGCGCGATATCGCGGCGAAACTGGCGCCGCTGCGCGACGCCGCGGTCGTCGTCGAATCGTTCGACGGGCTGCGCCAGCGCTTTCGCGCCGAAATGCGTTCGCGTGCGTTCGCGCGCTTGCGCGACGCGCTGCTCGAGCGCCAGCGCGCCGCGGCGCGAAGCGTCGACGCCGGCCGGGTCGGCGAAGTGCGCCAGGACCTGCAGGTGCTGCTCACGCGCATTGCCACCTGGCACATCGACGGCGACCCCGGGGGCGCCGTCATCAGCGGGTCTACGCGCGCCTACCAGCGGGCTCGAAAAGGGTTCCGCCGCGCCTACCGCGACGGGAGCCCGGAGTGCTTTCACGAGTTCCGCAAGGCGGCGAAGGACTGCTGGTATCACACGTGCCTGCTCGAGCCGATGTGGCGCCCGGTGTTGAAAGGTTACCGGACGGCGTTGCACGACATCGGCGATCTCGTCGGCGAAGAGCACGATCTGAGCGTCCTCGCGGATGTGCTGCGCGGACTGGAAGGCGTCGATGCGAACGCCGTGCACACGGCAGGGGGACTGATCGACCGACGCCGCCATGACCTGCGCGCGGAGGTCGCCCCGGTGGCGGCCCGCGTGCACGCCGACCGCCGCAAAGCGTGGCAGCAGCGCCTGCGCGCCTGCTGGGACGCATGGCGCGCCGAATCGAACCGGCAGTCCCTGTTCGCCGATGGACCCGCAGAGCTCGAGGTGGTCAAGGTTTGACCGGGGAGCTTGCGCGTCCTGACCCCCTTGGTATCGCGGTCATAAAGGAGTCATCATGGCACTCGAGCTCAAAGACCTGACTGAAAATGAGCGCCTGGCATTGGTGGCGCTGCTGAAACTGGTGGCCGAAGCGGACAAGTACGTCACCGACCCGGAAGCGAAACAGGTGCGCAAGATCATCGCGGCGCTCGGCACGAAGGCGTATCAAGCCGCCATGGACGAGGCGGACCGCCGCTTCGAGGATCCCGAGGAACTGCGGCGCTTCCTCCAAACGATCGACCGCCAGGAAGCGCGCGAGCTCATATACGCAACCCTGCTCGAGGTGGCCCTCGCGGACGCTCCGCTGCGGCCCGAGATCGAGATTCTCCAGTGGTTGGAACGCGTCTGGCACGTCAAAGCCCGAGTAGTCGAACCCGAGCCGAAAGGCACGCACCACCAAAAGCACTGAGTGCAGTGTGCGGTCACCGCCCCCGCACCAGTCTGCGCGCGGCTGGCCCTTGCACGTGTGGCCAAAGGGCGTTGTCTGCGCGCACGTTCGCGGCGGCGTTGGGCTCCCCACCTGCGCGTGTGCGTACAGCCCCAGCCGGGCCCTGGACTCTCCACCTCCCGTAGCTGGCGGCCCCATGCCGGCCCGGCGCGCGCTGCCCGCATCTTCCCCAGGGCCGCGCGTGGAGCTCTTTCAACTCATCGATACCGTTTTGCCCGAGCACACCTGCGTCGCCAGCGCATCCGCGAGCCGCCGTTCGTGGTCTTTGCAGGTCTTCCAGCCGCTCGCGCGCCTGCCGCGGATTGGCCAGGTGTGCTCGCAAGCCCAGTGAGTCGTTGCGGTGCGTTGGTCGAACGAATTCTTCCGAATTCTTCCATGAAGCGGCGCGCTGTGCGCGCCGCGCGGTCACAGAGGTGGCGGCGACAGCCGAACCCGCGGGCGGCACGCGCGCTCGTCGGCGATGCGCACGGCCGAAGCGCGGCCTCGCGCACCGGAATCCCTTCCGCGACCACGACCCATGCGCATCGGTGCCGCACCCGTGTAACTTCGGCTCCGCTGCTTCGGTAATTCGTTCTCCGCACCCGCAGTCCGCGGACCGGCCCCAGCGCCCTGGGTTGCGGCGCCTTCCGGGCATGGAACTTGGACGATCAGCACGAGAAGTGTCGCGCCTTCTCATCTACCACAATTATCGTCACAGAACTGGAGAATCAAAATGGCATTCGATCTTCTCAGCGAACGAGGGACTCCCCTCGACCGACAGGGGTTTACCTGGCGCGATCTGGTCCGTGCGCCGTACAGCAAGCTCGATGACGACGCGTTTACGCGCGTGCGCGTCATCTTGATGAACGGGATCGAATCCGAAGCGCTGCGGTTCCAGCACGCCTGCGCGCGCATGAACCGCGAACTGCAAGCCCCGCTCGCACGCGTCCGCCGCGTCGAGCAGCACCAGCAGACGATGGTGAACTGGCTCAATCCGGCCGACCAATCGCCGCTGGAAACGACGATCGGCTTCGAGCAGACCGCAATCGAGGTCACCGCCAGCCTAGCCGAGCACGAGCCGGATCCCTACCTGGCTCAGGTGTACCGGTTCGGTCTGCTGGAGGATTTCGACCACCTGTACCGCTATTCGGCGCTGATGGATCGGCTGGAAGGTCGGGACGCCAACGCGCTGTTGCAGAGCTACACCGACATCGTGCCCGGCCGGCCGACGATGGTGGAGCATCGCCATCCCGTCGACGATCTGCGCGAGCCCTATCACAGCCGAGATGCGGCGCTCATCACCAAGCTGAACGCGTACACCTTGATGGCCGGGGAGCACCAGACGCACGACTACTACATGAACATCGGACCGATGTTCGCCGATCCCCTCGCCCGGCAGCTCTATGCCGAGATCGCCTCGATCGAGGAGCAGCACGTCACGCAATACGAGTCGATCATCGACTCGAGTGAGACGTGGTTGGAGAAATGGCTGCTCCACGAGGCGACCGAAGTGTACAACTATTACAGCTGCGTCGAGTCCGAGGGGAATTCGCGGATCAAGCGCATCTGGGAGCGCTTTCTCGATTACGAGCTCGGACACCTGCAGTTCGTGCGCGATCTCTTCGAGCGTTTCGAGCGGCGGGACGCGGCGGAGGTCCTCGCACAATCGCTGCCCGAGCCCATCGGCTACCACAGTCACCGCCAGTTCGTGCGCGATACGCTGCGGCGCGAGGTGGACTTGCGAGCCGTCGGCACGCAGTTCGTGCCAGCCGAGCGAGAACCGGCCGACGGTCCGTCACGCGCCTACCGCCAGCAGGTCAACGCGGACGGCTCGCCCTCCGAGACCGTGGCCGCCGGCTACGTCTGGTCGCCGGGTACCGAGCTCGCGCGCGACGGCGGGCGCCGCCTGGTACCGCCGAGCGAGCGCTTCCCCGACGAGCACCTGCCCGATGCCGAGCACAGTGGGAGATAGCGATGAGAGCAACGACGATCATGGGCACGAATCGGACTGGGATTTCGGTAGCGCCGGAGCTGAGCGCCGAGATGATCGAGGGCGCGCGGGAGTTCTCGCCCACGCGCGAGGGCGATGGGCATGAGATCCTCCGGGTGCGGATCGCCTACGCGGAGGATGCCGAGCCGATCGGCAGCGTGCCGCTTCCCGGCTCGCTCTCGCAGCTCGCCGACACCGCGATAAAAGCGGTGCAGGGTAAATCGCCGCTCACGTTCCTGGACAAGCTGGGCGAGCGGTTGGCCTTCGAGCGCACCGGCGTGCGGCTCTACCAGGGCGTGATCGCCAAGTACGACGCCTTCGGCGCATTCCACGGCGGTCCGCAGCGCGAAGATCTGGAGCACATCCTCGCGGAGGAGTTCCAGCATTTCCAGCTCTTGACCAATGCGGTCGAGCAGATGGGCGGCGACGCCACCGTCGTCACCCCGTCGGCCGATCTGCACGCGGTGATGAGCAACGGCATCCTCGCAGCCGTCGCGGATCCGCGTGTGGATTTGCTGCAGAGTCTCGAGGGCGCGCTCGTCGCCGAGCTGGCGGACAACGACTGCTGGGACGCGCTGATCGAGCTGGCGCAACAAGCCGGTGAGGAGGACCTGGTGCAACGCTTCACGCGGGCGAGCGAAAGCGAGCGCGAGCATCTCACACAGGTGCGCACGTGGGTCGCCGCCGGCCAGGGTCGCCCGACCAACGGCGCAGCCAAGCGGGGCTCCCAAAGCGGGCGCCGCGCGCGTTCGAGCGGCGGCAAACGAACCCGGCACCGGAAGGCCAGCTAGTAAACGACGGGCTGGGTTCGGCGCCCGCCGGACAAAGCGGGCGCCGGGGGATGGTTGCGCCGCGCGGCGATAGCCGAGCCGGCACGGTGGCCCGGATTCCGCCCGCGTTCCGACCCATGCGCGCGCTCAGCCCAGGGGCTGGGGCCCGCGAGCACCCGGCACGCGAGTGCGGGCATTTTGACTGGCGGGGCCATCGCTCCATATATCCCGGCGTGTGATTCTGCGCAGCGGCAGCACCGCGCCCATCCGCGGCACCCCTGTCGGTGGTTTGCGCGGGCCGCGGCGCCCGGCGCTCGCTGCACCGGTCGACCGTCCGGCGCGAGCCTGAGGGATGTCGCGCCTCAGCATAGCGATCATCCTGATCGCTGGGTTGGTCGCCGGCTGGTCGATACCGCCGCGCCGTCTCGCCGATGGGTCGAATTACGTGGTGATGGCCGACAGCCTCTGGGTGGACGGCGACTTGACCTATTCCGCGGAAGACCTCAAGCGTGCGCGCGCCCTCCACTTCGCCGACGTCCCGAACGGCCTGTTCCTCACCAAGCAGGACTGGGGTTACACGTATGGCAAGCCTGCGCTCTACCCATTGCTGACCACGCCGTTTTACGCGCTGTTCGGGGTGCGCGGCTTTTTTGCCTTCAACGGTCTGCTGCTCGCGGCCCTCGTGCTCCTCGGCGCGGACATCCTGCGGCACCGGCTCGATCGCGCGCGCGCCTTCCTGGCTTCGGCAGTGGTCGTCGGATTCTCCGTCACCCCAGCATATGTGCACTGGATCGATCCGTTTCTCCTGTTCAGCGTTCTCGTCGCCGGCGCCGTCGCGGCGTATCGGCGGGGGTTACCCGCCGTGTGCGGAGCCCTACTGGCTGCGCTGGTGTCGTGCCGAGTTCCGTACGGCGCGCTGGCGATCGCACCCCTCGGCCTGTACGCGCTCGGGCGGCGGTGGCGCGCGCTCGGGTCATTCGCCCTCGGCGGGTTCGCCGTGATGGCGCTGCTGCTCGGCTTCGGGCGCTTTGCCAGCGGCCAGTGGTCGCCGTACACGGGCGAGCGCTTTTATTACGGGGCCGCGTTCCCGTATGAGAAAGAAGGGGCCATCACCGAGGTCGGCCGTCCCGTCTCGATTCACGTCCGCCCCGAATGGCCCGGTGCGTACGCGCTGGCGCGCAGCAATGCGTACTTCTTTCTCGGGCGGTTCGCCGGCGTGCTCGTGCACTATCCGACCCTACTGGCGTGTCTGCTCTGGAGCCGGACGTGGGATCGGGAGAAGGTGCTCTGGCTATTCGCGCTTATCGCGAGCTGCGAGGCGATCCAGCTCGCGCTCCCGGACAACATCATGGGTGGCGCCCACACGCTTGGGAATCGCCTATTCGTGATGCTGCCGCTCGCGATGGTCTTCGTGGATTTCGTGCGCTGGTGCCCATATCGCGCCCTGGCGACCGCCGCGCTGCTGCTCATCGCCGCGCCGCTCGTGCGGTCCCCACTGCAGCTTTCACTGCGCCCGGGGCAGAAGATGGTGGATGCGCCGTACCGGTATCTGCCCTTCGAATGGACGCAGGCGCGCTTCGTGGATTACCCGGCGCGATTCCCGGGCATGTTCGCATTGACCCACAATCAGTATTCGTGGGAGCAGGGCGGCGTGTGGACGCGGAGCGGTACCACGGCCGAGTTCGTGTTCTTCGCATCCCCCCCGAGCGCGCCGCGCGTGCGGCTCACGGCCCGGGAATCCGGCGCGCGCGTCAGCGATGGCGGCACGCCCGTTGCCGCGCAGTGGAAATCCGGACAGGAGTTGGAGATCACCCTTGCCCATCCGGTCGTGACGTATCGCGAACGCCGCGGCGCGCGCAATGAAGTCTCCGTGTACCATTTGAGCATCACCACCGATGGCGGCCCACCCGCCGAGGCGCGCGATGGCGGGGGCGATCACCGGTCGCTCGGCGTGTTCGTTCGCCCGGTTCCGACGCCGGCGCCGGCGGAGCTGCTGCGCCGCTGAGCCGGCGCGACACCGCGCGGGCTACGCGGTATCGCGCGGCTTCATCGCGTAGATGCGCGTGACCTCGATCTCCAGGGCGACGATGCGGCGCACGGCGCCGGTGGCGCCCGGCCGCGTCTCGCGCCAGCTGTCCGGAACCTCGCGCGCAATGCCGTGCACGATCGCCGCGGCACCGTGCGGCCCCCATGTCGTCAGCGCCACCCGCGGGTTGCGACGCAAGTCGCGCCGGCGCACGGCGCGCTCGTAGATCGTCGTGCGCAGCCGCCCATCGACGAACTCGGCGTGCACCGGGGCGAGGTGCGGCGCGCCGTCGGCGCCACAGGTCGCCATCGCCTTCGTGCGCGTGCCGTTCCAGAACCTGACGAAGTCGGCGGCCGTCATGCGGCGGTCCGCGTGGTCGAAGGTGTCGCGCACCGCGGTGCCGGCTCTCGCCCGGCTGCGGTCGAGGATGTCCTGGAGGGCGCGCAGCGCCTCCGGCGCCCAGTGCTCGGGGTCCCTCGCACTCGGAGCGGCACTCTCGGCGATGCGCCAGGCGCAGCGTTGGCCGGTGTCGGACATCAAAGTGCACGCCGGGGGCGAGGCAAGGCCTGCCTCAACTCTGCGGCATCAGCTTCGCGACTCGCTCGGCCATCTCCTCGGGCGACACGTCTTCCACGTGCGTCGCAAGGTGCCAGCGATGTCCGAAGGGATCCTCGAACTGCCCCGCTCGGTCGCCGTAGAACTGGTTTTCCACCGGGCGCATGATCGTTGCGCCGGCCTGTACCGCGCGGTCGAATGCGTCGTCGACCGATTCGACGTACACGCTGATCGTCACCGGCGTGCCGCCGATCTTCTTGGGCCCTAGGAAGTGCATCTCGGGGTGCTCGTCGGCCAGCATGATGAGCGAATCGCCGATCTGCAGCTCGGCGTGCCCAATCTTGCCGTCCGGCGAGGAGATGCGCATGCGCTCTTTAGCGCCGAGCACGCGGCCGTAGAACTCAATGGCTGCCTTCGCGCCGTCCACGCAGAGATATGGCGTCACGCGCGGATAGCCGTCCGGAATGGGCTTCACCATCGCACACCTCCTGTGACTGTGCTGCGCGCGTAGCTGTCGTGCCGGATCTGATCCGCCGCGACGCGGTCAGTGTTTCGCGTCATCGCGGCTCAGCGATCGTACTGCCGCGCCCGGGGCTGTCAATGGACGCCGCTCCGCGCGCGCAGGGCGTGTGCCAGGGCCCGCCCCGGGGGATCGCGCGCGATGCCGTGCAGCCACCGGTGCCGGCGGCTACACAGACATGGTTAGCCCTCGGCATTCGGGGTGGAAATGCGGTGGCATATTGTGGTGTAGCCGCGCAGCGCGTGTGAACGCCGCGCGGTTGTTTCCAGATGCGTTGGCGACATCGGGAGCGCGTTGATGCGGTGGAGTTCCGGTCGCGCCGCCGGCGCCGTCAGCTCTCGATCGCCGCCAGCACGTCCTCGGGTGTGATCGGGATGTTGTTCAGCGGCTTCCCGATCGCGTTGCTCACGGCGTTCGCGATCACCGCCGCCGGCAGCAGCACCGGATTTTCCCCAACGCCCTTCGCGCCGAACGGGCCGTCCGGATCCGGGTGCTCCATCGGGAAGAACTCGACGCGCGGAATGTCGACCGCCAGCGGCATCCGATAATTCTCCAGCGTCCGCTCCCGGTATCTGCCGTTCTGTCCGATGCGGAGGCTTTCGTACAGCGCGTAGCCGATGCCCTGCGTCACGCCGCCCGAGATCTGCCCGTAGGTGCCCTCGGGGTTGATCTGGCGCCCGACTTCCTGCGCGACCAGATAGCGCAAGACGCGGACATTCCCGGTGACGGGATCCACTTCCACCTCGGCCATGTGCACGTGGTACGTCGGCGTGGGAAAGGCCGGGAACAGGAGCCCGCTCGCGCAGCCGGGATTGAAGTCGGGAAACGGAGTGGTGTACGAACCGGTGCCCTGGATGGGCCCGACCGTCCACGTCGCGGCCGCGGCCACCTGCGCGAGCGGAAGCCGCTTCGCGGGCGCGCCTTTGGCGACTACGTACCCATCGGCGAGCTCCAGGTCGTCAGCGCCGATCTCGAGCAGCTTGGAGGCGACGTTCCTGACTTTCGCCGACACCTCTTCGGCCGCGATCGACGCCGCCTTGCCGACCACGCGGGTGGTGCGGCTACCCTGCGACCCGGCATCGAAGCCCGCAATGTCGGTATCCGGGGCCGTGACCATGACGTCCTCGGGGCGCACGCCGAGCTGCGCGGCGACGATCTGGGTGATGCCGAGCGATACCGCGCCCGACCCGTTGTCGGTCGCGCCGGTGATCACGCCGATCGTGCCATCCTCGTTCAGCTTCAGCGTGGCGCTGCCGGGCATCGGGTTCGTGAGCCACCATGCGGCGCCGATGCCGACCCCTCGATAGGGCTTTTTCGCGCCGGTGAGCTTCGCCCAGGGCGCGGCTTTCTCTATGAGCTCGAACCCCTGGCGGAGAATGCCGGCGTCGTGCAGCACCTGGCCGTTCAACAGCACCTCGCCATCCTGGAACAGATGCCGCAAGCGGTACTCGCGCCGGTCGACGCCGAGCTCCTCGGCGATGTGATCCATGTGGCGCTCGACGGCATGGTAGAGATACACGCCGTTCACGCCGCGGAACGCGCCGGTCGGCGTGGTATTCGTGTACACCAGCCGCGAGATCACCCGCGTCGGGCCCGCCTTGTACACCCCGCGCGCGCAGTGCAGCGCGATGCTGGCGAGCCACGGCATCTCGCCACTATAGGCGCCGTTGTCGGCGACGACCTCCAGCTCGCGAGCGATGATGTTCCCCTGCGCATCCAGGGCGGAGCGAATCCGCGTGATCGCATTCTCCCGGCACGGGCAGGTGAGCATGTCCTCGGGACGCGTGTTGATCAGCTTCACCGGTCGGCCGCCCGCCGCCTTGGACAGGAACACCGCGTACGGCTCGAGGCTCGCGTCGAGCTTGGCGCCGAATCCGCCGCCGATGGTGTGGCCGATGACCCGCACTTGGGACGGCCGCACGTCCAGGAACTGCGCGATGCGATCGCGCACGTTGAACGGGAACTGATGCGCGGTGTGCACGATGTAGCGATTGTCGCGGTAGATCCCGACGGCGCTCTTCGGCTCGATGTACGCCTGGTACTGCCGCTGCACGACGTACTCGTCCTCGATCACCCGATGCGCCGAGGCGAATGCGGCATCGACCCCTTCGGGATCGGAGATCGTTTCGGCGGCGACATTCCGATAGCGCGGGAAATCCTCGGCCAACGCCGGCTGATAGCTCTTCCAATCGGGATGGATCAGCGGAGCGTCCGGCTCCATCGCCTTGCGCAGATCCACCACGGCGGGCGTCTCTTCGATTTCGAGCTCGATCGCCGCCACTGCGGCGCGCGCCTGCGCCAGCGTATCGGCCGCCACTGCCGCGATCGGCTCGCCTTCGTAGCGCACGATCTCGGATGCGAACAGGCGCTGCTCGCGCAAGACCCATCCGGCGCGGGTGTCCGGGGCGTCCTCAGCGGTGACCACGGCGCGCACGCCCGGGCACGCCGCGGCTTTGGCCGTATTCAGCTTCTTGATGCGCCCGGAGCTGACCGGCGAGCGCAGTAGCGCGCCCCAGATCATCCCGGGTTCGACGTGGTCGACCCCGTAGGTCGCTTCACCGCGGACCTTGGCCAGTCCGTCGGAACGGGGAAGCCGCTCGCCGATGATCGCGCTCATGAGTTCGCCCTCCCGGCCACCGCGGTGGTCACCGCGTCCAGTATCTGACTGTACCCCGTGCACCGGCAGATGTTTCCGGCCAGTGCGTGGCGCACTTCGTCCTCCGTCGGCCGCGCCGTCTCGCGCAGCAGCGCCGTGAGCGTGACCACGAACCCCGGCGTGCAAAAGCCGCACTGCACGCCGCCGGCGGCGACGAACGAGCGCTGGATCGCCTGCCCGACGTCGGTGGCCCAGAGGCCTTCCACCGTCTCCACGCTGCGGCCCGCCGCGGCCGCCGCGGCATAGATGCACGAGTCGACCGGCATGCCGTCGACCAACACTGTGCACGCTCCGCATTCGCCTTCGTTGCAGCCTTCCTTGGTGCCGATGAGGTTCAGCCCATCGCGCAACACGCCGAGGAGCGGTTCCGCGGGGTCCGCCTCGACCGAGACCTTGCGGCCGTTGACCGTGAAGGAAACCTCCATGTTCGTCACACTCCTTTGCGCTGCACACCGGCGCGCTCGGCGCAGTGGTCGACCGCGCGGCGCAACAACTGTGGGATCACGCGGCGGCGATAGCTCGCGGTGGCGCGGATGTCGTCGATCGGCGAGATGCTCTCGAGGATCGCGTCCGCCGCCGCACCGAGCGCGTCGCGCTCCGGTGCGCGGCCGCGCAACGCCGCTTCTGCCGCCGGGATGCGGAGCGCCGACGGCGCCACCGAGGCGATGGCGATGCGGGCGTCCGATACGGTGCCGGCTTCATCGAACGCGAGCCGGGCGGCGAGGCCGACGATAGCGATCTCCATCGCAGCGCGGCGGCCTACTTTCAGATACACGTCGCCGGTGCGCTGGCCGGGCGGCGCGAGCGCGATCTCGGTCAGGAGCTCCTCCGGGCGCCGCGCCGTGGACCGTCGGCCGAGGATGAACTTCTGCAGTGGCAGCGTGCGCTGCCCTGCCCGGCTGCGCAGCGTCACCGCCGCGTCGTGCACGAGCAACGGCGGCACGATGTCCGCGGCCGGCGACGCGTTGCACACGTTGCCGCCGACGGTGCCGACCGCTTGCGTCTGCCAGCCTCCGACGGTGCGGGCGCCTTCGACGATGGCGGCGTAGCCGGCCGGGAGCTCTCCCTGCGCGAGCCGCAAGTGGGTGACGAGCGCCCCCAGGCGCACCGTCCCGTCGACCTGGATCGACTTCAACGCCTGCAGCCGCTCGATGTGCAGCAAGGTCTCGGGTTGGAGCTCCCGGCGCGCGAGCTGGATCATGACGTCGGTGCCTCCGGCGAGCACCTGCACGGTGCTCCCGAGCTCCTGTAGCGCGTCGAGCGCTTCCTCGATCGTATCCGCCGAGCGGAATTTCATCGTTGCGTCTCTCCGTGTTGCCCTGTCAACGGCCGAGGCCGCGGCATCCGCTCGTCCCGAGCGGAGCGGCGCACGGTCGATTTCGCTCATCGCCGAGAATGCAGTTGGCGGAGCGTCGATAGTACGCACGCGGGGGACGGTCAAACCGCGCGCGGCGGATGCGCCGGGCGCCCGTCCGCGCATCTAATGTCGCCGCCGCCCCTGTGGCGGCCCGGCGCGCGAAGCGCGCCTCTTCGTCGGGGCCCCCACGCAGAAGCACTGCACGACCGGGTGGCGTCATGGCGCGTTGCAGCGGCGTTTACGACCACGTGGTGGGGGACGCGAATTTCTCATGAGTACGTCCTCGGGGAGCCCGGCGATGCGTGCACCTGGCGGGCGTCGGCGCCCGTCGAACCGCGCCGCTCGAACCACAGGCGCCGGCGGACCGGCGCCCTCCAGGGCGGACTCGATCGGCGCTTACGGGATGAGCCGCACCCCGGGTGACACTGGGCGCTGCTCTGGCGCCTTCCAGCTTGCATAGCCTTGCTTCCCGACCGTCCGGACGGTAACAATCCGTCCAGACGGCTCGGAAACCTCGCCCCAATTGCCGCGGGGGCCCCCAGACCCGAGGAACTGCATGCTTCTAGACAGTATTCTGGACGCCGCCGAGGCGGTGGTCGTCCGGCATGGCATCGCCAACCTGACGCTGGACGCGGTCGCGGCCGAGGCGGGCGTAAGCAAGGGCGGGCTACTGCACCATTTCCCCGCCAAGGACCGCCTGGTCGAGGCGCTGGTCAGGCGCTGCGCCGAGAACTGGCGGGCGTTCTACACCGACGCCTATGCGCGCACGCCGGAAGGACCGGGGCGCATGGCGCGGGCGCTACTGGAGTCTTGCCTTGCCGATAGCAAGGCCTGGACGGAGCAACTCCGGCGCAGCTCATCGGCCTGTTTCGCCGCGCTGGCGCAGAATCCGTCGCTGATTGAGCCCATGCGCGCCGTGTACAGCGACCTCCACCGGCGCATTGCGGAGGATAATCTGCCGCCCGGCGTGGGCGAGACGATCGTCGCGGTGCTCGATGGGCTTTGGCTCGACTGGGTGCTCGGGCTGATCCCGGTGGACGAAGCGCTGATGGCGCGGGTGCACGCGGCGCTCATCGTGCTCTTGACGCGCGTTGCGCCGGTGCGCGCGGCGCGGACGGCAAACACGGCACGTACGGCTAAGATGATCGCCGTCAAACCAACGGCGAGGCTGCGCTGATGAGTCGCCGCGGTTGGATCGGATCCATCGTGCTGCTGATGACCATCCTCGGAACCGGGGGTGGCCTGGTGGCATGGAAGTACTCTGCGCTGCAGGCGGCGAACGCCGCTTCTGCCAACCAGCCCGAGCACGTCGAGACGGTGGCGGTCGCGACGGCGAGGGAGTTCGCGCACAGCGATACGACGAGCTCCATCGGCACCGTGCTGGCGCTGCGCTCGATCACCTTACGCAACGAGCTGCCCGGCACCGTGCGCCACGTGATGCTCAACCCGGGGCATATCGTGGAGCCGGGCACCGTGCTCGTCGCGCTGGACGTCTCCGTCGAGCAAGCCGAGCTGAAGGCGCAGCAGGCGCAGGCGGCGCTGGCCGAGGCGACGCTCAAGCGCATGCAGCGCCTGAACCGGTTGGAAGCCGCGCCCGACGCCGAGCTGGATCGCGCGCTCGCCGAGCGCGATGTCGCGCTGGCGCAGATCGCGCGCACCAAGGCGATCATCGAGCGCAAGACGATCCGCGCGCCGTTCCGCGCGCGCGTCGGCATGGCGGACGTGCATCCCGGGCAATACCTGAACGAAGGCACCCAGCTCACCACGCTACAGGGCGTCGACGAGTTCGTGCACGTGGACTTCACGGTCGCCCAGCAGATCGCCAGCGGGCTCAGGGACGGCGATCGCATCGAGATCGTCAGCGCCGGCAATGCCTCGCCAATCTCGGCGGAGATCGTCGCCATCGACGCGCGCGTCGACCCCGCGACTCGCAACGCGATGATCCGCGCGCGCATCGCCGGCAGCGACGCACCGGCGCCGGGTTCGTCCGTGCGGGTCCGCGTTCCGGTCGGCCCGGCGGTTTCCTCGGTGGCGATACCGGTGAGCGCGTTGCGCAAGGGGCCCACTGGTGATCACGTGTTCGTGATCCAGCCGGACAAAGACGGCAAACCCCGCGCCCACATGCGGCCGGTCGAGAGCGGCACGGTGCTCGGCGACGAGGTGATCATCCGCAACGGGGTCGCCGCCGGCGAGCAGGTCGCGGCGTCGGGATCGTTCAAGTTGCGCGAGTCGGTGCTGGTCGCCATCGCGGGCCCCCCGGCGGCGCAGCGCGCGGCGGATCCGGTAGAAGGCGCACGCTGAGCGCCACTGCGCGGCGGCAGATGGACATGCGTTCGTTCACCGACGTCTTCATTAAGCACCCCGTCCTGGCGGTGGTCGTCAACCTGGTGATCCTCATCGTCGGGTGGCGCAGCTTGATGAGCCTTCCGATCCAGCAGTATCCGAAGATTGAGAGCTCGACGATCATCATCACCACGATCTACGTCGGCGCCAGCGCCGAGACCGTGCGCGGATTCCTCACCACGCCGATCGAGCGCGCGGTGTCCGCGATCAGCGGCGTCGATTACATCGAGTCGACCAGCCGGGCCGGCGTGAGCACGGTCACGGTGCGCCTGAAGTTGAACCACAACAGCACCGCGGGACTCGCCGAGGTGACCGCGCGTTTGCAGCAGGTCCGCAGCGAGCTGCCGGAAGAAGCGGAGCCGCCCGTCGTGGAGGTGCAACGGGCCGATCGGCCGTACGGCACGTTCTACATCAGCTTCTCGTCCTCCGAGCGGAGCGTGCCCGCGGTCACCGACTGGCTCGTCCGCACGTTGCAGCCCCACTTCTCCACCATACCCGGGGTGCAGCGCATCACGATCGAGGGTGGCCGGCAGATCGCGATGCGCGTGTGGATTGACCCCGACCGCCTCGCGGCGCTCAACCTCTCGCCCGGCGACGTCCACGGCGCTCTGCAGCGCAACAACTACCTCGCCGCCGTCGGCCAGACGAAGGGCAACCTCGTCCAGGTGAACCTGCTCGCCAACACCGATCTGCGCTCGGCCCAGGAGTTCAAGGACCTGATCGTCGCCGAGCGCGATGGGTCCATCGTGCGCCTAAGCGACGTGGCGCGCGTCGAGCTCGGCGCCGAGGAAGCCGAGATGGTCGCCAAGCTCGATGAGCGGGAGGGGGTCTACCTCGGCGTGTTCCCGATGGTGGGGTCGAACGAGATCGAAGTCGCGCACCGGCTGCGCGCCGAGATGGCACGCATCGAGCCCACGCTGCCGAAAGACATCCACATGCGCCTCGCCTTCGACGGCGCGCAGTTCATGGAGGAGGCGCTGACGGAGATCACCAAGACCCTGGTGGAGACGATCATCATCGTCGGTCTGGTGGTGTTCCTGTTCATGGGCTCGGTGCGCACGGCGCTGGTGCCGCTCGTCGCAATGCCGGTCTCGCTGGTCGGCGCCGGCATCGTCATGCTCGCCTTCGGCTTCAGCCTGAACCTCCTGACGATCCTCGCCATCGTGCTGTCGGTCGGACTGGTGGTCGACGACGCCATCGTGGTGGTCGAAAACGTGGAGCGGCACGTCCAGCTCGGCAAATCGCGTATGGAGGCGGCGCTGGCCGGTGCGCGAGAGCTCATCGGACCGATCGTCGCGATGACGATCACCCTTGCGACCGTGTATGCGCCGATCGGCTTCCAGGGCGGTTTGACCGGCTCGCTGTTTCTCGAATTCGCGATCACGCTCGCCGCCGCTGTGGTGGTATCCGGCTTCGTCGCCCTCACGCTGTCTCCGGTCATGAGCTCGTACTTCGTGCATCCGCATGGGCAGGAGGGCCGGCTGACCGCGCTGGTGGATCGCGGCTTCAACCTCGTCCGCCGCGTCTATGCGCGGCTGCTCGACGCGGCACTCGAGATGCGCTGGGCGATCGTCGCGGGCGCGCTGCTCGTCATGGCGGCGGCCTGGCCCCTGTATACGTTCTCGGGGCGGGAGCTGGCGCCGGTTGAGGATCAGAGCCACATCAGCCTGTTCCTCGAGGCCTCTCCCGATGCATCACTCGCCGCCACGAACCGCGAATCGTTGAAGGTGGTGAAAGCCGTCAAGGTGCTGCCCGAGGCCGAGGAGATGTGGTCGATGGTGTCGCACTGGGGCGGCTTCGGCGGCATCGACATGCACAGCTGGAAGCAGCGGGGTCGCTCGACCCACGAGATGTACGGCGAGGTGTTCGGCATCGTGTCGCAGATCCCCGGCTTGCGCGTGTTCCCGCGGCTGGACCCGCCGCTCCCGAACCCCGGCCAGTATGACGTCGAGCTCGTCCTGCAGAGCGACGCATCGGCTGAGCAGATGCTCGACTTGACCGAGGCGGTGATGGCCGCCGGCTGGCAGAGCGGGAAATTCCTCTACGTCGACACCGATCTGAAGATCGATCTGCCCGAAGCGCGCGTGGTGCTCGACCGCGAGCAGGTCGCCGATCTCGGGCTCGACCTGGCCAGCATCGCCCAGGAGCTCGGCACGCTGCTCGGCGGAAACTACGTGAACCGGTTCAACTTCTTCGAGCGCAGCTACAAGGTGATCCCGCAGATCGGGGACGCCGACCGCGCGACCGTCGCGCCGTTGCTCGACCTGAAGATCAAAACGCCCGACGGCGAGCTGGTTCCGGTGTCCACCTTCACGCGCATCGAGACGAGCACCGCGCCGCGCACCTTGAACCGCTTCCAGCAACGCAATGCGGTGCGCGTGTTCGGCGGCGTGAAGCCCGGTGTGACGAAGGAAGAGGGCCTGCGCGTCCTCGAAGAGGCCGCGCTCGGCGCGAGCGGCCCCGCCATCGCGCTCGATCACGCCGGCGAGTCGCGGCAGATCCGCCGCGAAGGCGGAGCCCTGACCGTGACGCTCGGGTTCGCCGTCGTGCTCATCTATCTGGTGCTGGCGGCCCAGTTCCACAGCTTCCGCGATCCGCTGATCGTGCTCCTCGGTTCCGTGCCGCTGGCGATCTCCGGCGCGCTGGTGTTCAGCTTCCTCGACCTCACGACGCTGAACATCTACTCGCAGGTAGGGCTCATCACGCTGGTGGGATTGATCGCGAAGAACGGGATCTTGATCGTCGAGTTCGCCAACACGCTGCAGCAGCGGGGCCTCTCGAAGCTCGACGCGCTCCGCGAAGCGTCGTTGACACGGCTGCGGCCGGTGCTGATGACCTCGGCTGCGACCGTATTCGGGCACCTGCCGCTGGTGCTCGTGTCGGGACCGGGGGCCGAGGCGCGGAACAGCATCGGCACCGTGCTGGTCGCGGGCATGACCGTCGGCACGGTGTTCACGCTGTTCGTCGTCCCCGTCTTCTATTCGCTCATCGCCGCGCAGCACCAACCGAGCCCCGCCCACCAGCCGATACCGGACGACGGTGGCTCGATCGAAGGCGCGGCGCTCGGAACGCCGAGATAGCTCGACACTTGTCGCAAACCCTCAGGCATCGTATGCCGCCGTCGCATCACACCGGTTCTCGGGGCTGCTTTTTGGCCGCGTTGCTTCATGATCATGGAGATGGACATCGGGCGATCATCTGATCAGTGATACGGAGGGAGGGCCGACGACCCATGAGCTCGATCATTCAAGAACGGCTCGGGCGCGACGGAGGTAGCTTCGCGGATGCCGTAAAGCCGCTGAGTCACGCGTGGACGCTGCCGCCGTGGTGCTACACGTCGCGCGAATTCTACGACTTCGAGGTGCGGAACGTTTTGATGAACGACTGGGTATGCGTGGGCCGCGCCGATCAGGTTCCGAAGCCGGGCGATTACATGACCATGCGGCTTTTTGGCGAGCCGTTGGTGGTCGTGCGCGACCTCGACGGCCAGGTCCGCGTGCTGTCGACGGTCTGCCGTCACCGCGGCATGGAGGTCGTGCAAGGACAGGGCAACCTCCGCAATTTCGAGTGCCCGTACCACGCGTGGACTTACTCCCTGCGCGGCGAGCTGATGGGTGCCCCCGAGATGGGCAAGAGCGCCGGCTTCGACCGCAAGAGCTGCGCGCTGCCATCGCTGCCGCTGGAACAGTGGGAGGGATTCCTGTTCGTCAACCTCGACGGCACCGCGGCGCCACTCGCGCCGAGGCTGGCGCCGCTCTCTGAGCAGATCCGCAACTGGCGGCCGAGTGAGATGCAGGCGCTGCCACCGCTGGTCTACGAATGCCCGTGGAACTGGAAGGTGATGGTCGAGAACTTCATCGAGTGCTACCACCACCTCGGTCTGCATCGGCAGTCGATCGAGCCCGCGATGCCGGGGCGGATGACGTGGACGGAGGAGTGGAACGGCCAGTGGGTGATCGTGCACCTGCCGACCGTGAACGAACAGGTGGGGCTGTCGGGCGACAAGGGCCTCAGCAGCGACACGCCGTTCCCGACCATCCAGACGCTGGACGCGCAACAGCGCCGGGAGGGCGTGATCGTGGTCGTCTTGCCGATACAGCTGATGTTCATGCTGCCCGACAGCATGGTCTACTACCACGTGTTTCCGGAGGACGTGGATCGCATCACGCTGCGGATCACCGTCTGCGTGCCGCCGGAGAGCCGCGCGCTGCCGGATTTCGAGAGCCGCTTCCAGATGGCGATCAAGGGCATCGAGACCTTCAATAGCGAAGACATGCAGGCGTGTGCCTCGGTACAGCGAGGACTGTCGTCGCGCTACGCGGCGCCGGGCCGCTACAGCCACCTGGAAGATCCGGTATGGCAGGTGGGCCGGTTCGTCGCCGAGCGCATCCAGGCGGCTCTGCGAACGGCCGCCGCCTGAGCCAGCGGAGCTCCGTGCGAGACGCTGCGCCGCGGATGTCACCGCGGCGCGGCGATGAGGAGACCTGTCACATGACAACGTCGCTGCCGATGAGCCTCGATACCCTTGGCGCGTACTGCTTTCTCGACGGTCTCAGCGGGCCGGAAACGGCCCGGCTCGCGCGGAAGCTGGAGAAGCTCGGCTACGGCGCCCTCTGGTACGTCGAAGAGCACGGTCGCGACACATTCGCGCATGCGTCGTTCCTGCTCGCGCATACGGAAAGGCTCGTGCTGGCCGCCGGCATCGCCAACGTGTTCAAGCGCGAACCGGCGGCGATGATCGGGGGCGCCAGGACGCTCGCCGAGCTCTACGACGGCCGCTACATCCTCGGATTGGGCGTCAGTGAGAAGACGTTCAACGCCGAGAACCTCGGCATTCGCTACGAGCGACCGGTCAGCCACATGCGGGAGTACCTGGCGAAGATGCGGTCGCTGCCGTACATCGCGCCGCGCCCGACCGAAGATCCGCCGATCGTCCTCGGCGCGGTCTTGCCGAAGATGATCGAGCTCGCGGCGGCCGAGACGCACGGCACTCACACGTACTTCGTTCCGCCGGAGCATACCGCGCGGACGCGCGCGGCCATCGGCCCCGACAAGTGGATCTGTGCCGAGCAGGCGGTGCTGCTCGAGTCAGACGCGGCGAAAGCGCGCGCCGCCGCGCGCGAGTATATGGCCTTCTATCTCACCATGCCGTCGCTCAGAAAAATGCTGCACAACTGCGGCTTCAGCGATGCGGAGATGGCCAATGGCGGTAGCGATCGCCTGGTCGACGCGCTCGTCGTCTGGGGCGACGAGGACAAGCTGCGCGAACGCATTTGCGCGCTGTACGAAGCCGGCGCCACCCACGTGTGCATCCTGCCGTTGCATTGCGACGGTGGGCTCAACCCCGACGAACGCACCTTCGAAGCACTGGCGCCAGGTCGTTGACGCCCAAGCACGCCATCTCCGCTCCCGGCGGGAGAAGTCAGCTCAGCGTATCGATCAAGGCGGTCGCGGAGATGCGATCGAGCTCGCTGACCGCGTCGCGAAAGTGGGTGTAGTCGGGCCGCCCAGCTTCGCGCCATAGCGCCGCGGCCCATGCGTCGAGTGACGCCCAATCGCTCGCCAGCTCCGCCCCGCCGTCGAGCAGCGTATCCGACAGCATCGCACCGCCCGCGAGCTGCAGCTCGATGCGGCAGGAGAGCGGCGGGAGCGCGGCATCATCGCGCACGTCGGTCGCGGCGATCAGCCGGTTGCGGTCCGCGCGCCCGAGGTCGAACAAATCGCCGAACGCGAAGCCGCGGTTCACCAGGACCGAGGCACAGCAGAACGCGGCGCTCATCAGCACGTCCGAGAACGACCGGAACGGCCCCTTGTTCAGCGTGCCCGGGTAGCGCATCTCGGCCGGGTTCATGGCGATGGTGACGCGCTCGATGCGCGCGGGGTCGGCGGCCGCTTTCGACGCCAGGCGCTCGCTCAGTTGCACGATCGGCTGGCAGATGCCGCTCACGGGGTAGCGTTTGATCACCGTCTCGAGGATTGCGCGGTCGGCATCGAAATCGGCCGCCACGTCCTCGAAGCGCGGCGTGCAGTCCGCCAGCGCCCGATAGAAGCCGGCCTGGCCGTCCAATGCGTGCGCGGCGCCGCGGACGCCATGGCGCGTGAGGTCCACGGCGAGCAGGCCGTTGCTCGCCGCTGCCGCCGCGTGCAGCTGCCATTCGTCGCTGCCGTCGACCCAGCACTGGGTCAGCCCGCCGGTCAGCGATGCGGCGATGGCGATCGCGTTCGCAAGCCCGCGCGCATCCAGCCCCGCCATCCGCCCGACGGCGGCCGCCGCGCCGAACGGCGTGTACAGTCCGGTGGCGCGCAGTCCTTTGGGATTGGTGCGGGGCGAGAACGCGCGCGACATGCCCGTGCACGCGGCGTAGCCGACGGCGAATGCGTCGAGCAGCGCCTCGCCCGAAGCGTCCACCCGCTCGGCGGCCGCCAGCGCCGCCGGCATCACCACGGTAGCGCTGTGCAGCTTGCCGATCGGATCGAAGTCGTCCTGCGTCCGCGCGTGCATTGCCGCGGCGTTGTAGAACGCCGCGTCGCGCGCCGCCGCCGTCCGGCGGCCGTTGAAGAGGAAGTGACCGGACGAGCTCGGCACGGGCTCAGGCAACCGCACGTAGGGGACGCCGGCCACCGCGACCGAGAAGTTGGCGAGCACGCAGCACTTGAGCTTCTCTCGCGCGGCGCCGTCGAGCGCGGCCCACGACACGTTTGCGAGTGTCTCACCTATCGGTTGAATCATATCTCCGCGCCTTTCGCGCCTGGGCGTTGAGCTCAGCCATCAGGCGGCACGCGCTCGCGAATGAACCCGATGATCTCCGCGAGCGACGCCCCCGGCCCGAACTGGCCCTCGATGCCGAGCGCGCGCAGCTCCTCGGCTTCGCCGGGCTGCGCGATGCCGCCGAGCACGACCAGCAGGTCCTCCACGCCGGCGGCGCGCAGGGCCTGCATGACCCGGCGCGACAGCGGCACGACCGCACCCGACAGGATCGACAAGCCGAGCACGTCCGCATCCTCCTCGATCACGATGCGCGCGATCTCCTCGGGCGTGCGGCGGAGCCCCGCGTAGATCACCTCCATCCCGGCGTCGCGCAGCGCCTGCGCGATCACCTTGACGCCGCGGTCGTGCCCGTCGAGCCCGACCTTGGTGACGACCACGCGGATGCGGCGAGTGCCCGCCCCCCTCAACTCAGAACCTCACTGTCTCCGGAACGTACTCGCCGTACACTCGCCGCCAGACATCGCAGATCTCACCGACCGTCGCATAGGTCTGCACGCATTCCAGCACCGCATCCATGACGTTCTCGTCGGTCGCGCACACGTTCTGCAAGCGGCCGAGGGCGCGCGCAACCGCCGCGCCGTCGCGCCGCGCGCGCAGCGCCTGCAGTTTCGCGATCTGGCGCTCCGCCGCTCCGGGATCGAGCTTGAACACCGGAATCGGCCGCTCGCCCTCGCACTGAAAGCGGTTCACGCCGACGATCACCTGGTCGCCGCGCTCGACCGCGCACTGCTCGCGGTAGGCGCCGCGCGCGAGCGCGCCGGCGACAAAGCCGTTCTTCGCCGCTTCTATCGCACCGCCCATGCGGTCGATGGTGGCGATGATCTCGGCGATCTGGCGCTCGAACTCGAGGGTGAGGCTCTCGACGTAGTACGACCCGCCGAGCGGATCGACGGTATACGGAACCCCGGTTTCGTACGCGATGATCTGGTTGGTCCGGATCGAGGTGCGCGCCGCTTCCTCGGTGGGGATACCGAGCACCTCGTCGAAGGAGGCGGTGCGCGTCTGCTCGCAACCGCCGAGGATCTGCGCGAGCGCCTGGAGGGTAATGCGCGCGACGTTGTTGAGCGGCTGCTGCGCGGTGAGGGGGCGCCCGGAGGTAGCGGCGTGCAGGCGGAAGTGCTGGGCGCGCTCGGTGGTGCCGCCGAAGCGCTCGCGTACCAGGCGCGTCCACGCCTTGCGCACCGCGCGGTACTTCGCAATCTCCTCGAAGAAGTCCATCTCCGTGCAGAAGTGCAGCTCGACGGTGTGGCCGAAGTCGTCGATGCGCATGCCCTTGCGGAGGCACGACTCGATGTACGCGATGCCGTTGCAGATCGTGAACGCCGCTTCCTCGATGCAGCTCGCGCCGGCCTGTTTCATGTGCGAGCCGGAGATCGAGATCGGCAGCCACTCGGGTGCGCGGGTGGAGCAGTACTGCACGGCGTCGGTGGCCAGGCGCACGGCGGCTTCGATCGGCAGAAATTGCGTGCCGCGCGCGACGTACTCCTTGATGGGATCGTTCTGGATCTGGACGATGCAGTCGCCGGTCCCGGTGCCGCGCTTGGCGTACAAGGCCAGCAGCCAGGCGAACGCGATTGGCCCAATGCAGTTCGCGGTGGTGAAGATGTGGCCGATCTTCTCGAGCGGAATGCCGTCGAACAGGCGCTCGACGTCGTCCAGCGAGGTGAGCGCGACGCCGATCTGGCCGACCTCGTCGCGCGCCATCGGGTGATCGGAATCGAAGCCGATCTGCGTCGGCAGATCGAGCGCGATCGATACGCCGCCCGTGCTGCCCTGCTCGATGAGGTAGCGGTAGCGCCGGTTCGCCTCCTCCGGCGAGCCGAACC
This sequence comes from Binatia bacterium, assembly GCA_050176585.1. Classification (GTDB taxonomy): domain Bacteria; phylum Desulfobacterota; class Binatia; order HRBIN30; family CADEER01; genus CAYYWP01. Next base: position 112,522 of record JBFXHX010000004.1, read on the forward strand.
CGGCGTACATCTCGATCGCCCAGAGCCGGCTGCGGTAGCCGCCGGGGTTGAAGCCGCGCGTGTACGGCGCCTCGCCCGGCAGGCCGACGTCGCCCTGGTAGCTCCAGCCGGCCGCCTCGAGGTCCGCCGGCGTGTATACCGGCTGGATCGGGATGCCGCTCGATGAGGTGAACGACGCTTTCCAACCGGAGGCGAGGGCGTCGTGGTTACGCTCGAGCCAGGCCTGTTGCGCGACCGCGATCGCATCGTTGCGCAGACGCTCGTTCATGCCGACTGCTCCCTTCGCCGCCGCGTTCGTACAGCGTTCATCCGATCGGTCCTGCGTTTCCGCTCCGGTCCGCCACCGAGGCCCCAAGATCCGGCATCGGGGCCTGGCTCGCATCCATATCACCACCCAGCCTGCTGTGCAGGTGCTCGAGCGCCGATCGCGAGCGCGCCGCGGCAGCGGGCGCGGGTGTGGCGCCGCGCCGTGCAAGGCTTGCCTGCGGCCGGCTGAACGCTCTGTAAGGTTTCGCCGCGGGACGCGTTGTCGGAGCCGCTTGCACGGCGGCGGAGGGGCACGTGATTTGCTTCGATTCGTCCGCACATCACCACCGCGGAGGTTCGACGGATGACCCAACCCGAACACGGCGAACGCCGCGCGGGCGAACGCAGTGCCGGCGGCCGCGAAACGCGAGACGGTTCGGACATCGTGAAGGGCTGGCCCGAGGAGTCGCGCGAGGCGGCGCAGCTGGTGATCGACCGCCACGGCGAGCCGCACGAGGCGACCGACTCGCTGCTCATTTGGCACGACGTCCGGCCCTGGAAACGGATCATCGCTTCCCGCATGTTCTACCGCCACGACTTCCCCGCCCCGCACACGGATTCGGTCGAGTCCGTGCTGAGGTACAAGGTACCGCCCGCGCTCTTCTCGCCGCTGGCCGAGTTCGACGGCAGCGTCGTCGTCGAACGCACGGCGGGCGAGGTGTCGGCGCGCTGTCACGACGAAGAGGCGAACAACCTGGCGCTGAACCTGATGCACGACATCGTCACCGGCGCGAAAACGGTGGCACAGGCGCGCGCGTACTACGCGGAGGAGTTCCTCAACTACCGCCGCAAGAAACCGACCCCCTACATGGAGGGGTTGCGGTTCGAGCTTCCCGCCGGCGACACGGCCGACCCGGACGAGCGCGTGCTGTCGGACGAGGATCTCGCGCGCGCCGCCGACGAGGGCAAGCGCGCGCGCACGGAGCATTGAGCACCGCGCCGCGCGCCATGGGGAGGTCCCCGATGGCAAAATTCGGCTACAAGCTGATGAGCGAAGAGCACGGTCCGCTCGCGCTGCTGCGCAATGCACAGCGCGCCGAGCAGGCCGGGTTCGACTTCGTCGCAATTTCCGACCACTACCATCCGTGGCTGGAGGCGCAGGGGCACTCGCCCTATGCCTGGACGGTGCTCGGCGCCGTCGCCGCGCAGACGTCGCGGGTAGGGATCGCGACGGCGGTGACCTGCCCCACCCAGCGCTATCATCCCGCGATCATCGCCCAGGCGGCGGCGACCGTGGCGGTGATGAGCGGCGGCCGGTTCACGCTCGGCCTCGGCGCGGGCGAGCAGCTGAACGAGCACGTGGCCCGGGGCGCGTGGCCGGCACCGGCGGTGCGGCAGGAGATGTTGTCCGAGGCGATCGACGCCATCTGCCTGCTCTGGAAGGGCGGCATGCGCTCGTATCGCGGCCGACACGTCCTTGTGGACCGCGCTTGTGTGTTCGATCTGCCGGAGTCGCCGCCGCCGATCGCAGTCGCCGCGGGCGGGCGCGCCGGCGCGAAGCTGGCGGCGCGCAAAGGCGCCGGTCTGATCGCGACCGAGCCCAAAGCGGAGCTGATCGAGGCATGGCGCCAGGCCCGCGGCGACGACGGAGCGCCGAAATACGGCGAGGTGTCGCTCTGCTGGGCAGCGGAAGAGGAAGCGGCGATCGACACCGCGCACGAGCTCTTCCGCTGGTCGCTTACCGGTTGGAAGGTGATGGCCGAGCTGCCCAATCCCGCCAACTTCGCAGCCGCCAGCCGCCACATCCGCCGCGAGGACGTCGCGAAGAACATCGCCTGCGGACCCGATCCCGAGCGGCACCTGCAATCGATCCGCCGCTTTGTGGACGCCGGCTTCGATCACGTGATCCTGGTCGGCATCGGCCCCGATCAGGAGGGGTTCATCCGGTTCTGGGAGAAGGAGCTGGCGCCGCGGTTGCGCTCCCCCTCCTAAGCTAGTGTAGCCGCGGCACCGGGGGCCCCTCGGCATCACGGCAGCGATGCCCGGGCGGGGGAAACGGCACCCATCTCCGCTTCGCCGGGCGGCGCTCCGCGCCGCGTCCGGTCACCAGGTCGCGCGGCTACACGGCGTGTGCGTGGCGCGGAGACCCGCGGCGTGGCGATCACACGGACGGCTCTCGTGTCTACATCGCACAGCTCAACGTGAATCGCGCAGCGGTTTTAGACACGACCACAAACGCAGTGATTGGCTTTGTACCCGTCGGGACACATCCGAACGACGGTATCGCAGTGACTCCCGACGGCGCGTTCGTGTACGTCGCGAACAACGACTCGCACGACGTGTCGGTGATCAGCACCGCGACCAACACGGCCGTCTCCACGATAGGCGTATCCGTCATCGACACCGCCATGCGCACGCTCATCGGAACGATCCGCTTCCCACCGGGGGAACCGGGATTGCGATAGGGCTGATCCCGACCGGCTGCGGTGTACCGTCGGTCAGCGGCCGCATCCGCTACTACGACGGCACCGACCGCGCCGTGGAGGGCGCCACTGTACACGCGCTTGGATCCGCACCCGACAGCGTAGTAGCCAATGCGGGGGGCGCCTTCTCCATAATGGGCCTGGAACGCGGCGACTGGACCATCGAGCCGCGGCAGACCGGCGCGGGGCGAAGCGATATCCGCGCTCGACGCCCCGTACGTGCTGCAAGCGGTCGCGGGCTCGCGCGAGTTCAGCCCGGTGCAGAGGCTCGCTTGCGATGTCACCGGCAACGGCGCGATCAGCGCCTTCGACGCGGTCCGCATCCTGCAGCTTATCAGCGCACCGCACTTGCGCTTCGAGGCCGCGGAGGCATGCGACTCCGACTGGGGTTCGTCGCCACGCCGCGCGCAGCCGAGCATCAGACGATCGTGCCTCCCCGGCACCTGCAGCGCGGCGCAATTCAGTACACCCCGCTGGCGAGCGCGGCACCGGTACAGGATTTCAGCGCATTCGTCTTCGGCGATTGCACCGGCAACTGGCTCCCCGAGTGACCACCGCTCCTGTGTAGCCGCACCACCTGCATGGATGGCCCGTGTCGCCACAGTGCGCGGCTCGCGGTGGACGGCGCCGATGTGCAAAAGGCGAACACCGGCGCGAGCAGGGCCGACCTCAATACTCCGAGCAGGCTCCGAGCGGCGGCGTGAATCGCTACGGCCGTCAGCGCCAAGGCAATGATGGCATGACTCGCGAAAATGGCTGTTGCGCAGGGCCGGTGTCGGACGGCTCCATCAATGCACTCGATCGGGTAAAATTCGGCGGCGTCGAGCAGCGGCTTGTCGTCGAGATTGCAGTCGCCGTGCTGCACGAGCTGAAGGCTTGCTGAATGGTCCGACGCGAGTCGAACGACGTGCCCACCGGACTCAACGCGTGAGTGAAGTGGCGAACAGGCACAGAGCTGCGGATGGCAAACGGTCAACCCGGCAAGCAGTTGGTTTCGCGTGGAACGGGCTGGTCATCAAGGTTGGGTACGACGCAGCTGCGGGTCCGTGTAGCCGCTGGTGTCGCAGGAGATCAATCGATTGCTATTCGAGCCCCTTGTCGGCACCTGGGTGCGCACACGCAGCGCCTCTCATCTGCGAGCCCGCGATCTCCGCGCCGCTGCGGCGATCTTCGCGCGCAGTTCAGAGTTGACGGGTTCCGGCGGCGCGGGTTAGGAAGCCCGGCCAATGCGATTGGATTCTGCACTCCGCACCGCCGGGCCGCTGCGCGCCGATATCGCGCCACCGGCTGCGTAGACACTGCGCTGGGGCTGCGACCTTCAACTGAGTAACGGTACCGCCGCCACCTCGCGCCAGACGCAACGCCGACGAAAAGGGGGACTCGCCGTGGCTCGCAGACCGCTCGTGCTGGGAATCGACGCCGGGGGGACGATGACCGATACGTTCATCGTCGACGAGAACGGCGACTTCACGGTCGGCAAAGCCGCCACCACGCCGCATGACGAGTCGGTCGGATTCCTCGAATCGGCCGCGGACGCGATCTCCTACTGGGATCAGGAACACGACGCGCTCTACCGGGAGCTCGAGGTCGCGCTCTACTCGGGCACGACCATGGTCAACACGCTGATTACGCGGCGCGGGCAAAAAGTCGGGCTGATCACCACGAAGGGGTTCGAGGACGACGTGCTGATGGGGCGCGGGATGCAGTCCTGGACCGGCTACTCATACTCCGACCGCATCCACGCCGTCACACACGTGCACCCCTCGCCGCTCGTCGAGCGCCGCCACATACACGGCGCGACCGAGCGCGTCGACGTCTTCGGCGAGACGATCATCCCGCTCTATGAGCACGAGGTGGAGGCCGCCGCGGAGCAACTGCTCGCCGACGGTGTGGAGGCCATCGTCGTCCACTTCCTCTACTCGTACCTCAATCCGGCGCACGAGCAGCGCGCTGAGGCGATGATCCGCGCCGTAATGGCACGGCGCGGCATCGAGGTGCCGGTATATCTCGGCAGCCAGCTCCGCCCGGTGATCCGCGAGAACTCGCGCCTGAACGCGGCGCTGATCGAAGCCTACGCGGTCTCACCGGTGCGCCGCCAGCTTCAGAAGGTCGAAGCGGCGGTGCAGAGCCGCGGCTACCGCTACCCGCTGCAGACGGTCCTCGCCTACGGCGGGCTCTGCAACATCCGCTATCCGCGCCTGCACGAGACGCTCATCTCGGGGCCGGTCGGCGGCGTGATGGGCGCCAAGCACGTCAGCGCGCTCACCGGCATGCGCAACATCATCGTCACCGATCTCGGCGGCACGAGCTTCGACATCGCGACGATCACCGAGGGCTATGTGCCGGTCGAGGCCGAGCCGGTGCTGGCGCGCTTCAAGCTGAACCTGCCGACGATCGCGATGGAGAACATCGGCGCCGGCGCGGGCAGCTGGGTGAAGGTGGATCCGGTGACCAGGAAGGTGCAGATCGGCCCGGAGAGCGCCGGCTCGACGCCGGGGCCCGTCTGCTTCGGCAAGGGCGGGCGCATCGCGACGATCACCGACTGCGATCTCCTGCTCGGCTATCTCAACCCGGATTACTTCCTCGGCGGCAAACAGAAGCTCGACAAGGCCGCGGCGCTCGAGGCGGTCCGTACGCAGGTTACGGACGTGATCGGCGTCGACGTATACGACGGCGCCGAGGCGATCGTCCGCATGATGGAGCGCGAGGCGCGCGACGCGCTCCGCGCCGTCGCCTCCGCGCGCGGGCTCGACACCGCGCAGTACACGCTGTTCGGCTACGGCGGCGCAGGCCCGCTGCACCTCGCCGGCTACACCGAGGGCCTCGACTTCGCCGGCGTGATGACCTTCCACTTCGCCGCGGCCTTCTCGGCCTTCGGCTGCACCACCGCCGACTACCAGCACCGCTATTCGCGCTCCGTGCACCTCGCGCTGCCCCCGGCGGCGAATGCGGCGGCGAAGGTCGCGGTGGCCGAGCAAGTGAACCGCGTGTGGGAGGAGATGGAGAACGCCGCGCGCGAGGAGATGGCGACGGAGATCGCGGTCGGGCGCGAGATCCGCTTCACCCCGCTCGCAATGGTCCGCTACGCCGGCCAGCTGAGCGATCTCGAGGTCGTCTCGCCCCTGCCCCGCCTGCGCACGGCGGCCGACGTCGACCAGCTGATCGAGGCCTGGGAAGACCTCTACGCGAAGATCAATTCGCGGGTCGCGCGCTACGAGGGCGCCGGCTACCAGCTCTTCGAGCTCGGCCTGCTCGCCGCGGTCGAAAAGGTGAAGCCACGGCTCATCCAGCGTCCGCTCGGCGGCGCCACGCCCGAGCGCGCGGCGTACAAGGGCACGCGCGAGATGTACTGGAAGGGGCGCTGGATGTCCGCCGAGCTCTGGGAGATGGAGCTGCTGCGCCCGGGCAACCGCGTGGCGGGGCCGGCGATCATCGAGCACCCGGCGACGACGCTGGTCGTCCCGGAGGGCAAGCGCATCGACGTCGACGAGTGGAACTTCTTCTGGCTGCGGTAGGAAGGGACGGCCGAATATGAGCACGGCGATCGACAAGGCACACGGCGGCGGCGGCGCGCAGCGCGGCGTCGGGCCCGACGGAAGGACGCTCATCGAGACGCTGCGGCGCAACCGCGCGCTGCTCGAGGAGACCGGGCATTATCACGGGGTGTCCGAGCTGCGCCTGAAGGCGGAGAATTACCTCCATTACGAGAGCCTGCACGCGCGCTTGCGCTCCGCGGTGGTGAACGCGCGCGAGACCTCGAAGAAGATCTCGGCGTCGCCGGGCGTGCGCGAGGTGGGCGAGTCGGTGGTCGCCCTCTACACGCCCGAGGGCGACAGCGTGGTGCTCTCGACCGGCATCATGGTGCACGTGCACACGCTCAGCCGCTTCATCCAGTGGATGATCGAGCGCGACTACGAATCCGATCCAGGGATCGCGCACGGCGACGTGTTCGCCAACAACGACCCGTTCGTGTCCGACGTGCATCCGCCGGACCTCATGAACGTCACGCCGATCTTCCACGGCCAGGAGCTCGTCGGCTGGGTCGGGGCGGTCGCGCATGAGCTGGAGATCGGCGGCATCACCGGCGGCGCGAACCAGTCGACCACCGCCGAGCGCTTCGGCCAGGGCATGATCGTCAGCGCCGAGAAGGTGGCGGTCAACGACACGATCCGGCGCGATTTCTTCATCCGCGCCGAGATGAACCTCCGGACCCCGGTGTACTTCGTGCTCGACGAGAAGGCGATGGTGAGCGCCTGCTTCGACGTCCGGGAGAAGGTGCTCGAGGTCATCGGCCAGTACGGCATCGACTACTACAAGCGCGCCATCCGCGAGATCATCGAGGAGGGCCGCCGGGCGCACCTGCAGCGCATGACCATGCTCACGGTGCCCGGCCGCTACCGCGCCGCCGCCTACGCCGGGCATGTGTTCGACGGCAAGGTCGGCGCCTCCGGGATGAGCCGCAACTGCATCGTTCACACGCCGCTCGAGATGACCGTCGACCGCAGCGGCTTCCTCACCATCGACTACGAAGGCGCCGGGCCGAAGATGTGGAACCCGTACAACTGCCCGCCCGCGGCGATGGACGGCGGCTTCTTCGTCACGCTCACCCAGTTCATCGACTTCGACGGGAAGGTGAACGACGGGTGCTGGTTCGCGACCCGCATGGTGCTGCCGCCGGGCAGCTGGTGCAACCCGGAGGACGACATGACGTCGACGTCGTCCGCGTGGGGCTCGCTGATGCCGGGGTTCGGCTGCCTGCAGCGCATGATCAGCCGCGCCTTCTACGCGCGCGGGTTTCGCGAAGAGGTGTTTCTCGGCCAGACGAATACCCCGATCATCGAGGGCGGCGGCATCAACCAGTACGGCCAGCGCTTCGGCGGGCAGAACGTGGAGTGCTCCGCCGAGGGCAGCGGCGCGCGCGGCATCATGGACGGCATCGACTGCGGCTACGTCGGCTGGAATCCCGAGTCCGACATGGGGAACGTCGAGATCTGGGAGATGATGCTGCCGATTCTCTACCTCGGGCGCCGCATCTGGATCGACTCGCCCGGGGCCGGGAAGTACCGCGGCGGCGCCACCTTCAGCTCGCTGCTGATGATCCACAAGACGCCCATGTACAACCTCCTGTCGACCATCCACTCGGACAAGGTGTTCGACAACCAGGGGATGTGCGGCGGCTATCCGGGACCGACCGCGAAGTTCGAGTACCTGTCGCGCAACACCGACATCCGCGAGCGGATCGCGCGCCGCGAGCCGCTGCCGCACGTCGAAGGCGACCCCAATCGCCCGGAGATCGCCACCCGCGTCAACGGCGAGTTCAAGGTGGTGGACGGCGTGTTCCTCGAGCGCCCGCTGCGCGACGGGGACCTGTTCCAGTTCTTCTACAACACCGGCGGCGGCTACGGTGATCCGATCGAACGCGATCCGGAGGCGGTCCGCCGCGACCTCGACAACGGCATCCAATCCCTCGCCCTGGCCGCCAAGGTGTACCGGGTCGAGGCCCGCTACGACGCCGACGCCAAGCGCCACGTCGTCGACGAGGACGCCACGCGCCAATCGCGCGCGCGCTGCCGCGAGGAGCGCGGCCGGCGCGCCGTGCCGGTGCGGGAGTGGATGGCGCAGCAGCGCGCCCGCCTGCTGCGCCACGAGCTCGGCACCGAAGTGAAGGAAATGTACAACGACGTCTTCGGGTTCTCGGAGCGCTGGACGGCGGAGTACCGCGCCTTCTGGAACCTGCCGGACGGCTTCGCATTCGAGGTCTGAGATGCCGCAGTATCCGAAAGACGTCATTCGCGATCTGATCGACGGCAAGCTGCCGTGGCAGACGACGAAAAAGATCATGAGCGACTTCAAGGACGAAGGGCGCTTCGAGATCTACCTCGAGATCCTGCAGAGTCGCGTCGCCTGGCCGGAGCGCATCCTGCTGCCGATCGGCGAGCACCTCTACATCGTGCAGAAGGGCCCCGAGCGGATCGTGAAGTGCGACTGCGGGCACGAGTTCGGCCCGTACACCGAGAATTGGAAACTCGCGGCGCTGATCTACGTGCGCGACTCCGAGGAGACCCTCGACGAGATCTACCCGGGGGCCCGCAAGTGCGACGCCGAGTGGATGGAAATCCGCGAGTACTACTGCCCGGGTTGCAAGACGCAGCTGGAGGTCGAGGCGGTGACGCCGGGCTACCCGGTCGTATTCGACTTCCTGCCCGACCTGGAAGGGTTCTACCGCGACTGGCTGAAGAAGCCTCTCTGAGCAACGCGAAGGCGCGGCGACGCGAAGAAAAGCTCCTTCGCGCCTTCGCGCTTGTAAGTTCCTCAGAGCATGAAGGGGTTCGCGGCGACGCCGATCTCTTCGTAGGCGCTCACGCGCACGATGTTCCCCGGATTCTTGAACTCGGGCAGCACGTACTTCCCGAACATCTCGATACTGTCCATGTGCTTCTTGTGCCCGAAGCCGTCGATCCGCACGATGATCTCGTCGATGCCCATCTTCTGGAACACCCGCAGCCGCTCGATGCACTCGTCCGGCGTGCCGATCAGGAACCACGGCAGCGCATCGGCGAGGTAGGGCAGATCGTCGGCGTGATCGCCGAGCGTCTTCGACACGTCCGCCATGTACGCGTACTCGGGGCTGGTCTTGGCGATGGCGCCGTAGAACGACATCAACCACTTGTTGAAGCCGAGCGACGCCGGGCGCGATTCATACAGCGCCTGCTCCCGGGTCGCCGCGCAGTGCACGCCGAGCGCGGCGTGGCACATCGCATTGTTCACCCGCGTGCCCGGTATCGGCGTCGCGTTGGCGATCTCCTTCTTGTAACCGTCGATGCAGTCCTGCAGGTACTCCCAACCGTAAGGCGAGGCGTGCATCGGACCGATGCCGAGCTTGCCGGCGGCGATGTGCGTGTCGATGCTCGTCGACGAGAGGTAGATCGGCGGAAACTCGCGCTGGTACAGGCGCGGCCATACGTTCGTCGGGTCGATGTCGTAGAACCGGCCGTGATGCTCGAGCGGATCGGTGGTGAGCGCTTTCACGATCACTTCCAGCGTCTCGCGCCACTCGGCCTTGGTGTTGTCCGCGTCGATCTTGAAGCTGCTCACCACGGCCGCGTTGTTGCCCCGCGCCGTGCCGAACTCCATCCGGCCATTCGACAGAATGTCGAGGGTGGCCAGGCGCTCGGCGCTTCGGATGGGGTGGTTGAGGTGCAACATCACGAACGACATCGTGCGGATCTTGATCCGGCTGGTCGCCTGCGCCACCGCACCGAGCAGAACTTCCGGCGCCGAGATGGTGGCCACCGGCCCGGTGAAGTGCTGCTCGGAGCAACCCCAGAAATCGAAGCCCATCTGCTCCGCGAACTGCGCTTCGCGGATGACCTCGTGATAGCGATTCGCGACCGACGCGCCGCGCGGCGTATCGCCCTCGGTGAGAAATCCGAACCTCATCTGTCGCGCCTCCCCGTATCCTACGGCTGAACGCCGGCGCGCATTGCCTACTCCGGTGGCCCGCGGTCCGCAACCACGGCGCCCGCCGTTCCCTCCGTACCGGCGCGCGCTCGCATGCGGGTCAACGACGCTGAGCGCAAGCGCGGACCCGCCGACATTTTCGGCGCCCGGCAGCAGCGCGCCCTCGGCGGGGGCGTCGGGCACGCGCGGCGCAGCGCGGGGTACTTTCCCCTGCGCGCCGCGCTAGAAGTACAGCTTGAATCCGCCGTAGTAGTTGCGCTGGTACGCCGGCTGGATGCCGTCGCTGCGGATACGGGCGTAGTAGTTCTCGTTGAACACGTTGTTCACGCCGGCATACAGCGCCACGGTCTCGCCCCACACGTTCGCTTCCATCGTGAGATCCCACACGTTGTAAGCGGGGATGAAGAAGTCCTGGGTATTGTTGTCGTTCCCGTACTGGTTCGCCACCGCCGTCGTCAGCAAGCTGGCCTTCACCACGTCGGGGAGGAGGTACTGGAAGCCGGCCCGCACGATGTAGTCGGGCGCGTACGCCGGAGTCTTGCCGTCGAAGGGCCCGGCGACGAACTCGGCATCCAGCAGCAGCAGGCTCCCGAACAGCGAGAGGTCGCCGTACTGCGCGGCCAGCGCGGAGCGGTTCAAGTAATCGTACAGGTGGAGCGAGCCGACCTCGGTGGCGACCTCCCAGCCGTAGTGGCGCGCTCTGCCGACGTTGCGGACCTCGCTGATGCCGCTGGGCAGCTGCACGGTACCGATTTGATTGTCGAACTCGAGATAGAACAGGCTCGTGTCCCAGTAGACCCACGGCATCGGATTGCCGCGGAAGCCGATCTCGTACTGATACGACATGCTCGGACTGAGGTCCCCGGCGACGATCAGCGTCGGGCTCGTGGCAACGGCCTCGGAGTACAACTGCGGGCGGTAGGCGGACGAGATGTTCGCGTAGGTCTCGATGGTCGGCACTAGGGTATACACGGCGCCGATGCCGAACAGCGGCTGGAAATCGTAATTGCTCTCGTCCGCCAGCGGCACGCCCCGCCGCTGTTTGTCGACGTTGACCGTCTCCGTGACCGCCTCTGCGTAGTTCTCGAGGCGTAGGGCTGGGATGAACTGGAAATCGCCCCACACGAAGCGGTTCTCCGCGAAGATGGCGCCGTAGTTGGTCTGGCGGAAGCTCTCGTTCCGCACCTGACCGTCGCGCGCATCGGGCGCCGCCCCCAGTTTCTCCGTGCGCGGCGCATCACTGTAGTAATACTCGATCCCGGCGGTCAGCGTGTGAGGCTGGTTCCACAACGACCAGTCGTGACGCACGCGGGTATCGAGCCCGAAGCTGTTGAATCGCGCCTGCTCGATCTGGTTCGTTTGGGCCGCGGGGCCGCTCGGCAGCGTGCCGAACCCGCCGCCGCGTTGGCGGTAGAAGCTGCGCGTGTAGCGGCCGCCCCAGGTGGCAGCGCGGACGAGGGTATCGTTGGAGAGATCGCTCTCGAAAATTCCCCAGCCGATGTAGCGCTCGAGCGCGAACTCGTCGAAGAAGCGCGAGGTCGCGTTGCGGTCGACCTGGTACAGCACCGCGTTCGGCGCCTCGGTGAGACGCAGGCCACCCGGCTCGCCGTGGCTGTCGTTGTACCCGTCGAAGGCGACCAGGAGGCGGTTGGCGTCGTTCAGCGCGTAAGTCAACTTGGCGCTGCCCGAGTAGATGCTGAAATCGCTGTTCGCTTCGCGAAAGCCGTCGCCCTGCTTCTGGTAGTAATAGACGTAGTAGCCGAGCGGGTCGACGGTGCCGGACGCCGCGTTGTACGTCGAGTAGAAGTTGTCGCTGCCGAAGGTCTGATTCGAATAGAGGGAGAACTTGCGGTACGGGTTCGGTTTCTTGGTGATGAAATTGAGCGCGCCACCTGGCTGCGGACCATAGAGCAGCGCGGCGCCACCGTGGATGAACTCGATGTTCTCGACCGAGTCGATCGGCGGCAGGTAATAGCTTTCCGGGTACCCGAACATGTCGGCCGCGATCGGGATGCCGTCCTTCAAAACCAGCGTAAACTGTGTGCGGTGGGGATCGAGGCCGCGGTAGCCGATGCTCACCAGGGGCGTCGCATCCTCGGAGAGGTTCAGCCCTGGGACGCGCGACAGCACCTGGCGGTAGTTGTCGTTGACGATCTGCGGCAGCTCTTCGGGATCGATCACGGTGGTCTTCTTCCCCGAGAAGATCTCCGGCCCCTTCACATCGGGAAGGAAGCGCGGGATGTCCTCCTCGCGCTCGCCGACCACCTGCTGTTCCTCGAGTCGGACCGTCTCCGCCTCGCGCTCCTTCTGCGCGGCTGGTGTTTTCCCCCGCGGCGCCGCGTCCGCCGGGTCTTGGGCACCAGTTGGCGAGCAGAGGAGGAGCACGGCGAACGCAACCGCGATCGCGAGCAATTGGTGCGGCGGCGCGTGGCATTGGCGCGCCGTCACGGCGCTGGTGGCGGTGTCCATTATCCGGCGTCCCCTCTCCATCCCCCGAACCCGTTGAAATTGAAAATGAGTATCATAATCGACTGCTCGATCTATCTGCGCGCCGGGCGGCCTGTCAAGGCGCCGCGCTGACACGAAAAACCCTCCGCGCGCACGCGGCCGCGCGGCACAGTGAAGCGGCAGCAGCGCGCACGCCGCCTGCGGACAGATGCATGCGAGCTCTCCATGCCTTCGGGTTGAAACTGGCCGCAGCTGCTGGAGCCCACCGCGCGGACGGCTCCGAAACGGCGCTCGAGCTTGGCGCTCGCCGGAGCGGCGGGCCCGTACCCCTCCTCAGAAGCGGGAGGCGTTCGGAATGGACGCGGGCTGGCTGTTGCTGGCTTGACGTCTTTGCCACACTCACCTACAAAGCGTTGCGATCTTGAAATTCATTTTCACTATTTTTCAGACGTGACACCACAATGGCTGAGGAAGCGGTGACCGGATCGTTTGGGCCGCCGGTCGCCGGCGCTCTGGCCGCGGCGGGGCCCGGAAGCCCGGCCCCGCCGCTCGCTTTGGGCATCGAGGCGCGCGGCGCGGGACTCGCCCTGCCGCTGGGCTTGACCCGCCGGGGGCTTGCGCAGGCGTGGGTGATCGCGCTGGCGGCACACGTCGCGATTGGGGCGCTCGCGCTGTCGGCATTGAGCGGGTCCGCACCCGATCCCGAGCCTCCGCCGATTCGAATGGTATTCGTCGAACCGCCGCCACCGCCGCCTGCCCCGGTCGGCATTCCGGGCGGCGAGGCGGTCGCGGCGCAAGCGCCGCCCGTCGTTCCCGCGCAACCGAAAGAGCCGCCGAAGACGGACGCCGCGGAGCCCCGCCGATTGCGACGGGCGGACCCCAAGGTCAAACCGAAGGCGAAGCCGAAGCCGCGGGTGGTGGAGCCTCCGCCCGCGGCGGCGCCGGCGGAGGTGGCGGCGGGCATCCCTACCGGCTCCATCACCCAGCAGCAGGCCGGCGTGGTGGGCGGCGTCGACGGCGGCGTGGCCGGAGGCATAATCGGCGGGAGCGGCACGGGCCCGATCCCTGCCGGCCAAGTCGCGCAGCCGCCGTTGCTGGTGCGCCGGGTCGCACCCGTCTATCCGCGGGCCGCCCGCCGCCAGGGCATCCAGGGCTTGGTGCTGCTCGAGGCCATTCTCGACCGGGACGGGCAGGTGGAGCGGGACATCAAAGTCCTCGAATCCATCCCAGTGCTCGACGAGGAGGCTATCGCCGCCGTCCGTCAGTGGCGCTTTCGCCCGGCGCGCGACGACAGCGGTGCCCCGCTACGCGTGATCCTGGAGATCCCGATTCGCTTCACGCTGCGCTAAGCCGCTGGCGATGACGGAATCGCTGACGAGACAGCGCGAAACCTAGGACGGCAATGTACTTCTCTTTGATCGAACTCTGGCCCGCGATGGGGCCACTGGCCAAAGCGGTCATGGTCCTGCTCGCCACCATGTCGCTCGTCTCGCTGGCGGTCGCGGTCGAGCGCTTCGTGAAGTTGCGACGCGCGCAGCGCGAATCGGCGCGCTTCCTCGCCGCCTGGCGCGCCGCGCTCGCGCAGGAGGGCATCACGGCCGCCGCGGAACAGGGCAAGCGCTTCCCGCGCAGCTACGTCGCCCATCTCGTCGGCGAGGTGACGCGCGTCGCGGGCGGCGCAGCGAGCGCTTCGCCCATGTGGCTCGAGATCTACGACCGCACCGCGCGCCGGGTGATTCTCGCCGCCGGGGTCGACGCGCGCCAGGGTCTGAGCGTGCTCGCCACGGTGGGATCGACGGCGCCGTTTGTCGGTCTGTTCGGCACGGTGATCGGCATCGTCTCGGCTTTCCATGTGATGGGCGTCACCGGCCAGGGGGGCCTCGGCTCGGTGTCGACGGGAATCGCCGAAGCGCTCGTGGCGACGGGGCTCGGCATCTTGGTCGCCATCCCGGCGCTCTGGCTCTACAACCACCTGACGCAGCGCATTCAGCGCATGCTCGCTGAGCTCGAGTGCGTGGCCGAGGAGCTCGCCGTCGCGGCGCTCGGCGAGGCTCAGCGCCGCGACGCACGGCCGCTGCACGCCGTCGTCCGATAGCGGGAGCGCACGTGGCCGTCCGGGCGACCGAACACGACGACCTCAAGGCGGAGATCAACGTCACGCCGCTGGTCGATGTCGTCCTCGTTCTCCTCATCACGTTCATGGTCGTCACTCCGCTGCTCAAGCAAGAGGTACCGATCGAGCTCCCGCTCGCCGACAACAGCCGCAATGCCGAGCAAGCTGCGCAGGTGACGGTCACCCTCGCCGCCGACCGCCGCATCCAGCTGAACGGGACCGAGGTACCGCCAGGCGAACTCGTGGCGCAGCTGACCGCCATGTACGCCGAGCGGCCGGACAAGACCATCTTCCTCGAGGCCGATCGCACACTGCCGCACGGGTACATCGTCGACGTGATGGACGATTGCCGGGCCGCCGGCGTCGTGCAGATCGGCGTGATCACCAAAAAAGACCCGCACGGCGGAACGCCCGCCGCCACAGCTCCCGCTCCCGCTGCGCTCCCCGATCTGCAACCAGTTCAGCCGGCCCTCGCTCCCGCGCCGGGCATGTAAGACCCACCCGGCGCGGTACGCTGGCCGCAGGCCGAGCCCGGTCCGCGCCGGTCACTGCGCCAGGCGCGCGCGCGTCGGGCGTTCCACCCCCTGGGTGCGCGCCGGCGGCGCGGCAACGAGCAAATCCGGGCCGAACGCGCGGCTGCGTTCAAGGCCGCGGGCGACTCTCGTCCGCGGGCTCCGACCGCCCACCGGGTAGCCATAAGCGATAATAGCCGGTTCATCTATGTCGAATTGTGATCGCCGCCCCACGGGCTCCGCGCCAGACGGAATGCCGTTGACAAATGTCGCGCACGGGTAGTACAGCAGTGAAAATGAAAATCACTTTCAGAAAGCTTTCCGGCCGATGAGTTCGTGCCAGTGAGGGGCAGGCGCGGTTCGGAACCAACAAGGATCCGGCCTGTCCGGCGCTGCGCTCCGGATATTCACACAGGGATCGACGCTCCCGCAGGTGCCAACCCGTCCCGGGGCGAGCGAGCGGTTCGGCCGACGAGGCGATCGATCGCGGCGTCGCCATCTCCCGGCGCGAAGAGGCCGCAGGGAATAGCTCGGATCGGATCGCGTGAAAACTCGAGAGGAGGATCGATGGTGAAGAGAATGGTGAAGAGAATGGGTCGCGGACGGGATTGGTCGGCAAGACGCGGCGAGGTCGGCGGGGGGCGCGGAACCTCCCTCAGCGTGCCGCTGCTGGTGATGGTCTGCGTGCTCGCGTGCCAGCTGGTTGCATCGGCCGCCAGGGCGCAGTGCTCGGGATGTGTGGGTGATGCGGACGGCGACCGCAGCGTTGCCATCCACGAGCTCATCCTGGCCGTCAACAATGCGCTGGGTGGCTGCGATCGCCCCACCGCTACGCCGACGGTCACCGGCCCGAGCCCGGTGGCAACCGCGACGCCGACCGCCACGCCGATCGGAGCGTGCGCCGTAACTCCGACCGCTTGGTCGGCGCCCGCATGGGCGGCAAATGCGGCCGAGGCCCTCGCATTGCGCAGCCAACTCGGTGCGCTGACGGGGGCGAGCGCGATGCGCGGCGCCGAGCAGGGGACCGTCGTGCTCGGCGGGGTCCCGCACCTCGTCGATCTGTACGAGACCGGCAGCCCGAGCCTCGCAGACGTCACCACTCCAGCCTTCGATGTGATCGTCGCGGAATCATTCGCCGAGTTCGTGGCGCTGATCGACGCCGGTCCCGGTGATCCCGTCGACGCGAATGGAAATTGGACGCCCGGGCCCAATGGCGGGATCTACGGAACCAGCCCGCGCGGAATGAACGCCGGTGGACTCGAAGTCCGGCAGATCGTGGAAAAGGGCCTCTTTGGCGGCGGGGCTCTCTATCACTACGCCCTGCGCCTCACGGAAGGCGAGATCGGTGCTCACACCGCGGATGCGCTGGCGGCGGCGTGGGGCGCCAATGAGATGCTCGATCCTGCCGGAGCGCTCACCCACTCAGCGAGCTACAGTTACCAGATGGGGTTCCACGCGGAGATCGCCACCGCTCTGGCCAAC
>JBFXHX010000004.1:129366-161365 GCA_050176585.1 Binatia bacterium
CTCGCCCGCGATGCGTGGCGCGACGCCATGGGTGCGTGGCAGATGCTCGAGGTCTTGCAGGTCGGCCCCGCCGGAGCGGCCGACATGCGGATGGGCGGGCGCGGGCTGCGCAACGAGATTTATTCGTGGCCAACGGTGAATGCTTGCCGCGTCGATCAAGAGACGGCGAGCGGCGATTTCGAAACCGCGGATTTCTTTCTCCGCGAGGTGGTCAGTACCCGCGGTCTGGACGCGCTCGAGTACCTGCTCTTCGATCGAGATACGAACAACGCCTGTGCCGCGGCGGTAGACATCAACGCCAACGGTACGTGGGCCGCGCTGGTTGCAAACGGGGAAGTACTGGGTCGGCGGACGCGATACGCCGAGCTGGCGGCAGCCGAGATCGATCGGCGTGCGGTCGAGCTGCTCGAGGCGTGGGACGAATCCGGCGGGGACTTCGCCGGCCAGCTCATCCAGGCGGGCGCGGACGGCTCCATCTACCCAAGCGCCGCCGAAGCCATCGACGAGGTGTTTGCGGCGCTCTTCTACATCGAGCTGCAGGTCAAGGACCGTAAGCTCGCGCCCCCTGCGGGGCTCGATCCCGAGTGTGCGGCGGCTACGTGTCCGGAGCTGCAAGAGTCGCGTTGGGCAGACGCGTCGAAGGAGCACATTCTGGCGAACCTGACCGCGGCGCAGCAGGTCTTCTTTGGTGGCACGTCTGCCGATGTCGGGTTCGATGACTTCTTGCATGCGGTCGGAGCCAGCGACCTGGCCGTGGAGATGACGACCGAGTTGGCCGAGGCGATCGCCGCGGTCGAAGCGATCCCCGGCACGCTCGAGAGCGCATTGATGAATGACCCATCCTCGGTGCGCGCCGCGCACACCGCGCTCAAAACATTCACCGATGATCTCAAGAGTCGCTTCATGACCGTGCTGAGCTTGCGAATCGGTGACGAGGGCGCTGGCGACAATGATTGACCCCGGGTCCTGGGCAGCCCCGCGCCTCGCGTCGTACGGCGCGGTGCTGCGCCGACCCGTCGATGCAGCGAGCGCGGCGGCGTTCCGCATCCTATTCGGCCTCGTCTTGCTAGGCGGGATCACGCGCTTCCTATCCGAAGGCTGGGTCGAAATCCTCTACGTAGAGCCGCAGGTGTTCTTCAAGTACTGGGGCTTCTCATGGGTGCAGGTATGGCCGCAGTGGGGCATGTACGCGCACTACGCCGTGCTCTTCGCTCTGGCGCTGGCAATTACCCTCGGTTACCGGACGCGTCTCGCTGCCGCGCTTTTCTTCCTCGGCTTCACGTACGTGGAGTTGATGGACGTCACGAATTATCTCAACCATTACTATCTCGTTTCGATCGTCTCTCTCTTGATCGTCTTTCTCCCACTCGATCGCGTCTGGTCGCTCGAGGCGCGACGGCGGCCGACGCTCGCTCCACCCGCCATCCCGGTCTGGGTTCTCTACATCCTCCGGCTTCAAGTCGGGATCGTGTACGTGAATGCCGGACTCGCCAAGCTCGGCAGTGACTGGCTGCTGCACGCACAACCGCTCGGCATCTGGCTTGGGGCACGCACCGAAACACCGCTGATCGGGCCGTGGCTGGACATGCCGTGGGTGCCGTATGTGCTGAGCTGGGCGGGATTTCTCTACGACTGCACCATCGTATTCGCGCTGTCCTGGCGGCGCACCCGCATCGTCGCGTACGGCTTCGTGCTCTGCTTTCACTTCATGACCCACGTGTTCTTCGACATCGGCATCTTCCCATTCTTGATGACCGGATTGACGACCATTTTCTTCGAGCCCGACTGGCCGCGGCGACTGCTCCGCCTCCTCCGCGTGGAGTCTCCGCGCGCGATGCAATACGAGCCGCTGGCTCCCCTCGGCCGCATCGCAACGCGTCTCGGGATCGCTGCGTGCGCGGTGTTCTTCGCGGTCCAGATCCTGATGCCCCTGCGACATTGGCTCTATCCCGGTGATGTGTTGTGGAACGAACAAGGTATGCGGTGGGCCTGGAAGGTGATGGTCCGCGAGAAGAACGGCAGCATCACCTACCACGTGCGCGAGCGCGAAACCGGCCGTACATGGCAGGTGAGCCCAACGCGGTATTTGACCTGGCGCC
The DNA here is from genome assembly GCA_050176585.1 of Binatia bacterium. Lineage (GTDB taxonomy): Bacteria > Desulfobacterota > Binatia > HRBIN30 > CADEER01 > CAYYWP01. Next base: position 131,466 of record JBFXHX010000004.1, read on the forward strand.
AGGCCAAGGAGATGGCCGGCCAACCAGACCTGATTCTGCAGCTCGCCCATCATATCGCCGCGGATCTCCGCGACCGCGGTCTTCATGATCCGGAGGTACGCGTCGAGGCGTGGGTATCGCTGAACGGTCGCCCAGCGGCACTGATGATCGATCCTGCAGTAGATCTCACCAGGGTGTCGGATGGGCTGGCTCCGGCCCGCTGGATTCTCCCCGCGCCCGTCGAGCCGCCCCTCGCGGTCGATAATGCGCAGCGTCGCGCAGCGGCCGGCCGGGCGGCCACTGACGTACGCTCGATGCTGTCCCGCGTTCTCGGCTGGGAGAGTGCTCACTCACCCGGGCCGGTTTCAGCAGGGAGGTCGGGCCCACCCTCTACCTATCAATAGCCGAGATATGCCCGCTCATACTGCCCAGCGGCTTCGGCTTCCTCGGACAGCGGACAAGTCCAAGCACATCGGCTGAGCGCGCGAGTTCACGGCGCGACAGCAGCTGATCTTCTCCTCGGGTTCGCCACGCGCCGACCGGCGTGCTGGCTGGCGCTGCTCGGATTGCCCGGCCGGCTTCGCTTCCGCCCGCGGCCCTAATCCCTCGGCGTGTGAGGCCCGCCCCTGCCCTGGGCGTGTTCCCTGGTCTGTACGCCGCGCGCGTGCTGCGAAGCGAATTTTCGCCACATCGTGAGTTCGATATCCGGCCGGTAGAGCCGCTCCCGCTCCCACCCGTTTTCCTCGGCGTAGAATTTCTGCATCTGCCGGCGCGCGAACGCGTCGTCGATCGTGAACCCGCGCACGACCGGCTCCTCCCACAGCGTCGGCGCCTCTTCCACGAGCCAGCGGTGAGCCCGTGCGGCATCATCGGTGTGGATGACCCCGAACTGGAAATACGTGTGGGTCGTGGCGTCTTTCGGCACGTACGCTTCGTAGTGGGTGCAATAGGGCTGCGGGAACGTCGTCACCCGCAACATGCACGGCAACCACAAGCCCACGGTGCCCTCGTAAATGATCTCCGTCACTTTTTTCAGCTCGGCATCGGATTTTCCGCGCGCCAGCGGCAGGACGATCTCGGTCACCGACCCGTCCTTCATCGGGATCGCCGCGCGATGGTTGAACGTGGTCTTCTGCACCTTGCGCGTGAAGCCCTTGGGCCCATCGTCCGCCGACCGGTACTCGATCGTCTCGAGCAGATCCTCGCGCTTCGAGGTGTAGCCGAACGAGGTATGCATGCCGGCGCTGATCGAAAACGGCGACCAGTTGTGAATGAACTGATGCCCGGGGTCGTACCCGTTCTCGCAGGCCAGCCGCCAGTTGGCGGGAATGTCGTACGGCTCGGCCGCATAGACGGCGGCATTGTCGTCAAGGAACTGCGGCGCCACGTCGTGTTCGACCGGGCCCGGCTGTTCGTCGCCGACGTAGGCGAACACGACGCCTTTGCGTTCCTCGACCGGGTACGCCCTCAGCCCGCATTTGCCGATCAGTGGTGAATCGGGCTCGTTCAGAATAGTGCGCAGCGTTCCGGTTTCGAGATCGTAGGTCCAGGTGTGATACCAGCAGGTCAGCGTTTCCTTCGTGTAGAAAAGCGGGCGCGCCGAAAAGCGCACACCGCGGTGGCAGCAGCGGTCCTCCAGCGCATACACGCGGCCCTGCTGCCGGGTGAGAAGGATGTCCTCGCCGAGCAGCTTGATCGCCTTGTGGCCGCCTTCTTCGAGCTGCCGCGATAGCGCCGCCGGGTACCAGTAATTTCGCAACCCGAGCTCGGCGTCGATCCAGCGCTGCCAGGGTCGTTGCCGCTTCGCCCGGGCGGCGTCGGCGAGCTCGACATGACCCGCGGTCTCCTCGATGAGCCCGCTCGTGATCTGGTCGGCCATCAGGACACCTCGTTCGGAGCCTAGGACGTGTGCGCCACCGCTACCAGCCCTTTGTACCCCCTGCGCTTCCGCTTCCGCCAGCGGACCGCGCCCGCACCTCGGCCCGGCATGGCACGGCATCGGGACCGCGAGTAGAGTGCGGACCGTGGCGCTGCGGCCGGGGCTTTCCCGGCCGGCGATCCTGTGCGAGGTCTTTTATCCGGCGGCTCGACTGAATGGGGTGACCACCGTCGGAGCGGCGGTGCGAAACGGATGAGTGAGAGATGAGCGAGTACGGTGCGTGGTTCGAATGCGTGAACGGCTGTCCCACCCGCTTCAGCCTCTTCGAGGTCATCTATCGCTGCCCCGCCTGCGGTGACCTGCTCGACGTGACGCACGACGTGGACGCGCTGCGCCGGCGCTCCGCTGCCTCGTGGATGCAGCTCTTCGACGAGCGCTACCGGCGCAACGACTTCCCGTACGGGTCCGGCGTGTGGGGCAAGAAGGAATGGGTCGTCCCCTTCCTCGCCAACGAGAACATCGTGTCCACCTACGAGGGCGGCACGAACCTCCTCTGGGCCGAGCGCTACGGCCGCATGCTCGGGGTCGAGGATCTCTGGGTCAAGCAGTGCGGCAACTCGCACACGGGGTCGTTCAAGGACCTCGGCATGACCGTCCTCGTCTCGGTAGTGAAGCAGATGATCGCAGAGGGGCAGCGCATCGCTGCGATCGCCTGTGCCTCGACGGGCGACACGTCGGCCGCGCTCGCCAACTACTGCGCGGCGGCCGGCATTCCCGCCGTCGTGCTGCTGCCGCGCAACAAGGTGTCGCCGGCGCAGCTCGTCCAGCCGCTGGCCAACGGCGCCCTCGTGCTGAGCCTCGACACGGACTTCGACGGCTGTATGGCGCTGGTGCAGGAGATCACCAAGGAGCGCACGGTCTATCTCGCGAACTCGATGAACAGCTTGCGCATCGAGGGCCAGAAGACGGTGGCCATCGAGCTCGTCCAGCAGTTCAACTGGGAGGTGCCGGACTGGGTCGTCATCCCGGGCGGGAACCTCGGCAACGTGAGCGCGCTCGGCAAAGGCTTTCTCCTGATGCGCGACCTCGGCCTCATCCAGAAGCTGCCGCGGATCGCCGTGGCGCAGGCCGCCAACGCCAACCCGCTTTACCTCTCGTACCTCCAGCAGTTCGAAGCGTTCGAGCCGGTGCAGGCGAAGAAGACGCTCGCGAGCGCGATCCAGATCGGCAATCCGGTGAGCTACAAACGCGCCGTTCGCGTGCTCAAGCAGTTCGAGGGTGTGGTCGATCAAGCGAGCGAAGCCGAGCTGGCGGACGAAGCGGCGCTCGCAGACCGCACCGGGATGTTCAACGATCCGCACACCGGCGTCGCGCTCGCCGTGTTTCGCAAGCTCGTCGAACGCAAGCTCATCCGGCCGCAGCACCGGGTGGTGGTCATCTCCACTGCGCACGGATTGAAGTTCGCCGAGCAGAAGACGGCCTATCACCTGGGCCAGCTCGAAGGCATTCAGTCGCAGCACGCCAACCGTCCGCACGAGAGCGAAGCCGACCTGCGCGCGGTTCTCGACGCGATCAAGCGCTACGCCGATAAGATCAAGCTCATGGAGTCCTGACGTGTCTGAAGAGTCCAAGCCCGCCGGGCCGAGCACCCGCTCCGTGCACGGCGGCGAGGCGCGCGGCAAGCTCGCCAGCGCCCTCACCGAACCGATCGTGCAAACGGCGACCTATACCTTCGCCGACACCGCCGAGCTCGCCGATCATTTCGAGGGCCGCATCGAGCGCGAGGAGTACGGCCGCTACGGCAACCCGACGCAGCGGGTGGCCGAGCGCAAGCTCGCCGCGCTCGAGGGTGCCGACGACGGCCTGCTCTTTTCCAGCGGCATGGCCGCGATCACGACGACGTTGTTCGCGATGCTGTCGAAAGGCGCGCACGTCGTGGTCACGGACGATGCCTACCGCCGTACCCGCCAGTTCCTGCTGCAGGTCCTGCGGCGCTACGGCGTCGAGGTCACGGTCGTACCGGCCGGCGATTACGGCCGGCTGGAGGAGGCCGTGCGCCAGACGACGCGCCTCATCTTCAGCGAATCGCCCACCAACCCGTACAACCGCGTGCTCGACCTGGAGCGCGTGGCCGAGATCGGCCGCCGCCATCGCGTGAAGACGATCATCGACTCGACGTTTGCCACGCCGATCAACCAGCGCCCGCTCGCGTTCGGCATCGACCTCGTGATCCACTCGGCCACCAAGTATCTCGGCGGCCACAACGACCTGCTCGCCGGCGCGGTGCTCGGCGCCGGCCCGCTGATCAGCGGCGTCCGCGAGATGCAGGGCATCACCGGCGCGGTCGTGGACCCGTTCGCCGCCTATCTCCTGATCCGCGGGCTGAAGACGCTCGCCTTGCGCGTGGCGCGGCAGAACGAGAACGCCGTGCGCGTGGCCGCGTTTCTCGCCGGCCATCCGAAGGTCGAGCGCGTACATCACCCGAGCCTGCCCACCCACCCGGAGCACACCATTGCGGCGCGCCAGATGGACGGGTTCGGGGGAGTCGTCTCGTTCGAGCTGCGCGGGGACCTCGCCGCGGGGTCGCGCCTCGTCGACGCGTGCCGCCTGCCCCGCATCGCGCCGTCACTGGGTGGCGTCGAGAGCCTGATCGAGCAGCCCGCGCTGATGAGCTTCTACGAGCTCAGCACTGAAGAGCGGTTGCAAATCGGCATCAAGGACTCGCTGATCCGCTACGCCGTCGGCATCGAGGATGCGGACGACCTGATCGCGGACCTGCGGCAGGCGCTGGAACGGGTGTGAGCAGGGTTTAGTCGCGAACCGCGAACGCACGCAGACCAATGCCTGTGCGTGCGCCGCGCTCCGGCGTGTCGTTTCCCTCGCGGCACGCCACACCCCGCCTCCTGGTGTGGCGAAGCCGTCGAGGGCGGCCGGCGGCGCGCAGCACTAGACCGTGCACGCGTCGGCATTCACGCAAAGCTTCCCCGGCTGGCTGATCGCGGACCGCCGGGCACACACCCGCTACAGCCGCGCCGTGATCGAGATACCGCCGTACACGTTGAACCCCGGCGCGGGCTCGAAATAGCGGCCGCTCAGAGCATTGAGGCGCACGGCGCCGTTGTAGCTGGCGCCGGTCACGTTGCTCAGGCCGACGAACGATGCGATCGTCCACCGCTCGCCCAGGTGCCGTTCATATCCGGCGCGCAAGTTGAGCAATGCGTACCCCGCCGCGCTGGCCGTGTTCGCGTCGTCGACGAAGTATCCATCGACCAGAAACGCTTCCGCGGCGGCGAACAAGCCGCTCGGATGCACATACGCGAGCTCCTGGTAGATCCACCAGGAGGGGATGCCGGGCTCCTCGTTGCCGGCGAACGACTGCCCGCCGACGTCGTACTCGCGGTACTCCGCATCGAGCAGCGTCACCGCACCGCTCCAGCGCAGCGGCGGCAGGAGCCGCGCCTGCCACTCCACCTCGAGACCGAGGCGCCGGGAGCGGCCGGCATTCCGAAAGGCGGTGCGACCCGACGCGCTCTCGAATGGCACCAGCTCGTCGGTGATGTCGATGAGGTACGCGGCGAGGCTCGCGGCGTAGCGGTCCGCGCGCTCGGCGCTCGCGCCGATCTCATACGTGATGGAGTTCTGCGGTTGCACGTCTGGGTTGAATCCGGGGCCGTTCGGGTTGTCGAGCTCGGTGAGCGTGGGGGTTTGGAAGGCGGTGCCGATGAGCGCGTGCAATGACAGATTCGGCGCGTACGCACGCGCATCGGCGCCCCACACCGGCGTCCAGCGCAATCCCGCCGAGGGGCTCCAGGCGTCGAGCACGCGCGACCCCGAGCCGCCGCTGTGGGCAGGGAAGTCGACGTCGACGTCGTAATCGAACCAATCGTAGCGAGCGCCGGCGCTGAGCTCGAGATCGTCGCGCAGGTAGACCGCCTGGCGCACGTACACGCCCGCGTCGGTGACGCTCTCGATCTGGTGCAGGCCGAGCACGCCGCGCTGGCCGTCCAGATTCTGGAACCGCTGGCGGTCGTCGCGCTGGACTTGCACGTCGGCGCCGAGGCTGAACGACTGTCGCCATCCCAACACCGGGCGGTGGTACTCCCAGCGCGATCCCGCGCCGGTTGCGTAGCGATCGAACGCGACGATACCGTCGCCCGCCGCGGGCGGGATCGGCAGGCGATTGTCGAAGGTGCGGTATGTGAAGTAGGCGTACGCGCCGAGCGCGCTGAAGTCGCCGCGGCGGTTCAGGACCGACCCGGCTCGCACCTGTTGGACCGCTTCGCCCGCATCGAGTTGCACGTTCAGCGCCCGCGCCTGGCGGGGATCGGCGTCGACCTCGGCGCGGGTCAGCGCGCCGGGATCATCGGCGACCGGCGCATCGACGGCGGTCAGCAGCAGCGTGACGTCCGTGGACCGATCGAGATCGTACATCAGCTTGCCGGTGAAGTTCGCCGATCGGGTGCTGCTGTGCTCGCGATAGCCGTCCAGCTGCAGATACGAACCGGCGACGAAGAAGCGCGTGCGCTCGCTGCGCGCCCCGCCCTTCAACACGTACTTGCCGAGCCCATACGAACCGCCCGTGAGCAGGACCCCAGCGGTCGGCACCGGCGGCGCGTCCTCGCTGAAGAACTGAATCACGCCACCCGAGGCGTTGCCATACAGCGAGCTCGCCGGGCCGCGCACGACTTCGATGCGGCCGATCGCGCTCAGGTCGACATCGTCGAGCTGCGTCTGTCCGTCCGGCTCGGTGATCGGCAGCCCGTCCATCAGCACCTTGATCTCGCGGATACCGAACGGGCTCCGCGTGCCGAAGCCGCGGATCTGGATGCGCACGTCCTGAGCGAAATTCTGGCTGCTCTGCACGAACACGCCGGGCACGCGATCCAGCGCCTCCTCCAGCCCGACGGTCTTTTGCGCGCCCTGTATGTCGAGCTGCTCGATCACGCTCACGGACACCGGCGCGTCGCCGAGCGGCTGCGGCAGGCGGCTCGCGGTCACGACGATCGGGTCGAGCAACAGCGGGGCACCGGGCGCAGCAGCCTCCGCGCTCGGGGCGAACGGCAGTTGCGCGCGGGCGACCGCAGCCAGCGCGAGCGCAAGCGCCGCGGCCCCGAGCGCGGCGGCCGCGCACCCGGCGAGCTCAAAACCCCGCCACTGGCGCGGCATGCGAGGCGAGACCGCGGCCGGCGCGCTCGACCGCGCGCGCACCGCGCGCGGCGCTCACCCGGCCGGACTGGGAAAGCATCGCGGCGGGTGATCGCGCCGCCGCGGCCGGCGCGCCGGTGGACGGGCGCAGCTCTCCGCGCGCGCCCCCGGACGATGCCGGTTCGCAGCCTAGCACCGCGCTGACGGCGACGCCCCACGGCCCATCCCCCACCGGCAGCGTCGCGAGCGCGCTGCCCGTCACCGTATCGATCACAGTCAGGTCGTTCGAGAGGCCGTTCGCGACGTACAGGCGGCTGCCGTCGGGGCTCAGCTCGAGGCCCCACGGACGCTGCCCGACCGGTACCACGCCCGTGACGGCGAGCGAGTCCGTATCGACGATGGTCACGCTGTTCGCACGCCCGTTGGCGACATAGAGCCGGCGCCCGTCCGGTGCCACGCGCAGGCCGACCGCGCTGATGCCGTCCGGCATCGCCACCCGCGCAATGGGCGAGTGGTGGGCGACGTCGACCACCGTCACCGTGCCGCCGAACTCGGCGCTCACGTAGGCGCGCCGCCCATCGGGCGCGAACACCGCATCACGCGGCCGCGCGTCCACCATGAACACCGCCGCGACCTGAACGGCCTTTGTGTCGATGACCGCGACCGTGTTGGTCGTCTCCGCGGTCACGTAGACCCAGCGCCCGTCGGGGCTCACGCCCACGCCCTCGGGCTCGGTACCCACCGCGAACGCCGAGCTGATGCGGCCGCCCGGCAGCTCGACGATCGACGCCGTGCCGACGTCCTCGTTGGCGACATAGAGCTGCCGGCCGTCCGGGGCTACCGCGAACTGTTCCGGATCGATGCCGACCGGCAGCCGCCGCAGCACGCGCCGCTCGCATACGTCGAGGATCGCCACGCCCTCGTGCTCCGGGCGCTGCTGGCGCAGCGGGTCGCTGAGCGCGACGTAGGCATGGCGGCCGTCCGGGGCGAAATGGATGCCTCGCGGCCGGCTGCCGACCGCAATCGTGCCGACGACGGCCTGGTGTTGCAGATCGACGATGCTCACCGTGCCGCTGCGCTCGTTGCTGATCAGCGCGATGGCCTCGGCGCCGGCTGAGCTCGGCGTCAGCGCCAGCGCGCTACAGAGCAGCAACCCGACTGCGCCGCGCGCTGCGGGTCGCGCCGTCGGCTCGCGCAACCAGGCTGCCATCAATGCGACACCGGCCACGGTGTACAGCAACCCGGCGGGTATCCACATCACCAGCCCGCCGAGCTGCTGGTCTTCGAGCGGCGTCAGTCCCCACACCGTACCCGGCCGCCAGTAGCGCTGGTACCAGAGCGACGGCGCGAACGTGAGCAGCGCGCCCAGCAGCCCGGTGTGCAGCGAGGTCGTGAACACGTACAGCACGGCCGCGCCGGTGCCGAGCGCGCCGGGACCGGCGGCGACCATCGCCCACCAGAAGAGCAGAGCCGAGGCGAGAAAGCTGAGGTGCTGCAGCGCATGGATGAGCTCGCTGTCGAGCGTCGCTTCGAACAGCGCCGGGATGTGCCACGCCCAGAGCGCCACCGCGTGGAGTACCCACGCGAACAGCGCGCTCCCGACGATGCGCCACGTCCGGCGAAACAACGGCGGCCGCGCGCGCGCACCGAAGCCGCGGCGCCAGCGCAGCGGCAGGCTCCAGGTCCACGCCGTCAGCGGGCGACCCAGCACCAGCAACGGCGCCGCCACCATCATCAGGATCTCGTGCTGGGTCATGTGCAGCGCGAACAGCACCCGGCCGAGCGCGTGGAGCGGCGAGAGCAGCACCGCGACGAGCGCGAGCCAGCCGGCGGCGAAGCTCGCCACCTCCCAGCCGCGCACGCCGCGCCCGCGCCCGGCTTGCCGCCAGACCCGCGCGACGCCCACGCCGTAGCCGAGCACGGACAGCGCGAGGGCAGCGGTGGTGACCGGTTCCCACGTCCAGCGCCACGCCTCGCCGACCGAGTCGCCCCCGCCATGCGCCAACACCGGCGCGGCCGGCACAGCGGCGACGGCGGCGACGGCGGCGGCTGCGTAAAGCGCGGTCAGCCGCATGAATGCACTCCGAGCGGCAGCGCCTGCGCGACGATGGTCAACGTGCAGATCGCGCCGACGCCGATGGCCGTATGGATGAGGAAGCGGTCGGTATCCCCGCCCGCCGCCAGCTCGACCGCGCCGCCGCGGTCCAGCTTCCGCAGCAGCAGCGAGGCGCACCAGGTCGCGCCGGCGGCAATGGCCGCTGCCGCAGCGGTGAACCACAGCAGCACGTCCGACCCCCACGGACAGCCCGCGCTGGCAAACGCGTAGGCAAACTCGAGCTGCGCGGACCAGGCTAGCGCCGGCGCGGCGAAGATCAGCGCCAGGCGCCGCCGCAGCACGCGCCGCTGCTCAGCCGACCAGCCGGGGGAACCAGACGATGAGGCCATACACGGGCACCCACGCGCCGACGATGAAGTACCAGTAGAGCGCATTGTCGCCGACGTCGACCCAGGTGCGCGGCGCGCGTGCGCCGCGCAGGAACCATATGGTGATCACGATCGTCTCGACGACTTCCGCCACCAGATGCGTCGTATGCAGGCCGAGCAGCGTCCACACGACGGAGCTGTAAGCGTTGCGATCCCACGCGGTGTTCAGGGCGCGAAACTCGAGCGGCCGTATGAGGCAGCTCGCGGCGCCGAGGGCGCAGCAGATCAGCAGGCCGATCGCAACGCCGCGCTCCTCGAAGCGCCGCGCCGTGCGCGCCGTCCAGACCATCGGCACCAAGCTCGCCAGGAGAAGGGCCAGGTTGATGGTGGGCCAGTGCCACGCTGGCAGGAGGCGCCCGGGAGGCCATTCCGGCGCGTTCAGATAGAGATAGCCGTACGCCGCGGCGGTGAGCCCCAGCATCACGGTCTCGATGGCGATAAAGGCCATGACGCCCCACCAGACGATGCCGCGCGCACCGAAGCCGTAGGTGTCCAGGGCGCCGGCGTCGATCTCCTGCGCTGCGTTCACGCGTCCTCCTGCGGCTTCGAGAACCATCCGAGCAAAGCGATGAAGATCAGTACGGCGCCGATCGGGAGCCCCCAGGGCGTGAAGATACAGGCGATCAACGTCACCGCAGTGGCCAGCGCGAGCGCCAACGGCCACAGCGACGGGCCGGGTTGCGCGTATCGGTGGTCCGGTTCGGCATCGACTACTGTCGTGATCAGCACCTCGCGGCGCTGCTCGGCGAGACCGCGCACCCAGCCGAGCGGCAGCGCGAACCACAACGGCGCGGCGGATCGCGCCACCGGAATGTGCGCGAAGTTGAACGGCGGCGGCGGCGACGCGGTGGCCCACTCGAGGGTGTCGGCGCCCCAGGGATCGTCACCAGCCGGCGGACCCGCCCGCAGGGCCCACGCGACGTTGGCGATGAACAGCGCCATGCTCGCGGCCAGCAACATCGCGCCGACGGTCGCGACCTGATTCAACGAGTCCCACCCGGTAGCCGCGAGATAGGTGTAGACGCGCCGCGGCATGCCGGCCAGGCCGAGTTGATGCATCGGAAAGAAGGTCAGGTTGAAGCCGACGAAGAACAGCGCGAAGTGCCAGCGGCCGAGCCGTTCGCTCAGCCGCCGACCGGTGAGCTTCGGAAACCACAGGTAAATGCCGCCAAACAGCGGGAACAGCGCCCCGCCGATCAGCGTGTAGTGCAGATGCGCCACGACGAAGAAGCTGTCGTGCACCTGCAGATCGAACGGCACGGAGGCGACCATCACGCCGGTCAGGCCGCCGATGGTGAAGGTTGCGAGGAAGCCGAGCACAAACAGCAGTGGCGTCGTCAGCCGCGGCCAGCCGATCCACAGAGTGGCGATCCAGCAGAAGATCTGCACGCCGCTCGGAATCGCGATCATCATGCTGGCGGCGGTGAAGAAGCTCTCCCCCGAGCGGCGGCAGACCCGTGGTGAACATGTGATGCACCCAGAGGCCGAATGAGACCAGCGCCGTCGCGACCAGCGACAGCACGATGGCGGTGTAGCCCACCACCGGCCGGCGGCTCGACACGGCTACGATCGACGACACCATGCCGAGCGCCGGCACGAAGATGATGTAAACCTCGGGATGTCCGAAGAACCAGAACAGATGCTGCCACAGCAGGGCGTCCCCGCCTTCGGCCGGATTGAAAAAATGCGTGCCGACCAGCCGATCGAGCGCGAGCACCCCGCTCGCCAACATCACGGCCGGCATGGCGAAGAGGATCATGAACGATGTGGACAGCATCGCCCATACGAAGAGCGGCAGCCGGTTCAGCGCCAGGCCGGGCGCGCGCATCTTGAAGGTCGTCACGATGATCTCGACGGCGGCGATCAGCGCAGCGATCTCGGTGAAAGTGATCATCTGTGCCCACACGTCGACGCGCTTGCCGGGCGCGAACTCGGGACCGGCGAGCGGCACGTAGCTGAACCAGCCGGTATCGGGGCCGAGATTGATGAACAGGCTGCTCCACAGCAGCAGGCCGCCGGCGAGGTAGACATAGTACCCGTAGGCATTCAGGCGCGGAAAGGCGACGTTGCGCGTACCCAGCATCAGCGGCACCAGGTAGAGGCCCATCGCCTCCATTACCGGCACGGCGAACAGGAACATCATCGTGCTGCCGTGCACGGTGAAGACCTGGTTGTAGAGATCCGGCCCGAGCAGATCGGTCTCGGGAAACGCGAGCTGCATGCGCATGAGCAGTGCCAGCACGCCGCCGCCGGCGAAGAAGAGCCCGGTCGTGATGAGGTAGCGCCGGGCGATGACTTTGTGATCGACACTCGCCAGCCAGCCGAGCAGCCCGGGCGGCGTCTCCCAGGTGGCGCGCAGCCGCTCGAGGTCGGCGGGCGGCGGCATCATGAGACCGGCGCGCTCGGGCATTCGCGTCACTGCAAGGTCAAGAGGTAGGCGACCAGCGCTTTCACGTCCGCGGGCGGCAGCAGAATCGCCGGCATGTGCACTCCGGGTTTCAGGTCGGGCGCCGCCACCGTCCATGCGGTGAGCGTGGCGATCTGGTTGGGCAGCAGCGCCGCACCGAGCATCTGCCGGCTCGCGACATGCGTGAGATCCGGCCCCGTCTGGCCGCCCGCATCGCTGCCCCGAACGGCGTGGCAGAGCGCGCAGGGACCGCTGGCGAAGAGCTGTGCACCACGCGCGGCCAGCGGGTCTGTGGGCGGCGCGGCGGGAAGCCGCTGCCGCTCCAACCATGCTTCGAACTCCTCCGCCGGTTCGCTGATCACCAGGAGGCCCATGTGGGAATGCGCGAAGCCGCAGAACTCGGCGCATTGGCCGCGGAAAGCGCCCGGGCGGTCGGCGCGCAGCACGAGCTCGGTGGTATGGCCGGGTATCAGATCCCGCTTGCCGTTGAGCTGCGGCACCCAGAAGCTATGGATCACGTCTCCGCCAGTGAGCTCGAGGGCGACGTCGCGTCCGACCGGCACGTGCAGCTCATTGGCGGTGGTCACCCGACGGCTCGCGATCGGATCCTGGTATTCGATCTTCCACCACCACTGGTAACCAGTGATCTTCACCGCCAACGCACCGTCGGCCGCGCGCCAGCCGGTCGACCGGCCCACCGCGTCGCTGGCGACCATCAAGCCGAACAGCACCATCACGGTGGCGGTGACCGCGGCGCCCACCGCCCAGCCGGCGCGCCGTTCGCGCGCGGCCTCGTGCACCGCGTCCCCCGGCGGTGTGCGCCGCCGTAGCATTCCGAACAGCAGCGCTGCCATCACCGCGGCGTAGATCGCGCCGCTGATGCCGAAGAGCCACCAACCCCAGTCCGCGATGAGCTGCGCGTCGCGCGCAGCCGGATCGAGCACCGCCAAGCGGCCTGTGCACCCGCCGATCGCCAACCCCGCGGCGCCGAGGGGGCCGAGTGCGCGCAATGGCCGCGCTGTCATGGCTGCGGCATCCGTTCGCGCCGCGGCGTAGGCACCGGCATCGCCTGTTCGGCGGGCTTTGCCTGCAGCCCGTCGCTGCGCCCCGGCGCAGCATCGCTCGCCGCCAGTCCGGCGAGCGCGCGCACGTACGCCGTCAGCTGCCACGCCTGGCGCACCGGGATGCGGCCGCCGAAGCCGGGCATGCCGTTCGGGCGGCCGTGGACGATGCTGACATAGACATCGGCGGGTTCGCTGCCGTAGCGCCAGCCCTCGTCCATCAGCGGTGGGCCCATGCCGCCACCGCCGCTCGCGTGGCAGCCCGCGCAGTTGAACCACGCGTACAGGCGCTTCCCCTCCGACAGCTCGTACGCATTGTCCTCGGGGGCGCGCGCCCGTATGACGCCCGCCGCCGCGGCGAGCTCGGCGTCGGCCGGCGGTGTGTGGAGCCGCCGCGCCTCGCGCTCGCAGGCGACGGCGAAGCCGACGAGCAGCGCCAGGGCCGCGCGGCGGCGCCACGTCACGGCATGCCCTCGACGCGCGCATCGAGGCGCGGGACGCCGTATTCGCGCAGCAGGGCGTCGATGTGGGCGCGCCGCCGCCGCAAGACGCCGTCGAGCTCGCGGCGAAAATCCTCCTCGCCACGGCGCACGCCGATCGCGATGTCGAACACGAACGGCAGGAATGGCAGATCCACCTGTGGCGACACCGGGATGAGGTTCAGCGGCACGGTCTGCCCGCGCGCCACGTAGCCGGCCAGGGGTCCCCAGGCGATGGCCACGTCGAGCTCCCCGCGTGCCACCGCATCGACGAGGCGCCGCGGCGGGCTGTCCTCGGTATAGTCGCCGTACACGGTGTAGCCGACCACGTTGCGCACGATGCCGCGGCGGGCCAGCGCGTGCGCTGGCGGCGCGTTGGCCCCGTCGTCGCCGATCAGCGGCACGCCGATGCGCAGCGTGCGCAGGCGCGGATCGTCGAACGAGCGCAGGTCGCCGAGCGGCGCGTCGCGGCGGGTGACGAAGACGTACGTCGATCGATAGTACGGCCGCGTGTTCGCGGTGAGCTCGAAGGCGCTCGGGACGCCGAGCACGACATCGCACCGGCCCGCGCGCAGCGTCTCGCGAATGAACCCGCGGCGCTGCGGCTGCCATGTATAAGCCAGATCGGCGTCCAGCTCCGCCGCGATGAGGGCCGCGAGCCGGTTCTCGAACCCTTCGCCGCGCGCGTTCGAGAACGGCATGTTGTTCGGATCCGCGCAGACCCGCAAAACGCGGCGTGCCGCCATGCCCGGCGCGTCGCCGAGCGCGATCAAAGCGGCGGCCAGCACGCTAAGGCAGCGCGAACACATAGAGCTTGCCGCCTTTCGCGGTCGCCTCGGGCAGATCGGTCATGGCGTTCGCGAAGCCGAGCGCCGCGGTCGCATCGCGCCCGTCGAGCCCGCCGGCGACGATCCCGCCGGCCCATCCGCCCACTCCGGCGAGCACGGCGATGTACTGCCGGCCGTCCGGAGCCCGATAGCTGACCGGCTGGCCGATGATCCCGGACTCGACCTCATACTGCCACAGCAGCTTGCCGTCGCGAGCATCGATGGCTTTGAACCAACCGTCCATGGTGCCGTAGAACACCACGCCGCCCGCAGTGGCGAGCGCTCCGCTCCACACCGGGAAGCGCTCCTGCAACTGCCAGCGCGGGCTCGCGGCGACGGGATCCCACGCGGTGAACAGACCCCGGTGTCCGCCTGGTCCGGCATACATGCGGACGTTCGCGCCGACGTACGGCGTGCCGGCGATGTAGCTCACTTCGATGCCCTCGACGTCGTAACAGAGATTCTGGTGGGGGATGTAGAGCAGCCCGGTCTGCGGCGAGTATGCCGCGGGCTGCCAGTCCTTGCCGCCCGGCGGTGCGGGACAGATGCCACGCACCACGCGCCCCACCACCGGCTTCATTTCCGGCACGTCGAGCGGGCGGCCGGTGTCCAGGTTTATGCCACGCGTAGAGGTGATGTGGACGAAGGGCGTGGCCGAGAGCACCTCGCCGCTGCGCCGGTCGAGGACGTACACGTAGCCGTTGCGATCGGCGTGGATGAGGACCGATCGCGGCGCGCCGCCGATCGGCAGGTCGAGGAGGATGTTTTCGTTTATGCCGTCGTAGTCGTGCAGATCGTGCGGATTCCATTGATACGCCCAGACCGCTTCGCCGCTGTCTGGCCGCCGTGCAAACACGGCCGCGGTCCACTTGTTGTCGCCGGGACGCTGCTCGGCGTTCCACGGACCGGGATTGGCGGTGCCATAATAGATGAGATCGAGCGCCGGGTCGTACGAGAGAAACCCCCACACGGTGCCACCGCCGATTCGCCACGCCTCGGGCGGCCATGTGCTCACGCCGAGGTCTGGCTGGCGATCGGCCGCGTAGAACGGCCGGAAGCCGGGCCCGATCAGCACTTCGCTGTCCGGGCCGGTGCTGTACGCCCGCCAAGCCATGCGGCCGGTGGACGCGTCGAGCGCCGTCAGCCATCCGCGCACGCCCATCTCACCCCCGCTGTTGCCGACCAGCACCTTGTCGCGCACCACGAACGGCGCCATCGTGATCGTCTCGCCGCGCGAGATATCGCCGAGCTTCGTGCGCCACAGCTCGCGCCCACTGCTCGCCTCGACGGCGACCGTGTGCGCATCGAGCGTGTTGATGAACACGCGACCGTCGGCGAACGCGGCGCCGCGGTTCACCACATCGCAGCACGCGACGCCCTGCGCGTTCGGGTCGACCGCCGGGCGGTACGTCCACGCGACGGCCGGGCCCGGCTTGGATAGGTCGAAGGCGTAGAGCCAGTTGGGATACGGCGTGACTACGTACATCATGCCGCCGATGACGATCGGCGCGGCTTCGTGACCGCGCGCGGCGCCGGTGGCAAACGTCCACGCGGGCCGCAGATCGCCAGCGTTCGCCGGCGTGATGTCGGCCAATTCGCTGAAGCGTCGGTTCGCGAAATCGCCGGCGGCCATCGGCCAGTCGGGGCCCGCGCCCGCCGGTTGCGCCGCCGCGGCATATGCCGACAACCACGTTGCGAGCGCCGACGCCCAACTGGCGAGCATCACCAGACGAAGGGCAAACGGCAGCCTCTTGGCGGCACGTCGCATAAGCGTCCAGATCGCCGAGCAAGCCGAGAGCCATACGACGCCAGGCATCGACGTGGCCACTTGTCAAGGCCGAGCTTCGCGCCGCGGGTAAGTCTTACCTGGATGAGGCAGCTCGTACAGCGTGGAGCGACTGCTCCCGCCAACTGGAACGACTACTCCCGCTAGTGAAACGGATGTCCGCGAGCGAGCCGCGGCGCCGGCCGTAATGCGGCGCAGCGCGAACGCGCTCCGATCGCCGCGCGCGCCCGAGCCCCTGCTCATCGACATCGTCGCGTGGCTGACCGGGCCCGCCTGTTCAGCGCGATCCGAGGGGCGGAACGCCTGTGAGTAGAGGCCCGACATGAGCAGCGCGACGGTCGTGTTGACGCCGTCGGGACGGCTTTGTTAACCGAAATGCCCGCATGCCGCCGCGAGGCGACGAAGCCTAGCAGTCATTCTGAATGAGCCATCGCAACCAGTGGCAGTGATGTCGCGAGCGAGGTGCGGAACGCGCGCGCACAACGCGCGGGCCATCCGCGGTGGCGTGCTCGGCGCTGGCGTGCTGGCGCTCTCGCTGTGGGTGCCGGTGTGCGCCCGCGCCGCCGAGCCGCGCGCCGACGACCCGGCCGTCCAGCAGCAACTCGACGAGCTGCGGGAGATGATCCGCCAGCAGAATCGCATCATCGAGGAGCTGCGGCGCGAGCTAGACCACCAAAAAAAGCCGGCCCAGGCGGAGGCGCCGAAGCCCGAGGAGCGTCCTCGCACCAACGTTCCGCAGACGGTGCGCAAGCCCGAAGCGAGCGGCGTGCAGGGTAAGCCCGCCTTGAGCACCTCCACCGGGCCGTTCCAGGTCGGCTACGACAAGGGCTTCGTCATACAGCCCGTCGACCGCGAGAAAACCCCGTTCAAACTGCGCATAACGGCGCGCATGCAGTTCCGCTACACGCTGTTCGCGCGCGATGTCCGCACGTACACCGACAGCGCCGGCATCATCTACGACATCAACGACCGCAGTGACTTCGAGATCGAGCGCGGCCGGCTCACGTTCGACGGCTTCGCCATCGATCCGAAGCTCGGTTACTACCTGAACCTGGACTTCGACACCGACGACAACCACGACGTCATCGCACACGACTTCTGGGTGTACTACCTCTTCGGCGAGGCCTTCATCGCGCACGCCGGCAAGGCGTTCGTCCCCGGCAGTCGGGAGTGGCTGATGGGCAGCACGAACACGCGTTTTGCGGATCGCTCGCTCGCCACGACATTTTTCCGGCCCGATCGGAGCATCGGCATCTGGGCCCTCGGCGAACCGCTGGACGGCCTCTACTACCGCTCGATGCTGGCCAACGGGTTCAACACCACCGATCTGGAATTCAACGACGTCGACAACAACTTCGCGTGGGCGACGTCCGCCTGGTGGGACGTCTGGGACAACTGGGGCAGCGGCTGGTCCGATCTCGAGTGGCACGACGACCCGGCGATCCAGATGGGCACGTCGTACACGATGTCACAGCTCGAAGGCCCCGGCCCCGTCGGGCAGCCGTCGATCGAGCAAAACTTCGTGCGTCTGTCCGACGGTACCCGTCTGACGCAAACCGGTGCACTCGCGCCCGACGCCACGGTCAGTGAATTCGACATCTATCTTTGGAGCATCGACTTCGCGACCAAATACAAAGGCTTCGGGTTCAACGGCGAGTACTACTTCCGCTGGATCGACGATCTGCGCGCCAACCGCCCGCTGCCGTTCACCGACTTCTTCGACCACGGTTTTTACATCGAGACCGGCTACATGATCGTTCCGAAGTATGTAGAGATCGGGGCGCGCATGTCGCGGATCTTCGGCCGCTTCGGCGACCGCGGGGCCGAGTACGGCGGCGTGGTGAACTGGTTCATCAACGGCACACACAGCTGGAAACTTACGCTCGACGCGACGCGCGTGCGCCACAGCCCGGCGCAGAACACCGCTCCCGGCTATAATATCGGCGACGACGGGGTGCTGGTGCGGGGGCAACTCCAAGCCGGGTTCTAGCCGGCGGGCGCCGGACCGGCGCAGAGGCGGCGCGCGGGACGCCGGATCAGGAAAACTTCTGCGTCCCGCGGGTGCGCACGCGGCGGTCGAGAAGCGCGTCGAGAAAACGCATCTGCGAACCGAAGTGCTTGACCGCGAGCACCGGCACACTGCTGGTCAAGAGCACGTGTTCGGTCTCGCTCCCGAGAATTACGGCCGCCGCGCCGCTGCGCCCGCGCGTGCCCATGACGATCAAATCGCTCCGCTTCGCGTCCGCGGCATGGAGTATCGCGCTCGTGACGTCCGCAGAGTCGACGAACACGGGCTCCAGATCCACCCCGTGCCAGTCGATCCGCGCCGCGAACAGCGCGAACGCCTCGCGCACTTCCGAATCCGCAGCATCCTCGTATTCCGCATACCCAACGAGCGACGGCTCGAAACGCACATGCAGCACCTGGCACCGCTCGATACCCGCGGCCGCCGCGATGGCGGTAGCGAGGCTCAGCGCATCCGCAGATCGAACCGAAAGGTCTACCGGCACCAGCATCCGCTCGATTCGTACCGGCGCACTTTCCGGAACCATCCATACCGAGCAGGGGGCCTTCATCGCCAAGCGCCGGGACAACACTCGGCGCGCACCACCGCGCGGCTCGCCGACCAGCAAAAGATCCGCGCCGGTATCGATCGTCTCCCGGAGCAGCACGTCGATTGCCGCTCCAGCGCGTATGGCCGTGGTCAGCCGGCCGTCTGCCGACAAGGAGCGCAGAGGGGCGGGGATTCCATGGGCGAGTGCATCCAACGCCGCGCGTTCTGCTGCCGCCGGAAGCCCCGGCGGCAGCACGTACGCAACGTGAAACGCAGCCGCGGGCTGCAGGCGTGCGAGCATCGCTGCGTAATCGAAGACAACGCCGTCGGCATCCGTACAGCTCGCCGCTACGAGCACGCGGTCATACAGTGGCACGTCCGGAACAGCTCCCGGCGCGGCTAGCCGAACTGCGGCTCTGTGCCGCGGAACTTCCGGTCGAGCAAGGCGCTGAGAATGCCGAGCCGCTCGCCGCGATCCTTCGTGACCACCACTGGTACGGTCGATTCCAGCAGCACCTGCTCCGACTCGCTCCCGAGTAGCGCGGCCGCGGAGGGCCCGCGCCCGCGCGTGCCCAAAACGACGAGGTCCGCCCGGCCAGCGTCGACGAGCCGTGCCACCGCGGCGGCCACCGACCGGCTCTCTTCCTGCACCGGTTGCACCTGCACGCCGTGCAGGTCGAGCGGCGCGAGAAATCGGTCGAAGGCGCGGGCGATCTCCTGGCGTTCGGCGGCGGGGCTGCCGTACGCGCTGGGCTCGAGCACGTGGACGACCGTGCACGTCTCGTGACCGGCGCGGCGGGCGATCAGCGTCGCCAAGCTCACCGCGTGCGCCGACGGCTGCGAAAAATCCGTCGCCGCGAGCACGGCGGAAATCCGTGGCCCCGAGCCCTCGGGCACCATGCAGACAGAACAGGGCGCGTTCATCGCCAGCCGGCGGCTCGAAGATCGGCGGCCGCGCGCGCTGCGCCGGTGGCCGACCATGACGAGATCACTGCCCGCATCGGCGACCGCCGCGAGCAGCTTGTCCAGATGCGGCCCGGTCAAGACCGGCACGTCCGCGACCGCGACCTCGCCGAACTGTTCGGTCACCATCGCGTGCAGCTCGCTGCGCACGTCCGCGAACGAGCGCGGCGTCTGACCGCGCCGCATGGCGTCCTCGACGGATGGCAACACATGAACGAACGAGAACCGCACGCGCCCCTCGCCCAGGTCGCGGAACAGTCGCGCGTAACGCAGCAGGTCATGATCCACGGCATCCAAGCACAGGGCAACTGTAACATGTTCGAAGTAATTCATATTCAGCGCGTCTCCTGCGCGGCCTCGGGCACCAACACGGGCCTGTCGAGGAAGCGTGCCAGGACGCCCCAAATGACGATGGCGGACAACACCCCGGTCAAGAAGTCGGTCAGCACGACCATTATCGCGGTGTACGCCATCAAACCGATGTGGAAACCGCTGTGGGCGAGCACCTGCCGCACTTCGGCGGGCTTCACCATCGCCGTCGCCACGTAGAGGAGGATTCCCCCGATGCACGCCATGGGGACCATCTCGAGATAGCTCGCCAGGTACAGAGCGAGGCCGAGCTTCAGGACGCACTTGAAGATGCCGGCCAGCGGGGAGATCGCGCCGACTTTGATGTTCGTCGCCGTCCGCGCCAACGCGCCCGTGTGCGGAAACCCGTTCAGCAGCGGGATGATGATCTGCACCAGACCCTGTCCCCACAGTTCCTTGTTGGGGTTGTACGGCAAGCCGCGATTGTCGGCGAGGCGATCGGCCATGCGCGAGCAGAGCAGGCTCTCGACTGCCGCGACGAACACGATGGCGACCACGAAATATGCCAGATCGCCCAGGAACTCCGCGCTCATCGGTGGCATCGCGGGCGGCGTGAAGACCCAGAAGTCGGTCGGAATCGTGCCATATTTGTCCCGCACCATCGTGAGCCCCTTGTCGCTCCACGCCGTGGCGGCCAAGACCGCGGTGGCGCCGATGGCCACGAGCGGCGCCGGGATGAATGGTGAGAGCTTCAGCAAGTATTTGGTGATCAGAAAGGTGGCCAAGCCGAGCCCCACGGCGTAGCCGCTGATCTGGCCGGCGTTGGCCGTGATCACCCGGATCTTGTCCGTCAGGGCGTAGCCCATCTGGGCCTTGAGACCGAGCACCTCGCCGATCTGCGAGAGCGCGATGGTGATGGCGATCCCAATCGTGAAGCCGACGATGATCGAGTGCGGCACCCGGGCGACAATGCTGCCGAGTCGCGCGACCCCGAATACCATCAGGATGACACCCGACAGCACCGCGGCGAGCACCAGCACGGAGTGGTCATACGTCGCCATCAACCCACCGATCACCGGGATGAACGCTGCCGTCGGGCCGTACACCTGGTACTTGGATCCGCCCCACAACGCGCCGACCAGCCCGGCGATGGCGCCGCCCACGATGCCCTGCTCCGGCCGCAGGCCGGAGGCCATGGCAAAGCCCATGGCCAGCGGGATAGCGACCATCGCGACGATCAATCCGGCGGTGAAGTCGCGGAAGACGTTCAGCCGCCAGTCGCCGCGCCAGAGGTCTTCGTAGCGCCCGTCGAGGGGGTTGAGGAAGTATGCGAGGCGCGCGCCGAGCGGCACTGCGTCCGGCGCGGACGCCTCGGGCGTAATGGGGGACGTCGCCGCGTTACGCATTTGCCGCCTCCGGTGCGCCGGCTGTCTGCGGCGCGGGCGTCTCCGCGAGCTCGCACAACGGCTGCCAGACGCCTCGTTCGGGGCTCCACATTAGAAACTCGCCGTGCCGGATGTCGTAGGTCCAGCCGTGGAGCTCGACGGCGCCGGACTTCAGCTTCGCGGCCACGCAAGGGTGCGTGCGCAGATTGTCGAGTTGCGCCAGGACGTTTTCCTGAACCAACGCCTCGAGCAGCTTCTCTTCGGATGCGCCGTTCGCGGTCTCGAGCACGACCGCGCGTGCGCGCGCCGCATACGCGACCCAATGAGCGACCGCCGGCAGCTCGGCCACGGCGTCAGGGTGCAACACGGCTTTCATGGCGCCGCAATCGGAATGTCCGCACACGATGATGTGCTTCACCTTCAGCACCCGGACGGCGTACTCGATCGTCGCCGCCACGCCCCCCGAGTGCTCGCCGTGTGCGGGCACGATGTTGCCGGCGTTGCGGCAAATAAACAGCTCGCCGGGTCCCACTTGTACGAGCAGGCTCGGCACCACGCGCGAGTCACTGCAGGTGATGAGCAGAAACTGCGGCGATTGCGCCGAGGCCAAGTCCTCGAAAAGCTTGCGCTGCTGCGGAAAAATCTCGCTCTGAAAACGCAACACTCCGTCGATCAGCTTTTTCATGACTTCGCTTCCTCAAACTCTTGGTTCGCGCGGCGAGCGCGAACGAGTTCGCTCGACTCCCGAGTCACGCCAAGGTGGAGCCTGGTCGCGAGCCTCGGTGCCGCCCCAGAGCGGCGGCGGGTATGGAGTGAGCTAGAGGAGTCGCGGCGGGGGACGGCCGTAGCCAATTGGCTCCGGCCCGAAGCGAAGAACGGCTGAGGCGATCAGCGGGACGCGCCGCAAGACGGGCGCAATGGGTGGCGCTGGGGCGATTGCGGAGCAGCACGCCCCGACAGGCGGCGTGGAATTGCCCGGCGCCGGCGAGGACGCGCCGGCTGCGCTCACTTCGCGGGGGGGCGGGTCAGCCGCCAGCTCGGCGGTAGCCGCCTGGCGGCGGCTCGTACCCGATACATGCGCGATACCGCTGGACACCCGCAGCTTGCCGGCTCGCGCGTGTCGCAGCGGCGCATCCGCGCCCGGCGCGCCGCTCGGAAACTGCAGGAGCAGAGCGAGCGCAAGCGGCAGCAGACGCAGGGGAGTCTGGAAAATACTCAATCGGCTGTGCTGGCTAGGGGCGGGCACGCGTCGCGGGTCGTCCGGCCGAGAAGCGTACGGAAGACCGCGGCGCGTGTCAACTCGCAAGGCGCACAGGTACCGAAAGATCATGCTCCGAGTCGGACGTAGCGCGAACGCGGAGATTCAACCCGGTCACGCATTCCGTATGGCCATCCGCGGTCGTTCTAAAAGCGGTGGTGGCCGCTTCCTCGGCAGCGCAACGCATGTTACGGCACGCCGTGAGGTGATCATGCCCAAAGTCACTGCCTACGTGGATTGCGAAAACAAAGGGAAGTTGCTGGACGAGGTGCGCGGCTATCAAGACGTCACCGACGAGGCGACCGGCAAGGTGCTCGGCGGAGGGCCGCACGAGTCGCTGACGTTCTTCGCCGACGAACCGCCGCGCTTGGAGGGCGACGGCCGCTACCCGCAGCCGCTCACCTACATCGCCGGCGGCGTCGGCACGTGTCTGCTCGCCAACCTCAAACTGTTCGCGATCAAGATGCGCCTGGAGCTGCGCGCCGCGCGCGCGCACGTCGAGATGGATTTCTTCCAGAACCAGCGCGGCTCGGTGTGGGACGGCAACATTGAAAGCGGGCTGCGCGAGGTGCGCACGCGGTTGGAGATCGAATCCGACGAGCCGGAGGAGAAGCTCCTGAAGCTGGTGCGCAACGCCAAGCGCGGTTGCTTTGCCGAGAACATGGTGAAGGCGGCAGCCCCGGTAAAGGGCACGGTGTTCATCAACGGCCGAGAGGTCGAGGTGGAGTAGAACTGTCCCGCGGCCGACCTGGCGCACAGGCCGAGCGCCAGGTCGGCCAAGCACCCCAGCGCGGCCCTGCTGTACGCGGCCAGCTCGGAGGCGGCGGCAGCCAGCGGTCGACCTGCCCGCAAGCGCCGGCGTAGGTCGCCACTGGCCGAGCAGTGCTCCGCCCCATCGGCTTTACCTACACTCCGCTTTGGCGTTCCGTCTCACCTGGGGCCTTGACGCCCTGCCATGTGGCCGTCAAGCTGACCGGTGCGGACGCGCCCCGGTAGGACCGCGTTAGCGGAGTGTGAAAGCCCAAAATGTGTCCCGCTATGGTAGAGCGAGCGGCGGCTGTCTCGAGTGATCCGAGCAGTATTCTCGAATGCGAGGGCAACTGCCACATCGTCCAGGTCTATACCAACGACGCGTACCTGATCGATGTGCTCGCCCGGTTCGTCGGCAGCGGCCTGGGCGCCGGCGAAGCCGTCGTCATCATCGTCACCGCCGAGCATCGCCGCGAGCTGGAGGAGCAGCTGCACGCGCGCGGCATGAGGGTGTCCGTAGCCCGAGAAGCGGGGCGCTACATCGCCCTGGATACCGGTGAGGTGCTCGCGCAGTTCATGGACGAAAACGGCCCGGACGAGGCGCGTTTTCGCGCCGTCGTCGACCCCGTCCTGGAGCGCGCCGCCGCCAGTGCTCCGCGCCTGCGCGTGTTCGGGGAGATGGTGGCTGAGCTCTGCAAGGACGGACGCCCCGGAGCCGCCATCGCGCTGGAACGCATGTGGAACCGCGTCGGCGAGGAGCGATCACTCTCGCTGTTGTGCGCGTATCCACTCGCGGCGTTCGCCACCAACGATGATGTGCAGGCATTTCAGGCCGTCTGCGATGCGCACGGCCACGTCATCCCGACCGAGGGATACAGCGCGCTCACCCATCCCGATGCCCAGCTGCGCAGAATCTCGGAGCTCGAGCAACGCGGGCGGGCCCTAGAGTCGGAGATCGCCAGTCGGCAGGCGGCCGAGAACGCGCTCGACCTGCGCGACGGCGTGTTGCGCGCTTTGGTGGACGCGTCGCCCACCGCGATCGTGGTCATCGATGCGGATACCACCGTCAGCGTGTGGAATCCCGCCGCGGCGCAGCTGTTCGGGTGGTCGCCGGAGGAGGTCGTCGGCCGCAGCCTCCCGATCGTTCCGGCTGAAAAGCTCGCCGAGTGCGCGTCGATGCGCGAAGCGGTCGCCAGGGGCGAGCGTGTCTCGGGCGTCGAGACGTATCGGCTCGCCCGCGATGGTTCGGCGGTTCCAGTGACGATCTCGGTCGGCGCCCTTGCGCAGGCGCAGGCGCCGGGCGGGATGGTGCTCATCTTCGAGGACTTGCGGCAGCGAAAGCCGGCCGAGCACGCGCGCGCACAACTGGCGGCGATCGTCGAGTCCTCCGACGATGCCATCGTCGGCAAGACGCTGGAGGGCATCATCACCAGCTGGAACCGCGGCGCGGAACGGCTCTTCGGGTACACCGCGGACGAAATGGTCGGGCGGTCGATCATGCGCATTGTCCCGTCTGAACGGTCGCAGGACGTGCAGACGATTCTCGCGGCGATGAGCCGCGGCGAGCGGGTGGAGCACTTCGAAACTGAGCGGGTCTGCAAGGACGGTCGGCGCATCAGCGTGTCGCTCACCGTGTCGCCGATCAGAGATTCGGCCGGCCGGATCATCGGCGCGTCCAAGATCGCCCGCGACGTCACCGAGCGGAAGCGCGTCGAAGGCGAGCGCCGCGCGGCGCTGCGCGAGCTCTCGACGCTCTACCGGATCGGGCAAACGGTGTACGCGGAGCTCGACCGCCAACGGCTGCTCCAGACGATCACCGATGCCGCCACCGACCTGTCCGGGGCGCAGTTCGGCGCATTCTTCTACAATTCGGTGGACGAGCGGGGCGATCAGTACCTGTTGTACACGCTCTCCGGCGCGCCCCGCGAAGCCTTCGAGAAGTTCGGCGCTCCCCGCATCACCCAGATCTTTGCTCCCACGTTCGCCGGCCAAGGCGTGGTGCGCCTCGACGACGTGCGGAGAGACCCGCGCTACGGGCACAACGCGCCGCATCGCGGCGTTCCAGAAGGGCACCTTCCGGTCACCAGCTATCTCGCCGTCCCGGTGAGCGGCCGCACCGGCGAGGTATTCGGCGGCCTTTTCCTCGGCCACCCGGAACCGGGCGTCTTCAGCGAAGCTGCCGAGCGCATCGTGGTCGCCCTGGCCAACCAGGCGGCGATCGCGCTCGACAACGCACGCCTGTACGAAGCGGAGCAGCGCGCGCGAGTTGCCGCGGAGGATGCGAGCCGCGCCAAGGACCAGTTCCTGGCGATGTTGAGTCACGAGCTGCGAAACCCGCTCTCCGCCGTGCACAACGCTATCAGGACCGCCGAGCTCGATCCGGAACGGCGGGAACGCGCGCTGGACATCGCGCACCGAGGGACCGATCAACTCACCCGCCTCGTGGATGACCTGTTGGACGTCGCGCGCATCACCCAGGGCCGAATCTCGCTGCGCAAGGCGACGGTGCCACTCAGCGCGGTGCTGGAACGCGCAATCGATTCCATGCGCGAGTCGTTCGAAGATCATTCGGTGGCGATCACGCTGTCACTGCCGGCCCGCGAGCTCGAAGTGGAAGGCGACGGCGCGCGCCTCGAGCAGGTGATCGGCAATCTGCTCTCCAACGCGGCGAAGTACACCGACCCCGGGGGCCGCATCACCGTGACCCTCGAGCACGAGGGCAACGAGGCGGTGCTGCGGATCCGGGATACGGGCATCGGCATTCCGCCCGACATGCTCTCCCACGTGTTCGAGCTGTTCCGGCAGGCGGATCAGAGCCTGGATCGCGCGCGGGGCGGGCTTGGCATCGGGCTGACCCTGGTCAAGCAGCTCGTGGAATTGCACGGGGGCCGCGTCGAGGCGCACAGCGAGGGCGCCGGCAAAGGGGCGGAGTTCGTGGTGCGACTACCCGCGGCTGTTCGGGCGAAGAAGATCTCGGCGCCGAGCGCTCCGCTCGCGACCGAACGTCACCCCCCCGCGCGCGTACTGATCGTGGAGGACAACGCGGACGCAGCGGAGAGCTTGCGCATGCTGCTCGAGCTGCTCGGGCACCGCGTGCGCGCCGTCACCGACGGTCCGTCGGCGCTGGCAGCGGCTCGCGCAAATCCGCCGGACGTAATGATCATCGACATCGGCTTACCCGGCATGAACGGGTACGATCTCGCGCAGGCCATTCGCGCCGATGAAGGCCTGCGGCGCATCACGCTGATCGCCCTGACCGGCTACGGTCAGGAAGAAGATCGCCAGCGCTCGCTGAGCGCCGGGTTCGACTACCACCTGGTGAAGCCGGTCGACCTCGAGGTGTTCAAACGCGTCGTCGAAGGGATTACCCCGGCGAAGTCGCTCACCGTGCATTGACGGCGAGCCGCCCGCGTCGACCGCGCTCCGGATTCAGGCGCGCGGCCGACGCCCGTCAACCCCGCGGCGCGCGCCGCGGGTGGCCAGTTGTCGTGCCGGATCAGATCCGGCGCGCGAAGTCGTCGAGCTGCCGCTCGGCTTCGTCCTTCGCGATCCCGTAGCGCTCCTGGATCTTGCCGGCCAATTGATCGCGCTTGCCGGCAACCTGATCCAGGTCATCGTCCGTGAGCTGCCCCCACTTCTCCTTTACCCGGCCTTTGAACTGCTTCCACTGCCCTTCGACCTGATCCCAATTCATTCCCAACCTCCTGGCGCCTTATCGGGCGGCTGACGTGATCACTCTGCTGCGCAGAGCAGGTCGCGTGCCGAAGCCCGGCGGCGCGGGTTGCGACGATGTCGTCAGCCCCACCGGAACGATGTGCATGCTCGCCATGTACGCCCGGTAGGGCCGCAGGCCGCGGGGAGAACGGATTCAGCGCAGAGACGTGCAGCGCGAAGATCGACGGCTCGAGGCGTCCGCAACTGCCTCGCAGCGGTGAGTCTCGCTCAGACGTCCACCACGACCCTGAAACCGCCGTAGATCATGCGCTTGGCGTCGAACGGTACGTCCTTTCGGTCCATGGATGCCAAGCGCGGGTCCTTCATGACCCGGGCATTCACCTGATCGCGATGCCGGCGTGATTTGTAAATGATCCAGGAAAACCAGACGACCTCGTCCGGTTTCAGCTTCACGCTCTGCGGAAAGGACGTGTGCTTCCCCGGCTTCACGTCGTCCGCGATGCACTCGCGATATTCGAGCGCGCCGTGCTCGCGCCAGATCTTGCCGGCCTGGCGCGCGAGACGGCGGTACGCGGCGATGTTTCGCTTCGGTACCGGGATCACGAACCCATCGACATAGTTGGCCATCAACGACAACCCCACATCCATCTGTGATCGGCTGCGCCGAGCGCCCGCGGGCGAGCGCCGACACACGGGAGCACCACCTACGCGCGGTTCCATGATCATGCAAGCTGCGCGTTACGCCGCCTGGCGGTGGCGTCCCGCACGTGCCGAGGATCAGGCGCCGTTGCCGAACGCGTCGCGTACGGAGCCCGCCCCGGCCGCGCGGACGGCGGTACCGCGGGAGCGAGCGTGTGGGCGCGAATGCGGTCCAGGTCGAGCGCATCCTCGCACGAGATCACGAAGCAGAACGGCCCCGCGCGGTCTTCGGACGCTCCCATTCATACGCTTCCAAAGACAGGCGCTGATTGGCGCGCGAGCGCGAGAATCGATAGCGCACCAGGTCGTTCATCGCCTGGCAGAGCACCGCGAGCGCGAGCTCGTGCTCCGGCGGGACCGCGGTCGGCCGCGACCAGCGCTCCGTGAACTGGGCGAGCAGCATGACGCTCGGGTTCAGCGCTGGCATCGGGAATGGCCAACCACATCTCCTGCCGATGCTCGGCAGCGGCCGTATGCGACGGCATCATCGATCGCGTCCTCCGCCTCTTTCTGTGCGGGTAGATCGCAATCTTGACGCCAGCGCGGTGCGACGCGCCACGATGTTCGCCCCCGCCGCCCCCCCAGCCGCCTGCCCACCGGCTGGCGCACCGCGCCGACATGCGGGCCGCGCGGCGGCGCTATTCGAACGGGAGCCCGTCAGGTATGTGCAGCGCGTGAGCGAGGGCGAACCCACCGTATTCGTCGTCGACGACGACGCGTCGGTCCGCCGGTTCACCGAGCGGTTGCTGCGCTCGTCGGGATTCCGGGTCCAGACGTTCGCATCGGCGAAGGAGCTCACTCAGCATGCGCGCGTGGACGGCCCGGCGTGCCTCGTGCTCGACGTCTACCTACCGGATCTGAGCGGCCTCGATCTGCCGCGCCAGCTCGCCGGTCGGGCGTGCAGATCCCGATCATCTTCATCACCGGACGGGGCAGCATCCCCATGACGGTCCGCGCGATGAGAGAAGGCGCGGTCGAGTTCCTGACCAAGCCGACGCGCGCGCGGGATCTGCTCGCGGCCATCCATGCGGCGATCGAGCGCGATCGCTCCGCGCAGCGGGCGCGCCGCGACGCGGATGCCTTGCGCGAGCGATATGCCCGGCTCACCGCGCGCGAGCGAAGTGCTTTCCCTCATCGTGGCCGGCCGTCTGAACAAGCAGATCGCCGGCGAGCTGGCGACGAGCGAGCGCACCGTCGAGTTCCATCGAACCACATCATGGAGAAGATGGCGGCCGACTCGGTCGCGGAGCTGGTGCGCATGGCGGCACAGCTCGGTCTCGGATCGCAGAGCTGAACAGCCGCGGCGACAAGCCCGAGCCCCGGTCCTGCGGCACAGGAACCTCACCTGTCCCGAGAGGCAGCTGGAGCACCGCGTTGGGCCCGACTGCGTTCGCAGCATGACGAAATGCCGCGCAGGCGGTCCCGACAGGCGTAGCCGGCGGGTGAACCGCCGCTCGTGGCCATCGTCGACGGCGATGCCCTCGGTGCGGAAGTCGACGACCCGCCTGATCCGCGCGTGCGGCTACCGCGCGGAAGGGTTCGCTCCGGGCCAGGAGGATAGCGAGCTGTTCGGCCGCGAGCGCGGCGCGTCTCACCGGCGCGATCGCGCGGCACGCCGGGCGCGTTCGACTCGCCAACAGGGACCCTCCCCTCGACGAATCGGCGACCGGCCACTGCGGCTTCTAGCCGAAGCTCCTTCGCATGCTGGAAGTGCACGCGTTCGAGCACGGGGGCACGCAGGCCGGTCGTGAGACCATGGCGGGGCGCACCGGTGGCGAGCCGGTAACCGCGATCAGGAGCCGAGCCCGAGCTCAGGGTGCCCGCAGCGCGCCGTGATCGTCGCAGTGCCCCTCATGCGGATGGTGCAGATGTCCGGCCACCAGGTAGTCGAGGTGATCGGCATGCGGGACGCTTTCGTGCCCGCAGCCCGCGCGGTGCGCATGCGCGCTGTCGTGCTCGCCGCACGCGTGACCGCTGGTGCAGGCTGTGGGGTTCGTCTGTCCCGCCGACAGCGCACACTCGTCAACGTGGTCATCGTGCACGCGGTGCAGGTGGCCATCATGGAGGTAGTCCGTGTGGTCATCGTGCCGCACCGCCGTGTGGCCGCAACCGGAGCCGTGCCGATGATCGTGCGGTTCATGGGTTTTATGCTGCGCCATTATGTACCTCGTAAGCCGCCTAACACATAGCAGACCATCTGCCAATGCGCCGGGCGCAGTTCTAGGCTTGCAGCATGTCTCGAACTGCTCAGGGCATCGTA
>JBFXHX010000004.1:161465-163575 GCA_050176585.1 Binatia bacterium
GGCGAGCCGGCCCGAGGGAGCCGGGCGATCTTTGCGCCACCGTCCACCTGCTGTTCGTGCCGCGCGTATTGTCCGCCGGCGCAGCGTCGCTACAGTGCGCGTATGGACTATCTGCCGCTCGGCCGCACGGCCGTGAAGGTGAGCCGGCTCTGTCTGGGCACGATGAACTTTGGCCCGCAGACGAGCGAAGCGGACAGCTTCGCGATCATGGACGCGGCGCTGGGCGCGGGGATCAACTTCTTCGATACCGCGAATACGTATGGCCGCGCGCTCGGCCCCGGCGCGACGGAACAGATCCTCGGCCGCTGGTTTGCGCAGCGGCAGTGCCGTGACCGCGTCGTGCTCGCCACCAAGGTCTACGGCCGCGTGGGCGACGGCCCGAACGACCAGGGGCTCTCGGCGTATCACATCACCCGCGCCTGCGAGGCGAGTCTCCAGCGGCTGCAGACGGACCGGATCGATCTCTACCAGATGCACCACGTCGACCGCAGCGCGCCGTGGGACGAGGTGTGGGAGGCGGTGGGGCGATTGGTGCAGGCGGGCAAGGTGATTTACGTCGGCAGCAGCAACTTCGCCGGCTGGCACCTCGCGCAGGCGAATGCCGCCGCCGCGGCGCGACACTTCCTAGGGCTGGTGAGCGAGCAGAGCCTCTACAACCTGCGCTCGCGCACGATCGAGCTGGAGGTCATTCCGGCCTGCCGCGCGCTCGGACTCGCGCTGCTGCCGTGGAGCCCGCTCGCCGGCGGCTTGCTCGCCGGCGTGCTGCGAGACGCCGGCAACGGCCGGCGCGCCTCCGACTTCGTCCGCGAGCGGATCGCGTCGCACCGCGCCCAGCTCGAGGCGTACGAAGCGCTGTGCGAATCGCTCGGCGCGTCACCGGCGGATGTCGCACTGGCCTGGGTGCTGCACAATCCCGCAGTGACCGCGCCGATCATCGGCCCGCGCACGCTGGACCAATTGCACGGCGCGCTGCGCGCCCTCGAGCTCCGCCTGGATGACGCGACCTTGCGGCGCCTGGACGAGATCTGGCCCGGCCCGGGTGGCGAGGCGCCGGAAGCCTACGCCTGGTAACTCCGGCGCGCGCCCACCCCCCGCCTGGCGCAGTCGCGAGCGCAAAACGGGATACAAGTCGGACGTTCGGCCGCCCCCGCGCGCTGGCCGCACAGGTGCGATTCGGGGCTCGCGGAGTTGTCGGCCCACCCCGGACTGAGATAGGGGAGCTTTGCGCGGCTCTGGCCTGTGACTTTTGCGGCGCCACCCGCCGCAGACACAACCGCCGGCACGTATCCGCCATGACCGCCCGCCCAGAGCGCATCGAGGAGCCGCAGCTCGCGCTGCGCGATCTGCAGAGGACCGTCGTCGCGCTGCGGGCCGAGCTGGAGAATGCGCGGGTCGACGCGCAAAACGCCGCGTCGGCTGGAGCTTCGGCCCCGAGTGCAGAGATCGTCCAGCTGCGGGGCACCGTCGTCGCGTTGCGCGGCGCGCTCGAGGCGGCGCGCGAAGACAAGGCGCATGCGGTGCGCGACGCGCTGGCCGGCACGCGTGACGAGATCAGCCAGCTGCGCTCCACGGCTGCCGCGCTGCGCACCGAGCTCGAGCGCGCACGCGGCGACGCACGAGAGGCGCTGAGCGCGGCCGAGGCGCGTCACCGCGACGAGGTGCGCCAGCTGCACGCGATGGTGCGCGCGCTGCGCGAGCAGCTCGAGGCGGCGCGGACGCGCTGACGGTATGCGCGCCAGACCCGCGTTGCGCGCCGCAGGCGAGGCGCCGGTGTCCGCCGCTGGGCGGCGGCTCAAGTTCGTCGAGCTGTTACTCGAGGTGACACGGCGCATGGCCGCACAGGACTCGCTCGACGACGTGCTGCTGGCGCTGGTCGAGATGTCGAGCACGGAGCTGAATGCCGAGCGCGGTGCACTGTTCCTCAACGACCCGGACACCGGCGAGCTCTATTCGCGCGTGGCTCAGGGCAACGTGAAGCGGGAGATCCGCTTCATCAACTCGGTCGGCATCGCCGGTCACGTGTTCACCACCGGCAACCCGGCGATCGTGCATGATGCCTACGGGGACCCGCGCTTCAACCGCTCGGTCGACGAGCAAACGGGCTTCGTCA
>JBFXHX010000005.1:0-126291 GCA_050176585.1 Binatia bacterium
CTGCTCGCCGGTGCGGGGGGGGTGGTTCTGATTGCGGCCTCTTGGACGGTGTTTGCTGGGCCCCTGCCCCAGGATCCGGTGCTGTCACTCAATGGTGGCACTGGAATACCGGGCGGGACTGTCGCAGTCACACTGTCGCTGCAGGGCGACCCCGAGAACCAGGCGACCAGCGCAGATGCGGATATCTCATATCCGGACGACGTGTTGGACATCAGTAATCCGATCGCGGAGGTCTGTCAGATCGATCCGCGCATCGCGGATACCCACTTAGTCGCGGGCCAAGTAGTTGAGCCCGGAGTGCTCCGGGTGGCTGTGGCCGTTTCCGGCAGCCCGGTCGAGTTGCCGGCGCTGGGCGATGGCGACCTCGTGACCTGCGAGTTCGGTATCCTACCCGGTGTGCCAACCGGCACCGCAGCGGTGGAATTTCAGTTCCATCAACTGTTTGCCGGGCTCGACCCAATCGACTCCGGCGCGCAGAATGGGAGCGTCTCCATCGTCGAGTCGTTCCCGACCCCGACGCCGACGCTGACCGAAACTCCGGAAGTCACGGCGACCGCGACCACCAGCGCGACTGCGACGGTGACCGAAACGCCGGAGGTTACGGCAACTGCCACCAACACTTTCACGCCCACCAACCCTCCGACCGCGACCAACACGGTGCCGCCGACAGCGACCGCTACGGGCACGCGCACGAGCACGCCGCCATCCACTTCGACGGCCACCGTGACCCGCACTCCGCGCAGCGATGACGATAGTGGGTGCAACGTCGTCGCGACCCATAAAGCATTCGACATGCAAACGGCCGCGCTGGTGTTGATGCCCGCGCTGCTGCTGTGGCTGCGCCGCCGTCCGTAGTTGCGCTGCACCAGGAGCTGACGGATACAGCACGGGGGGCGATCCCGCAGGGGATCGCCCCCCGTGGCGTTTTGGCGGTCCCTGTGCCGCTCGCAACCGAACGGCTGCGCACGTATAGCGCCGAGATAACCCGTGGTGCGGCCAGACGGGCGGTGCCGAGGGACCGCTATGCTCGCCTGATCGCCCGGGATATTTCCGCTGCGTGTACCGCGGCGCGATCTCGCAGGCGCGAACCGAATTCCTCGCGGGTGCGGAAGCCGCCGGGCGAGCGCGGTCGTAATTTTCAGCGCCGGCGCGCACGCGTTCGGTAGCGGTGCCTCGCCAGCCGGCACTCTGTCCGCGGCGAAAAGCCTCGCATGCGCGGATTCCTTGGCAGGAAATTAGCCGCCCCATGTCCGACTTTTGCATTTGACCGCAGCGCCAAAACATGCTCTAAGCCATCGGCATTGTCAGTTGAGGACGGAGCGGAGCAGCGCCACATAACCGGTGACACCGTGACAGCATCGGAACGCGGGAAGTAGCGCATCGGCGCGGCGTTAGGTGCGCCGGTTAGACCGATATTCCCTTGACAATACGTTTGAATTTTGAGTATGTAACCCGCCACTTCCGCAGACGTGCGCACAACCTGTGCCGCGGCATGCCAACGTCGAAGGCGGGGTGGAGTGTGGTATGAGTCTCGGCCGACTGGAAAGGAGGAGGGCAATGCGAACGGAGAAGCGGAGTGCGTTTCTCTCAGGGCTCTGCGGAATCGCGGTGGCGCTGGGAATGTGTGCCAGCAGCGCGACCGCGGATGTCACCACGGAGAGGGGAGCGTCACTCCTCGCCTTCCCAAAGGTTTTAGCCAATGGTGACTCCGACACCATCGTCCAGATCACCAATATTTCCAACAACATGGTCCATGCGACCTGTTACTACGTGAACGCTGCGACGAGTCCGTTCACGGGGCTACCGCTCTGGCAGATTACGGACTTTACGATCTGGCTCACCAAGCAGCAGCCGACCCAATGGCAGGTGAGTCGAGGCCGTAACATCAACCCAGCCGACGCCTGCGCGATGGGTTCTGACGGCTTGTTCAACTCTTCATCCTCCTGCAGCAACAACGGTCTCGATCCCGGCGCTATTCCGCCGGTGCCAGAGAACTTCGTCGGCGAGCTCAAGTGCGTCGAAGTCGACGTGGCCGGCAACCCGATCGGTGGCAATCACTTGAAGGGCGAAGCGACCGTGATCAGCCGCGATGGCGATACCGCAAAGTACAATGCGATCGGCATCCAGGGGACCGAGCTCGCGGGCGAGACGGGCAACGAATTGCTCCTCAATCAGCCGCTGGATTCAGACGACGTCATCGGACAGTACAACGCCTGTCCCAACGTGCTGTTGCTGAATCACCTCGCCGAGGGAGCGCCGGATCCCGTGCTGTTCAGCAATGGTCGTGCAGGCACGTGTGACAAAAATGGGGCAATCCCCTGCAACACGGATGAAGGCTGCTTCGTGGGCGGCACGGACTGGGGGCCCTGCGAAGATGAGCCCCAAGTCAAAGGCTTGGGCGGTGTCATTGACCTGCGCAGCGCGTCTTTGACGGACTTGACGCTCATTCCGTGCACGCAGGATTTTGAGAATGGGATTCCAGCAGCCGCCACGGTTCAGTTCGAAATCTTCAACGAGTTCGAAGAGCGCTTCTCGGCGAGCACCACGATCGTATGCTGGCGCAATTTCTACCTTTTCCAAGTCGATAGCCCGAATGACCCGGATCGTTCAGTATTCTCCTTCGCGACGTTGGGTACTACCGCGGCGTTCACACGGATCAGTCCGGTGAACGGCGGCGTACTAGGTGTGGCTGGTGTGACCCGCGCGGACAGCAGCCGCAACTTGGCGCGCACCCTTCTGAACATCCACATGGAAGGCGACCGCTTCACCGGCAGCGGCGAGGCGGTGGTAGACAAGTGGACCATCCCCGCTTTCTTCTAAGCGCTGGGGAAGAGGAAACGGTTGTGGCTGGGTTCTCCCTGACGGTTTTGAAAGGAGAATGGCAATGCGTACGGTGAAGTGGAATCCTTTTCTCTCAGCCGCGTGCGCGGTCTTGGGAGGGATGATCCTGAATGCAGGCCTGGTACGGGCCGATGTGACGTCCGACAGGCCGGCGGGTTTGATCGTGGTACCGAAGTTGGTGTTCGACTCGAGCGGCGTGCTTGGCTCAGGAACCGGTAGCGGCAACCCGGTCGATACTGAGATTCAACTGACCAACACGTCGGATGTCCCGGTGCGCTTGCGTTGCTTCTATGTGAATGCCAATTCGCACTGCTCCAACTTCGTTCCCGCACGGGTATGTTCGACGCCCCGCGACTGCGTCGATACGGGGAATCCGGCCAACGTTGGGCTCTGCATCGAGGGCTGGATCGAGACCGACTTCAACGTCACGCTGACTCCCCGCCAGCCGATCATCTGGACCCTGAGCGACGGCCTGCCGTTCCCTCCCCTGAGCTTCGAGAGCATTCCCGGGGCTACGGAAGATCCATTCATGGGCGAGCTGAAGTGCGTGCAGGTGGGTCCTAACGACGAGCCGATCGATCGCAATGACGTGAAGGCGGAAGCGACGATCATCCAGTGGAGCTCGAACGGGGTCGACGCTCGCGCCTACAACGGCATCGGCATTCAGGCGATTCAGGGCGCCAATGACGGGAACAACACGCTGGTTCTTGGCGGCGACGATCCCGAGTACAACGGTTGTCCCAACATCCTCATCCTGAATCACTTTTTCGACAACGCTCAGGAGCCGGTCAACGATCACTACCTAAAGACTCATCTGACCTGCGTACCGTGTTCGCAAAATTTCCTACTGCAGGACGTTGCTTTGTTTCCCACGACGCTCCAGTTCCTGGTGTTCAACGAATTCGAGCAGCGGTTCTCCGCGAGCCGTAGACTGCGGTGCTTCAAGGAGTTCGAGCTCTGCACGCTCGGAACGGGCGTGGATCGCCCGTTCAACAATGACGACTACGACTATGCGGATTGCGATCGTTCGATCTTCAGCTCGGCGGTGTCGGGTACGCTGGCAGGTCAGACGCGGATCCGCGGCGTTGACGACGGCGCTACTGATCACGGCAACGGAGTCCTCTGCGTCGCTGAAGAGTTCTATCGCGACGACTTCTCGGACCTGAGTTCGGTCCGGTCTTCTACAGCGTTCAACCTGCATTGGGCCGGTGTGCGGACCACTGAGGATCTTTGGACGCTGCCCTGATTGGCCGGTGTAGACGGTATTATCGGAGCCGGGAGGCATTGCCCTCCCGGCTCTTTTTTTTGCCCGGAGTTCAGCATATGGGTCGACGGCGGGGATGATGCATCCAAGAGGCTGGCACTGATACATGAGTACGATTGCGTTCGTGTTGCTCTTGCTCGTTGCGGGCGGATACTTCGTTCGCACATTGTACCGGCGCACGGCGATTCTGATTCGAGTCGCGCCGGTCGCCCGCTTCGATCACCTGTCGGAGCGCCTGAAGGCGGTCGGGAAGTACGTATTTGGCCAGAAGAAGTTTGTGGTCGGCACCCAGCCGCTGCGGGGCGATCGAACGGCCGGTTGGATGCATTTCTTCATCTTCTGGGGATTCACGGTCCTCGCCATCCAAGTCGTACACATGTTCGTGCGCGGCTTTGTGCCCGGGTTTCACCTTCCCGGACTCTCGGTGAGCCAATTAGGCGGGCCGTACCTCCTGTTGAAAGACATCTTTCAGCTGATCGTACTCGTGGCCGTGGGGACCGCGATGGTGCGGTGGCTGATCACCCACCCGGCGCGGCTGTTTGGGTTCCTTCCTGCAGAAGCGCGACTGCGCGAGCAGCCGCATGGTGAAGCGATTCTCATTCTGGTGCTGATCAGCCTGATCATGATCAGCGGCTTCCTCTATGACGGGGGGCACCTGTTTTCGGGCGCGGCGTCGTCGGAGATCGAGCTGGAGAAGCGGTGGCAACCGCTGAGCGCACTCGTGGGTGCCGCGCTGTTCGCAGCGGGCGGCGCCTGGCTGGCCGGTGTCTCCAGCCAGGCCGCGTGGTGGTTGCATAACAGCATCATCTTGCTCTTCTTAAATCTGCTGCCGATCTCGAAACACTTTCACATCATCACATCGCTGCCTAATGTCTTCTTTCGGAAGCTCAAGCCGGCGGGGCAGCTGAGCGACCAGGATCTTGAGACCGCCACCACCTTCGGCACGTCGTACATCAACCAGTTCACTTGGAAGCAGGTGCTGGACATGTACTCCTGCACGGAGTGCGGCCGCTGTTCATCGCATTGCCCGGCGACGATCAGCGGCAAGACCCTCGCGCCTCGACAGCTGCTCCTGGACCTGCGGGATTATCTGTACGCTCGAGAGGACGAGGTATTGGCGGCGGCGTCTGCCCCGAGTGGTGAGGATGCGTCACCCCAGACGGTCGGCGAAGTGATCGTCGGTGAGAAGCTGATTCACGACGACGTGCTGTGGGCGTGTACGACATGTCGTGCGTGCGAGGAAGCCTGCCCGGTGCTGATCGAATACGTAGACAAGATCGTCGACATGCGCCGACATCTGGTGCAGGAGGCGTCGCGCTTCCCCGCCGAGCTGACCCGCACGTTCAAGGGCTTGGAGACGCAAGGGAACCCGTGGGGCATAGATGCGTTGACGAGAGCGGATTGGGCAGAAGGTCTGAACATCCCGACGCTGGCGGAACGCCCGAACGCTGAATACCTCTACTACGTCGGGTGCGCGGGGTCGTTCGATGACCGCAACAAGCGCACTACCCAGGCGCTTGCCAGGATCCTCACCGCTGCGGAGGTCGACTTCGCGATCTTGGGCGTGGAGGAACCCTGTAACGGAGAGACCGCCCGCCGGATCGGTAACGAATACCTCTTTCAGACGATGGCGCACGCGGCTGCGGACGTGTTGAACAGCTACTCCGTCCGGAAGATCATCACCAACTGCCCGCATTGCTTCAATACGCTACAGAACGAATACCCGCAGTTCGGCGGCAATTTCGAGGTGATTCATGCCACGGCCTTGGTCGACCGCCTGGTGGCCGAAGGCCGGCTGACCTTCGATAACGGCGCGGCGCGACGCGCGATCACGTATCACGACTCCTGCTATCTCGGCCGCTACAACAGCGTGTTCGAGGCTCCGCGCAATCTGCTCGCCGCGGTACCAGGAGTGGAGTTGCGCGAGATGCAGCGCAGCGGCCGTTTCGGCATGTGCTGCGGCGCTGGCGGTGGGCGTATGTGGATGGAGGAGGACCCCTCTCAGCGAGTCAATACGCGCCGCGTGGATCAGGCGCTCGAAACTCAGCCCGATGCGGTGGCGGTGGCGTGCCCGTATTGCATGACGATGATCGACGACGGCTTGAAAGCAAAAGGCGTAGAGGAACGCGTAGCCGCAGTCGACGTCATGGAGATCGTCGCCGGCGCGCTGAAGACCGGCTAACCAGCGGTTACGCGCAGCGTCGGTGTGCGCCGGTCGGCGGCTCCCCACGGACGCAGGCGGACTCACATCTGCCTAGAAGCGATCCGTACGAAACCGGTGCAACCGCCTGCGGAGCTTCAGTGCTTCAGCTTTTCGACCGCTTCCTTCAGTTGCGGCACGGCTTGAAACAGGTCGGCCACCAGCCCATAGTCTGCGACCTGAAAGATCGGCGCGTCGCCATCCTTGTTGATGGCCACGATCACCTTTGAATCTTTCATTCCGGCCAAGTGCTGGATGGCGCCCGAGATGCCGACGGCCACGTAGAGCTCGGGCGCCACGACCTTCCCGGTCTGTCCGACCTGGAGGTCGTTCGGCACAAAGCCCGCGTCCACGGCAGCGCGGCTAGCGCCCATCGCAGCGCCCAACGAATCGACGAGCGGCGCTAGCACTGCGGTGAAGTTCTCGCCGCTCTTCAAACCCCGACCGCCGGAGACCACGATCCGCGCTTCCGTGAGAACGGGGCGATCAGACTTCGTCTCGTTGAAGCTGACGAATTTCATGCGTAGGGCGCCGGTGTCGATCTGCGCCCCAACTTGCTCGACGTTCGCGGTGCCCGATTTTACGGCCGGATCGAATGCCGTCGAGCGAACGGTGAGGACCTTTCGCGGCGTCTCAATGGAGATCGTTGCGAAGGCATTGCCGGCGTAGGTCGGGCGCACGAAGGTGACGTCATCGTTGATCGAGACGATGTCGCACGCGATGCCCGCTCCTAGGCGGACGGCAACGCGAGGCATCAAATCCTTTCCGACCGCGGTAGCCGTCGTCACGACGGCATCGAACCCTTTTTCCTTCGCCAGCCCGGACAGAGCCTGTGCGTGGGCGTCGGCAACGTAGTGCTCAAGCGCGGGGTGCTCCACCGCATACACGGTCTGCACTCCGTAACCTGCCAGCTCTGCCGCGAGATCGCCGAGGTCCGTCCCGAGCACAGCGGCGCTGCATGTACCACCGCTTTTCTCGGCAAGGATCTGGCCCGCGCGCAGGGCGACCAGCGTCACTTTCGGAAACTTCCTGTGCTGATGCTCGGCGAAAACAAGGACGTTCATGCGCTACTTCTCCAGACGGATTGCTAGATGACCTTGGCTTCGGAGTGCAGCAGCTCTATGAGGTCTTCCACGCTGCCGACCTTCTTGCCGGCCTGCCGTTTCGGTGGTGGCTCGAGCTTGTGCACCTTCACAGTCGGCGCCGTGTCGACACCGACCTCCGCCAGCGGAATTTCCTTGAGCTCCTTCTTGCGGGCTTTCATGATTCCCGGCAGCGAGGCGTAGCGGGGCTCATTCAGGCGCAAGTCGGCGCTTACCACGGCGGGGAGCTGGATGGAGATGTCTTCCAGACCGCCGTCAACCTCGCGGGTCACCACCGCGGATTGTTTGTCATCGGCGAGCTTCACCGCGGAAGCGAAGGTCGCCTGTCCCCAACCAAGCATTTCAGCGACCATCTGCGAGACCACGTTGGAGTCGTCGTCGATCGCCTGTTTTCCCATCAGCACCAGCTGCGGCTGCTCGGTTTCGATCAGCTTCGCAAGCACGCGAGCCACCACGGCGGGCTCGATCTCCCCGTCCGCGAGCACCAGAATCGCCCGATCCGCACCCATCGCGAGGCCGGTTCGCAACTGTTCCTGTACGACCTTCACGCCGACGCTGACGAGGACGACTTCGGCACCGCCATGTTTTTCCTTGATCCTCAGTGCCTCCTCGATGGCAATTTCGCAGAATGGATTGATGACGTACTTCAAGTTCTCAGTCGCGATGCCCGACCCGTCAGGCCGCACCTTGATGGTGGAGTTCGGATCGGGAACGCGCTTTACGGCGACCAGGATCTTCACGCGAGCCCTCCTCGGCGGAAAATGCGAGAAAAGCGACGCCTAGCACGCACCCTATAGGGGAACAAGCTGCGCCCCAGCCACGGGTATGCCGCGGAGACTCGGGTGCGGCGCCCTGCGTCAAACGATCGCGCCGTCATCGGCAGCCCGTTCAGGCGTCGAACCCGAGGCGACTCGAGAGCTCCTTTCCAGCTTTCTGCATCAGGGGCGCGATCTCCTTCTCGAGCCGATCATTCCCCATGCGATGCGCTGGACCTGAGACCGCCAGGCTGGCGACTACGTTTCGCGTGTAGTCGCGAACCGGTACCGCAATGGAATGCACGTCCGCAATATGCTCACCCATCTCGAGTGAATAGCCCGATTCGGCAATGCGCTTGAGTTGTTGATGCAAGGCCTGCTGGTCGGTGATGGTGTCCTCCGTGAAGCGGGCCAACCCCTCCGTCAGCGCCTGACGCAGGTCAGCATCCGAGATGAAGGCCAATTGCACCTTGCCCGCTGCCGTGCAGTGCAGCGGGAGTGGTTCCCCGACGCGGGAGGTGAGGCGTACGGGCCGGTTGGCCTCGACGGCGTCCAATGGCACGACGCTCGCTTTGCGCAACACAGCAACGAACGCCGTCTCATTCGCATTGTCAGCCAGCGATTCGATGATCGGACGCGCCTGACGTAACAGGCCAAGTTGCGTCACGTACGTCCGTCCGAGCTGCAGACAACGAATACCGAGACGGTAGTTCTCGGTCGCCTTGTTTTGTTCGATATAACCGCGCGACTCCAGCGTCGCCAGCAGACGAAATACGTTATTCTTATGCAGTTTCAATCGCTTGCTGAGCTCTGTGACGCCCAGTTCGTCATCTTTGCCGGAGAACTGCTCGAGCACGTCGAGTGCATGGGACACGGATTGGATGATGTAGTTCGTCTTCTCGCGTCGCACTTCGGCCTCCAGGGGGTGTCGAAAAAGGCGTTTTAGTTAGGCAGGTACATGCCGCCGTGTCAACCGTGTCGTGCAGCCGCTTGCGCGCACGGTACGGCGTTCGTTAGTGATGCGCATCGAACCAGGAGGCCGGAATGGAGACTGTCGCCAGCGCGATCGCGATCAAAGCGCCTGATGGCCAGATGTCGGGTCACCTGGTGCGCCCAGCGGCGCCTCGTCGGTATCCGGCGGTTCTCGTCATCATGGAGGCGTTCGGGCTGAACGACCACATCAAAGGTGTGGCAGCGCGAGTCGCTACCCAGGGCTACGCCGCTCTCGCACCGGACGTGTACTACCGCGAGAAGAACAATGTGGTCGCGTACGATCAGCTACCGGATGCCATCCGGCTGATGAGCCGTCTGGCTGACGACAAGATCGCGGCGGATATCTCGGCGGCTGTTCAGTACTTGCAATCGCAGGACTTCGTCCGTGCCGATCGCATCGGGATCATGGGGTTCTGTATGGGCGGTCGCATCAGTTTCTTGAGCGCGTGCCGCATCCCCGGCATCGCGGCCTCGGTGCCTTTTTACGGCGGCGGGATAGGTGCCCTGCTGGGCGAGGCCTCTAACATCCAATGCCCGATGCTGCTCTTCTTTGGCGGCCAGGATGCCTACATTCCGAACGATGAGGTGGCGCGCATCGAGAAGGCGCTTTCCGAGCTCGGCAAGCGCGCGGAGGTGAAGCTGTATCCGGACGCTCCGCACGGCTTCTTTTGCGACGAACGGGATTCATATCGAGCAGATACCGCTCGCGATGCGTGGAAGCACCTGAACGCATTTCTCGCCGAGCATTTGCAGTCGTG
The DNA here is from genome assembly GCA_050176585.1 of Binatia bacterium. Classification (GTDB taxonomy): domain Bacteria; phylum Desulfobacterota; class Binatia; order HRBIN30; family CADEER01; genus CAYYWP01. The sequence continues at coordinate 9,915 of JBFXHX010000005.1, forward strand.
AACGGCGCGCCTGTCACCCTCGCTGGCGCCGGCGGCACCGCCCCGCTCGTGCTCACGTGTGAGCACGCATCCGTGGACGTTCCGCCCGAATACCAACACCTCGGGTTGTCTGCCGCTGAGATCAATGAGCACATCGGGTGGGACATCGGCGCGGCGCCGGTGACCCAAGAGCTGAGCCGCGTATTGGGCGTGCCTGCCGTGCTGAGCGGAGCCTCACGCCTGCTGGTGGACTGCAATCGGGCACTCACCGACCCCGACCTGATTCCGCACGTGAGCTGCGGCGTGCCCATTCCGGGCAATGCGCAGATCGATCCGCCGGAGCGCGCCGTGCGGTTGGCGCGCTTTTACGAGCCCTATCATGCGGCCGTCGATGCCGAGCTGGCTCGACATCCCGGGGCGATGTTGCTGAGCGTTCACTCCTTCACGCCATCGCTGAACGGCCAGGTGCGCGCATTCGACGTCGGCGTGTTGTTCGACGCCTTTGAATGGCTGGCGGCGATGCTCGCCGATGGCATCTCCCGCACCGGATTCTCCGTGCGCATGAACGAACCGTACTCCGGTCTCGCCGGCCTGATTTTCAGCGCTCGGTCGCACGGTCGGCGGCACGGCGTGCGCTATCTCGAGCTCGAAATCAACAATCGGCTCGTGTCCAACGAGAGCGACGGGCGCGCAGTCGCGCGCCGGCTGGCCCCAGCGGTTGCCGCCGTTGCGGAAGCGCGGAATCGAGAAGGAAGCTGAACAATGCGGTCCACCACCCGGGTCGTCTTGATAGGCCAAGCGGCTTTTGGCGAGCAGGTGCTCGATGGGTTGCTCGCGCGCGGCCATGCGGTGGCTGCAGTGTACTGCCGTCCGGATGCGCCCGGCGCAAAACCCGACCCCCTGAAAGTTCGCGCGCTCGGCTTGGGGATTCCCGTTCTGCAGCACCCGACCCTAAACGGCCGCGAGGTCGCGCGCGAATTCGCCGCGCACGGTGCGGATCTGGGCGTGCTCGCGTACGTGACCCAGATCGTTCCCGCGACCGTATTCGACGCGCCGCGCTACGGCAGCATCTGTTTCCATCCGTCGCTGTTGCCGCGCTATCGCGGCGGCAGCGCAATTCCCTGGCAGATCATTCGGGGTGAGGAGCGGACTGGCGTGACGGTGTTCTGGGTGGACGCCGGTATCGATACCGGCCCCATCTTGCTGCAGAAGGAAGCGACGATTCTTCCGGACGACACCGCCGCGACGCTGTATTACAACACGCTCTTCAAGCTCGGTGTGGAAGCGATGCTGGAAGCCGTCGATCGCGTCGCAGCCGGTACCGCCCCGCGCCGCATGCAGGACGAGTCACGGGCCACCTACGATCCGCTGTGTGGCGATGCGCACGCTCGGGTCGATTGGTGCCGGCCGGTGGCGGCGCTCTACAACCTGATCCGTGGCTGCGATCCCCACCCCGGCGCGTTCATCGAGCGCGCCGGCGAGAAGCTGCGGTTCTATGATGCGCGGCTCGCCGACGGGCGGGGAGTACCCGGTACCATACTTGCGATCGGAGCGGATGGGATTACCGTAGCGGCGGCGGACGGCGCCATTCGCATTGCGCGGCTGCGCGCGGGCGGACACAAGATCCCGGCGAGCGAAGCCGCCGGAGCACTGAAATTGCTCCCCGGCGACGCCTTCGACGCGGATCCGCACGACTGAGACATCGCCGCCCTCCCTGCACCGAGCCGCTGAAGCGGCTGCTGCGGGCGTTGACGGTCAGCGCTGCGGCCGCCGCGCCGGGTAAGCTCACGCGGGATATTCCAGCTCGAGCAGCAGCGCGCCGCTATCGACCATTTGTCCTGACGAGACGTGCACCGAGCGTACCGTGCCAGCGGCCGCCGCGGTGATGCGATGCTCCATCTTCATCGCCTCGACAATCACCAATCCATCGCCAGCGGCGACTGCCTGTCCGGGTTGCACCAGGACCTGTAACACTTTGCCCGGCATGGGCGCGGCGACCTGCGGCGACGCGGAGTGCGCGCCGCTGTCCACTGCAGCTCCGGTCTGGACCATGAAGGGATAGAGTTCACCATCGATCCACACGTGCAGGGCTGTGCGCTGACGCACGGCATACACCACGTGAGATTGGTTGCCGAGCGCGAGCTGCATGGTTGCATCGTCGATCAGCGCCGCGTCCACGGTATGTGCTGTCCCATCCACTGCGATGGTGAAGCGCCCCGGGGCGTCGCGGTGCACGGTGAGGGCGACTTGCCGCGTTCCGCACCGGTACTTGAGCTGCATCAGCGGGCTCCGCCGCCGAGCCGCCAGGCTCCGAGCGTTTGCCAGGGCGAAGCCATCGGCTGGTGAGCTTCGGTCGCCGCGTTGGCGGGCTGGGCGAGCTCGCTGTACACCGCGGCGGCTATTGCAGCGAGCTCCAGGCGCGCATCGCTGGGTCGCCAATTCGATAGATGCTGGTCCAGGAACTGTGTGTGTGTAGTGCCCTCAACGAACGCGGGCTGCTCCAGCACGTCAATGAGATAGGAGATGTTGGTCGTTATCCCCAGGACGGGATAGGAGCGCAGCGCCGCGACCATGCGCCGCCGCGCGGCCTCGCGATCCTCGGCCCAGACGGACAGCTTCGCCAGCATCGGATCGTAGTGCACGGGGACCTCGTCACCTTCTTCCACGCCCGAATCGATTCGTATGCCCGGACCTTGCGGCTCGCGCATGAAGGCAATACGGCCAGGACTCGGAAGAAACTCACGCGTGGGATCCTCGGCGTACACGCGGCACTCGATCGAGTGGCCGCGAGGCCGAATGTCCGCCTGCGTGAGCCATAATTGCTCGCCGTCGGCAATGCGCAGCTGAGCTGCCACGAGGTCCACTCCGGTGATCCACTCCGTAATCGGGTGCTCCACCTGCAGGCGTGTGTTCATCTCGAGAAAATAAAACTGGCGGTCATCGGTGACCAGAAACTCCACGGTACCGGCACTGGCGTACCCCACACTCTGGGCGCTCGCGATGGCGGCGTTTGCCAGGCGCTTTCGCAGCGCCGCCGAGATGCCGGGTGAAGGGGCTTCCTCCACGATCTTTTGGTGGCGTCGCTGGATGGAGCATTCGCGCTCTCCGAGGTGGATAGTGCTTCCGCGGAGATCGGCGAGCACCTGCACCTCCACATGCCGCGCGCGCTCGAAGTAGCGTTCGACGAAGAGGCGGCCATCTCCGAACGCGGCAGTGGCTTCCCGCGCGGCGGCTTCGCGAGCCGCGGCGAAGTCTCTTCCCTCGCGAACCAAGCGCATGCCTTTGCCACCGCCTCCGGCAGCGGCTTTGATGAGCACCGGATAGCCGAGATTTTCAGCAGCGCGGCGCGCCTCGTCGGGGTCCTCCGGAAGGTGCTCGATCGCCGGAATGGTCGGCACGCCCGCTGCGGCGACTCTGGCGCGCGCTTGCGTCTTGTCACCCATGATGGCGATCGCCTCGGCGCTCGGCCCGACGAAGAGCAATCCGGCGTCGGCGACTGCGCGCGCGAAAGCGGCATTCTCCGCCAGAAAGCCGTAACCGGGATGCACCGCGTCTGCGTTCAGCGTGCGTGCGGCGTCCATTACGGCGTCGATGTTCAGATAGCTGTCGCGGGCCGGCGGCGGACCGACACAGCAGGCAGCATCAGCCGCCCGTACATGCACAGCGCGGAGGTCGGCTTCGGAGTAGATTGCCAGCGGGACGACACCGCGCTCGCGACTGGCGCGCGCGATGCGTACCGCGATCTCGCCGCGATTGGCGATTAGCAGGCGCCGCATTCACGCCCTCGACAACGCCGGATGCGCCGGATCGCCGCTGAACGGCGCCACGCCCGGCCCTGTGCACTGGCCCTCGATGCAGAGGCGCTTCTATTCCGGGCGGCACCGCCGTGCGCGTCCTGCCGCATCCGCGTGTCTCGCGTCCGTCGAGGGGGCACCGACGCTCACATCCGATACACGCCGACGCTCGTCGGCGGGATCGGCGCGTTCGCTGCTGCGCCGAGCGCCAACCCGAGCACATCGCGGGTTTCGGCCGGATCGATGACGCCGTCGTCCCAGAGCCGCGCCGTGGCGTAGTACGGGTCGCCTTCCTCTTCATACTTCGCGCGGATGGGCGCGGTAAATCGATCCTGTTCTTCTGAGGACAGCGTTTCACCGCGAGCGGCCAGCTGCTGGAGCTTGACGGTCAACAGCGTGCTCGCGGCTTGATCCCCACCCATCACCGAAATCCGCGAGTTCGGCCAGGTGAAGAGAAACCGCGGGCTGTAGGCTCGTCCGCACATCCCGTAATTTCCCGCGCCGTTCGAGGCACCGACCAACACGGTGAATTTGGGTACGGCAGCGGTCGCGACCGCGTGCACCATCTTGGCACCGTCCTTCGCAATACCGCCCTGCTCATACCGCTTCCCGACCATGAACCCGGTGATGTTCTGCAGGAACAGCAGGGGAATTCTGCGCTGGCAGCAGAGCTCGATGAAGTGCGTACCCTTGAGCGCTGATTCCGAGAAGAGCACGCCGTTGTTTGCGACGATGCCGACGCGATAGCCGTGGATGCGCGCGAAGCCGGTGACGAGCGTCTGCCCGTACAGCGCTTTGAATTCGTCTAGGGCACTCCCATCTACGAGGCGAGCGATGACCTCTCGGATATCGTATGGCTGTCGCGGGTCCGCGGGGATGATGCCGTATATTTCCGCGGGATCGTATGCTGGTTCCTCGGATGCCTCGGGTTCGAGCGATGGCTGGCGGCGCGCGCCGAGATTGGCGAAGATGCGGCGCGTGATCGCGATGGCATCGACGTCGTTGGCTGCGAGATGATCGGCGACGCCGGAGACGCGGGTGTGGACGTCACCACCGCCGAGCTCTTCCGCGGTGACCTCTTCCCCGGTTGCGGCCCTGACCAGGGGCGGACCGCCGAGAAAAATGGTGCCCGTGTCACGCACGATCACCGCCTCATCGCACATGGCAGGCACGTACGCGCCCCCGGCAGTACACGACCCCATCACCACTGCGACCTGCACGGCGCCGAGCGCCGAGAGCCGCGCCTGATTGTAGAAGATACGACCAAAGTGATCGCGGTCCGGAAATATCTCGGCTTGTAACGGCAGGAACGCTCCGCCGGAGTCGACCAAGTACACGCAGGGCAGGTGGTTCTCCAATGCGATCTCCTGCGCGCGCAAGTGCTTCTTCACCGTGATGGGGAAGTAGGTACCGCCCTTGACCGTCGCATCATTCGCCACGATGACGGCTTGGCGGCCATGGATGGTGCCGATCCCCGTGATGATGCCGGCGGCCGGCGCCTCGTTGCCGTAGAGGCCGTTTGCGGCGAGTGCGGAGAGCTCCAGGAAAGGCGTGCTCGGATCCAGGAGCGCTTCCACCCGATCGCGCGGCAACAGCTTGCCCCGCTCCGTGTGTTTGCGCTTGGCCGCCTCCGGCCCACCTGACCGGGCCCAACCCATGCGCTCGCGGAGCTCGTCCACCAGCGACTGTATCCGCCGCCGATTCTCCTGGAATCCAGAGTCGCTGGAGTGGAGCTTGGTCTCAATTCGCGTCATGCCGTGCGCCTGCGCGCTGCGCGGTGAGCGCAGCAGCCGATCCCTGTCGCGCTACACGATAGGCCCCGAGCGTCGCAAGCCCGGTCGCCAAGGTCAGCTTACTCACGATACGAGCAGAGTGTTCGGTGGTGGCGGGAGGACCGTCCAGCTACGAGCGGCGGAGGTGCCGGTCCAAGAAATCGCGGAGCACCGCCGCTAGTGCCTCGGGCCGGTCGAGCATGACGTGGTGATGTGCGTCGGCAATCTCCGCGAGCTCGACGTGGGATGCGGCAGCGCGGTACTCCGCCAGCGCCGCAGCATCGACGATGGCACTGCGCGCGGCGCGCACGGCCAGGATTGGGCAGCGGGCGGCGGTCAGGTAGGGGGCGAGATCTTGCGGTCGAGCCCCGGTGAGCGCCCGGCGGTCGAACTTGAGCGTCAATGTGCCGTTGCCGTCGGCGACGATGCTGTGCCGCGCGATGTGGGCGAGGACGTCGGGGCCGGCAGTCGTCGCTGCGGGGAGCAACCGAAATCGTTCCACTGCGTCCTCGGCGGACACGTAGCGCGGATGTGGGAGCTTGCAGAGCGCCTCGAGGTACCGCGCCGAGCGCGGCAGGATCCGCGCGCGGCTGTCGACGACCGCTAACGCAGCCAGTGTGGGCAGTCCGTAACCCGCATAACGCATGGCGACGAATCCGCCGAAGGAGTGCCCGACCAGGGCGCATCCGGTGAGCTGCAGGGCGTCGATGGCTGCGGCGATATCACCCGCATGGGCCTCCAGCGCATAATCCCCGTCCGGGGGACGTCCGCTGTCGCCGTGACCCCGCAGGTCGAGCGCCACGCATCGGTAGGTGTCCTCCAGGTGGGGCAGGACGAAGTCCCACCAGTGGGCGTGCGCTGAGCCGCCATGCAGGAACAGTACGGCGGGGCAGTTGCGGCTGCCCCATTCCAGGTAATGGAGCGAGAGACCGTTAGCGCTGAAACGACCGTCGGTGGGCATCGAGGGGCGTTGAGAGCGCCCGCCTACCGGTTGGAGCGTGCGCCCGCAGCTTGCCGCGCTCTCTCCGCCTGCCACTCGTCTGGCGTGAGTGTGCGCAGCGCCAGCGCGTGCACGCTGGAGCCCATCGCTTCACCGAGGTGGGCGTAGACGGCGCGCTGTCGCGCGAGCGCACTCTGCCCGCCGAACGACGCAGAGACGATCAGCACTCGAAAGTGTCCGCCCCCCGCAGCAGCGCCGGCGTGCCCCCGGTGCAGGTCGCTTTCGTCGATAACCTCGAGGTGTACCGGCGCGAAACGGTCACGCAGTAGGTGCGTCAACCAGGCCACGCGGTCGAGTGGGGCCGCCGCGTCGTTCACTGTGCCTCCGTGGTCGCTGCACCGTTCGCGAGCTGACACGCGTACCGCGTCGGCGCGTCATCCCCGACCCTGCGTGCGACCACTTCGAGCGACGCGCCGCTCAGCGACATCAGCGGCTGCTGCGTATCGATCACCACGTAGCCCTCGAGCGGCTGCTGCGGGCCGAAGCTTCCGTCGGAGAGGAGCTTGTTGCTGATCATGAAATGATACGACTCCCGGACGTCATCGCTCACGCCGCCGCCCTGTTCGCCGCGCGCGAGGTAGGACATGTCGGCATCGGCGATCATCGTGCGTCGCAACAGCTCGAGCGCGCGCGGCTGATCGAAGACACGCGCGGTAGTACCGTCCGGAAATGCGACTTTGAAATCCTGCAAGCCGAAGCCGAAGTACGACTGCCCGGTGCCTTGCAGGACGACTCGCATGACCAGCAGCCGAGAGGGCACATCGAGCAGCGCCGGATTCGCCACCAGTCGGAACACCGGCGCGGCTGTGACGGCGAAATCGACCGGCGATCCCACGCCCTCCCCCGGCGTCGGTGGCACGGCCGGCCTGCCGCCGAGCCATGCCGGCAGCGCGCATGCGCTGGCGCCGAACAGCACCAGCAGCGCCAATCCGGTCTGCGCTGTGTACCGGCTCATCTTCCACCCGCGCCTGCACATACGAGCCGAAACATACTGATGCCGGCGTGCCATGCAAGCCTCGGCCAAGGCAGGGTTACACACGGGCGCGCGCCGCTCGCCACAGGTGATGGCTGACCGTGGTCAGCCGCACCATCGGATGGCTTTCCGGCGCCAAAGCCATGGAGCGGTAGGCGGGGTAGCGCGCGCGCAGCGCACTCAGGGCGACCTGGTACTCGTCCCAGTCCGTCACGAGCGCTGCTTCCAGGTGCAGCAACAAGAACGCGAGCCGTTGCCAGTCCTCGTTGTAGTCGTCGACCACCAGAGCGGCGCGCGGGTTCTCGCGAATGTTGGCGAGACGCTTCAACCGCAGCGGGCCGTGCCGCTTAGCCTTCTCGTCCGCGACGAAGTACAGCCGGTCGTCGACGCGCGCGAAGCAGACGGGGATGACATGCGGCGCTCCCGTGGAATCAGCGGTGGCGAGATGCCCGACGACGTGTGCGTCCAGGAACTCCCGCGCCTCGGTATTCAGCGTGATCCGCTGCTGGTCAGGAGGGTTCATCGGGTGCCGTCTCGCCGCGGAAGACTGCTTGTGCCTCGGCGCGGAGCGGAGTGGGATCGCGGTCGTATCGAGAGGAGAAGTGAAAGGTCTCGAGCCGCGCCACCCCGGCTGCACGGGCGAGCGTTCCCGCCTGACGCGCGGTCAGGTGATAGCGGCGCGTGGCTTGATCGCGATCGGCGTCCAGAAACAGCGACTCGCAGTAAAAGATGTCGGCACCGCGCGCAAGCCGGCTGATCCGCTCCAAGTTGTCGCGGCTGAACAGCGTGTCAACGACGTACGCGATCTTCTGGCCGCGCGTGTCCACCAGTAACGATTCGCGCAAGTCGCCCAGGGCGAATGTGCGCGTCTGCACCGCATTGTCTTCCCGCCACGACGCGACAATTGGCGTGTCGGCGGGCCGTTCTGCGCGGACCGCCTCCTTCAACTCATTGAGCCAGGGGCCGGGCGGAACCCCGAGCTCGACCAGGCGCTCCGGACGCACGTTCAGCCGGGTCTTCTCAGTCAGGGCGAAACCCAGGCACGGGATCCGATGGTCGAGATGCACGGCGGTGACTGCGTACTGCCCCGCGTCGACCAAGGTGCCTTCGAAAGCGCGCGACGGTTGTGGCTCGGGCGCAAACGCCGTGCGGGCCGGCAGATGAACGGCCTCGATGCGCTGAGCACCGACCTCGTGGACGGTGAGCCGGAAAGGGTAGCTCTCGATCAGATTCCAGGTGTACCCGGCGAGCTTGCCGCGCACATTGGCGATGATCCCGGGGGGGCCGAACACGTCCAGGTGTGCGTCGCGAGCAAGGAACATCCGCAGCAGATGGTCGAAGCCGACGAAATGGTCCATGTGCGTGTGCGACACGAATACGTGTGTGAGCTTCAGCAGAGCCGCTGCTGGCAAGCGGTCGAGACGGCCGAGGTCGAACAAGACGGCGCGGCCCTGGTGGCGCAAGCCGACGTAGAGGCCCGGGTCGCCGAACGGCGGATTGACCAGCTTGGGAACGAACGCTGAGCGCATGCGTGGCGGGAAGCGTAACGTGGATCGGGCGGCCGAGCCAGCGAGCCGCTGGTCCAATCGCGGCGCATGAGCGCCATGTCTGGGGGCCGGGGCCGTCTATGGTGGAACGTGCGCGGCGCTTCCGCTACCGTTCTCGATTATGCGTCGATCACGAGTGGCAGCGGCTCCGGCGCCGCATCTGTCCGAGCGGCGCCGCGGCCCGGCTGTGAGCTGTCCCTTGACTGCGCAGTCGCGACTGTGTGGATTCGCGCGCGTTGATCGCCTGGCGACGGTTGTGCGAAGAAAGCCGAAGCTGACTGCGGTCGGCCGCGGAGTGGAGTGATGCCGATGCGACTTGCGCCGACGGATGCGCCGCGCGCGTTGACGCGCGAATGGCTCGCCCTGGGCGGTGCCTCGCTGCTGCTCGGTCTCGTGCTGGGAATCGTCGTCTCCTGCGGCAATGACGACCTCGTCTTTCCCGGCAACGTGCCGAACACCCCCACCGGTGTGAATACCTCTACGCCGACGCCCGCCTGACAGGTGGACGGCCCACGCCGCAGCAGCGCCCAGCGGCTGCTGGCGATGACATTTGCGCCGGCGGAGACGTTCAGGGTATTCGGCTCCGGGGGGGGAGGGTACGTGACCTACCGGGTGGCGGCCGTGGTGGTCGGTGCGCTCGCGCAGGTGGTGCTTTGCACCGAGTACGCGGCAGCCATCGAGATGACGGCCGGCGGTCGCCCACTGTACCTCACTGGATGGGCGATGATTCGCCAAGGCATCCGGGTCGAATCCTCGACGCCAGATGACCGCACGCTGGAGCAATTGTGGGTGAACGGCCGGTATGCCCCCACCGCTGGCATCAGCCTCAACGCGACCGTCAATGCGCAGAACGGGGGGCCGACGACGAAGCGTACAAAGGCGGGCGTGTACAGCTATCGGGAGGTGTTCCAGAGCGTTTCGCCCTCGGTGACGTTCGAAGAGGCCACGGTGGAGATATCGCATGATTCGCTCGAGCTCCGCGCCGGATTGCAGAAATTCGCTTGGGGAAAGCTCGACCGTATCCAGCCCGTGGACGTGTTGAATACCGAACGCTTCGCCGACCCGTTTCTGCTGGAAGAGGATGAGCGAAAGATCGGCGTTCCGGGCGTGCTGGTGTCGCACTCTGTATCCGGTCTCGAGCGCTTGGCCGAAGATGCGCGGCTGACGCTCGTCTGGATTCCGCAGTACTTTCCGTATTTGTTCCCACGTCCGGGCGAACGGTGGTACCCACCGGCCGCTCGGCCGCCTGCGACGTTCCCCGTGCCGCCGTTGATGCAATCGATTCCGGTCGGGTTTCACGTCGTGAATGCTCCTGCGCCGAGCTTTCAGCTCGCGAACAGCGGCTATGCCGCACGCGCATCCGCATTCAGCGGCGGTGTCGATTATGCGGCATACTATTACCACGGCTTTGACAACCGGCCGGCTTTCCGCCTGACCGCGGAGGCCTCCGGTCAGCCCTCACCGGTGCCGCCATTCGTCCGGGACGTCGCGGCCACGACGAAACTCTATCCGGTGTTTCGTAACATCGATCTCTGGGGTGCGGACGCAGCCATGACGTGGGATCGTTTCACGTTCCGCATCGAAGCGGCGTTCGTCAGCGGGCGACCGTTCGCTCGCGACATACGCTTCCTGCTGAGCGATCCCACTCAGTTGTCGCCAGAGATCGCGCGCGTGCTCCAGGAAATCTCCCAGGGCATATCGCCAGTTTCCGTGGCTTTGCCACCGTCCTTCGCCGTGCGCAGCGCGTTCGAATGGGGCCTCGGCGTCGACTACGGATGGGAGGACACCTTGTTGCTGCTGCAGGTCAACCAGACGGACGTGCTGCACAACGACGTCGACCTGTTGATCCGGGACGTCGACACGGTGCTGAGTGCCAACCTGCGGCGGAGCTTTTGGCGCGACGACCTGACCGTGCAACTGCTCGCGCTGCAGGGCATCGAGAGCGGCTATACGCTGCTGATGCCGCGCGTGACCTGGCGCTTTTGGGAGCGGTTTGAGGCGCGCGTCGGCTATCTGTTCATCGCCGGTCGAGAGCAATCACTGGTCGGACAATTCAAGGATAATGACGAGGCATTCGTGTGGCTGCGCTATCTCCTATGAAACATGGGGTCGGACGTCCGTTGGCCGCATGCCCGACGCCCGGCCTGGGGAGGTTGAACGCGCACACCGGGATTGAGATTCGATGATCAGCACATAGCGCGCCGGCATGGCCGTGCGCCGTTCGGGAGGGACGCTTTCAGCTGATCCCGACCGTCAAGGCCTGCTGGCTACGACCGGGTTCTCCGCTGTGAGAGCACGCGATCGATGTCGCGCCGTACTTCGCGGTCGCGGATCGCCTCGCGCTTGTCGTGGTGCTTCTTACCGCGCGCCAAGGCGAGCTCGACCTTCGCGCGACCATTCTTGAAGTACAGGCGCAGGGGGACGAGCGTGAGACCGCGTTCCTTCACCTTGCCCTGGAGCCGTTCGATCTCACCCCGATGCAGCAGGAGCTTGCGGCTTCGGAGCGGGTCGTGTCCGAATTGCGAAGCAGGACCGTACGGGCTGATATGCGCGTTCTGCAGCCATACCTCGCCATGCTCCACGCGGCCGTAGCTGTCGCTCAGATTGGCCTTGCCCTCCCGCAGCGCTTTGACCTCGCTGCCGACCAGCGCGATACCGGCTTCGAGCGTTTCCTCGATGAGGTATTCGTGTCGCGCGCGCCGATTCAGCGCGATGTTCCGATCTCGGCGGGCCTCTTCTTTCACGGCTTGCGAAGGTAGCAGGCGAGCCCGACGGCCGCTACGCAATCCGAGAGTCGTGAGCCACCGTCGCGACGGCTAGACTCCCTGCGGATCGCGTGCTACTCGCTCGCGTCTGCCAGCGGGGGAGGGCGGTGAGCAAGACGCGATACATCGTCGTCGAAGGCCCCATCGGTGTCGGCAAGACCACGCTGGCGCGGCTGCTCGCCGACGAATGGCAGGCGCGCACGGTCCTGGAGCAGGTCGATGACAACCCGTTCTTGCGTCGATTCTACGACAATCCGGACAAGTTCGGGTTTCAGGCGCAATTGTTCTTCCTTCTCACACGTTTCCGCCAGCAGCAGGAAGTCGCCCAGCAGGACCTGTTCCGCCAGAGCCTGGTAGCCGATTACTTCTTCGCCAAGGACCACATTTTCGCCCAGCTGAACTTGGACACGGACGAGCTGGCCCTGTACCGGCAGATGTATCACTTGCTCGGGGCGCGCATTCCGAAACCGGACTTGGTGGTGTACTTGCAAGCCCGAACAGATGTGCTTATGGCTCGGCTACGCAAGCGCTCGCGGGACTATGAACGCCACATCACGCCGGAGTATGTTAGAAGGGTAGCGGAGGCATACAAGGACTTTTTTTTTCACTATGAGGAAACGCCCCTGCTCGTAGTGAACTGCTCGGAGATCGACTTCGTGGCCCACTCGGAGGACACAGCCGATCTCGTGCGGGAAATTCGCGAGATGGGGCAAGGCGTGCAGCACTACATACCGCTTGGATCCAGGTAACTGGACCGAGACGGACGGCATCATCGGGCGAATCGCCACTGCGCCCAGCATCGAGCCGAGCGGGGACAAAAGACCCGACTCAACAAGCTCGAGGGTGGCCCGCAATCGGCGAATCGACGTTCCTTGCTCCCGACTAGCCCTCCGGCACTCGGTCTCGGAGGACTTTCGCATGGAGCAGAAGGTGACCGTTCCCGAGATCGCGAAGGCCAAGGCCGCCGGCCGGCCGATCGTTGCCCTCACGGCATACGATTTTCCCTTCGCCCGCATCACTGACGAAGCCGGCGTCGACCTCATTCTCGTCGGCGACTCGCTAGGCATGGTCGTGCAGGGCTGTGAGACGACGTTGCCCGTCACCATGGACGAGATGGTGTACCACACGCGCATGGTAGCGCGGGCGCGCCGGCGCGCCCTGGTGGTCGCGGATTTGCCATTTCTCTCGTACCAGGTTTCCCCGATTGAAGCGGTGACCAATGCCGGACGCCTTCTGAAGGAAGGCGGAGCCGAGGCGGTCAAGCTGGAGGGCGGCGCGGCGGTGGCAGAAACGATCCAACGCATCACTTCCGTCGATATCCCCGTAATGGGCCACATCGGGCTCACGCCGCAATCGGTGCACCGCATGGGCGGCCACAAAGTGCAGGGCCGGCGTCGCGGCCAAGGTCCCGGTCAGCGCGAACGGCTGATCGCGGACGCGGTGGCGGTCGAAGCGGCAGGGGCGTTTGCTCTCGTGTTGGAGGGTATGCCGCTCGATCTCGCGGCGGACATCACCGAGCGAGTCGGGATCCCGACGATCGGCATCGGTGCTGGCCCGCACTGCGACGGACAAATCCTGGTCCTGCACGACGTGTTGGGACTCACCGACCGGCTTGCACCGCGATTCGCCAAGACCTATGCCGATCTCTGGTCCGCCGCCCGCTCGGCGATTGCCGCGTACGCGGACGAGGTGAGGGGCGGCGCATTTCCCACTCCAGCGCACGCATACCAGTCGCTCACCACGGTCACAGGGAGGGACGCGGCTGCGAAAGGTTGAGCGAAATGCTCGAACTGTCGTCGCCGGCAGCGGTGCAGGCGTGGGCGGTTGAGACCCGCGCGGCCGGCTTGCGCATCGGGCTCGTGCCGACGATGGGCTATCTGCACGACGGCCATCTCTCGTTGGTGGCGGAAGCGCGCCGGCGCGTGGATGCCTGCGTCGTATCGATTTTCGTGAACCCGCTACAGTTCGGTCCGCGGGAGGACCTGGACCGCTATCCGCGCGCGCTGTCCCGCGATCGAGCGCTGTTGGAACGCGCCGGCGTCGCGGTGCTGTACGCCCCTAGCGTCGACGTCATGTACCCCGACGGCTTTCAGACCGAGGTCCATGTCGCGCGAGTCACGTCGGGCCTGTGCGGCCGCTCGCGTCCCGGCCATTTCCGCGGCGTGACCACGGTCGTAGCCAAGCTGTTCAACGCCGTGCGGCCGCACGTGGCCGTATTCGGTGAGAAGGATTACCAGCAGCTCGCGGCGATTCGCCGCATGGTCATAGACCTCGATTTCGGCTTGGAGATCGTCGGCATGCCGATTGTGCGCGAGCCCGACGGTGTGGCGATGAGCTCGCGGAACGCCAATCTGTCCGCGACCGAGCGTGTGGCCGCGCGCTGCCTTTCGCGCGCGCTCGGCGCGGCGCGCGAGGCCGTCGACGCCGGAGCGCGCCGCGCGGAGGACGTGTTGGCGGCCGCTCGCGCCATACTCGATGCGGAGCTTCTCGCACGCGTCGATTATGCGGAGCTCGTGGACGCCGAGACGTTGGAGCCGGTGGACGAGATCGCGCGGCCAAGTCTACTCGCGCTGGCCGTATTCCTCGGCCGCACGCGCTTGATCGATAACGCGGTGCTCACGGCCGCCTAGCGGATGCAGGCGGGGCCATTCGCCAGCCGTTAGGAACGGCTGGCGCGACGGCGGACTTCGCGCTGGTCGCCGCCCAGCAGGCGCGCGAGCGACCGGACGTACGGTTGGCGCGCTACACCGCGTTCGGTGATGATCGCCGTTATCAGCGCATGCGGCGTGACATCGAAGGCGGGGTTCATCACTTTGATCCCGCTCGGGGCGATTTGTCGGTCGCTCAGGTGCGTGATCTCGCGCGCCGCGCGTTCCTCGATTGGAATGGCGCCGCCGTTCGCACAGGCGAGGTCGATCGTGGAAGTGGGCGCGGCCACGTAGAAGGGAATGCGATGGCGCGCGGCCAGGACGGCGATGGCGTACGTTCCGATCTTGTTCGCCACATCGCCATTGGCCGCGGCGCGGTCAGCGCCGACGATCACTGCACCGATCACGCCGCGTTGCATGAAGTGGCCGACCATATTGTCGGTGATGAGCGTGACCGGAATGCGGTCGCGCTTCAGCTCCCACGCGGTGAGCCGCGCGCCCTGCAAAAATGGACGCGTCTCGGTGGCGATGACCGAGACTTGCTTGCCGGCGTCGCGCGCGGCCCGCACGACGCCCAACGCCGTCCCGTATCCCGCGGTCGCCAGCGCACCGGCATTGCAATGTGTCAACACGGTCATGCGCGACTTCAACAACGCCGCGCCATGCGTGCCGAGCGCCCGATTACTGGCGAGGTCGTCATGGTAGATGGCCAAGGCTTCCTGCCGCAGCATCTCGCGGACGATCTCGGGACGGCGGCCGCGCGCCCGCGTCAACGCGCAGCGCATGCGATCGATCGCCCAGAAGAGGTTCACCGCGGTGGGGCGCGTCGCGGCGAAGTGGCGGCATAGGCGTTCGAAAGCGCGGGACAAGTCCCCGTCGGCAGCTTGCGACATGCCGAGAGCGATTCCCATGGCCGCCGCGACGCCGATTGCCGGCGCACCACGCACGACCATGTCTTTGATGGCGCGCGCGACGTCGCGGTGATCGCGGTAAACGCGGTAGACCTCTTGTAGCGGTAGCAGCCGCTGGTCGAGCAGGACCACGGCGCCGTTGCGCCACTCCACGGGACGGATCATGCCCACTGCCCGATTCTTCATAGATGCCGAGTACCCACCGGTCAAGGCAGAAGTAGGAGCGTACTCGACGCGCAGCACACCCGCAGTGGCGGTGTGTTGTGATGCGTGAGCGCACCGGCGCTGGCACTAGAGTGCAGCGCGGTGTGCGAGCGCAGCGTGCAGGCGAAGTAAGCGCCGCGCAGCGCGGCGAGTGCCGCCGCTACCGGTGATCGGCGCATCGGTTGAGCACGCACGGCAAGGAGCAGGGTCATGTCGGCGGTTCATGGCGCCACCAGCGCGCGGAGCACTTCGTCAACCGAGATGCGATGCGTACACAAGCGCTCCGACCCGCACTCGGGACACGGCGTGCCGCCGTGTAGTACGCGCAGGGTATTGCCGGCCGGCCGCCACACGGCGGGATCGGTCGGTCCGAAGACGACCACGCCGCGCGTCTGCAGCAGGCCTGCCAGGTGACTCACACCGGAGTCGTTGCCGAGATAGCGGTGAGCGCGCGATATGAGTGCGGCCACGCGTTGCAGCGGCTCGTTGCACGCCGATGCATCACATGGGACGCGCTCGCCGCGTTCCGATTCGGCCGGCCCGACTAGCGCCAGCACGCGGTACCACCCGCGCGCGCGACACGCCGCTGCCGCCTCGGCCATACCGGTCCAGTTTTTGTGTGTGCCGCCGCTGCCCGCATGCACGGCGAGAACTCGGCTGCCCAATGACCGCGCCTTCCACCATGCGCTCGCCCATGCGGCTGCGTCATCGTCGACGGCCAGCTTGCTTCTGCGTGGAGCCACGCCGAGGCAGCGCGCGTAGTAATCGACCGCGTGCTCTCCGGATCGCCCCGGGCGAAACGGGCGCATGGCGGGCTCTGCGCCCGCCGCGTCCGCCAATCGCCGGGTAAACTGGGCATCGCCGTACCCGGTGAAGCTTACGACCTCGGAGTGCCCGCCGAATGCCGCGCGCGTGGTGGGGTTCAGCGACCCAGTGGCGAATAGATCCGCAACCTCTCGTCTATCGATCGAGAATGGCATGACGGCGCCGGCCGGCAATGCCTCGAGCGGCCCGCTGCGCGCCACGAGCGTGATGGTCTGTCCCGAGATCCGGCGCGCGTCGATGGCAGGCCAGCAGCAGAGCAGATCCCCGAGCGCGCCGGGGAACAGAATCAGTAGGCGGTGCCCCATGGTCCGTCTCCCGGTTCGAATTGACTTGGCCTGCGCCCCGCCGGTACTGGTTCTGCAGTGCCGACTACTGGATCTGATATGCGCCCCGCCGTCGCCCGCACCGCGCTCGAGCTGATCGGCAACACGCCGGTGGTGAAGCTCAACCGGCTGGGCGGGCCTGAGGACGCGGACCTTTGGGGAAAGCTCGAGTCGTACAATCCGGGCGGCAGTGTCAAGGATCGCATCTGTCTGCACATGATCGAGAAGGCCGAGCGCGAGGGGCGCCTCAAGCCCGGCGGCACCATCATCGAGCCGACGAGCGGCAATACGGGCATTGGTCTGGCGTTGGTGGCCGCGATCAAGGGATTGCGGCTTGTGCTGACGATGCCGAACACGATGAGCAGCGAGCGCCGGAGTCTGCTGATGGCGTATGGCGCCAGCCTGGAGCTCACACCGGATTCCAAGGGCATGCACGATGCCGTGCGTCGGGCGGAGGAATTGCTCGCCGAGCACCCGGACTATTTCATGCCTCAGCAGTTTGAAAACCCCGCCAATCCCGACGCCCACCGACAAACGACGGCGCAGGAGCTGTTGCGGCAGTTCCCGCGCATCGATGCATTCGTCGCCGGGGTGGGCACTGGCGGGACCATTACCGGGGTGAGCGCGGTGTTGCGCGAGGCGATGCCGGGCATCCGCATCGTCGCCGTCGAGCCCGCGGCCTCGCCTATCCTGTCGCACGGCGAACCCGGTTACCACGGCATTCAAGGTATCGGAGCAGGCTTCATCCCCGAGATTTTGGACGAGCGCGCGTTCGATGATGTGATAACCGTGACCGATGAGGAGGCCGCGGCGTGCACGCGGCGGCTGGCGCGAGAGGAAGGGCTGCTGGTCGGCATTTCCTCTGGCGCGAGCTGCCACGCGGCGTTACAGGTCGCGCGACAGCTCGGTCCAGGCAAGACTGTGGTGACAGTGCTGTGCGACACGGGAGAGCGCTATCTCACCACCGAGTTATTTGGCGGCGATGAGCTCTGAGCCGGCAGCGGTGGCCTACAAGGTCGATGCACTGCGAGCCATGCTGCGCGAGATGCGGCGCGTGCTCGTGGCGTTTTCCGGCGGCGTAGATTCCAGTCTGCTCCTCGGACTGGCCGTCGAAACGCTGGGCGCCGGAGCGGTAGCGCTCACCACCCGTTCACCCACCGCGCCCGCGGATGATGAGGCGATGGCCTGCGAGCTCGCCACCGCGCTCGGGGTCGAACACCTGCTGGTCGACGCCAACGAGCTGGACATTCCCGGTTACGCGGAGAACCCGAGCAACCGCTGCTACTATTGCAAAGGCCGCTTGTACGACGTCTGCCGCGCGCACGCGGCGCGGTTGCGCATCGTGAACATCATCGACGGCGTGAACCAGGACGATTTGGCGGACTACCGGCCAGGGCTGCGGGCGGCAACGGAACAAGGGATCCGCCATCCGCTCGCGGAGGTTGGGCTCGGGAAAGCGGAAATCCGCACGTTGAGTCGTCAGCTCGGGCTGCCGACAGCCGACAAGCCGTCCAGCCCTTGTCTTTCATCGCGCTTCCCGTACGGGACCCGCATCACTGTGGACGGGCTGCGCCGAGTTGCTGCAGCGGAGGGTGTGTTGCGCCGCCTGGGATTCGGCGAGTGTCGGGTGCGCTTTCATGACCCGATCGCGCGTATCGAGGTGCCCTCCTCGGACCTGACGCGACTCGCGGAGCCCGCGCTGCGCGAGTCGGTCGTGCGAGAGCTGAAAGCGCTCGGGTTCCTCTATGTGACTCTTGACTTGCAGGGGTTTCGCACGGGCAGTCTCAACGAGGTACTGACGACCGGGCCAGCAGCCACTCCGCCCATCGCAGATCCTCAGGCGTCGTGATCTTCCGGTTCTCGGCGTTGCCCCGTACCACGTAGACGCGCGCGCCCAGCGCCTCCACTAACGTCGCATCATCAGTCGCGGGGTCGCCCGCAGCTTGTGCGTGCGCACGCCGGATCAAGTCGGCGGTGAACACCTGTGGCGTTTGTGCGAGCCACAGCGTTTCGCGGCGTGGCGTCGCTTCGATCCATCCCTCGGCGTGTACGCGCTTGATGGTATCGGTCGCCGGTACCGCGACCACCGCCGCGCCGAGCCGGTGCGCGGCGTCGAGCGCCGCTTCCACCGCGGCCGGGCTGACGAAAGGCCGCGCGGCATCGTGGATCGCAATCAGTTCGGTATTTCCAGCGGCCGCGATGCCATTGCGAACCGAGTCTTGCCGCTCCCGGCCACCTTCGATCACCACGGGTCGGATGCGCAGGGGAGGGGCGGCCGCGAGTCGGTTGTGTGCGTCATCGACGAGCCCCGGTGGGACGACGAGCACTGCGCGCTCGACCCCGGAGGCCGCGAGCAGTGCGCGGAGGGCGTGGACGAACAGCGGCTGCCCTCCCAATGGCACGAATGCCTTCGGCTGCTGTGCACCGAGGCGGGTACCCGGTCCGGCCGCGACCACCACTGCCGCAGCCCGTACCGGCCAGTCGGAGGCGTTCATCACTGCTGGGGAGCGCCGCTGACGCACCTTCCGAGCGAAGGCGCGCGACCGCTCGTCAGTGGGTGAAGATATTCTTGAGCTCTTCCATGATCTTCTCCTCCGGGTGGGAGCGGGCAATGGAGAGCTCTTTGACCAAAAGGTTGCGCGCGGTGTCGAGCATCTTGCGTTCGCCGAAGGACAGTTCCTTGTCGCCCTTGAGCACGAATAGGTCGCGCAGCACCTTGGCAATTTCCAGCACGGAGCCGGTCTTGATCTTCTCGGTGTACTCGCGGTAGCGGCGGTTCCAGGTCTGCTGATCGATCTCGACGCGCTTTTCGCGCAGGATCTTATAGACCTTGGTGACCATGTCGCGACCGATCACCCGCCGCAGCCCGACCGTGGTGACGTTCTCGGTAGGGATCATGATCGTCATGTCGCTGTCGAGAATCCGCAGCATGTAGAAGGTCTTCTCAGTGCCCGAGACGACCCGGGTTTGGATGCTCTGGATGACCCCGACCCCGTGCGCAGGGTAGACGACTTTCTCTCCGACCTTGAACAGTGACTCCGTCTTTGCTGCACGCGGCATGGTGGAGCATTATCGCAGGCCACCCGTGCAGGGTCAATCAGGGCGGCGCGCGCTCATAGTGGCACCTATAGTCACCACAGTTCCGAAGGTCGCACCGCAGTGCGAGTTGCACTGGGCTGGCTCGGCACTGTAGAGGCGCAGCACGCAGTGGCCTTCGGAAGTGAGCGGCGGTAAGGGGAGGCGGCGCGGCGCGTCAATGGAGCACCGGGCAGACTTGGAGGGAGCGAGGGAGGGGGGCTCGACGAGGCCGAATGCCACCAGGCCATCCCTTGTCGAGCGGTATGCTCGCGGAGTGGTTCGGTACCGTATCGCGGTGTTGGTCGCGGTCTTGGGCCTCAGCGCGGTCCTCGCGACACAGCTCGGCAACTTGCATCTGGACATTCGGCGCCGGGCGAACCTGCCGGACGATCATCCGTACGTGCAGATTCAGCATCGCATCTCCGATCTGTTCGGCGGCGAGTCGATTGTCATCATCGGCGTGATCGCCAAGCGCGGAGATGTCTACGAGCCGGCGATGTTGGGGAAGGTGCAGCGGATCACGGACCGGCTGAGGGCATCGCCATCGGTGATCGAGCCGAGCCTCTTTAGTCTCACGGCGCCCGCCGTGCGCGCGGCGGAGCTAGACTCCGCGGGGGTCCTGCATATCGAACCTTTGGTTCCGGAGGGTCCGCCCGACGGCCGGATGGCCACTCGACTGCGGGAGCGGCTCCGCGACGATGCGCGGTTGCGCGAGAATCTCGTTTCCGCGGATGGGTCCGCGACGGTGATCGTCGTGGATTTCGATGATCGCATCAAAGACGCCGATCTCACCGCCTTCGTCGAGCACGCCGTCGCGCCGGAGCGCGACGACAGCGTCGTGATCGCGCTCGCTGGCGCGCCGATCTTACGGCGTGAGCTGGCGCGCTACACGGCCATGATGACGCTGCTCTTCCCGGTCGCCGTCTTGATCATCGGACTCGTGCATTACCAAGCCTTTCGCACCGTTCAGGGCATGTTTCTCCCGCTCGCGACTGCTCTGCTCAGCGTCATCTGGCCCCTGGGAATCATGGCACTACTGGACGTGCCCATCGACACATGGAGCGTGTTGACGCCGGTCCTCATACTCGCGATTGCCGCTGGTCACGCCGTTCAGATCCTGAAGCGCTATTACGAGGAGTATGCGCGCATACGCGACGGTACTGAGGCAGTCGTGCGATCACTGGTCGCGGTAGGGCCCGTGATGCTGACGGCCGGGCTGATTGCCGCAGCGGGTTTTGCGTCGCTCACCACGTTCGGGATTACCAGTGTGCGCGCGTTCGGCCTGCTGCTCGCCTGCGGGATCGTGAGCGCACTGATCATCGAGATGACCTTCACTCCCGCGTGCCGGTCATTGCTGCCGCCGCGCCGTCCTGAGCTGCTCGGCGAGGCGAGAGCTGGGTGGCTGGATCGGGGACTAGAGGCGGTGGGGCGCGTGGCCATCGGCCATCCACGCCGCGTGTTGGGCGTCGCGGTCGTCGGCGCGCTCGGCGCGGGCTTGGGAATGGTGGCCTTGCGCGTCGACAACAGCTTTCGGTTTTGGTTCTCGCCGACGAGCCAGGTGCGCATCGACGATGCGCTACTCAACGCACGGCTGCCGGGCACCGCGACCCTCCGCATCCTGATCGAGGGGGAGCGCGACGGGGTCTTGCTCGAACCGGCCGTGCTGCGCGCGATGAGCGATTTACAGGCGGAGATGCGCCGGGAGCCGCGCTTGGGTGTGGTGAGCTCGATCGCCGATCACGTGCGCCGTGTTCACCGCGCGATGCACGGCGGGGACGCGGCCTATGACACCATCCCTGACGACCGACGCCTCGTGGGTGAATATGTCTTTCTGTACGAGGCGGCAGCCGGGGTGGACGGGTTGGGCGCGTTCATCGATTCGCAACATCGCAACGCTGTGATCCGCGCGCTCAGCAAGAGCGACAGCGCGGCATTCTCGCACGCCCTGTTGCGGCGGCTCCAGGAGTATGCGGCGGAGCGCTTCGCTGGGCTGCCGGTCCGCGTCGGCATCGCAGGCGGCACGCTCGGAGTGCAGACGGCGTTGAACGACGTGGTGGTGCGCGAAAAGGCGATCAATGTCGTTCAGGTAGCTGCGATCATCTTTGTGCTGTGTGCCATCGTCCTGCGCTCGGTGGTTGGTGCGCTGCTGGTATTGGTGCCGTTGGCTCTGTCGGTGGTCGTCAATCTCGGACTGATGGGCTGGGCGGGCATCTGGCTGGACATGAGCACGGCGGCCATGACTGCTATGGGCGTCAGTCTGGGAGCGGATTTCGCAATCTATCTCCTGTTCCGCGTGCGGGAAGAGCTCGGCGCTGAATCGAGCCTGGAAGCGGCGCTGGCAACGAGCCTGCGGACATCCGGCAAAGCCATCTGTTATGTCTCGACGGCGGTCGTCGTCGGCTATCTGACGCTCTGCTTCTCGGGATTCAGCGTATGGGTCCGGCTCGCGACGCTTACTTCACTAACGGTCGCCCTCAGCGCGGCAGCGACCTGCATCATCCTGCCAGCGCTGCTGGTGCTTGCGCGGCCGACTTTCTTGACGCGTCGACTGGGCCAGCCGGCGATGGAGGCGAGATGGCGGTATGCGCGCGGACGCGCTCCGGCGACCTGAGATCCGGTACTGTCGGCTCCGGTCACGCGTCCGGCGCGCCGAGCACCAGATACGCGTTTACGCCGCCGTAGCCATAGCTCGTGACCAGTACGCGGCGGACGGGAGCGCGCAGCGGCGCCCCGATGACGTGCTTCGCCAGGCAATCGTCGGCTGGCTCGATGAGGTTGGCGGTGGGCGGGATCGTGTCTGTCGCGATCGCCAGAGCGCTGGCCGCGGTTTGAAATGCCCCGGCGGCTCCGAACGGATGTCCAATGACCCCTTTGATCGAGCTGATCGCGATCGTGGGCAGGAATTCCCCCAACGCCGCAGTCAGTACGCCAATCTCCTTGCGATCGAAGACGGGAGCGGCGTTGGCATGGGCGCAGATGTAGTCGAGGTCTCGTGGTCCGACGCCTGCAGTGTCGAACGCGTGGCGCATCGCGGCTGCGGCCGCGTCGCGCGATTCCTCGACGGCGTACAAGCCGCGCGCATCGCACGATTGTGCAGCGCCGAGCAGCGTGGCGTAGACGGTCGCGCCGCGACGGCGCGCGGCCGCCAGCTCTTCGAGCACGAAAAAACACCCACCTTCGCTGAGCACCATGCCGCAGTGGGCGGTATCGAACGGGCGCGAGGCGCGCGATGGATCGTCGTCCTCCGTGGACAGCTCGTTGGTGCGGCACAGCGCGGCGAAGCTGACGGGCATGATCGGCGCTTCGACGCCACCGGCCAGGCACATGTGTACGGCGCCCGACGTAATGAGCGACGCGGCGTGCGCCAGTGCCTGCAGGCTCGAAGGGCAACCACTCGAGAACGTCACCTGCGGGCCCTGTGCTCCGAGCGCTGCGGCCACCTCGATGCCGGGCCCATGGTGGCCCGAGCCGGCCACGATGAACGGATTCACCCTGCGCGTACCCCGTTCGACGGCGAGCGCGACCTGTTGTTCCGCATCCGCCCAGCCGCCGAGTGCCGTGCCGACGATCACACCGAACGCGTGGGGCGGCACCGAGTCCGCCGGCATCTTGGCGTCCATCATCGCGAGGTCAGCCGCGACCAAAGCGAGCCGAGTGGCGCGGGTGGTGGTGCGTGCTTTGCGCGGATCGACGCGGTCAGCATACAAATCGTCGTCGATCTCGCCGGCGACATGACTGGACAAACCGTTGCTGTTGAAACGGCGGAGCCGCCGAATCGCCGGTGTGGCAGTTGTCACAGCGGTCCAGAACGGCCCGAAACCGAGGCCAGTCGGGGCGATCAGGCCAATACCGGTGATGGCGGCGGTGCGGCCGGTCATGTCTAAGGCATCAAAGGCGCAGATGGCTGGCGACGAGATCCTTCATCACTTCCGACGTACCGCCACCCACGCTCAGGACACGGGCATCGCGGTAGGCGCGGCTCACCCAGTTGTCCTCCAGGAAACCGTACCCGCCGTACAGTTGTATGCAGCGCTCGATGACGCGTTGGACGATGTCGACCACCTGAAACTTGATCATGCAGATGCGCTTCGCGTCGACATGCCCATC
The DNA here is from genome assembly GCA_050176585.1 of Binatia bacterium. Classification (GTDB taxonomy): domain Bacteria; phylum Desulfobacterota; class Binatia; order HRBIN30; family CADEER01; genus CAYYWP01. The sequence goes on from JBFXHX010000005.1 coordinate 33,841, forward strand.
GCGGTATCTTTCGCAGACCGCGTAGACGAAGGCCCGCGCCATTTCGATCTCGGCGGCCATTTCCGCGACCTTATGCCGAACCGTTTGCAAAGTTGCCAACGGACGGCCGTACGCGTGCCGTTGCTTGAGGTACGCGATGGTGTCTTCCAGCACCAGGTGGGCGGTGGCCAGGCTGGTGACACCTCCAATCAGGCGCTCTTCGAGCAGATTGTGCGTGTGGTAGAAATACCCGCGGTTCGGCTTGCCCAGAGTCAGGCTTTTCGGGACCCGGCACTGGTCGTACACGAGCCAGCCGGTGGGGGAGGTATACAATCCGAGCTTGCGCAAGGTCTCCTTCACGGAAAACCCGGGAAGGTCGGTGGGGATGATCAGCAACGAAAAGCCGTTCGGCCCGGCATCCTCGCGCGTCCGCACCAAGGTGACGACGAAATCCGCGATGGGGCCGTTGGTGATGAACTTCTTCTCGCCGCTGACGACCCAGAAATCGCCGTCCTCGCGTGCGCTGCACGCAGTCGCGCCCGTGATATCGGAGCCACCGGTGGGCTCCGTAGAGGCGAGCGCGCCGATTTTCTCACCGCGTATGGCGGAAGCGAGAAACTGGGCTTGCTGCGTCTCCGTGCCGTAGCGGGCCAGCAACGGCATGAAGAAATTGGTCTGCGCGAGCACGCTGAGCGTGAGGCCGCCCATGTGGCAGCGCGGCAGTTCTTCCGCGAACACCACGGCATACGCGAAGTCCAGCTCCCGGCCACCGTGGTGCCGGGCGTGAGTGAGCCCCAGCCAGCCCGCCGCGCCGAGATCGCGAAAGACCTCGCGCGGCAATATGCCGAGCGCTTCCCACTCGTCGGCGTGCGGTGCGAGCCGATCCTTGACGTACGCCCGCACTTCGTGCCGGAACTTCTCGTGCTCACTCCGAAACAGGCTCATGCCACGCGATTGAGCACCAGCCCGTGTATGTACTGGACGATCGCCCCGAACTCGTTGAGCTCCACTACCTGCACCGGATCAATCTCGATGCCGAGCTCGTCTTCCAAGGCTACCTGGAGCTCCACGAAGGCGACCGATTCCATCTGCAGTTCATTGTCGAGCGTCGCCCGATCATCAATGGCCGCGATAGCCATACCCCCAACATCCACTAGGAGGCTCGCCAAGAGCAGGCGTATCTGTTCAGAGCTCGGTTTCGATGTCGAGTTGCTCACGGCGCCCCACGATCCATGGCATTTCACGTTGGGACGCTCTATACTCCTTATGCATTATTCACGCAATGTTCGTCCTCGTCGGCGATCTGCGTGTCAACAACTGGGGGATTAGTGCCGGAGGGCCTGCTATTCAAAATAGCAAGTGATGCAGAGCGTCGGGCAGCTGTGCGGCTACGTGCAACTATCTATGCTAAAGAGCTGGGGCATGTGCCAGAGGATGCCTTCGACGACACCGCGGTGCACATCGTCGCATGCTCGCCTAGCGGTGCGGTGGTGGCGGCCTTCCGACTCTTGCTGCCGGAAGTCCGACCATTCGAGTTTGAAAGCTCGCTGGATCTCGCCCCAATGGTTAAAGCAGGGCGCCGTCCTGCCTTTTTAGGTCGTTTGTGCGTAAGCCCAGACCAGCGGACAATACGCCGAAGCCTTTTCATACACTCCGGCCTAATGGCAGCTGCGTTAGATATCGCGGAACATAAGCAACTATCGGATTTTTACCTATATACCTTCAGCCATTTAATTCACTTCTACCAAAAAGCTGGCTTTCGGCTCACGGGTGCCATATTCCAACATACTGGCTACGGTCAGTGCATGCACATCATGCACCTTGAAGTGCGGCAGGTCCGTGAATGCGCCAGCGCGTCCCCGCACAACTCGGGATCCGCCGACTCCTCGCGCTAGGCGATGATGCGTGCTCACGGTGTCATTCCATTAACGGCGGCTATAGCCGTCCTGTTTCTGGCCGTACTCGTATATCGTGCAGCACCTGATCGAACCGTAGGCCGTACATTTTCGCTCCTGGGTATATCCCTTGTATTTTGGAATCTAAATTTCTTCGCTCTCTATGCATTCGTCGACTACAATACAGCACTAAAAGCCTCCCAGATTTTTCGCACTGTCGGCATTTTCGTGCTGCCATGCATGCTCCACCTCACACTGGTGTTGCCGGGCCGTGCAATACCCCGTTCCTGGATTGCAATCTTGGTGTTGGACTATGCTCTGACGGTAGTATTAGCAATTGCCAATATCCGTGGTCTATTCGTCACGCGTCTGGCGGCATTCGATTGGGGGTACTACTCAGTCGGCACGCCCTTTTACAACTTGTTCGCATACTCAGTATTAGCGAACTTCGTGATATCAACATACGCGATGTTCAAATACTACGTGACGACAGACTCGCCGAGAATGCGGCTCCAGCTCAAGTTTTGGCTGTTCGGCCTTGCCTGTGCAGTTCCGTTAGGCTTGACAAACCTATTGCCAGCATATGGAATTCGGTTTTATCCACTTGGCAATTTAGGAAGTGCTGTATGGGCAACAATCGTCGGTTATGCGATTGTGCGATACCGCCTAATGGATATTGAGGTTGTAGTTGCCAAGACCCTAGCAAATTCTCTGGTCCTTCTTCTGTGCGGTGTTCCGATTTTCGTAATTGTGGCAGTGATTCAGTATCGAACACTCGGGGAGATCAACTACAGCCTGACTACCGCATTATTTTCATGTTTTGCGGTCATGACCTTGGCATTTTCCAGGCTGAGGCCGCATGTCGAACAGCAGCTCCAGCGGTTAATGTTCCCGAACAAGTACGAAACTAGGGCAGCCTTGGTAGCCCTGGGTAGCGAAACAGTACGCATACTGGATCGAGATGAACTCTACGCGAAGGTATGCGATGCGCTAAAGAGCGCGTTTGGGACTGATCGCGTAGCGATGTACGTGCGCTCCGATCTCGGAACTGCATATGAAGCGTTGCGGGTGGTCGGCGAGCCTGTGCGAAATAGAGCATTTACCCCAGAGGACCCGCTTGTTCGGTGGATTGCCAGTAAAGGCGAAGCCGTTCTGCGTGATGAGGCAGACTTGGAGGCGGGTGAAGATTCGTCGCAGCGTGTTATCCAAACGATGCTGGATAATGGGTGGGAGGTATGTGTTCCGTTCGTGAGCGGACCAGAACTGGTCGGATTCGCGTGTATTGGGAGGAAACGTGCACTTCAGGCCTATGTATCCCTGGACCTACAGATCTTGTCTCAAATCGCCGGGGAGATCACAATTGCGATCCAGAATGCGAGATTATATTCGGAGCTAAGGCGCTCCCGAGAGATTATCAATCGAACCGGACGGCTGTCTGCATTGGGCACCTTAGCGGCCGGTATTGCACACGAGATTCGGAACCCGTTAGTGTCGATCCAGACGTTCTTTCAGTTAGCACCTGAGCGGGCCGATGATGAAGAGTTCATGAGCTCGTTTTTGAAGCTTGCTGAAGCGGAGGTGCAGAGGATAAGTGCATTGATTTCTGAACTTCTAGCGTTCGCGAAATCTCCAGTACCGTCATTGGGTGAGGTGGACTTGAATGAAGTATCAGAAAGAGCGGTCCTTCTGCTCGAACCCCAAGCCAAATCTCTTGGAGTCGATTTGGTTTACCGCAGCACCGAGTCCCTACCTTCTGTTATAGCAGACCCTGACCGGGTTATGCAGGTCGTTCTAAACATTGCCCTTAATGGCCTACAGGCCTCTTCGCGAGGTGGATCCGTGATAATTGAGACAAGAGTAGTCCCGGGCGGGAGTACTCTGTTCTGCCAACTGGGCATCCTGGATCACGGTATCGGTATGCCGGCAAGTGTCAAAGAGAACATCTTCAACCCCTTTTTCACCACCAAAGAAAAAGGTACCGGCTTGGGGCTCGCCATAGCGCATCAGATCGTCGTAGAGTCCGGCGGATTTATTTCCGTGGAGAGCGCAGAAGGTGAAGGCAGTCAGTTCCTGGTTCACTTTCCGGTCCATCGTCGAGATGAAGTAGAGGGCGGCGCGGTTTGTTAGTACGATTGCAATCCAATCTCCGACTTTGTCTCAGGTTGCGCGGTTGAATTGAGTTAGTCTAAGCGCCAGGGTACGTGCGTTTCCGGCTCGTATGCGCACCATGTGCCCGTTCGAAGGCAACGTAGGAGGTGCGAATAGGCAGCCTGATTCTTCGGGCGAATTGCACGCAGCGCGGTAGTGATCCTGTTTCGTACGCTCACGCGTGCGCGTTCGCTGTCTGATAGCGCCGGCCTACTGCGGCCACCCAGTCCGAGTGCGCGGCCCAGTTCGCGGGAAATAGCGTCCTGCTCAGCCTGAAGTTTGGTGACCATACCTAGATCGTGGTGTGAATTCGCTACATCCAGCTCTGCATAGATCTCGCGCAGTCGTCGCCGATACTCCGTTCGAGCCTGTGCGTCTATTAATAAGCCATGCGACGTTCCGTGAGGGGTAGCGGCTGACCGTGTCGCAATGAGGTCGAGCACATGTATTTCGCGACCAGCCGCACCGATAATTTGAGCGATATAGGCTATACCCAATGAATCGCGCACATAGGTGGACTGTCCCCGGAACGTGAGCAGCCATACATCACCTTGCCGCCGGAGTACATTAGCTTCGGGGTCTTGCGGGTCGCGTCTATCTGCTGGGACGGAAGAGAGCTGTGCATTCATAGAAGACTTAAGCGCTGGAGACCTTTGCGCGCTGATGGCGCGCGCGCGGTCAGCATACCGATTTAGGCCGTGGTTTTGGAATGTTGTCTCGGCGGTGCGTGCGAGTTCACGGCCTCTGTCGCTGTCCTGAGAAGCGTGAGTTAGTAATTCAGCATAAGAAAGCTGGGACCGTGCCACTAACGGTGGTGCCAGCAATGCTGTATTTTGTACTATTGCCTGCTGAAAATGATGGTGTGCCGATCGGAAATCGCCGACGGTGACGGCCAAGACTCCGAGGTAGTGTGAGACTGATCCATCCAGTAGGATTCCCCAACCCACCACGATGTGGTTTGCGGCATATGGCAACAGGTGATTGTAGAGGCTAGCGGCCCAGTCGGCCTCTCGGCACAAAGCAGTTGCCTCGCTAAGCATGGAGAGTAGCCAGAGAGAAACACTATTCGACGGAATATTTGCGTAGTTAACGGCGACGAAGGGTTCGAGGATGCTCCTTGCGGCGTCGAGTTGCCCAAGCCGGGCATGTAGCAGCGCTTTCGCTGCCCGATAGCCTACTATTGTTGGGAAGGCATCGACAATTGATGCGGCCATCGGCTCCCAATGTCGCAGGTCGCCGTCGAGAAGAGAGCGTTGGTACGCCTGGATCAACTCGTAGTGGGTGGCACTGGGGTCATGCACACGTTGACCAAGAGAGCGGGTCGCAGAGCACAGCTGTTCAATTAGGTGCGTCTGGCCGCGGGCGATCGCGCGAGCTGCACGGATAACTGCGACCTGCCATTGTAGACGAGGGTGTTGGTTCTTGTGGGCAATATGCGCCATCTCGGCGAGCTCGAGATCACTTTCTTGGATTGCCCCTAGGAACAGTAGTGCAGAGTGTCGTGCGATCCGGGCTTGGAATGCGAAATGCGGGTCGCCGAGGCGTTGGCTCATTGACAAGAGTTCTGAAGACAGAGCCAGCACGTGTCGCACTTGTCCGGGGCGCCAGAGGCTTACGATGCGAGCTTGCAGTGCTGTGGCTCGGAGATGGTCGTCGCCCGTACGAGTGGCTAGCTCAAGCGCTCGAGAGCTGTAGTCGATCGGTAATGACGGGTCGTTGTGGAAATACAGTGCACCCGCGAGCGCACTTAGTACTTCCGCTAGCAGTATGTCGTCCTTTTGGGCGCGATCGCGCGCCTCTTCGAGAATCGCCACGACTTCTGTGTCGATAGGTATGGTAGCTAACATCATGCCTTTAAACCCAATTGCAGCATGGCAAAAGCGAGAGGGATCATTGATGGAACGCGCGATACCCATGCATTCCGCGAATGTATCCCGTGAACGCTGCCATGCGCCTGCCGCGGCTTCTGCTGTGCCCAGAAGCATGAGCAGGTCGCATAACTGTTCGGGTGAGGATGAACCGTAACCCAGCTCGTGCGCGCGCCGTAGGTAAATCACGGCTTCGTCATACGCGCATGCGCGGTAAGCTTCAGCACCCGCCTTCCTTGCGTAAGCTGCTGCAGTAGCATGGTCCGAGAGTGGGAGCGCTAGGAAGAAGTGATGGGCGAGGGCGGAAATCGGGGTAGGCCGTGAGGTATCCCGTTTTCGCAATGCCAGCGCGATTCGTTCGTGCAGTCGGGCCCGCTCGGATAGGGGGAGGTCCTCATAGAGGGTTTCGCGCACCAGCGCGTGCGCGAATCGGTATTTGCCGGGGCCGAGGGCGGTGAGGACACGCGTGGCGAGCGCTTCGTGCAGGAGATCGAGTACCGCGTCGATCGGCTGGTGGAGTGCTTCGGCCACGAGTTCGGCCTCGAAGTCGCGACCGATCACGGCAGCCACGCACAGCATGTTCCGGCACGCGGGTGACAGGGACGCGAACTGGTGAAGGGTCAACGCGCGGAGCGTGGCGGGCAGGGGTGCCGGCCAGTCTGGACCGGGCGGGGCATCCGAGGCCTCGGCCAGCCGCGCGAGCTCTTTCAGGAAGAACGGATTGCCATCGGTGAGCGCGACCAGCTTGTCGACCAGCGCTTCTCTGCTCACCGGAATTCCGGCGGCCTGAAGCAGCGCGCGGACCTCGGTAGCGTTCAACCCCGCCAGCGGCATCTGCCGGCTAGACGGATGTCGACAGGTAGCGGACACTGGCGCGGGAACGGGCTCCCGACTGGTGACGAGGAGCAGCACCCGGAGCTCTGCCAGCCGGCTGGCGAGAAACTGGAGCAGCAGCATGGAGCTGGTGTCAGCCCAATGAATATCGTCGAGCAGGATCGCGGCCGGTTGCGCGACACTCAGCTCGGCGACGAAGCTGGCGAATCGATCGAACAACTCAAACTGAGCCTGCTGCGCGTCGGCGGCAGCAGGTGCCCGTTGCCTCGGCCGCCAACGGGGCTCCGTGCGCAACGCGCGATCCAGCAACTCGTGCAGATCCGCGCATGCGGCCGCTCCCGCAGACGCATCTTCCGCGGCAGCCAGATAATGTCTGAGCACCAATACGAACGGCCAGAAGGCCGGCGCGCCTTCTCCCTCCCAGCAGCCGCCCTTCAGAACCCGCCGCCCGGCCAGAGCTGCTCGGGCGGCGAATTCGTTCATCAACCGGGTCTTCCCTATTCCGGGTGCACCGGTGACGAGGACCAACCGGCCTGCGCTATCGCGGACATAGGACTCCAGCTCGTCGAGCTCTTGAGTGCGTCCGATGAACGGCTCCCCAGGGGTGGTTGCGCCTACCTCCGCTTGTGCCCCGTGGATGAATCGCGTCTCGACCATAGCTGTGTGGCGGTGTGGCAGTCATGCCTCACTCGCTCATGCGAACCTCGTCTCAGTGATCGAACACGGGCCGCGGAATGAGTGCTGCGTGTGAACCCGCTCCACGTGGGACCGCGCTGGAGATCGATATCTGCTGCGAGGGTGCGGAGCCTCCGCGCGCCCATCGCGTCCGGCTGTGGGTTTAGCGCGCTTTCTCAGACGCGTGCTGACCACGACTTCACGCATCCCCGCGGCTGACCGGTAACGTCGCCGGCCTGCACTCATACGAGGCCGGTGCGCCCCTACCGCTGAAGGCAACCAGTTGTCGGACGGACTGCTCCAGATCTGTCTATGCGTTCAGCAGCCGATAGGCAATGTCCTTTTTTTCCGCACAGCGCATCTGTTCCGAATGCGCGAACACTGTCCCACCCGATGTAACGCAGTGAGGGGTGGATGAGCTCAGGTCGTCCGAATTTCCAGACCGCTGCACGCCGCCGGCGTGCTCGTCAGCACGTCAGACGTCCGCGCGCTGCGCCTACACAGGAGGGAGTCGTGACACAGAAACCTTCGCGGCCACAGAGTCAGCTCGACACGGAGACGGTAGTACGCGCGCCGGTATCCTCTGGCGACGCGGCGCAGTCCCAGACTGGACCGGGACCCTGGCTGGATCACTCCCGCATCTTCGCCGGGTCGCGTCCGGCTTCCGTGCGCCGAGGGCTCGAGCCCGCGTTCTTGCTCTTCGAATCCGAGGTCATGGAGAGCCTACACCGGCGCGCGGCGCAGCGCGGACTCGCGTATGACGCGCTGGTCCGGATGATCGTGCGGGACCACGTCGAAGAGTACTGACGCTGGACAACAGCGGCTGGCGCGACATTCCACTTCAGCGCAAAGCACGCCGCGAGCGACAGAGCGGTTCGTTCCGATGCCAGCGCGCCGTCTCACCCGGCAAATCCATCACGAGGCCGGATCCGCGCGGCGTCGGCCCGCGCACCAGTACGCGGCCGCGAAAGCGAGCATCAGCATCACGCCAAGAGCCGCGCCGAACGGCCAGTTGCGGGCGTGGCCCTTGAACTGGCTCTCGATGATGTTGCCGAGCATGTCGACCTTGCCGCCGCCGAGGATGTCGTTCACCGCATAGAGGCCCAGCGCCGGTAAGAATACCAACAGCACCCCCGCAGTGACCCCCGACGAAGTCAGGGGCACGATCACCTTGGCAAAGGCTCGCAGCGGCGAGGCGCCCAGGTCGAACGCCGCTTCGACCAGCGCGTGATCGAGCTTCTCTGCCGATGTGTAGATGGGGAGAATCATGAACGGCAGGAACGTATAGACCAGCCCGAGGATGACCGCGCCCGGCGTGTAGAGCATCTCGAATGGCTGAGAGATGAAGCCGTACTGGACGAGCATGCTGTTGAGCAGACCCTCGCGTTTCAGGATCGTGACCCAGGCATAGGTGCGGATCAGAAAACTGGTCCAGAACGGCACCATCACCAGCATCAGTAATCGGTTGCGCCATCGCGCTGGTGCGCGCGCGAGGTAATAGGCGACGGGATAGCCGATCACGACGCACAACGCCGTGGTAATGGCCGCGAAGATGACCGACCGCACCATGATCCGCAAGTAGATCGGATCCAAAGCCGCCGCGTAGTTGGCGAGCGTGAAGCGGTAGACGACGCCGCCGAGCGTACCGCGTTCGCAGAAGCTGTAGATCAGCATGATGAGCGCCGGGGCGACAACGAACGCCGCGATCCATGTGAGCAGGGGCGCGAGCAGAAGCCAGGTAATGGGATTCGGCTCGCGCTGCCGGTTCGCGCTGCCACCGCCGCTCGCGGCCGTGCGCACGATCGCATCGGCTGCCATCGACACCTGGCCAGCGCCTTGCCAGCTCCGCTCGCTGGCCCGCCCGGGCCCACCCGTCATCGGCCAGCTCTCTCCCACGTGCGGCACCGGCGCACCCGCGCGCTTATCCTTGCGCTTTCAAGTCGGTGACCAACTTGTCGACGAGCACGGCCGCGCCGCCGATATCTCGAAACAGCTCCAGCTTCGGCGGTGCCGGAGGATAGCTGGCGGGATTCGCCAGCTCCTCCGCGGACAGGAGCTTGCGCGCGGCGAGGTTCGGATTCGTGTACGGAAACGCGGCGGAGATCAACCTGCTCACCTCCGCGCGCAGCACGTAATTCATGAACTGCATCGCGCCTTCGGGATTCGGCGCGTCGATCGGAATCGCCAGGCTGTCCACGAACAGGTGCGCGCCCTCGGCGGGAAGGACGTACCTGAATTTCGAGTCCTCGTTGTAGAGCCGTGCCGCCTCGCCCGACCACACCACGCCGAGATCGACATCGCCATTGAACAGTGCCGTCTTGGGACTGTCGGAGTCATACACCCTGACCAACGGCAACCACCGCTGAAGGAGACCCTCCACCTCTGCCAGGGTCTGCGCGGTGACGTCGTTCGGCCGCTTGCCGATGGTCATGAGTGCCCAGCTGACGATTTCCCGCGGGTCGTCGACGACGACGATCCGGCCGCGATGCTTCTCCTGGAAGACATCTCCGTATGCGGTGATGTCTCCCGTAACCCGCTCGGTATTCACCACGATGCCGACCGTGCCTGCCATCCAGGGCACGGAGTACTTTTGTTCGGGGTCGGTGGGCAGATTTCGGAACTCCGGCGCGATGTTCTCGATGTTCGGCACCTTCGACCAGTCGATTTCCCTCAGCCGCCTTTCTTTCGCCAGCGCCTCGACGGCGTATTCCGAGGGCTGAATCAGATCGTATTTCTGCGCGCCTGACACGAGCTTCGCGAGCATTTCCTCGTTCGACGCGTAGCTCTCGTAGTGCACGCGGATACCGCTCTCCTCGGCAAACCCGTTGATGACCTCCTGCGGGACGTACTCCGACCAGGCAAAGAGGTTCAGCTCCTTTGCGGGACTCTGCGGCGAGGTGCAGCCGCCGAGGCCCGTAGTCGTGAGCAGTGTCAGAGCGACGATGGCGAGGCGCTTCACGGATGCTCCGTTCGTCTCGCCGGCGCAGCGCCGGAGCGGCGCATCAGAAAGCTCGTGGCGACGACCAGGAACACCGCCGCCAGCACGAACACGGTCGAAATGGCGTTGAGGGTCGGATCGAGTCCCCTCTTCACGCGGCCGAAGACCTCCAGCGGCAGCGTGCGCGTGCCCGCGCTGGCGGTGAAGTAGGTGATGATCAGCTCGTCGAGCGAGAGGGTGAAGGCCATCAGCGCGCCGGACGCGATCGCGGGCATCAGATACGGCACCACCACCCGACGGAAGGCGGTGGCGGGAGTGGCCCCGAGGTCCATTGCCGCTTCCTCGAGCGCCGGATCGAGCCCGGCCAACCGCGACTGCACCGCGGCGAGCACCAACGGGATGCAAAAGGTCACGTGCGAGATGATGATGGTGGCGTACCCGAGCTCGAGGCGCACGACGACGAACAGCATCAGCAGGCTGATGCCGATGATGACCTCGGGGACGATCATCGGAAGGTACACCAGCGTCCGCCACGCCCGGCTGGCGGGGATGCGATAGCGATGCAGCAGCCACGCTGCGCCGGTGCCGAGCAGCACGGCGAGCGCGGTGCTGATTACCGCCACGATAAGGCTGTTCTGCAGCGAGCGCACCAGCACCGCATCCCGCCAGATGTCGGCGTACCACCGCAGCGTGAAGCCCTCCCACAGGATGTTCAAGCGCGACGTGTTGAACGAAAACACCAGCAGGACGGCGATGGGCGCATAGAAGAAGACCATCACCAATGCGGTCCAGACCCCCAAGAGCGACTTGACCAGTTTCATGGTCCCCGGCGCGTGTACAACCGCGCATTCGGTTTGCCAACTCGGCCGGCACTGCGAAGATTGCACCAGTACCGCTCCACAGCTCAGGCGTCCCTATCCCGCGTGTGAAGCCGCACCATTCCCCATCGCGGTCGGCACACGCCGAGTCTGGCATCGACATGGCAACGCCTGGTGATCGCACGCCGGCCACGGCCGCACTCTCTCCGACGCGTCCGCCGCCGAGAGGTGGTCACCGGCAGCGGTTTGCCGCCTAGCCCGGACGCGCTGCGCGCGGAGCGCGCACAGGCGACGGTGCGAGGCAACGACCACGTCGCGGTCATTCCAACCGCGGCTCGAGCGGTGTCAGCGCTACGATCGCATCAGCCTGGCGGCGTTGCTCGGCGGCCGCGCGCAACGACGCCATATGCGCGGGCGGCATCGTCGCCTCGTACATCGCGTACAGCGCGTCGACGATTGCTCGCACTTCCGCCCCGGGCATGGAGCGCTCATCCTCGCGACCGACGCGCCGCACCACGAGTGCGAGCGGCACCGGCCGCACGGCGGATGCGTCAATCGCCGCGCGCGAACGAAAGTCCGGCTGCGCATAGCCCACAAAACCTGGATCGATCTCGAGGAACCCCGCGCGGCCGTACGAGCGCCGCCGCCGCGCCGTCGCATCATTCGCCGGATCGAGATGTTCCATCTCGGCTACTAGCGTGATTGGGTGCGCTCCCGCCGGTATGCCCATGCGTTCGGCGCATGCGCGCGCAGTTTGCAACGGCAAAGCCCGCAACCAACCGCCCAAGCCATGGCCGCGGGCGGTCGGCAGCACGAGCGCGTGCGACAGATGGACGACGATTGAGACCGGCTGCGCGCTGCCCGCACACGGCATCGCGACAATGGCGGTGTGATCGCGCATGCCGATCAGCTCTTGGGCGCGCAGCACCGCCAGCATTTCATACAGAAACGCATACGGAGAACCCGCTTGCTGCGCGCCCCAGGTGAAACGTTCGGCGATGACGTCGCGCTGCTCCATCTCACCGCGTTCGCCGAACTCCGCCCACAACCGCGTGTAGAGCGCGTCGAACCGCGGATCGCGCGTCGAGCGGATGCGCTCGATGCGCAGGCCCGTCCAATCCATTGCGGCCGCCCAGGTGTCGCCCGGCGCCAGGTCGCTCGCGATCGGCTCCATTGCCCGCATGTCCGAAGCGTGCCGACCGCCGGACCGGCAGTAAAGAGCGGAGTGAAGGCGCACGTGGTCAGCCCTGGCCGGAAGAGGCGATCGCGTGAATCCGCCGCACGACGGAACGGGGCGGAAACCCGACCATCGGCGGTGCGCACTCAATGAGAGACCGCACGACCTGCACGAGGCCGTGCGGCAGCCAGAGAGGGGAGCCGGTCGCAATTTGCCGCACGGTGGTCGGATTTCCGCCGATGTGCTCTAAGGTGTGTATGGACGATGCCCGGCTCGATACGCTGCGCCGCCTCGACAAGGCGCATCTCATCCATCCGTTCACCGACCACGGCGACCTCTACCGACATGGTACGCATGTCGTCTGCGAGGCCTCGGGCTGTTTCATCACCGATGAGACCGGCCGGCGCTTGCTCGATGGGCTCGCGGGCCTGTGGTGCGTCAATGCCGGTTACGGACGTACGGAGATCGCCGACGCCGTGCATCGGCAGATGAGCGCACTCGCGTTCTACCCGTCCTTCTTCAACAGCACGGTCGAGCCGACGATCATGCTCGCCGATCGCCTCGCGCGGCTCGCGCCGGGTGGGCTGAACAAGGTGTTCTTCTCGAACTCCGGTTCAGAGGCGAACGAGACGGCCCTCAAGCTCATCCGCGCCTATAACAAGCTGCGCGGCCGGTCGGCCAAGCGGAAGATTCTCACGCGCACCTTCGGGTACCACGGCGTCGGCCTGGCGACCACGAGCATGACCGGCCTGCCGAACTGTTATGAGCCGTTCGACCTGCCGCTGCCGGGATTCATCCACGTGCCCGGGCCACACGCGTACGGCGTCAACAGCGAGCTGTCGCCGGCTCGCTACGCCGAATGGTGTCTGGAGGAGACCGAACGCGTCATCGCGCGCGAAGGCGCGGAGATGATCGCCGCGCTGTTCGCCGAGCCCGTGCAAGGCGCCGGTGGCGTGATCGTGCCGCCGCCCGGCTATCTGCGGGCGCTGCGCGAGCTGTGCCGCCGGCACGATATCCTGTTCGTCGCCGACGAAGTGATCACGGGCTTCGGCCGCCTGGGCGCCTGGTTCGCCTCCAATATGTGGGAGCTCGAACCGGATGTGATGACGTTGGCGAAAGGCATCACCAGCGGCTACGTGCCGCTCGGCGCTACACTGGTCACCGACCCGATTGCCGAGTTGCTCGAGCAGAGCGGCTATCTGGCGCACGGCTTCACATACAGTGGCCATCCCGTGGCTACCGCGGCCGGGCTCGCGAACATGGACATCTTCGAGCGCGAACGCTTGCCCGAACGCGTGCGCGACGACATCGGCCCCTACTTTCAGCAACGCTTGCAGTCGTTCGCGGATCACCCGGCCGTCGGCGAGGCGCGCGGCGTCGGGTTGATCGGCGCGCTGGAGCTGGTGCCGCGCGGCGGCAAGGCCGCGCTTCAGACGCCCCCCGTGCTCGGCGCTAAGGCGGTCGCGCTGGCACGTGCCGAGGGTGTGATCGTTCGCGGCATCCGCGACATCGTCGCGCTCTCGCCGCCGTTGATCATCACCCGCGATGAAATCGATTTCCTCTTCGGCGCCATTGGCCGTACGCTCGACCGCCTGTGGGACTGATCCACCGCCGCTGTTATAACCGTGACGGCGTTCGTCCCCTGCGGGTTACGCGGGGGCGCCATTCTCAGCCACTGCGTTGGTCAGAGCCACGCGACCGCCGGCTACGCGATAGAGCGCCGGCAGCACGATCAGTGTGAGCGCGGTGCTCGACAGCAGGCCGCCGATGACGACCGTGGCCAGCGGGCGTTGCACCTCAGCACCCGTGCCGGTGGCGACGGCCATGGGCAGAAAACCCAGCGAGGCGACCAGCGCCGTCATGAGCACCGGCCGCAGGCGGGTGACTGCGCCGCGCCGGATCGCATCCTCCAGGGCCGCGCCGCCAGCGCGCAATTGTCTGATGAATGCGACCAGCACCAGGCCGTTCAGCACCGCGACGCCGGAGAGCGCGATGAACCCGACCGCCGCCGTGATCGAGAACGGAAGGCCGCGCAGCCAAAGCGCCACTACCCCACCGCTGAGCGCGAGCGGCACGCCGCTGAACACGATCAGCGCGTCGGGAAGCGAGCGGAACGTGGCAAACAGCAGCAACAGGATGAAGGCGAAGCAGATCGGCACCACGACCGCGAGGCGCCGGCGGGCCTCCAAGAGCGTCTCGAACTGCCCGCCCCACGCGAGCCACGTGCCCGCGGGCAGCGGCACCTCCGCGCGGACCTGCCTTTGCGCGTCGGCGACGAACGAGCCCAGATCGCGCCCGCGGACATTCGCCTGGACGACCGTGCGGCGCTTGCCGTTTTCACGGCTGACCTGATTCGGTCCGTCGGCGAGGGTCAGTTTCGCTACCGCGCCGAGCGGGATCGAGCGCAACGGCGTGCGGCCCAGGTCGTCGCCGCCCAAGGCCAGCTGCAGGCGCGCCGGATCTTCGTGCGACAACAGCACGGGGAGGCGCTCCAATGTATCGAAATCCTGCCGCGCGGCTTCCGGCATCCGAACGACGATGTCGAAGCGCCGATCGCCCTCGAAGAACTGTCCGGCGCGCCGGCCGCCCACGGCCGCCGCGATGACGGCATGAACGTCGGCCGCGCTGAGGCCGTATCGCGCCAAGCTGGCGCGATCGACGTCCACGTTCAGCACCGGCGCTCCGCTGAGCGGTTCGATGCGCACGTCCGCCGCGCCCGGAAGCCGCTCGAGCACCGCGGCGATGCGCTCGGCGGTGCGGCGCAGGACCGTGAAATCGTCGCCGAACACCTTCACAGCGAGGTCGCTGCGCACGCCCGCGAGCAGCTCGTTGAAACGCATCTGGATTGGTTGTGTGTACTCGTACCGGTTGCCGGGGATGCGCTCGAGCGCCGCTGCAAGCCGCCGCCGCACGTCCTCCTTGGTGTCGTCCGGATTCGGCCACGCATCGCGGGGCGCCAGCATGATGAATGTATCGGAGAGGTACGGCGGCATAGGATCGGAAGCCATCTCGGCCGTCCCGGTGCGCGAGAAGACCAGTCGCACCTCGGGGAAGTGCGGCAGCGCGCGCTCGAGCGCGCGCTGCATGGCCGTGGATTGCTCGATGCCGGTGCTCGGGATCCGCGCCGCGTGCACCAGGAGATCGAGCTCGCTGAGCGTGGGCGCGAATTCCTGGCCCAGTCGGGTGAACAACGCGAACGCCGCCACGCACACTGCCAGTGCCCCACCCAACACGGGCCAGCGCCATCGGAGCGCCCAGGCGAGCACGTCGGCATACGCTCGCTTGAGCCGGGCGATGATCCGGGTTTCGCGCTCGCGCACCGGACCGCGCACCAGCAGGGCGACCATTGCCGGCACGAACGTGAGCGAGAGCGCGAAGGCGGCGACCAAGGCGAAGATCACCGTCAACGCCATCGGGCGGAACATTTTCCCCTCTACGCCGACCAGGAATAGCAGCGGGATGTAGACGGTGATGATGATGGCTTCGCCGAACGCCGTGGCACTGCGCACCTGCAAACTCGCCTCGCGCACGGTGGCCAGGCGCTCCGGGGCCGTGAGCGGCCGCCCGAGCTCGCGCTGGCGCTGGGCGAGGAGGCGCAAGCAGTTTTCCACGATGATGACCGCGCCGTCCACGATCAGACCGAAGTCGATCGCGCCGAGGGTCATCAGGTTGCCGCTCATGCCGGTCTCCACCATGCCGATGGCGGTGAAGAGCATCGACAACGGAATCGCCAGCGCGGTGATGAGCGCGGCGCGCAGATTGCCGAGCATGAGGAAGAGCACCACGACGACCAAGATCGCGCCTTCGGCGAGGTTGGTGGCCACCGTGTGGATGGTGGCATTCACGAGCCTCGACCGGTCGAGGACCGGCGCGGCGACGACGTCCGGCGGCAACGTGCGGCTCACGACAGCGAGCTGCGCATCCACCGCGCGCGCGACCGTGCGGCTGTTGGCGCCGAGCAGCATGAGCGCCGTACCGATGACGACCTCTTCGCCGCTCTGGCTCGCGCTGCCCTGGCGAGGCTCACCGGCGACCGTTATGCGCGCTACGTCGCCGAGGCGGATCGGAATGCCCTTCCGTTCGGCCACGGGCAGGCCTGCGAAGTCGCCCATGTCGGTGAGCCGCGCGGCGGCCCGCACCACGTAGGCTTCGCCGTGGCGCTCGATAAAACCGGCGCCGGTGCTGAGATTGTTCGCCTCGAGGGCATTCACGAGCTCCGCGAACGACAGCCCGTGTGCTGCCATCTGGCGGATATCGGGCTCGACCTGGATCTGCTTCACCCACCCCCCGATGGTGTCGATCCCCGCCACTCCGGGAAGGCCTTGCAATTGCGGCCGCACGATCCAGTCCTGCACGGTGCGTAGATACGCGCCGCGCTCGACCGCGGTGCGCAAGTGCTCGCCCTCGGGCGTGCGGTAGCTCCCATCGCGTTGCCAGCCGGGTTGACCGTCCGCGACCTGCACGGCGCTGCCATCGGGGTGCGCGAAGGCCACAGTCCACATGTACACTTCCGCCAAGCCGCTGGTGATGGGGCCGAGTTGCGGCTCCGCGCCACGCGGCAGCCGCTCGCGACCGGCGGAGAGCCGCTCGTTCACCTGCTGGCGCGCGAAGTAGATGTCCGTGCCGTCGCGGAAGACGGCGGTTACCTGCGAGAAGCCGTTGCGCGAAAGTGAGCGCGTGCGTTCGAGCCCGGGGATGCCGGCCAGTGCGATCTCGATGGGGAACGCCACCAGCCGCTCCATCTCGACCGGTGACAGCCCGGGCTCCACCGTATTGATCTGTACGACCGGGCTCGTGATGTCGGGCACCGCGTCGATCGGCAGCTGCAACAGCGCGCGAGCTCCGAGCGCGCCGAGCGCCAATGTGCCCATGAGCACGATTGCGCGCTGCTCGATGGACCAGCGCAGAATGCGCTCCAGCATGATCGCTCCGCCTCGCGCTCAGTGATCGCTGCGAATGCCTGGTCGGCCGCTGACTGACACCGGTCGGGTCTCTTCGTCGGCGCTGTCGGACTGCCGCGTGTGACCGATGTCGGACGAGGCTGTCCGTCGCGCCCGGCGCGCGCTAATGCTCATGCGCGTCGCCGCCCGCCGTGAGCTCGGCCTTGACTAAAAAGGCTCCGTCGCTCGCGTAGCGCTCGCCGCTCGCGAGCCCGCCGAGGATTTCGACCGCGGTGCGTCCCTGGCGGCCGAGCTGGACCGTGCGCGCAACGAAGCGCTCTCCCTCGACCGCGAACACGACCGACTGGCCGTCGTGGCGCTGAACGGCCGCGCGGTTCACCACGATCGCGGCCGGGACCGGGTCGAGGACGCGCGCGGTGACGAACATGCCGGGGCGCCACGTGCCGTTCGCGTTGGAGAGCTCGACCCGGGCGGACGCCGTACGCGTCGCCTGTTCGACCACCGGGCTGACGTAGCTGATCACGCCCTCCGCGTCGGCGATCCCGTACCCGCCGGCGATGTGCACCCGGGCGCCGGGTTGCACCGCGGGTAGATCCTTCTGATAGACGCCGATCTCCACCCACACGGTGCTCAGGTCCGCGATCACGAACGCGACCGAATCGCGGTCTACCACCTCGCCGGCTACCACATGGCGATCGATCACCGAGCCAGAGATCGCCGTCGTGAGCGGAAAGTGCGCGAGCGCGTCGCTCTCGACAATCGCGAGCACATCGCCGGCGCGGACGGTGTCGCCGATCGATTTCCGCACCTCGCGCACGCGCCCAGGGAACTGCGCGGCAATGTGGGCCGTGCGCTCGGCGTTCGGACGCACCTCTCCCGGCAGCTCGACGCCGCGATCGACCACGCCGGGCCCGGCCGTCGCCACGCGCACGCCAAAGCCCTCGAAATCGGTGACGGTGAAGCGCGACGGGTGCGCGTCGACTTCCCCGGCCGCGGCGCTCCCGGCGACCAGCGCGGCGGCGGCGATCGCGATCGCGAGAGGTCGCATCATGGCATCCTCCCGGGCACGACCGCATCGCCCGCGGCAGCGCCGTCGGTCGGTAGCGAAGCGCCGAGCAGTTGCTCCAACTCGGTAGTGGCTTGGTGGTACTGCGCGAGCGCTTCGACGTGCTGCTCACGCAGCGCAAACAGCGCGCGCTGTGCGTCGAGCACGTCGAGTGAGCCGAGCGCACCGCGCTGATACGCCTCGGCGGTGTGGCGCCGCGCGGCCTCGGCCGTGGGCAGCATCCGATCGCGGAGAGCGACCGCTTGCGCGTAGGCGGTGCTCAACTCGGCGTGCGCGCGCAACAAGCTGGCGCGCAGCGTCGCCGCGGCACCGCGCCGGCCAGCGTCGACGGCCGCGAGGTCGGCGCGCGCCGCGGAGATGGCGCCCTGATTGCGATTGAACACCGGGAGCGGCACCCAGAGCTCCACGACGAGCGCGCCGTCCTGCGTGTCGCTGAAGTAGCGGGGCCCCGCGCCCACGGTCACGTCCGGCACGGCGCGCGCCTCCTGCAGCTCGAGCGCCGCCGCGCGCGCGGCGCGTTCCTCGCCCCACCGGATCAGCTCCGGTGTGCCATCGAGCGCGCCGAGTACCGCGCTCGCGCTGACCGGTGGCGCGATGGCAGCCAAATCGCCGCTCAGTCCCGAGACTTCACCGCCAGCGCCGCCCCAACTCGCCGCCAATGTCGCGCGCGCGGCGCCGAGCGCGCGCCCGCGCGCTTCGCGTTGCAGGCGCGCGTAGTCTACCGCCAGTTGCGCGCGCAGCACTTCGGCTTGGGTGGCCGCGCCGGCCCGCAGCCGTGCGTCCACCGCTGCACGCGCTTCCTGCGATAAGCGCTGGAGTGCTTCCGCGATCTGCACGCGTTCTTGCAGTGCCAGGGCATCGATGAACGCCCGGGCCGTACGCGCCACGACCTGGGCGCGGCGGACTTCCAGCTCCGCAGCCGCGACGTCGCGCTCGCGTTCGGCCTGCCTGTGGCGCGCGGAGCGCTTTCCGCCCAACTCGACGAGCTGGGACAGGCGGAGCGTGCTCTCGGCCGAGTCGGCGCCGCGAAACGCGCCGGAGCCGCCGATGTTTTCGAGTTCCGCCTTGAGCTCGGGGTTCGGCAGCGCGCCGGCTTGCCGGGCTCGCGCTTCCCCCGCGCTGACGGCGAGCCGAGCCGACTCCAGCTCCGGGCTGCTCTCCAGCGCTTTGGCCAGCGCTTCGCGCAACGTGAGGGCATCTGCGGCGCCCGCGCGGTTGGCGGCGGCGAGCGCGAGTAACAGCGCGACTGCCACCGTAGTGGTCCGGCAGCAGATGGGATTCGGGCACATTGAGGACGAGGCGAGGGTACACATCGAGAACGCTCTCACCCGGGTAGGAGGATTGCCCTCCATCCCGGCGCAGGGCGCGTCAGCGCGCCGGTGGCCGAGGGCCGCGCGATCGCGGCGCGGCGCTCAACAGCGCAGAACGACGGAGCGTTGTGGTTGCTGTCCGCCAGCCCGGCGCGCGCCGCGCACCTGCACTTCCGAGAGCATACCGGAGTGCAACGACATCAGCGGCCCCAAGGCGGTCAACAGCGGCGACGCCGTGGTGTCGGTCGAGGTCGTCTGGCGCAGGGGGCCCGCGCTCGTCAGCACGGGGATGTCGCGGCAGCCGTGCGTGTTGGCCGGCGCCGCATGCGGATCGCACCGGCTCTCATCGCAGCGCCACGTGCCGGGCAGAGCGAATTCCAGGGACGCGCAACCATCCTCGGCAATGCACACGATCAGCGCGCCGGCCGGCGCTCCGCTCGAGGCCGTCTGCACCGTGAGCAGCAGGGCCAGCGCGCTCAAGGACCGCCGCATGACGGCGACACATAGCAGAGCAGGCCGCGATGACAACCGGTGAGTTGTCGTCTGTACGAGGGGCACTGTCCACCGCGCTGGGCACGACGAATCATTGTTTGGTCACGTGCGGTTTCGGCGCGCTGCCCGGGCCGCCGAGCAGGCGATCGGCGGCGATGTAGCCGAGTGTGATGGCCACCACCAGTAACGCGCCGATGAGCTTGTGCGGGCTCGGCACCGGGATCTCGAGCGCCCGGCAGGTGAAGCCAATGCCGAAGCTGATCAGAAAGGCGAGGGCCGTCTTCATGTATGCTCTCCAGTGTCGCATCGCGCGGCTGCGCTTCCGAGCCGGCGCCGGCGCGCGAATGCGACGGTCCATAGCAAGGGGTTGTGCTCGATGCAGGCCGCGGACGGGTCAGCCGCGGCGCGGAGAGCGGCCCGTGAAACGGGTGTACAAGTGATAGCCGAGCCACCGCAGCGGCTCGCGCGGGATGTACGGCAGAGATCTCTCGTAAAACGGAAGGGCGGACCAGGGCTCCCGGTTGTCGCTGTACAGTTCCGTGAGTACCCGGCCGGCCAGGGCGGCCAGGGCGAGGCCGTGGCCGCTGTACCCGAGCGCGTAATAGACGTTGCGAGCCGCACCGGTTGTCCCGATGGAGCATACGCGGTCGAAGCTGACGTCGAGGGTCCCCACCCATTG
This sequence comes from Binatia bacterium, assembly GCA_050176585.1. Taxonomy (GTDB): domain Bacteria; phylum Desulfobacterota; class Binatia; order HRBIN30; family CADEER01; genus CAYYWP01. Next base: position 54,621 of record JBFXHX010000005.1, read on the forward strand.
ATGGGCGATCGGCACGTCGCCGAATCCGGGGAAATAGCCCCGCAGGTGGCGTACGATCGCAGCTGCCGCTCGCTCGCTGCGCCGCCGCGACGCGGGCAGGACCGGCGCACCGCCGGGGCAGTAGGTGTACGCATCGTTGCCCCCGCCGCCAAACAGGAGGCGGTGGCCCGGCGTGCGGCAGCCATACGCGACGCGGTCGCGGTCGTCGGTGAAGCCGGCGCGTGCCGCCAATCCGAACGCCGACCATTCTGCGGCGCTGAGCGGCGCGGTCGCGATCACGTGCGAATGGAGCGGCAAGATGCGCGAACGAAAGTAGCCGAGCAATGGCGTATACGCGTTGGTCGCCAGCACCAGCGCCGCGGCGCGCACCGTCGCCGCGGGCGTGTGCAGGACCAGCGCGTTCCCTTCGTCGATCCGCAGCACCGGCGTGCGCTCGTAGATGGCGACACCGCGGTCGAGCAGTGCCGGCCGTAACCCGCGGACCACGGCAGCGGCGTTTACCGTGGCGGCCGTCGGATCCAGCGCCGCGCCGTGCGCTCCGGCGACACCAGTTGCGCGCCCATCCAGCCACTGCATCGGGATGCCCCACGCGCGGTAGCGCTCGGCACGCGCCTGACCCGACTCGGCCGAGCGCGCGGACGTGTATACCTCGGCGACGCCGCAGCGGCTAAATCCCGCCGGTAGGGTAGAGCGCCCGGCCAGGTTCTCCACGATGTCGATGCCGAGCCGCGTCGCCGCGTACACACGGCGCGCCGTGGTTGGATCCTCGGGTTCGATACCGGCGATGCCATTGAGTACGAGGCCACCGTTGCGCCCACTCGCCCCATTGGCCAGCGCACGCGCTTCCAGCAGTGCGATCCGCCGTCCCGGAAAGCGCTCGCTCAGATGCCACGCGGTGGACACTCCCGTCAGACCGCCACCGACGACGACGACATCGGCCGAGATGACACCGGCGGCTGGCGGCAACGGTGCATACGGCGGCAACTCGGCCAGCCAGGACGAACGATTCTCGTCGAGTTGGTCGGGACGCACGGCTCGCCGGGTGAGCTTTACACGAGCCGGGTGCGGTTGGCATCCTGTGCTGACAAAAGGACCTGTGAGCCGAGGACGCCGCCGAGCGCAGCGATCTCGGCGCCGCGCCCGGCAGCTCCGCCGACATCGCACCGCCGGCTCGTGCCCGACGCCGGGTCTAGGAGGCAGACGTGACACCAACCCTTGGCACACGCGTGCGGCTCTGCCTCAAGGATCTCTACCAGCAGGACATCGTGGAGATGATCGAGCGCGAGACCCGGCGCTATGAGCTGCATTCGATCGAGCATCCCGATCACCCGGACTTTCCGCGCGCATACCAGATTCTGTGGGATGCGTTTGGGCCGGCCGGCGAGATGGAACCGGAGGCCGCCATTCGCCGCTTTTTGCTCGACGACCCCTTCGAGCCGCTGCCCTCGAAAACGTTCATTCGGTACTTCTTGCTCGTCGCAAAGGATCGCGAAGGCAATCTGCGCGGCGTTCGGGACGGGTCAGTCATCTACAACCCGAGCTGGGCGCCGGACCTGTGTACCATCTACCTGTCGCACATTTTCATGCTCCCGGCGGCGCGCGGAACGGTGCTGACATATTGGCTCCGCATCGCGCCGGTTGAGCTCGCGCTCGAGTACCTGTTCCAACTCCAGCAGCGCGGACTGGTCGCGCTGCCCCTTCCCGACCAGCCGGGCAAGTACTTCGGCGTGCAGCTCAACCTGGCGGCCGAGATGGAGTATTTCTCCCCCGACGACCGCCTGTCTCTACAGCGCATCCTGTTCTACGGCCGCGGCGGTTTCGACGTGATCGATCCCCGCCACTTTCCCTATCGGCAACCGGATTTCCGCCCGGCCGCGGTGATCCAGGCCACCTGCAACACGCCGGTGCCGTTCATGCTGCTGCTGCGCCGCATGGGGCGCGAACGCCAGGCGCGGTTGCCGATCGAAGAAGCGCGCTTGACCATGCGGCTCCTGTACGACGAGTTTACCTGCTTCTGCACGCCGGAGTTCCTTCAGAACAGCCTCGACATCGTCCAGCAGCGGCTCGAAGAGCGCCGTGCGAAGGGCAAGACCGACGTCGCGCTGCTGCCGCTGCCCACCGGCCCCCGCAATCTCCAGCGGTTGAAACGGCTGTTCCGCTACGACATTTACCGCCGCTACTATCCGCAGGCCCCCGGCACTGAAGCGTACCTGGAGCGCATCCGGGCGCTGCTGACCGCAAACCCCCGCTGGTTCGACCAGGAAGTCGAGAAGCTCGCCGCCGAGCTCTCGCAGACGCCGCGCTATGTCTACGGCTCGCGCGACAAGCGCTACGAGCTGGATGCCATTCCGCCGCTGCTGGTCGAACCGGACGATTTCCCGGCCACGGCGGACAGCGCCTTGCGAGTCGATCCGGCTTCTGCGACAAGCGCCGACGATCCGGGCGGCGCGCCGCTGGCCGACTCGACGCGGGAGACACGCAGCTGACCAATTCGCCGATCTCGAGCACGACTGAGCGCACCCCCGTCATCGCGTTGGAGGACGTGCAGAAGCGGTTCGCGTCATTCGTCGCCGTCGGGCGCGCCAGCTTCGAGGTTGCGCCCGGCGAGTTCTTTTCCGTGCTCGGCCCCTCGGGCTGCGGCAAGACGACGATATTGCGCATGATCGGCGGGTTCGAGGACGTGACCAGCGGCCGCATCCGCCTCGACGGCGTGGACGTGCGCGGCGTGCCGCCATACCGCCGTCGGGTGAACACCGTGTTTCAGCAGTATGCGCTGTTCCCGCACCTCGACGTTTTCGACAACGTCGCCTTCGGTCCGCGCATGGCCGGGATAAAGCAGGCCGACGTGACCGCGCGGGTGCGCGAGATGCTGGACGTGGTGCGGTTGGGCGAGTTCGCGCAGCGGCGGCCCGAACAGCTCTCCAGCGGTCAGCGCCAGCGGGTCGCCCTTGCCCGCGCGCTGGTCAATTTTCCGCGCGCGCTGTTGCTCGATGAGCCGCTCAGCGCGCTTGACCTGACGCTCCGCCAGGCGATGCACGTCGAGCTGAAACGCATCCAGCGCGAGGTGGGCATCGCGTTCGTGTTCATCACCCATGATCAAGACGAGGCGCTGGCGATGTCGGATCGGATCGCCGTGATGAGCCAAGGGCGCATCGAGCAGGTCGGCACGCCGGAGGACATTTATCATTCGCCCGCCTCGGTGTTCGTGGCCGGGTTCATCGGGTCGGCGAACCTCCTGCCCGCGCGGGTAGAGGGTCTGCAGCACGACTGGGCCAGGGTTCAACTCGCGGGCGGCCACTGGGTGCGCGTGCCGCGCGCGGACGGAAGCCTCGCTGCGGGATCGCGCTCGGTGCTGATGCTGCGCCCCGAGCGCATCGAGCTCGCCGAAGAGGCCCCCGACGCGCCCGTCTGCGCCATTTCGGTTACGGTCGCGGATGTCTCGTTTCAGGGCCCGGTCTTGCGCTGTGTGGTCCGCGACGACGCCGACAACCAGCTGATCGCGCACATCCGCCATGCGAGACGACCCGCCGGCTTGATACGGGGGGCGCGCCGCTGGGCTATTTGGGAACCCGCCGCTGGACGTCTGCTGCCCGCGGAACCGGGGAACGCGGGCACCGCAAACTGCGGCGTTCAACGGACGCGCCCGAGAGAGCAGAACGCGACCAGCTGAGGGAGGTTCGTGGAAGAACCCCTCAGCTCGGTCACGGGCATCGCGGCGGCTGCGCTCGGAGGTCTCGCCGTAGGCATCGAGCGCGAATGGTCCGGCCACGCCGGTTCGCGCTTTGCGGGAGTGCGCACGTTCACGCTCCTGGGGGGTGTGGCGGGAATCGCCGGTTGGATGTGGGCGCAGGGCGATCACGCCCCCGCGGTGCTGTTGATGGCCGTCGCGGCGAGTCTGGTGATTGCGGCCTACGTCGCGGCCAGCCGGCACGATCTCGAGGCCACTACCGAGGTCGCCGCGCTCGTGGTGCTCGGCGCCGCGTTCCTCGCCGGCCGCGGTGAGTTGGTGTTGGCCAGCGCGGTAGTCGCGACCACCGTCCTCGTCCTGATTGAAAAGTCGCGGCTGCACGCCTGGGTGCGCGAGTTGAACGACACGGAGATCCGCGCCGCGGCGCGGTTTGCGGTGATGGCTGTCGTCATCCTGCCGCTGCTCCCGGAAGGGCCGTATGGTCCGTTCGGGGGCGTGCGGCCGCGCCAGCTCTGGGCGCTCGTGCTGCTGTTCTCCGGCATCAGCTTCCTTGGCTATATCGCCCGCCGGTTCGCCGGGCCCGAGCGCGGTTACACGATCGCCGGCCTGCTCGGTGGACTGATCTCGTCCACGCAAGTCACACTCGCGTACGCCCGCGCCAGTCGCACCGAGCAGCGCGTGGACCTCTCGCTTGCCAGCGGCGCATTGGCCGCGTCGACGGTGCTCTTCGTTCGCACATTGTTCGCGGCCGCGGTGCTCGACCCGCGGTTGGCGGTAGCCCTGCTGCCGTACGCGATCGCGCCGTTCCTCTGCGGCGTAGCGGCAACCCTTCTCACCATGCGCCGGTCGGCGGTACCGCAAGCCGAACAGCAAACGGCGCCTGCCAATCCGCTACAACTGCGCGGAGCGCTGCAGCTCGCGCTGCTCTTTCAGATCGTGCTCACCGGCGTGCACATCGTGCACAGCTACCTCGGCGACCCCGGCCTGCTCGCCTCCGGAGCAGTGGTGGGCCTGACTGATGTCGACGCCGTTACCGTATCGATGGCGCGCATGTTGAACGAGGGAGTTGCGCCTATGCGCGGCGCGCAAGCGGTCGCCGTAGGCGTCCTGTCCAACACGCTGCTCAAGGCCGCGCTGGCGGCCGCGATCGGCCGCGGCCGCTTCCGCGCGGCGGTGTCCGCAGGATTGTGCGCGATGAGCGTCACCATCGCTGCCGCGGTGCTCTTCTGGCACTGACGCGCAGTGCCACCGCAGCCGAATTGCACGATGGTGACAACGCGTTGCTGTGCACGTGCAGTTGCGCGCGTGGCGCGGAGAATGCGCCGCTGGAGTAGCGGATTTTTCCATTCTTGGCTCGACGCATCGCGCCGAATTTCTCGCGAGCGCTTGCAGCAGGAATGCCGGTCGAAGCGTCTCAGTCGACATGAGGGGACTGGGACGCTCCGGAACGGTGCGGGGAACCGCTACCCGCCGTCTCAGTGGTGCGCCTGCGCAACTGGACCGACTGCGCCGTGAGCCCGCCCGCAGGCGGACCCCTGATCCGGATGGTCACGCCAGAATTTTGGTCGAGCAACGCGGCGCCCCTGCCGCTCTTGCGCTTGCCGAGGTACACGCGAGCCTCACGAATGGGGCATACTGGCATCTGGTAGCGCACGCCGTACGGCGCCTGTTTGCGCTGTAGCGATTCCGGCGTTGGAGGTGCGCACCGCACCGTCGCCAACGACCTGCGCCGGTCCGCTGAGCGCGCGCGCTTGCCGCGGTGTATGCGCCGGGGCGCATCGCGGCGGCGTGCCACCCCATGTGGAGCGGTGTCGCCGATTTCGCACGCCCCCTTCCGCGGGCCGGGCGGCACAGTATACTTCCTCCTTCATGTCCAACCCCGGCGACCGCGCGGCTCGATATCTGGAGGAGTACGCCGGAGAGGTCCGCCGAGCCTTGGGCGAGGACTGCGTCAGCGTCGTGCTGTACGGCAGCGCAGCCGGCGTCGACTGGGTGGAGGGGAAGTCCGACCTAAATACCGTCATCGTCGTCCGCCGCATCGGCGTCCGGGCCCTCGATGCGCTCGCGCCCGTGATCGCGCGATGGCGGCCGCGCGGGCTCGCCCTGCCAGTGCTTCTCGATAGCGGTCAGGTCGAACAGGGAACGCACCTGTTTCCGATGGAGCTCGACGATATTCAGCGCCAACATCGCGTGCTCGCCGGGCTCGATCTGTTCGCGGCCATCCAGACGGAGGAGGCCGCGTTGCGCCGCGAGTGCGCCCAGGAGGCGTTTGGCAAGGTGTTGCGCCTCCGCGCCCTGTACATGGAACATGCGGCGGATGCGCCAGCGCTCGAGCGCATGATCACCGAATCGGTGAAGAGTTTCGTGATTGTCCTGCGCCATCTGCTGCGCTTGCAGGGGCAGCCCGTGCCGGCCGAGTACGATGGCGCGGTGCTCGCCGGCGAGGCGGTGATCGGGCCATTGCCGGCGATGCGGCGGGCGCTGGCGCAGCGTTCCGCCGACCGGCCAAGCGGTCTCGTCCAGGTGGCGCGCGAGTACGTTGAGGAGGCCGAACGGCTCGTCGCCGCGGTCACCGAGCTCTGTGCTTAGTCGGCTCGCCATCATCGCGCTCCTAGTTGCGACCTCGGCGATTGCCGCGGCGCAGGACATTCCGCCGCCGGAGGGCTTCGTCACCGATCGCGCTGGGGTCATCGACGCCGCGACCGAGGAGAAGCTGACCGAGCTCATTCAGGAGCTGCAGCAGAAGACCGGTGCGGAAATCGCGGTGTTGACCGTCGATACCACGGAGCCGCTCGACGACTTCACCTATGCGATGCGCGTCGCCGACCAGTGGAAGGCCGGAAAAAAGGGTGAAGACACCGGCGTGCTGGTTCTCCTCGCCGTGCGCGACCGCAAGGTGCGCGTGCTCACCGGCTACGGCGTCGAGGGCGTGTTGCCGGACGGCTTGGTGGGCGCCATTCAGGACCGCGAGATGGTGCCCGAGTTCCGCGCCGGACGCCTCGGCGAGGGCGTCTGGCGCGGCGTCGCGGCGCTCGCCGACCGCATCGCCACCTCGCGCGGCGTGGAGCTGACCGGTGTGCCGGCGCCGCGGGCCCGACCCGTGCCGGCACGTCCGTTCCCGCTCTGGGCGATACTACTGCTCGTCCTCGTATCGCTCTTGATGATGCGCGCGCGCAGGCACTCTCGCCGCCGCTTCGGCCGCGGCCGCGGTCGCGATGGCGGTCCGGTGTTCATCCCGGGCGGGTTCCCGGGCGGGTTTGGCGGCGGCGGCGGTGGTTTTGGTGGTTTCGGCGGTGGTGGGTTTGGCGGCGGGGGCGCCGGACGCGGCTGGTGATGAACAGCCGCGGTGCCCGCACATGCCGTGGAGAAGACGACGAGGAGAGCGATGATGCGAAAAGTGGCGAAGGGGCTGTGCGCCGGGCTGGCGTTGTTGCTCGCCGGGTGCGGCTACAACACCATGGTGCAGATGAAGGAGACGGTCGACTCCGCCTGGGCACAGGTCGAGAACCAGCTCCAGCGCCGCAACGACCTCATCCCCAACCTCGTCGAGGTTACCAAGGGCTATGCATCGCACGAGCGGGCGGTGTTCGAGGCGGTGGCCAATGCTCGCTCGCGCCTGCTGAGCGCCGGCACGCGCGACGAGCAGATCGATGCTGCCAACCAACTCACGGGCGCGCTCGGTCGTCTGCTTGCGATTGCCGAGCGCTATCCGGATTTGAAGGCGAACCAGCAGTTCGCGCGTCTGTCCGACGAGCTGGCCGGTACCGAGAACCGCATCGCCGTCGAACGCAAGCGGTACAACGACGCCGTGCAGCTGTACAACACGTACGTGAAGCAGCTGCCGCGAGCATTGTACGCGAGTTGGATGGGGTTCGAGCCGGAGCGGTACTTCGAGGTGCCCGAATCGGCGCAGCAAGTGCCGAAAGTCGACTTCGGCACGAACCCGTGAGCACGCGGCCGGCGCGGGCTGACTGCTTCACGTGACCGCAGCCGCTGACCCGGAGGCCTCATGAAGATCAAGCGCATCCTTGTTCCTGTGGACTTCTCGCGCTATTCGTTGAAGGCGCTCGACGACGCCGCCGACCTCGCCGCGCCCTTTGGCGCCGAGCTCGTCGCGGTCTTCGTGATCGAGCCCATCTACTATGCGATGCCCGACTTCGTGGGCGCCGGCGGCTCGGTCGGGAGTGTGGTCGAAGAACAGCGTCAAAGCGCCGAGCGCGAGCTGGCCAAGCTGCGAGAGCGGCAGGAACGCCGCGGCCGCCGACTGCGCACCCTGGTGCGCAGCGGTGCTCCGCACGAGGGCATCGTGGATGCCGCCGCGGCCGTGAAGGCCAGCCTGATCGTCATGGCGACGCACGGGCGCACCGGGTTGACGCACGTGCTGATGGGCAGTGTCGCCGAACGCGTGGTACGCAGCGCCCCGTGCCCGGTGCTGACCATCAAACCGCGGCGGCCGAGCCGCGAGTGACCGCCTTACGGCAGGGCGAACGGCTCCGCGCCGGCGCGTACGGCAAGCACGCATCGGTCCACTGCACGCGCAACGCCTTCGGCGACGCTGCCGAGCAATGCATGCGCGAGTCCGGTGCGGCCGTGCGTGCCCAGCACGACGATATCTGCTGGTAGCTCGGCCGCCGTCGCCGCCACCGTCGTCGCGACATCGCCCTTCAGCGTTCGCTGCTCCCAGCTCACGCCGTCGAGGTCGAGCTGGCTGAGGAGGGCGTCCCATTCCGGCTTCAAATCCTCGGGTTCCACGACATAGATCTCGCCGCCCGCCAGGTCCGTAGCCCAGGCGTACGCCTGCACCAGCGGCTCGATCACGTGGAGAAACACCAGGCGCGCATGCCAGCGTCGCGCGAGGGCGATTGCCTCCTCCAGCGCCGGTCGCGACGCATCCGAGAAGTCGGTCGGCGCCAGCACGCAGCGCGGTGAATCGGAGAGGACCGCTTTGGCGATGAGCACCGGTACGGTCGCCTTCCGCAGAACGCGTTCAGCCGTGCGGCCGAGCAACAGATCCGTCAGATGCGACCGCTTGCGCGAGCCGATCACCAACAGGTCGCAGCTTTGCTCGCGTGCGAAGCTGATCAGCTCCGCATAGGGCGTGCCGACGCGCGCGCGGTACTCGACGGGCATACCGGCCAAGGCCGGTGATGCGGCAAGGGTTTTCAGGTGGTCGAGCGCGCGTCCGACCAATTCGTCGTCGACGGGGTGCTGCTTATGCAGCACGCGCTCGTACAGCGCTGGCCGGTGGACGACGTGCAGCAGGTACAGATGCGCGCCAGTCGTCCGTGCGAGCGTCGCGCCGGCGGTCAGCGCCCAGTCGGATTCCGGTGTGAAGTTCGTCCCGACGCAGAGTCGCTGCAGCTTGCGCATCCTAGCCTCTGAGCTCAGCGCACCGGAGCGGCGGTGCGGAGCTGGGGAGTGTCCGAGCGGCGAACATTGAATACGCTACCGAGTCTCGCTCCAGTAGCTCCTGAGCCCGCATCTGCGCAGTGGATCGTATCGTACAGACTTGGTCAGTTTGCCAGGGGCGGATCGGCGCTGTGGAAAAACCAGCTGTCCAGCACCACGCGACGGGCGAACCAGCGCGATCCGAATAACCGGCCGGCGAGCGGCGCCAACATCCAATCCGGGATGTGGTCCAGAATCGTCGGCTCGGCGGTGCGAGGTCCGAACCGCTCGATCACACGGCGGGAGTACGGCGCAAGCGCGTCGGCGTCGGTGCGACCGCCAGCCGCCGCGATCGTCTCGGCCGCGAGCAGCGCGGATTCGATAGCGGGGCGAATACCCTCGCCGCTCTTCGGATAGGCCAGTCCCGCGGCATCGCCGATCAACAGCGCCCCGTCGCCGCTGAGTGGCCGCGGCGCGGTGCCGTACAGCAGATACGGATGTCCGTGCAGCTTCCCGCCCAACCCGCTCGGAATCCGGCCGCGGCGTTCGAGCCAGCCGACGAACTCGTTCACGTGCGTAGCCAGGTGCTCGTTGCCTTGCCGGCCGAGCCCGATGTTGATGAACGCGCCCTTGCGAAAGACCCAACCGTAGCCCTTTAGATCGCGCGTGAAGAAGATCTCCGGGAGATCCGCCTCTACGGCGCACGCGCGCGCCTGTTCGGCGGTGAGCACGAACTCGGTCTCCTGCGCCGCGACGATCGGCTCGCCGTGGCCGAGGTTGACGCCCAGGTGCTTGGCGACCGGACAGAAATGGCCGCCTGCCCCGATCAGCAGCGGCGCCCGGACGGCGTCGTTCACCTGCCAGTAGCCGTCCCGGCGCACCAGCGAGCGCACCGGCTCGCCCAGATGAAGCTCGGCGCCGCAGCGCTTCAGTAAGTAGTGATCGAACTCGCAGCGGCGGATGCCGTAGCTGACCGGGCTCGGGTACCGCACGCGCGCTTCGCGGTCGCCCTGGCGGCTGATCTGAAACCCCAAGATGGGTTGACAGGTCAGCCCAGCCGCGGCGTAGGCCGTCAGGTCGAGATCGAGCGCTGCCACCACGTGGGGCGTGATCCACCCGGCGCAGATCTTGTCGCGGGGGAATGGCTTGCGGTCCCAGACGACCACCTGGGCACCGCGCCGCCCGAGGGCCCATGCAGCAGTCGATCCGGCTGGGCCTCCGCCGACGACGATTACGTCCACTGAGCGCATGGTCTCACGCCCCGATGGCGCGTCCGGGGAATGCCCGCTGCGCGCTCGTGCGCCGCTGACCGGCGCGCGCGCAGCCGCCGCTCACGGCGCCATTGCCTACCCAGGTCATCATAGAATCGTCTCCACCCACCGTCGGCCGCGCCGCGCTCAGGCGCGCTGCTGAATGCGGTCAGGCTTCACGATTCATACACGTGCTGGCGCGTCCACGGAATGCCATTGTGCCGGTCGCGCGCGAAGACGACCTGGAAGAGCTGCAGCAGGCTAATGCGAAATGCAGCAGTGGTCCCCGCCAGATAGAGCGTCCACGCGCGCACGAACCGGTCGTCGAACTGGCGTTCGACTTCAGCCGCGCAGCGCTCGAAGCGCTGCAGCCACGCTGCCGCCGTGCGCTCGTAATGCAGGCGGAGGTTCTCCACATCGAGCACTGAGAACCGGAAGGGTTCGAAGAGGTCCATCATCTGGCGCAGGGTCGGAGGGCAGCCCCCCGGAAAGATGTGCTTCTCGATCCACGCGTTCAAACGCGCCGGGCGGTTCCGTCCGATGGTGTGAATCAGGCCGCGGCCATGGGCCGGCAGGCAGCGATTGATGACGGCGCCGAGCTCCCGATAGTGCTCCGGCCCGACGTGCTCGAGCATGCCGACCGACACGAAGCAGTCATACGTGCCGGAGACGTTCCGGTAATCGTCCTCGATGAACTCCACCCGATCGCTGAGGCCGTCGCGCGCCGCCTGTTCGCGCGCCCAGGCGATCTGCTCGTGTGAGATGTTGAAGGCGCGCACCGTCACGCCGTAGTGCCGCGCCATGTGCAACGCCAGGGAGCCCCACCCGCAGCCGGCTTCGACCACGCGCTCGCCGGGGACCAGCGCCACTTTCCGACACACATGGTGCATCTTGGCAACTTGTGCCTCTTCCAACGTCGCTTCAGGCGTCGGGTAGTATGCGCAAGTGTAGACCATCCGATCGTCGAGCCACATCCGATAGAAGTCGTTGCCGAGGTCGTAATGCTGGTGGATATTGCGCCGCGATCCGGCCAGCGAATTGCGACGGGGCCGCCGCGGATTGAACCACAGGCGATCGACCCATCGCGGCGTCGAGGCGGGGTAGGCGCCGACCAGAACCTCTACGAGATCGCCTTCGATCTCGATGCGGCCGTCGGTGTAGCCCTCGCCAAACCCGATCTCGGGCGAACGCATGACGTGGTACAGCGTTGCGCGGTCGCGGAAGCGAATCGTACCGACCGGCTCGTTTCGGCCCACGTACACCTCTTGGCCGTCGGGTAGCACGCAGCGCAGTGGCGGGCGCCCGGCGGCGATGAGGAAGGCGCGCAGCAGCGCGCGGTCGATGGCGTTCGAGTGGGGACCGACAGTGCGCACGGCGCGCTCCGGGCCGGTGACAGCGGTGCTCCCGCTGCTAGCGGCGGCACGACTGTGGGACAGCGGTTGCGAGGTCGACATGGGCTCACCCTCCGTCGGTGCGCTCTGCTCTTTTCGCCGTGACGGCGGGCGCCGTCAAGTGGCCGGCATCGAACGACGAACCATGCCGGCCCGCGCGATGCTCGCACGGTCGCCGTAGACTCCCGCCGCACAGCGGCAGGTGTCCGGTGCTCGGATGCGTTTGGGATTGCCGCAGATCGAGCCCCGTGCCAGCGCTCCTCGGGCGGTGGAAGCACTGCGACGCCATCGGCGCTCGAGTGCTGCGCGGACCGCCGCGGAGCCGTATCCCCGGGCGCGATCCGGCCGAGCGAGCGCCTCGCGACCGGCGATTGCCGTGCCGGGCGCGGTAGCTTGACCCTCCCGCCGGCCCTCGCGTATTTCGACTTCGATGTCGGCCGGTTGCGAACGCGTCGTCATCACCGGGCTGGGTGTCGTGAGCCCGCTCGGCGTCGGCGTCGAAGCCAATTGGGACGCCCTGCTCGCGGGGCGGTCCGGAATTGGCCCCATCACCGTTTTCGAGCTCGGCGACTTGCCGGTGCGCATCGCCGGTGAGGCGCGCGATTTCGATCCGGCGGCCTTCCTGGAGAAGAAGGAAATCCGCAAGGTCGACCGCTTCGCGCAGTTCGCCATCGCGGCGGCGCAGATGGCCGTCGACGACGCCGGTTTGGCTGGCCAGATGAGCGGGCCGCGCGCAGGCGTCGTGATCGGTGTCGGCATGGGGGGCCTAGCGACCCTGGAAGACGCCGTGCGCAGCTATCTCGAGACCGGGATCAAGCGCATCTCGCCGTTCACGATACCCAGGGTGATCGCGAACATGGCCTCCGGTCTGATCGCGATGCGGTTTGGCTCGACCGGCGTCAATTATGTCGCCACCAGCGCCTGTGCCTCCGGCGGGCATGCCGTCGGCGAAGCGTACACGCTGGTGCGCAACGGCGTGCAGGATGTGGTGATCACCGGCGGCGCGGAGGCGGCGATCACGCCGCTCGGAGTCAGCGGGTTCGCGGTCATGCGCGCCATGTCCACCCGGAACGAGGAGCCGGCGCGCGCGAGCCGCCCATTCGACCGCGGCCGCGACGGCTTCGTCATCGGCGAGGGCGCCGGCATACTGGTGCTCGAATCACTGTCGCGCGCCCGCGCCCGCGGCGCCCGCATCTATGCCGAACTCTGTGGTTACGGGGCCAACTGCGACGCGTATCACATCACCTCGCCCGCGCCAGAAGGGCAGGGCGCCGCGGCGTGCATGCGGCTGACGCTGGAGAGCGGCGGTATCGATCCGAGCGAAGTCGATTACATCAACGCGCACGGGACCTCGACGCCGTACAATGATGCGAATGAAACGCAAGCGATTCGCGCCGCATTCGGCGCGCACGCCGATCGGCTCGCCGTGAGCTCGACCAAGTCAATGACCGGCCATCTCTTCGGCGGGGCAGGTGGCGTGGAGGCGGTGTACACGGCCATCACCGTGCACAGCGGATGGATCCCGCCGACGATCAATTACGAAGATCCCGATAACGAGTGCGATCTCGACTACGTGCCCAACGTCGCGCGCCAGGCGTCCGTGCGGGTCGCCCTGTCGAACTCGTTCGGCTTCGGCGGTGCCAATGCGTGCGTGGCATTCAGGCGCTACGACGAGTGAGCGGCGTCAGAGGCGCCGGTCCGCGGGAGGACCCAGCAGTGCATGTGGGCGGTACCGAGGTGGGGACGCGATCGCGTCCGCCATCGAGCTCGACCCCCGAGCGCGACCATCCGCCCGCACGTGCGCGCGCGCTGCTCCAGCTCTACAGCGGGTAACACGTCGGCATCCCTCCACGTCCGCACGTCACGGTGACGCTCGCCATGAACCTCGATGAGCTCTTCGATCGCCGCCTGCTCATCGTCGTTGGCAAGGGCGGTGTCGGCAAGACGACCCTGGGTTGCGCATTGGCGCTCGAGGCGGCGCGGCGCGGCAAGCGCACGTTGCTCTGCGAAGTGGATGGCGCCGCGCGCGCGGCGCACCTCCTGCAGGCGAATGCTGGCCCACTCGGCACCGCCGTCCCGAGTGCCGCCGGCCCGTCGGTCATGGCAATCGAAGGCTCGGCGGCGCTGGCCGAGTACCTGGCGATGATCATTCCGGTGCAGCGGCTGCTCCGCGTGCTGCTGGACAGTCCGATCTACCAGCACTTCGTCGCCGCGGCGCCAGGGCTCAAGGAGCTCATGACCATCGGCAAGATCTGGTACGAAGCCGAGGGGCGCCCCGGAGACGACGGCGCGCGCCCGTGGGACTGCGTGGTGGTGGACGCGCCCGCGACCGGCCACGGGTTGCAATACCTCCGCATGCCGGCCGCGGCGCGCGACGCGTTCCGCATGGGGCTCGTTCACCGCGAAGCCCAGCGCCTGTTGGACCTGCTCACTGATCCGGCACGCACCGCGATCAACCTGGTGACCACCGCCGAGGAGATGGCGGTGAACGAAACGATCGCCATGTACCGCGCGTTGCGCGACGATCTCGGCATGCCCATGGGCTTCCTGTTCGTCAATCGCCTGCACCAGGGCGACGTCAGCGCCGGCGACGCGGCACAGCTCGAGCGCGCCGTGGCGGGCAAGCGCGACGGCAAGATGCAGAAGCTGCTCGCCACGGTGGCGGCCCGCGCGCGCGAGGATGTCGGCTGGTCGGCGCTCAACGCCGCGCATCGGGCGCGCCTGGCGGCGGCGATCGAGTTGCCCGCCGTGGAGCTGCCATTCGTGTTCAGCGAATCGTTCGGCTTCGCCGAAGTGCAGGCGCTCGCGGATCACCTGGCCCGGCCAGTGCGGCGCCGGGCGAGGCAGGCGTGAGCACGATCGCCGAGATCGTCGAACGCCACCGCGTCGTCATCTGTGCCGGCAGCGGCGGTGTCGGCAAGACGACCCTCGCTGCCGCTCTGGCCGTGCACGCCGCCGGACAGGGCCGCAAGACTATGGTGCTCACCATCGACCCGGCTCGCCGGCTCGCGGACGCGCTCAACTTGCCGCCGATCGGCAACACCCCGCACCGCGTGGAGGTGGGCGCCGGCGCGCTCGACGCGATGCTGCTCGACCAGAAGAGCGCCTGGGATGCCCTGATCGAACGGTTCGCGCCGTCCGAGGCGGTGCGGCAGCGGATCCTCGAGAACCGATTCTACCGCCATCTCTCGGAGAGCTTCGCGGGCTCGCACGAGTACATGGCCATCGAGCAACTCGCGGAGCTGCACGCGAGCGGCCGCTACGACCTGATCGTCGTCGATACGCCGCCGGCCCGCCACGCGCTCGACTTCCTCGACGCGCCGCAGCGCATCGCCGCGTTCCTCGACCGGCAGATCATCCGCTGGTTCGTGAAGCCGTATTTTTCCGCCGGCTGGTCGACGCTGCGGATCGTGAACCGCGCCGCCGGCAGCGTGCTGCGGCGCCTGGAAGACGCGGTTGGCATCACCGCATTGGTCGAGATCTCCGACTTCTTCACGGCGATGGCCGGTCTCTTCGAACGGTTCGAAGCGCGCGTACAGGCCGTCGACGAGCTGTTGCACGCCGATGAGACGGTCTTCGTCCTGGTCACCACCCCGGAAGAGCACGTGCTCGCCGATGCACAGGCGTTCGCCGGGCAACTCGCCGCGCGCCGGATCGCGCTGGGCGGGATGATTTTCAACCGCGTGGAGCGGCCGGCGCTCGCCAATGAGGAGCGCTTCGACGCACGGGGGTTGCGCGCCGAGGTCGCGGCGCTCGTGCGGCAGCGCGCGCGCGCCGATCGCCTGGTCGACAACTTCCTGCGCTACGAGACCCAGGCCCGCGGCGACCACGCCCGTATCGAGGCGTGTCGGCGCCAGTTATCCAGCCGCACTGCGGTGACGCTGGTGCCGAACTTCGAAGCCGACGTGCACGACATCGCCGGCTTGCGTCGGATCGCTCCGTACCTGACCGGAAAGGATGCGAACGCCGGTCCGTGACCGGCGGCCGGTATGCCGACCGCCGCGCGGCACCGCCCGCATGACAGGCGGGATCAGCGATCGCTGCTCAGGTCGTTGCCAATCACGGCCCGATAGCTGTCGAATTCACCGCACCCGCGGCAATACCCGACCCAGGTTTCACTGCGCCGTCCACAGGCGGTACAGCGGTGATCGGCGGCCGCGGCGCCCAGCTCGTCGGCGGCGCGGGCGAGCGCGGACCACGCCGCGCCGTGATCACCGCGGCGTTCGTAGAGCTCGGCCCACACGCGCAGAACGGTCGGCGCATCCTGTGTCGTAACGGCGCGCAGCTCGCGCTCCGCCGTCTCCAGATCGTCGGCCGCCAGTGCCTCGCGCGCCAGCAGCAGGTGCGCGCCATCCCCCTGCATGTCGACCTGCTTGCCCACCAGGGCGAGCGCGCGCTCGTGCGTGCGCCCGGAGGCATCCGCGGCGAGCAAGCGCTCGAGCAACACCAATCGGGGGTGCGAGCGCAAGGTCTTCTCCCACACCTTGCGCGCTTCCTCCCCACGCCCCGCGGCGGTCAGCGCATCGCCGAGGCTGACCGCAGCGGGTACGAAGTCGCGCGCCTCCTGAAGCAGGGCGTCAAGCGCAGCGACGCGGGCGGTTGGGTCTTGCAGCTCGAGCGCGACCTGATAGCGGAACGCAACGAGCCGTTGGTGCTCTTCGGCCCGCGCAGATGCCGCCAGCCGGTCGACGTAGACGGCTTGCACGTCGGCGGCGTCCTGCCAGCGCTCCGCCTCGCGGTACAGCTCGCGCAAACTGATGAGCACGCGCGGCGCGCCCGGATAACGTGCGCGAAGGCCTTCGAGCGTGCGGATCGCTTCGGCCAGGGCGCCCCGCCGGCGCAACGCCTCGCCGAGCGCGTAGCGCAAATCCGGATCGTCCGGATTTTCCTCCAAGGCCGCTTGCAGGACTTCTTGCGCCGCCGCGTACTCGCCGGTGTCCAGATAGGAAGAGGCCAGCGCCAGCGCAGCCGCGCCGTTGCCGGGCTGGCGCTGCCACGCTTTGCGGAGCAGCGCGCGGCTGCGCTCCATCTCCCCGCGCCAGGCGGCGCTCTCGCCTTCCTCATGCCAGTTGGCGGCCTGGGCGGCGGCGCGCGCGTCCCGGCGCGTCCGCCGGGTCCAGAGCGCGAGGGCCATGTGGCGGAGCGCGCCGCCGAGCAGGACCGCTGCGGCGCCGGCGCAGAAGGTGATGATCAGGAGCACGCCGAGCATCGGCCGGATGGTGAGCGTCGGCGTGGCGCGGAAGTCCACCGGGACGGGATTCAACGCCACCACCACCGCCAGCAGCGCGACGAGCGCGATGCCGCCCAGCGCCAGCAGAACGCGCTTCATTGCCGCGCGAGCGCGCTCAGCGCGCGTTCATGGCGAGGCGCAGATCGCGCGCCTGGGTGCGATACGGTTCCGGCAGGGTGACCACCGGCGACCGCGCCCAGAGCCGTTCCAGATCGTAAAAGGCGCGCACCGATTCCAAGAAGACGTGCACGACGACGTCGCCGAAGTCGATCAACACCCACTGTCCACTGCTCAGCCCTTCCACCCGTTGCGGCTTGCGGCCCACTTGCCGAAGGTGCTGGTCGATGCTCTGCGCGATGGCCTGCACCTGGGTGTCGGAACGGCCTGTGCAGATGAGAAAGTAATCGGCCAGCGATGTGTATTCGCTCACGTCGAGCAACAGCAGATCGTACGCTTTCTTATCGAGAGCGTAGCGAACGCACAGCAACGCGGTTTCGCGGGAATCGGATGACGACTTCTTCTTCAAGACGCGTCGTGGCTCTATCGGTAGAGCCCCTCGCGGGTTACGTAACGCTC
Source organism: Binatia bacterium (assembly GCA_050176585.1). Classification (GTDB taxonomy): domain Bacteria; phylum Desulfobacterota; class Binatia; order HRBIN30; family CADEER01; genus CAYYWP01. Next base: position 72,144 of record JBFXHX010000005.1, read on the forward strand.
AACTGCGGCGGGCACCAGGTAGCGGACCGACTGGCCACGCTGCAGGCGCTGCCGGATGGCGGAAGCCGAGATGTCGAGCGCTGTGACGGTCAAGAATTCGATCCGAGTCCCCGTGTGGTGCACCAACTGCGTCCGCTCGGGACCGTAGCAGAAGTCCCCCCGTGCGGCAACGGGGAGGAGCGCTCGCGGCGCCGCCAGACGCGCGCCCGGACGCGTCCACACGGCGACATCGACCAGCCCGAGGAGCGCTCGAAAGTCTTTCCACGTGCCGATGTCCCGGAACGCGTCGAGACCGACCAGCAGCGCGAACCGCATGTCGGGCGGCAGCTGGCGCGCGAGCGTGCGCACGGTGTCGATCGTATACGAGCGCCCGCGGCGTTGCACCTCGACAGTGGAGACCTGGAACGCTGGATGACCGGCGATCGCCAGCCGCACCATCGCGAGCCGATGCGCGGCCGCCGTGATGCGCCGGCCCCGCTTGTGCGGCGGCGCGCCCGCCGGAACGAACAGCACGCGCTCCAGTGCGAGCTGCTCGCGCGCTTCCTCGGCGCTGCGCAAATGGCCTAGGTGGATCGGGTCGAAGGTGCCCCCGAACAAGCCGATGCGGCGCCGTGCCGGCCCGCCGCCGGCGCTCACGAGCGGATCTGCCCGCTGCCGCGTACGACGTACTTGTACGTGGTCAGCTCGCGCAAGCCCATCGGCCCGCGAGCGTGCAAGCGGTTGGTCGAGATGCCGACTTCGGCGCCGAAACCGAACTCGTATCCGTCGGTGAATCGGGTCGAGGCGTTCACATACACCGCGGCGGAATCGACGGCGCGCGTGAAGCGCTCGGCGTGGGCGTAGCTGTCGGTGACGATCGCGTCGGAGTGCCCGGTGCCGTAGGTGTTGATGAACTCGATCGCCTGCTCGAGTGAGTCGACGATCTTCACCGAGAGGATGAGATCGAGGTATTCGGTGCGCCAGTCGTCCTCGCTGGCGGCGGCGATGTCCGGGAGCAGCTCCCGAGTGCGCGGGCAGCCGCGCAGCTCGACGCCGGCGGCTCGCAGCGGTGCGCCGACGCGCGGGAGGAAGGTCGGGGCGACCGCCGCGTGTACGAGCAGGGTCTCCATCGCGTTGCACACGCCCGGGCGCTGGACCTTCGCGTTCACGGCGATGCGCTCGGCCATATCGAGATCGGCCGCGCTGTCGACGTAGACGTGGCAGATGCCGGCGTAGTGCTGGATCACCGGGATCTGCGATTGCGCCGTGATCGCCTCGATCAAGCTCGTCCCACCGCGCGGCACGATGACGTCCACCCATTCGCGTTGGCGCAGCAGCGCAGCGACCGCCTCCCGGTCCGTCGTCGGGATCAGTTGCACGGCTGCCGCAGGCAGCCCGGCCGCGGCGACGCCGTCCGCCAGCGCGCCGGCGATCGCGCGGTTGGTCGCGAACGCCTCCGAGCCGCCTTTCAGGATCACCGCGTTCCCGGATTTCAGGCAGAGGGCCGCGGCGTCTGCCGTCACGTTGGGCCGGGATTCGTAGATGACGCCCACGACGCCGAGCGGGACGCGCCGCTGAATGATTTCGAGGCCGTTTGGCCGTCGCCACGCCGCGATCGTCTCGCCCACCGGATCGGGCAATGCGGCGACCTCTTCGAGGCCTTTGGCCATCGCTTCCACGCGCGCGGAGTTCAGCGTCAAGCGGTCGATCAGCGCCGCGCTGAGCCCAGCGGCACGCGCCCCTGCCACGTCGGTCTGGTTCGCCTCGAGCAGCGCGGGCTGCCGCTCGCACAGCCGCCGCGCCGCATGGCGCAATGCGGCATTCTTGTGGTCAGGCGCGGCCATCCCGAGCGTTCGCGCCGCAGCCCGCGCCGCGCGGCATAGCCCGGCGATGGCGGATTCGATCGATGTCACGAGATCGGTATACAAACGCCCAAGCGACCGTTCAATGCGCGTGAGTAGACCCCGTGCGGCCGAACCGCTACGAGCCTCGCCACTGCAGCGCAGATGTCGACTCCCGCGCCCGAACCCCGGCTGACGCCGCTGACGAAATCCGTGTATGCGCTCGGCGATCTCACGATCAGCACCGCCCTCGCGTCGCTGGCGCTGATCTACGCATCGTTCTTCCTCACCCAGGTCGCCGGGCTGCGCCCGGCGCTCGCCGGCCTGGTGCCGCTGGTCGGCCGCATCGTGGACGCGGTCACCGACCCGCTCATGGGGCGCATCTCGGACCGCACGCGCTGGCGCAGCGGGCGGCGCCGCCCGTACTTCCTGATCGCCGCGTTGCCGTTTGGTTTGAGCTTCGCGGCACTGTGGCTGGATCTCCCGGCCGCCGGGCAAGCGGTGCGGTTCGCCTACTACACCGGGATGTACTGCGTGCTGGCGCTGTGGATGACCGTGCTGGCGATCCCCTATCTCGCCCTGCTGCCCGAGATGGCGACCGATTACGATGAGCGCACCTCGCTGAACGCCTACCGGAACGTCGGCGCGCTGCTCGGGGTGTTCGTCGCAATCGCCATGCGCCCGCTCGCGGAGGCGAGCGGCGGGGGCGCGGCGGGGTACGCCACCGCAGCGGGCGCGATCGGCGCGTTGCTAATCGCGCCGTGGCCGCTGATCTACTTTTTCACATTCGAGCGGCCGCAGTTCCGCCGGGGCGCGCCGGTAGGCGTCGCCACTGGTTGGCGCGCGGTGCTCCGCCATCGCGCGTTTGTCCAGCTCATGACGGCGTTCCTCTGCGGTCGCATCGCGATGGACCTGATTGGGGCGCTGTTGATCCTCTACGTGAGCTACTGGATCGGCCGCTCGCGCGACTTCGAGATCCTGATGGGCTGCTTTCTCGTCGCGGTCATCATGGCACTGCCGGTCTGGTTGCGCCTGGCGCGAGGCCGGGACAAGGCGCACGTGTTCATCGCCGGATCGGTCTGGTGGGTCCTCGCCAGTTCGCTGCTCCTGGTCGCGACGCCGCACTGGCCGGTGCCGGCGCTGATCGCGGTCGCGGTGCTGATCGGCGTCGGCTATGCCGCCGTCGACGTGATGCCGTGGGCCATGCTGGGCGAGGTCATCGACGAGGACGATCTGACCAGCGGCGAGCGGCGCGAAGGGCTTTACAGCGGCATCTTCACGCTGCTGCGCAAATTGGCGGGCGCGCTGGCGGTCTTTCTCGCGCTCGGGGTGCTCGATCTGCTCGGCTTTCGACAGGGCGGCACGCAGTCGGAAGGCGTGCGCCAGGCCATTCGATGGATGACCGCGCTGGCGCCCCCGTTGCTCCTGGTGCTCGGCGCGGCAGTGTTGTGGCGCTACCCGCTCACGCGCAGCGCTCATGCGGCGATCCGCGAGCAGCTCGCGTCGCGGCGCTAACGCGCGGCGGCGGCGCTATCGCATTTCGCGGCGATCGACGCTAAGCGGACCCCGATCGACGATCTGGAGGGAGGAACCGGGATGGCGATCGAGGAGGGTAAGGCAGCTCCGGCGTTCACGCTGCCCGATGCCGATGGGAACCCGGTATCGCTGCGCGACTTCGCCGGGCGCGATGTAATCGTGTATTTCTACCCGAAGGACGACACGCCGGGCTGTACCAAGGAGGCATGCGGCTTCCGGGACGGGTGGAAGACGCTGCAGAAGATGGGCGTGGTCGTGCTTGGCGTGTCCAGCGACGATGCCGCTTCGCACCAGAAGTTCGCAGCCAAGTATCGGCTGCCGTTCGCATTGCTTTCCGATCCCGACCGGAAAGTCATGGAGAAGTACGGCGCCTATGGCGAGAAGATGATGTACGGCAAGAAGACCACCGGGGTGATCAGGTCGACCGTGTGGATCGGCCCGGACGGCAAAGTGCGCAAGCACTGGGCGCGGGTGCCGAGCGCCGAGCAGCACCCGGCAAAAGTACTCGAAGCGCTGCAGGCGGCGCGCTAGGCGGCCGACCGAGATCGGGCTGATGCCCGCGCGCGGAACGCTGAGTAGCAGGCGCGGAGGTCCTGATCCGGCCGCGCCGGGCTGAATTGCCGCGCCGCGGGCGTACGTGCTAGCCCGCGCAAAATGGATCCATTCGCGGAGCGCACCGCAGTGATTACGGGTGGCGCGGGCGGTATTGGTCTCGCGCTCGCGCGCGCCTTCGCGGCGCGCGGCGCCTCGATTGTCTTGGCCGATCTGGACGCCGAAGGTCTGGGCCGAGCCGGGGCGGCGCTCGCGTCGACCGGCGCGCCGGTGCTGGGCGTGCCCACCGACGTGACCGAGTTGGAGAGCGTGCGGGCGCTGGCGGCGGCAGCGCGCGACCGCTTCGGGGCCGTGCACATCGTCTGCAACAACGCCGGGGTGGCGGTCATGGGCGAGCTGTCGAGCGCTTCGCATCGCGACTGGACCTACACGATGAGCGTGAATTTCTGGGGCGTCGTGCACGGCATCGAAACGTTCGTCCCGCTCCTGATCGCGCAGGGGCAGGGCGGGCATGTCGTGAACACGGCGTCGATGGCCGGGCTGGTCGGCATGCGCGGTCTCGGCGTGTACTGCGCGTCCAAGTTCGCCGTCGTCGGCGCAACTGAAGCCCTACATCGCGAGCTCGTCCCGCTCGGCATCGGCGTGAGCGTGCTCTGCCCGATGGTGGTGGACACCCAGATCAACGAAAATTCGGTGCGGATGCGCCCGCCGACGCTGCGCAACGACGACGCACCGACGCCGGTCCCGCAATTGGCTGGCGGCGTGGTGAGCGCTGACGACGTGGCCCGGCGCGTGGTGCGCGGCATCGACCGCGGCGACCTCTACATCCTCACGCATCCGCAGCAACGCGACATCCTGCGCCGGCGCGCCGCCAAGCTCGACGGCGTATTCGAAGAGGGCGTGTGGTGAAGGACCTGTTCTCCATTGCCGGCAAGGTTGCGCTGGTGACCGGCGGCTCGCGCGGCATCGGACTGATGATCGCGCGCGGGTATGTCGAGCACGGCGCGACGGTGTACATTTGCTCGCGCAAGGCGGAGGCGTGCGAACGCGCCGCCGCGGAGCTGTCGAGCATCGGGGTGTGCCGGCCGCTGTCCGGCGACTTGTCGACCGAGGCCGGGTGCGAACAGGTCGCGGCGGCGCTCGCGGAGCGCGAGCCCAAGCTGCACATCCTGGTCAACAACGCCGGTGCGAATTGGGGCGCGCCGTTCGAGGAGTTCCCGGACAGCGCCTGGGACAAGGTCCTGGCGCTCAACCTGAAAGCCGTGTTCCATCTGACGCGCGCGTGCCGCGCGCAGCTCGCCGCCGCGGCGACGGCGGCGGATCCCGCGCGCGTGATCAACATCGGCTCGATCGACGGGATCAGCGTGCCCGCGCTGGACACGTTCGCGTATTCATCCGCCAAGGCGGCCGTGCATCATTTGACCCGTGTGCTCGCGGTGCGCCTGGCGGCTCAGCACATCACCGTCAACGCGGTCGCGCCGGGGCCGTTCGAGAGCAAGATGATGGCGCAGACGCTGGAGCGCTTTCACGACGACATCGTGCGCGGCTGCTTGCTGGGGCGGATCGGCGAGCCCGAGGACATGGCCGGTGTCGCGATCTACCTGGCGTCGCGCGCCGGTGCGTATCTGACCGGTACGGTCATCCCGGTGGATGGTGGCATCACCGTCCGGCCGTCTTGGCCGTAGCCAGAGCCCCTGTGAATAGTCCGCCCACGTCGTAAGAGACGCCGTCCCAATCTGCGGCGCGATCTATATCAATGGCGCGAACCTCGGCGGGCATTGAATGGATAACCGGTCGTCGCGCGCCGCTACGAGCACCAACCGCCGCGAGGTCGTACGACCAGTCGCGAGTCCAAAAACCGTCGACATCGACCCGCTCGCACCGGTGACGACACGGAGCGCTGCGGCCCCGTAAAATCCACTGCGGCGGTGCCGCTGGTCCGCACCGCGCTCTCGCAGAGCGAGTGTCGCTGCTGCGCTGTGGGACGTCGAAGGACACTGGCCATGGCGTTCAGCGACGCGGCCGTCTACCCTGTCCGGGTTTCCACGCGCGTCGCGACAGGACGGGAGTTTCGCGGGCGGCGTGGCGTCGGCGCAGCTGAAGGAGGATGGTATGAGCACGATTCGAATTGCGGACCGTGGCGAGGGCGTGCGGGTGCTCGCTCTCGACCGGCCGCCGGCCAACACGATCAATGCGACGCTGCTGACCGATCTCATGAACGAGATCTCGGCAGCGGAGCAGGACGATACGGTGCGCGCGGTGGTCCTGACCGGGACGGGGAAGTTCTTCTCGGGCGGGTTCGATTTGAGCGAGGCGCGTCCGGAAACCCACCATGAGGCGCGGGAAAACCTCTTGTACCGCAGCATCTTCCGCGATGCCCACGTCGCGCTCCTCAGCTTCCCCAAACCGACGATCGCCATGCTCAGCGGCCATGCCATTGCCGGCGGGCTGATCATGCTGCTGACCTGCGATTACCGCCTCGGCGTCGAGGGCGAGTACAAGATCGGCCTGAACGAAGTGGCGATCGGCGCCGCGTTCCCGCTCATCGCGCACGAGATCGTCGCGCTGCGGCTCGCGCACGCGCGCGCCAGCGAGCTGCTGCTCGGCGCCGCGCTGTATCCGGCCAGCCAAGCGCTCCGCCTGGGCGTCGTCGACGAGTTGTTCGCTCCCGACGTGTTCGAGACGACCGCGCTGCGCCGCGCCGCCCGCATGGGCGCCTTCCCACGCGAGGCGTACGCGCACACTAAGGCGCGGCTGGTCGCCCCGGTGCTCGAGCGAGTTCGCGCGGAGTCGCCGGACGACGTGGCGCGAACCGCCGCCATCTGGGCCACGCCGGAGAGCGTGGCGGCACGGGCCGAGCAGCTGGAGAAGCTCGGCGTGACCAAGCGCGAGCCGGTGCGCTGATACGCGTGGCCGCTGGTCAGCGCGCGATCACCAGAACGGGCCCCACATGCCCCAGTCCATCGCCGCGTCTTCGTTCATGGCCGCGGCTTCGACCCGTTCCTGCGCGATCTCCTGCTCGATGGCGAGCTGCTGGTAGCGCCGATTCTGCGCCTCGTTACCGGCGTACAGGCACCGGCAGAACTCGGCGTCCGCGTACAGGTAGATGGGTTCTCCATCCTTCGTGTGGGTGAAAATCTTGCGCTGCGGCATCGCCTGCAGCTTGGTCAGCTTTTCGGGAGTGTCCGCCGGCCGCATTTTGAAACCGGCGGCGCTGAGGGTGGATTCCACCTCTCGCGCGTCTTGTTTCTCGAAATACGAGCAACCGGTGACCAACGTTACGCTGATGACGAGAGCCCAAGGCCATTGCAAAAGTGAACGCATGCGCGCCCCTATACACCATTGGCGCTCGCTGTGTAGCGGAGAATTGAACACGCGTGGGCGTTCGGCCCGAGTGCGTCGACTGCCAGCCCGGGCGCTGGTGCGCGTTCCGAATCGATGACGTCGCAAGAAACGTCCCGCCGCGGCGCCGCGCCCGGTCCGAACGACCCCGAGGCCGGTATATGGGCCGGGCGCTCGGTCGCGCGCCGCTTCGTGTCGCCGGACGGCTTCACCGTCCTAGTCGGCCGCACGGCGTCCGACAACGACATCCTCACCTTCAAGCTCGGCGCCCCGCGCGACTTCTGGCTCCACGTCGCCGCCGACTCGGGTTCGCACGTCCTGGTGCGCAATCCCGATGCTGTCGAGAGTCTGCCGCGCTCGACCGTGCAGTTCGCCGCTGGCCTCGCGGCGGGCTATTCGAAATTGCGGAGCGGAGGCCGCGTCGCGGTCCACCTCTGCGCTTGCGCCCACGTGAGCAAGCCGCGCGGATTGCCGCCGGGCAAGGTGCATATCGAGCGCTACCGCACGGTGCACGCCGCCCCGCTGCGCATCGAAAAGTGACGGTCACCCGCGGGCGGGCAGGGTCGCCGCTCGGCCGCCCGGCGGCGGCGCATCCGGACTCGCGGCGGAACGAGGCTCACCGTTGGCCAGCACCTGCGCCGCATTGCGGGCGATGCCGGCGTGGCCAGGACGCGCGAACGCGGTATCGGCATAGCGCGCCCTGAACTCCGATTCACCCAGCCGCCTGAGCTCGACCGGATCGGCGTCGACCAGTTCCGGCCGCGGCAGTAAGCGCGGCTCGGTCGCCAGCTGCGCGAACTTGCCGTTCCAGGGACAGACGTCTTGGCACACGTCGCAGCCGAACACCCACCGCCCCAGCCGCGCGCCTTGCTCGGCATCGAACGGGCCGCGGTGTTCGATGGTGAGGTAGGAGATGCAGCGCCGCGCGTCGAGCGTGCGCGCTTCGGGGAAAGCCGCCGTTGGGCAGGCGTCGATGCACGCGCGGCACGTGCCGCAGTGATCGCTGACAAACGGTGCGTCGATGGCCAATGGCAAATCCGTGAACACGCTGCCGATGAACGTGTACGATCCGATACGCGGGTGGATCAGCATAGTGTTCTTCGCGATCCACCCCAGGCCGGCGCGCTGCGCGAGCTCGCGCTCCGGGACGGGCCCGGCATCGACATACGCGCGGGTGCGCTCCCGATCGGCGCCGCGCTCGATCAACGCGTCGGCCAAGGCCGACAGGCGCTCGCCGAGCACGCGGTGGTAGTCCTCTCCCCAGGCGTAGCGCGCGACGCGCGCGCGGCCGGGCGGTGGTCTGTCTGGCGTGTAGTAACTTTCCAACACCACCACCGCGCGCGTGGCTCCGGGCACGATGCGCTCCGGGAAATCGCGCTTCGAGGCCTGGCGTTTCATATATTGCATGCCCGCCGCATGTCCGTCGCGCAGCCACGCCCCCAGCGCCGCGCGCGAGACCGGCGCCAAGTCGCAGATCCCGACCGCGTGGAAGCCGAGGGCGCGCGCCGCGGCTTTCGCGGCTCGCGCCAGCTCTGCCGCTGCGTGTTCCTCAGGGCCGGCGCGCGCCGGTGCGGCGACCTCACCCGGCGCCGGCCCATCCTGCTTTCTTGTCCGCACGGTGCCGGTATGTTCTCATCCGCCGAACCGCGGCGAAAGAATGGCGATGCTGGACCGAGAGGTGAGCGCGGGGCGATGCTCCCGCCGGCAACAGGGCACCGCCGTGCGGCCAGCTGCTTCGCACCGCCGCGCGCGGCAGACCTGCGGCCGCGGCTTCGATACCGCCGGCGCGGTGCCGCCGCCGCACACCGACCGTTCGGGGCCGTGCGCAGCGGCTTAGCCGAGGAAGCCGCGCATGGATTTCTCCAGCATACTCAGCGGTGTAGGCGCCGAGCTCGGCTTCGGCGGCGTCGCCGGTGCCGTGGTAGGGTACACGGCGAAAAAGCTGACGAAGCTCGTGGCGCTCTTCCTCGGCGTCGTGTTTATCGCGATCCAGGCGCTGGTGTATCTGCAGTTCATCTCGGTGGACTGGCCCAGGGTGGAGGCGAGCGCGCAAGACGTCTGGACCGACGCGCAGGGCGTCACCCTGGCCGAGTGGGCGTGGCAGGTGATCAGCAGCAACCTGCCGTTTGGCGGCGCGTTCGTGGCCGGCTTCGGGATCGGGTTCAAGCTCGGGTGACGCGATCGCGTTCCCGGCCGCTCTCTGCGTTGTTCCGGGGCCTGTTGCGCGCATCAGCGGAAAGCGCCATGAATTTTCACATCCGGGCGCGCCGCGGGCCCATCTCGCCCTTCCAACGGGCGAGCCGTACGCGCCGACTCTGCCGTTCCCAGAGGAATCGATGATGAGCGAGCTCGCTGTCGCCGGTGTGCGGTGGGACCTCTCTTCGCTGTACAGCGACCCCGCCGATCCCGCTCTGGAGCGGGACCTCGATGAGGCGCTGTCGCGCGCGCGGGCATTCGCGGCGCGTTATCGCGGCACCGTGGACGTTCCGGTCGGCCCCGCGCCCGAGTGGATCGCAGCGGCGCTGGCCGAATTGGAGTCGATCCTGGAGCAGGCGGACAAGCCCGCGATCTACGCCGGCCTGTTGCACGCCGCCGATGCGCGGCCACCGGCACACGGCGCGCTGGTGGCGCGCACGCAGGAACGCGGCAGCGAGATCCGCAACCAACTCGTGTTCTTTGACCTCGAGTGGCTGGCCCTCGACGACGCGCGTGCGCAACCGGTCATCAGCTCGAACGCGTGTGCCCGCTGGCGCCATTTCCTGGAGGGCATGCGCCGCTACAAGCCGCACACGCTGAGCGAAGCCGAGGAGAAAATTCTGGAGGAGACCGCGAACACCGGCCGCCGCGCGTTTCAGCGGTTGTTCGACGAGACGCTGTCGGCGATGACTTTCGCGGTCGAGGTCGACGGTGTGACGCGCGAGATGAACGAAAGCGCCGTGTTCGCGCTGTTGCACGACGGCCGCCGCGAAGTGCGGCAGCGCGCGGCGCGCGCGCTCACGGAGGGGCTGCAACGGGAGTTGCCGCGGCTCACGTTCATCTTCAACGTGATCGCGCAGGACCACGCCCAGGTGGACCGCCTGCGGGCATATGCCACGCCGATGGCATCCCGCCATCTGGCCAATGAGATCGATCCGGCGACGGTCCAGGCCTTGATCGCCGCCTGCGAGGCCAACACCGACCTGGTCGGCCAGTATTATCATCTGAAGCGGCAACTGCTCGGTCTGGACGCGCTCTACGACTGGGATCGCTATGCGCCGATCAGCGCGGAAAACGATGCCGTGACGTGGCCCGATGCGCGTGCGGCGGTGCTCACCGCGTACGGGGATTTCTCGCCCCGGATGCGCGAGGTCGCGGAGCGTTTCTTCCGGGAACGGTGGATCGATGCCGAGGTGCGCGAGGGCAAGCGCGGTGGCGCGTTCAGCGCCAGCACCGTGCCGAGCGCACACCCCTACGTCCTGCTCAACTACCTCGGGCGCCCGCGCGACGTGATGACGCTCGCGCACGAGCTGGGGCACGGCGTGCATCAGTACTTGGCGCGCGCATGCGGGCACCTGCAAGCCGATACGGCGCTGACGATGGCGGAGACCGCTAGCGTATTCGGCGAATTGCTGGTGTTCGAAGCGTGGCGTCGGCGCGAGCAATCGCCGCGCGCGCGCCTGGCGCTCCTTTGCGAGTTCGTGGAAGAGGCCTTCGGCACGGTGTTCCGACAGATCGCGCTCACGCGCTTCGAGCAGCGCCTGCACGCGGCGCGCCGGAGCGAAGGGGAGCTGTCCAGCGATCGCCTCGGCGAGATCTGGATCGAGGTGAACGCCGCGCTCTACGGAGACTCCGTGGTGCTGACCGACGAGTACCGATCCTGGTGGTCGTACATCCCGCATTTCATCCACTCGCCGTTCTATTGTTACGCGTACGGATACGGCGAGCTTTTGGTATTGGCGCTGTACGAGCTGTATCGCGAGCAAGGCGCGGCGTTCGTGCCCCGCTACCTCGAGCTTCTCGCCGCCGGTGGCAGCGAGGCACCGTCCGTGTTGCTGCGCCGGCTCGGTGTCGATGTCCAGCAGCCCGATTTTTGGCACCGCGGCCTGGGCGTGATCCGCCGCTTGGTGGAGGAAGCCCAGCAACTCGCGCTGCCGGGCGCGGGCCGCTGACCGCGCGGCGGGTGCGGGTGGCTCGCGCTGTTCACCGTTGCGCGGTGAGCGCCGCATATGGGTCCGTCGCATCGCGCGCCGCCGCGCTCACGGCAGCGATGGTGGCGCGCAGATCACCGCCGCGGTCCCGCAGGGCGGCGTCGAACGCATCGAGTCGGTCTGCGTACAGGCGGTCGTGCACCAGCACGGCATTGTTGAGCGGTTGCGTTGCGAACGACGCAAAGCTGTCGGTCTCCCAAGGCTCGGCGCGAAATTGCGCTTGCAGCTCTTCAAAGAGCACCTGCCGGCTCGCTTCGTCGATGCCACCGGCATAAGCGGCCTCGAGCCGCGCGATGGCGGCGCGAAGGAACCGGGAGAACCGCAGCGCGTCCGCCCAGCGCCGCGCCGTGAGGATCGCATTTTCGCCGCCGCCGCGCGCAGCGAAGTACGCCTGGGCGCCATGCATGCCGACAAAGGTGGCGAACGATTCGTTGAATGCCGCCTGCCCGCTGACGTACAGCGTATTGTGCAGCAGCTCGTGGATGATCGTCTCGGCGAGACGCGCGTCGTCGAGGCGCAGCATGGTCGAGGGCACCGGATCGGCGAACCAGCCCAGCGTGCTGAAGGCGACTGCCGGTCGGACCAGCGTATCGTAGCCGTCGCGCTCGAGCTCGGCCGCGAGCGCGTCGGCTTCCGCGCGCTTGAAATAGCCGCGGTATGGCACGCGGCCGACGATTGGAAACCACCATGTGTAGGGCACCAGGCGATCGCGCGGCGCGGCGCTGACGACGTGGACGATCTGTCCGCTGTCGACCCGCGCCACCGAGGTGTAGCTGTCGCCGACGCGCAATCCGAGCTCGTCGGCGGCGAATTGCCGCACTCCCAGCACCAGCTCGAGCTTGTGCCGCGTCGCCGTGTCGACGTCGTCGCGCTGCAGCATGCGATCGATCGGCTCGCGCCGCCAGAGCAAGCGGGCTTCCTCGTACGCGCCGCGCAGGACGTATCCCGTCGCGCAGCCGCCGAGCGGCAGGGTGAGCGCGACCGCCGCGAGCGCGGCGACCCGTCGCCAGCGCGGGGTCATGGGGCCGCGGCACGTCCGGCCTCTGAGGCGCGGACGGCCGGGGTGCGCGTCGCGTACTGGAGCTGGTACAGGCGGTAGTAGAGGCCGCGGCGCAGCAGCAGCTCGGCGTGCGGTCCGCTCTCCCGCAGCTCCCCGGCGTGCAGGACGAGTATGCGGTCGACGTACTCGATCGTCGACAAGCGGTGGGCCACGACCACCGCGGTGCGGTCGCGGAGGAGCCGCTGCAGCGCGTCCTGGATGAGCAGCTCGGTATCGGTGTCCACGCTCGAGGTCGCCTCGTCGAGCACCAGAACCGTGGGCGCATAGGCGAGCGCGCGCGCGAACGACAGCAGTTGGCGCTGACCGACCGACAGGTTGTTGCCGCGCTCGCGCACGGGTTCGTCATAGCCGCGCGGCAGCTTGCGGATGAACGCGTCGGCGTGCACGGTTTGAGCGGCCGCGACCGCGGCGTCGCGGGACACCTCGCTGCGGTCGAGCGTGAGATTGCTGGCCACCGAGCCACTGAACAGGAACACGTCCTGCAGGACGACGCCGATGTGCCGGCGCAGCGCGCCGAGATCCCATTCGCGCACGTCGACGCCGTCGACCAACACGCGTCCGCGCGTGACGTCGTAGGTGCGGTTGAGGAGCTTGATGGCCGTCGTCTTGCCGGCGCCGGTGGCGCCCACGAGCGCGACCTTCTCGCCCGGTTCGATGTGGAAAGAGAGGTCGCGCAGGACCCACTCTTCGTCCGTGTAGGCGAACCACACGCGGTCGAACGTGATGGCGCCGCGCCCCGCGCTCGGCCGGCGGGCCAGCGGCGGGCTGGCGATGGTCACCGGCTGATCGAGCAGCTCGAAAATGCGTTCGGCGGAGGTCATGGCCGACTGCATGACGGCGTACTTCGTGGAAAAATCGCGAATCGGGACGAAGAAGCGCTGCATGTACTCGATGAACGCGACCAGGGTGCCGAACGCGAGCGTGCCGCCGATGATCGAGGCGCCCCCGTACCAGATGATGATCGCTATCGCGACCGAGCTAACGGCTTCGACGATCGAGAACAGCGCCGCTTCGTAGATGTTCGCGCTGTGGTTGGCATCGCGGACCGCTTCGTTCAGCCGCGCGAAGCGCCGCCGGCTGGCGGCTTCGCGAGCGAACAACTGAATCACCGCGATGCCGCCGATGGCCTCCTGCAGGTACGCGTTCAGACGCGCCAGTCGATCGCGGATGTTGCGGTAGTTCTGGCGCGCGCGGATGCGGAAGAAGTTGATGGCGATGGCGAGAAACGGGGCCACGGCGAGCGTCGCTAGCGCCAGGCGCCAGTCGATCGCCAACATGATTCCGACGATGCCAAGCAGGGTGACCACGTCCATCAGAATCGTGAGCGCCCCGGCGGCGAACATCTCGTTGATCACGTCGACGTCGGTGGTCAGCCGCGTGACCAGTCGGCCCACCGGATTCCGGTCGAAGAAACGCGCCGGCAACCGCTGGAGATGCGCCACCAGATCGACGCGCAGCGCGGCGAGGCTCCGCTGCGCGACCACCAGCATCAGGTAGTACTCCAAGTAGAGGAACGCGAACTCCGCGACCATAGCCGCGCCGTACAGCGCGCTGGTGCCGAGGAGGCCGCGCACGTCGCCTTGTGCGATGAAGCGGTCGATCGCGACCTTGAGCAGGTACGGTTGCGCCAACGAGCAGGCCGACGTGAGCGGTAGGCACAACATGGCGCCCCAGAAGCTGGCGCCATGCGGCCGCAGATACGCCCAGAGCCGGCGCATCAAGCGCGCGTCGTACGCCTTTCCGAGATCGGCCTCCCGGTGCAGGTCGGCGGTGGACCCGGTGGCGCTCACAGGGATTGGAACTCCTCTTCCAATTGCTGGCGGCGGTAGAGCTCGGCGTAGATGCCATCGTGCGCCATGAGCGCGGCGTGATCGCCGAATTCGACGATGCGCCCCGCTTCGAGGACGGCGATGCGATCCGCGTCCATGATCGTGGAGACGCGATGCGCGATCACGATGCTGGTCTTGCCCACCATCGCTTCGCGCAGGCCGTTCAGGATCGCGTGCTCCGTTCGCGTGTCGACGTTCGACAGCGCATCGTCGAGCACCAGCAGCTGCGGGGAGGCGGCGAGGGCGCGCGCGAGCGTAAGGCGCTGTTTCTGCCCTCCGGAGAGCGTGATGCCGCGTTCGCCGACCACCGTGTCATACCCGTGTGGGAACGCGGCGATATCGTCCGCCACCCCGGCGAGGACTGCGGCGCGGTGCACCAGCGCATCGTCGGCATCGTCCACCGCGAAGGCGATGTTCTCGCGCACCGTGGTGGAGAACAGGAATGGATCCTGCGCCACGAAGCCGATGGTGCGGCGCAAGTCCGCCAGGGGCAGCGTGCGTACGTCGCGTCCGTCGAGCAACACCGCGCCATCGCTCACGTCGAAGAGGCGGGGCAGCAGCTGGACGAGCGAGCTCTTGCCGGCGCCGGTGCGGCCGACGATCCCGAGCTTCTGGCCCGGCTCGATCGTGAACGAGATGCCGGAGATGACGGGGTGCCCGTTGTCGCGGCCCGGATAGGTGAAGGACACGTTACGGAACTCGACGCGGCCGTCGACCGCGGGCAGCGGAACCGCGCCGATCGGGTCGGCGATGGTGGGCGCCGTCGCGAAAATGTGCTCCAGCCGCTGCAGCGCCGCGCGCCCGCGCTGCACGATCGAGAGCATCCAGCCGAGTGCCATGGTGGGCCAGGCGAGCAGGTTGAGGTAGCCGATGAAGGCGACCAGATCGCCCAACCCGATGCGGCCGGCGATCACCTGTGCGCCGCCGTAGCCGAGCACCATGAGCGTGCCAGTGCCGGTGGCTAGCTTCATGAGCGGCATGAGGCGGCCGCGCACGCGCGCCAATTCGATGCTCTGGCGGGTGAAGTCGTCATTGAGCGGCGTAAAGCGCGCCACGGCCACGCCTTCGGCTGCATAGGCCTTCACGACGTGGATGCCGCTGATGTTCTCCTGTATCGCGCTACTCAACCCGGCGAGCCCCTCCTGGACGCGCAGCGTTTGCTCGATCAAACGGTGGCTGATGCCCTTCATGGCCAGCAGCAGGACAGGAAACGGCAGCAGCGACAGCAGGGTGAGCCGGGCGTCGAGGGCGAGCATGATGCTGAGGCCGTACGCGTAATAGATCGGCGTATTCACCAGGTTGAGCATGCCGACGCCGAGCAGCATGCGAATTGCCGTGACGTCGTTGATCAGCCGCGACATCAGATCGCCGGTCTGCTGCCGCTGATAGAACGCCAGTGGGAGCCGCTGCAGATGGGCGAACAAATCGCCGCGCAAGTCGCGTTCGACGTCGCGTCCGACGTTGAAGATCAGCGCCCGCGAGAGGGTGCGCGTGCCCGCTTGTACGATCGCGACGGCGATGATGGCCCCGGCCAGGCGCGCCGGGACCGTGAACGGGTCGCCGCGCTGGAGCGCGTCGATGGCGCCTTTTAGCAAGTACGGCACCGCCATCGCCAACGAGGCGGTGAGGAGGAGACAGGCGCCGCCTGCCGCATAGCGCGCCGTGTAGCGGCGCAAGTAGCCGAGCAGGCGCTTCACATGTGTATCATGGGTGGAAACGCCGGGCGGACGCAACGCGGGTCCGGCTCACTGCGTGTGCGCGCGGCGCGCGCGGGCTGTGCAATGCGCTCAGTGCGGCGTGCGCGGCAGCGGCGCGCGGCGACCTAAGGGCAGGGCACTGCCGACGTAAGGGCAGGGCACTGCGATGAGGGCGGGGGGCGTGATGCGCCCCCCGCGCTCCGATCACTTCGCCCCGTTGATCTGGCCGGTCCAGACACCGACGGAGCCGAACTTGCCCCGCTCCGGTGACGTCTTTGCGTTCGAGCGCCAGTTCGGCGCGACCACGTCGCCGAACGCGACCGCCAAGTCGAGGACGCCGTCCTTGTTGATGTCCGCCAGGCCTACGCCCCAGGCGCGCTCGCGTCCGGTTTGCGGCAATCCATTGGGTACGACGCGCACCCACTTGCCGGTGCCGTCGCCGAGGTAGGTATAGACACCGTACACGCCGCCGATCTCGTTCAGCGCTTGTTTGCCGACGACGACGAGGTCCGGCTTCTTGTCGTTGTTGAGATCGCCCATGGCGACGCCGAGCGCATTCATCGGCTGCAGGCCGACGGTGGCGGATTCCCACGTGCCGTCCGGCTTCTGCAGGAAGGCCTCCACGCCGCCGCCAGCACACGCCGGCGCACCCGGCTGGCCGCAGTTCTCCGGCAGCGGGGGCATAGCGGAGCCCGTGACGATGTCCAGCTTGCCGTCACCGTTGATGTCCTCGACATCCAGTCCCCAGTAGAGCCCGTGGATCTCGGGTGCCGGAAGCCCTTGCGACGCTTCCTTCCACTCACCCTTGCCGTTGCCGATCCAGACGCGCGGGCCGGCCGCGTACGCCGCGATGATGTCCAGATTCCCGTCGCCGTTGACGTCTTTCAACTCGACGGCGTTGCCCCAGTCGGTGATCGACAGTCCGTTGGAGGTTTCCTTCCAGACGCCCTTGCAATTCCCGGTGAAGGCGCGAACGCCTTCTTCCGCCGCCGCCACCGAAGCGAGATCGGCGCAGCCGTCGTTGTTGAAGTCGCCGAGCGCGACATCTTCGGATCCGATGTTGGGCAGACCGGACGAGGCCATCTTCCAGTTGCCCTTGCCGTCGCCCAGGAAGACGTAGACGCCCTTGCAGTGGTCGGCGATCGCCACGTCAGTGATCCCGTCCTTGTTCACGTCGAGGAAGTCCATCCCACCGCCGCAGAACGGCTCGCGCGGCAATCCGTTCGCGAACTCCTTCCAATTACCCTTGCCATCGCCGACGAAAATCCACGGGCCGTCGGCGAGGCGCGATACGACGCCGATGTCGGGTAGCCCGTCCCCATTTACGTCGCCGAAGGCGATCTGGGATTTCCAGATGCGCCCAGACGGCAAACCGTTCCCCGCGTCCGTGTAGGCCATCGGCGCCGGTGCCTCCGGCAACTTCGGCGCGGCCGCGGCCGGTGGGCTTGCGCTCGGGGTCGCGGGCTCGGCTGCCACCGCCGCCGCCGGCCCACCACTGCCGAAAGGCGCGACCAGCAGGCCCAGTCCACACACCACTCCTCTATGCAGCTTCATCAATTCAGTACCTCCGCTGTGCCACAGACTGCGATGCGGCCGCTTTATTCGGGCCGCGAGGGGATTAGTGAGGCGAAGAAAATGTGGCGTTCGGCTTACCAGAGCGCCGACCCGAGGGTCAAGAAAAGCGGCTTTCGGGTTTTGACAGATGAACTTTGAACAAAAGCGCGCACCCGCCACCCGCCAAAGAGATTTGCAACAGATACTGCCCTTTTCCGCTTGACAACCGCGAGGGCTTCGAGTAACTGGAGGCAGCTTTCGACCAGCCGGAGAAGCGGCCGGCCGGTGCGTTTGTTGCGAATGACGACACGTGAGCGAGTCGGACACGGGTGAGAGGCGGAAGGGGAGCGCGTTGCATTCTTCCGCCACGAAAGGAGACGGGTGATGAGCAAGGCACTGGGGATGCGCTGCGTGTGGGGCATCGGCGGCGTGCTGGGTGGCGTCATGGCGTTGGCCTCGGTCGCGCAGGCTGAAGTCACGACGGATGTCAGCGGATCGCTGCTGGTGTATCCCAAGGTCATCTTCGACGGGGTAGTTGGCCCAAACGCCCGCGACACCGTGATCCAGCTGTCGAATACCAGCAATAACATGGTTCACGCGCACTGTTTCTATGTAAACGGTGCTTCGGCCTTCCCCGGTGGTCCGCCGCTCTGGCAAATCACCGACTTCACCATCTGGCTGACCAAGCAGCAGCCCACGCACTGGGTTGCCAGCACGGGTCGCCAGGTCAATCCGGCCGATTCGTTCGGCAGCAACGGCTTCGGTCTCGACCCGGGGCTGATTCCGCCCGTACCGCCGGGGTTCACCGGTGAGCTCAAGTGCGTGCAAATCGATGCTTCCGGCACGCCGTTCGGCGGTAATAACCTGAAGGGCGAAGCGACGCTGCGCGCGGTGGATGGCGATGTGAGCAAGTACAACGCGATCGCGATCCTGGCCACCGATCTCGCCGGCGACTTTCCCGCGAACGAACTCCTGCTGAACAACACCGACGTCAACGACGGCGAGTACAACGCCTGCCCCGAAGTCCTGCTGCTCGACCACTTCGCCGATGGCACCTTCAACGGCATCGGCGGCGGAAACGCCGTGGGCTCCTTTCGCAATGCGGACAATATCGTCTCCTCGCTCAATCCTGCGGCGTGCTTCGGTAATGATTGCCCGATTCGCACCTCTCTGACTCTGGTGCCGTGCACGCAAGACTTCGAGAACGCGCAGCCGTCCATCGTGACCGTGCAATTCTCGATCGTCACCGAGCTCGAGCAGATCTTCTCCGCCAGCACCTCAGTGCAGTGCTGGAGAGACTTCCGCCTGACCGATGTCGATGCGCTGAGCGGCCGCTGCACTCAAGATCCCTCGGTCAGTTGCGTTGTGGATGAGCAGTGCATCGCCGGCGACGATGGTTTTTGCGACAAGACCAGCGTGTTCTCTGTTGGGGTTGCTGGCACCCGCTCACTGCTCACCCGGGTGACCCCGGTCGATCCATTCGGTGGCGTGCTCGGCGTGCTCGAAGAATCCGTCTATAACAACATCGATGACGGCGGCGATCAGCTAACCAAGGTGGCGCGCGCCTCTTGGATCCCGCAGAAGCAGGGCTTCCGGTTCAACCCAGAGCTGCATGCCACGGATGCGGTCACGATCCCGATCTTCACGGGTTTCTGATCGGGAGCGAGTAGCGAGCCATGGTGTTCTCCAGCGGTGAGGAAAGGAGACTAGTGATGAGCACGAAGATGGGGATCTGGCGGGGGGCGCTCGCGGGGGCCGCGATCCTACTGGCTGTCAGTACCGCGAATGCGCGCGTGGTCGACCCAGTGGGCGTGACTACGACGGATCCAGCTGCCCTTGTCCTTTATCCGAAGTTGCACGTTGATCCGAATACCTGTCAGGGGCGGGCCACCGGCGGGCGCTATTGCACGCTTACCCCCGAGGTCGCTTGCACGGGTAATGAGGATTGCCAGCCGACCTGCAGCAATAACGCGTGTAATCTCGATGGGGCAGCTTGCACGAGCGACTTCGACTGCTTGGGCGCTGGGATCGACACGGTCGTGCAGCTGACCAACGTGTCGGAGTTCCAAACCCGTCTACTGTGCTTCTACACCAACGCGAACGGGCACTGCAGCAACGACTTCACCCGCATCTGCACCGAAGCGGACTTCCGCGACGTGTGCGCACCGGGTGGTTTGTGCATTCCCGGATGGCAAGAGACCGACTTCGAGTTGGTGCTCACCAAGCGGCAGCCAATTTCCTGGTCTGTCAACAGCGGCCTCCCGTTCCTACCTCTTGCCACGGGTGGCGGCCAGAATGGTCAGTTCAACGACGGCACGATTCCGCCGGTAACGGAGATCCCGTTCAAGGGCGAGCTCTTCTGCATCGAGACCGATCTGACCACCGGCCTGCCGATCGATCGCAATGATCTCAAGGGTGAGGCTTCGATCATCCGGTCGACCTTCGCCGACATCGACGACGCCAAGTACAACGCATACGGCATCAAGGCGATCGAAGGCCGGCAGGATGAGAATCCGAAAGTGTTGAACATCGGTGGTCCGGACGCCGAGTACGGTGTGTTCAGCGAGCAAGCCGGTGCGTTCGTGGGCTGCCCGAACATCCTCACGCTGAACCACTTTTTCGAAGGTGCCGAGGTGGCGACACACGGCGGAAGCATCGTGGGTCCCGTGAACTCCGATCTCACGATCGTACCGTGCGCCCGGGATTATCTGCTCCAGGTGGCACAAGGTGCTCCCATCGTTGTCCAGTTCCTGATTTACAACGAGTTCGAGCAGCGGTTCTCCACGTCTACCAGCGTCAACTGCTTCGAGCACACCCGTCTCGTCGACATCGACACGCGCCCAGGGCCGGACGGCGATGATTTCTCGATCTTCAGCGCCGGCGTCCAGGGGACGTGGACGGGTATGTCGCGGCTCCGCTCCGTGCAGGGACCGAACGTCGACGGGTATGATGCCAACGGTATCCTCGCATTGCTGAGCGAGCACTGGGCTTCTGGTCGCTGCGAGTTCGCCCCGCCGGGCGCGCAGGAGGTCAATAGTAAAGTGCTGCTGACCCAACTCTGCAATACGGACGCGGACTGCAATGGCCTCATGAATGGTCCAGAGTCAGCTCGGTGCGTGTCTGAAGGCAGCCCGGCCGGCGGGCCGTTCTTCAAGAGCGCCACGACGAACGTGCCTTGGATCGGTTTCCGCGAGCAAGGCGATGAAGTCTTCATTCCCTGATCAGATTAGCTGACGCGGTGAAGGGCCCGGAGGAGTGATCCCCCGGGCCTTTTCATTTTGTGGACCTGTACCGAGGGCGGTCTGCTCTTTCGCCTCAGAGCTAGCGGGGGCGGGCTCCTGCACCAGAATACTGCAACGTGTGACAAGGCCCATCGGAGCGGTCGGTCGACTCGGAGTGTTTGGGTCGCATTCGGTGACAGCTCCACGCGAGTATGCGCTAACGGGCTAGACTGCCGGTTGGGACCCGAGACGGGTCCGGGCTGGAGGATAACTGCCTCGATCGAGACTGTGCCCTGACGCCTGGTCTCCGGCCATCGGTGCTCTAGCGCTGGAGGGAAATGTTCCGGCGGAATGCGTTCTGGCTGATCGGGGCTGCGGAACGCGCAGGCAACGATCTCGTGCTAGGCGTGCCAGCTAGGAAGGGAGCGGTGTCGGGGCGCCAGCTGAGCGGCGGGTCGCCCATTCGCGACATCATCGAGGAGGTCGACGGGTATGCGGCGGGACCCGGGATTCCCCTCGCGGTAGAGGGCCGCTCTTTGCGCCCCCCGTTGAGTGCGCGGCCCCTTGATGTGGTCCGGCGGCGATCGCGCAATAGCGCGGATCAGAAGAGATCGAATCCGGCCAGTCCGGACGCGCCGAGGCCCGTCAGCGTGAACTGCGTCTGGACCTGTACTTCGTTCGGGTTGCGGGTGTTGCTGATGCCGAGGGTTAGCGCCCAACAGTCACACGATGAGAGCAGGCGCAGGCCGCCGTAGTTCTCGAGGAAGCTGTTATCGTTAATATCGAAGCGCATGGCGTAGAGAAGGGCAATGCGGTCGGTGAGCGGCAGGGTAACCGCCGAATCGATGAGCTGCAGGATGCTGTCGGTGATGAAGCGATACTCGACGTTGAAGCTGGCCCGCGTCCACAACCGCGGTGGTGCTTTCGGATCGAGCGTTTGCAGCGGCTCCGTCAGGCGGATGCCGATGGTCGTGGATGAGATCTGGTTCTCGCTCGGGTCGTACGTCGTGTAGGTGCGCACGGAGGTGGTTCGGTTTGGGTTGATGCGCAGCGCGACGTCGATGTCGGAGAAATGGTCGCCCGTCTGGCCTGGATTCACCGGCTCACCAGTGACATCGTCCAGCCGAGAGGTAGGTGGGATGTCGCGGAGCACGTCGTAGCTCTGCGCGATCGACAACCGGGTGAGCTCGAAGACCTCGCCGCGGTCGCCCTCGGCGGCGCCGGCGCGGCGGCCGAGCAAGCGGGTGGCGAAGCCATACGTGAACAGGCTTCGCTTGTTGATGCGGTCGATCCCGTCGAACACCGGCAGATCGTCCTGGTCCACCGGCGGCACGTAGAAGTACTCGACCTGCGGCTCGATGGTGTGTTTCAGCTTGTCGAGGCCGAAGTGCGGGAAGTCGAACACGCGCGCCAGCTGGGTGCCCACCGTCGTGTGCAGCTCGAAGATCTCGCGGGTGCTGCCGCTCGGCAGATTGATCGGCGGGGCCGTGGGGTCGTCACCGGTGAACCCGCCGTTCATGTGGCTCTCGGTCAGCGCATATGCCGTTTCGCGGAATCCGAGCCGCATGATCCCGTACATCGCGCGCGGTAGTGGCAAGCGCAGCTCCGCCGCCGGCTTGATGTCGGCGCGGAAGCCGGCAAGCCCAAGCGAACGCTGAAAGTTCGTGACGCTGCCGCGCAGGTCGCCGAGGATACCGAAGCCGAGCTGCTTCTGCGCGGCGAAGCGCGCCTCGGGCAGTCGCTGGATGACGAGCGACTCGCGCTCGGTGAACTGCGGGGTATTCGTCGCGTTGGGCTGTCCGCCTGGTCCGGGAGTGGGGGTTGGCCCGGGGGGGAGCTCGACTACGGGCCCGACGAGGTCCTGGTAAAAGGTGGCATCCGCTTGCAGGACCGCGCGCTCCCAGGTCTGTAGGATGCCGACCTGCGAGGTGGTGAACGGTTTCGTGCGCAGGTTCACTTCCTGGCGGTAGTCGAGCGCGAAGGTGTTCATTTCGCGCAAGAAGAGATCGTCGCCAACCAGCATGAGGTCCACGTAGCCGAGCGGTCCATCTTCGCCGCCGAGCCGCTGCGTATGGTCGCCGATCACGCCCCACCTGTTGTTCGGCGTGTCCTTGTCGGCGCCCTTTGGGGCGATGACGTCGGTAGTCTGCGAGTATTGATAGAAGTAGCCGGCTTGAAACTGGCCTTCGTTCTCCGGGCTGAAGGCGTATCGATACTCACCGACCAGGCCGAGCCGCAGCGAGGTCTCGAGGTCGAAGCTCAGCGTGGCGTCCTGCGACTTGTTGATCGCCCAGTAGACCGGCTGCAGGATTTGAAAACCGCGGCGGTTGGAAAAACCGACGCGCGGGATCAGCAAGCCCGTCTGGCGCTCGCGGAAAGCCGGGAACGCCGCGCGCGGCAACCACAGCACGGGTACGTCGAGGATGTTGAACGTGCCGCCTTCAAGCGAACCGTAGCCGTCCAGCTCGATGTCGAGCTGCTTGGCGGCGATACTCCAGTCTGGTGCGCCTTCGGCGCAATCGCAGGTAGTGAAGCGCCCGTTTTCGATGTGGTAGCGCTGGCCGCTACCCTTCTGTATGCGGTCACCGCTGATTGAGTAGCGCAGCCGCTGCGATTCGATCTGCGCCTCGTGCAGCTCGCCAGTCTCGTCGTCGAGATCCAGGAACATGGCTCCGGCTTGGATGTCGGCGTCAGGGCTGGTCAGGACGGCGTCGCCAAGGGCGCGCGCCTCACTGGTGCGCCGGTTGTACTCCACCGTATCGGCGCTCAGGGTCGTGTCGCCGCGCCGGATCAAGACATCGCCAGTCGCGGAGACCGTGTCGCCTTTCTGATCGTAGGTGAGCGACTCGGCGTCGATGGTGATCGGGCCATCGCCCTCCGGCTCAGCGCGTTGCTGGGCCGGCGCCGCCAGGGCCAATCCCGCCGAGAATGCGGCAACGCCGATCAGCCGCACGGCACGTCGCCGCCGCGATCGCGTCACGGGTATGCAGCCCCTTGCGCGTCTTGGGCCTGGTGTGGCGAGCCCACGCCGAGTGCGCGCAGTGTGCCCACCAAGAACAGCGAGCCGGTCGCGAGAACGGCGCCGCCGCGGCCAGCGCGCTGGCGAGCCGCTTCCCACGCGCGCCGCACATCTGGTTCGACGCTGATAGGACAGCTGGGCGGAAACGCGCGCGCTACGTCCGCCGCGGGAGCGGCGCGCGGCGACGCGAGCTCGGTAACCACTACTGAGCGGCAGTGTGGGGCCAACTGGCGCACCATGTCGCGCCAGTCCTTG
The DNA here is from genome assembly GCA_050176585.1 of Binatia bacterium. GTDB lineage: Bacteria > Desulfobacterota > Binatia > HRBIN30 > CADEER01 > CAYYWP01. Next base: position 96,216 of record JBFXHX010000005.1, read on the forward strand.
TCACCCATCACCGCAAACAGCAGGTGCAGGGGGCGCCCGCCGAGCACGCCGGCTAGCTCCGCTATCAGCCGCGCCGTTCCATCGGGGTTGTGCGCGCCGTCGAGCACGATCAGCGGGTCGTCAGGCAGCACTTCGAGGCGTCCGGGCCAGCGCACGGCCTCGAGCCCGGCGCGCAGCGCCGCTTCCGGTACGGAGAGCGCGCCGCTCGCCGTCAGCAACGCCGCGATTGCGGTGCCGGCATTCTCGCGTTGATGCGCGCCGCGCAGTGCCAGCCGTACGCCGTGTAGCGTATGGCCGAGCCCCTCGAAGTCGAGGCAGTCGCCCGCGCCGCGGATGCGGTAATCGCGGCCGGCGGCGATGACTGAAGCGCCGCGCGCGCTGGCGATGCGTTGGAGCACTGCGGCAGCCTCTCCGTCGATGCGCCCGAGCACGACCGGCCGACCCGCTTTGATGATGCCGCCTTTCTCCGCTGCGATCGCGCCCAGCGTGTCGCCGAGCCATGCGGTATGGTCGAGGCCGATGGTCGTGATCACCGCCACCAGCGGATCGACGACGTTCGTGGCATCCAGCCGCCCGCCGAGGCCGACTTCGAGCACGGCCACGTCTACGCCGCTGGCGGCGAAGTGCTGCAGTGCCATGACGGTGAGGAATTCGAAGAAAGTCAGGTCGATCCCATGCGCGGTGCTGATCGCGCGCACCTCGTCGGCGAGCGCGGCGAACGGTTCGGACCGGATCGGTAATCCGCCCACCTGGATCCGCTCGGTGACCTCGACCAGGTGCGGTGAGGTGTACAAGCCGACGCGATGGCCGCCGGCGCGCAACATCGCCTCCAGCATCGCGGCCACTGACCCCTTGCCGTTCGTTCCCGCGACATGCATGGACGGAAAGCGGTGGTGCGGGTTGCCGAGCCGCCGCAGTGCGAGCGCGACCCGTTCGAGCTTGAAGTCCATGCCTTTGGCGGACTCGAGCGCAAATAGCCAGTCGAGCGTGCGTTGGTAATCCGTCATGGCCCCAGTTCGCACGACAGTCTCAGCCTTGCCCGCGCCGTCCGCGAACGAGCGTTCCATATACGTAACGCGGCGGGACGACGCTACCTGGCGGTGCCGCGCGTGCGCGCGGTGCGTGTCGCATCCTTCAGCACCCGGATGAACCCGCCCACGCTGCGCACGAGCTGCGGACTCGTCCCCTCCGCCTCGATAAGCCGCACGAGCGCGCTGCCGACCACGACGGCATCCGCATACGCGGCGACGGCGGCCGCGTGCTCGGGCGTACTGATGCCGAAACCCACGCCGATTGGCAGCGGACAGTGCGGGCGCAGCGCCCGCACCATGCATTCGACGTCCGCAGGCTCGATCGCTTTGCTGCCGGTGAGGCCGGTCATGGAGACGAAGTAGACAAATCCGCTCGCTTTGCGGAGCACGGCCGCGATGCGCCGCCGATCGCTGGTCGGGGCGAGAAGGAAGATCTGGTCCAGCCCGGCGGCGCGCACGGGTTGCCAGAGCTCGTCCGCTTCGTCCGGTGGAAGATCGACGACCAGCACGGCGTCAACACCGGCGCGCTGGGCATCGGCCGCTATCCGTTCCGGGCCATAGCGGAAGAAGGGGTTGTAGTATCCGAATAGGATGATTGGCGTGGTCAGCCCGCCGCGGCGAAGCTCGGCCACCATCTCGAGGACCTGGCGCAGCGACGTGCCGCGGGCGAGGGAGCGGGCGCCGGAACGCTGGATCACCGGCCCGTCGGCCGTGGGATCCGAGAACGGCACGCCGATCTCGATCAGATCGGCGCCGGCTTCCGCAATGGCGTGCACGAGAGCGCGGGTGGCATCGAGATCGGGGTCGCCGGCCATCAGAAACGGCACGAGCGCTGCCTCGCCGCGCTCCTGCAATTGCGCGAAGGTCTGACTCACTCTGCTCATGTGCACCTGGATCCCACGCCGAACGCTCGCTCGGACGCGACCTACAGCGATACGCCGAGGTATCGCGCAACCGTGTTCATGTCTTTGTCGCCCCGGCCGGAGAGGCTCACCACGATAACCCGGTCGCGCCCCATCGTCGGCGCCAAGGTCAGCACGTGGGCGATGGCATGGGCCGATTCCAGCGCCGGAATGATGCCCTCGCACGCGGTCAGCTTCTGCAGCGCCTCCATTGCTTCGGCATCGGTGACCGCCACGTAGCGCGCGCGGCCAGTGCTGTGCAGGTAGGCGTGTTCGGGCCCCACGCCGGGATAGTCCAGCCCGGCCGAAATCGAGTGCGCGGCGCGGACCTGGCCGAGCTCGTCCTGCAGCACGTAAGTCTTCTTGCCGTGCAGCACGCCGACTTCCCCGGCGCAAATCGACGCGGCGTGGCGCCCGGTGTCCACGCCGTCACCGGCGGCCTCGACGCCGATGAGCGCCACGTCGGGATCGCCGACGAAGGGATAGAACAATCCCATCGCATTGCTGCCGCCGCCCACGCACGCGACCAGCGCGTCCGGCAGGCGCCCCTCGCGGCGCAGGATCTGCTTACGCGTCTCGCCGCCGATCACGGTTTGGAAATCCCGCACGATCATCGGATACGGGTGCGGTCCCATCGTCGAGCCGACGAGATAATAGGTGCTCCGCACATTCGTGACCCAGTCGCGCAGCGCTTCATTCACCGCGTCTTTGAGCGTATTGCTGCCGCTGTTGACGCTGTGCACGGTGGCGCCGAGGAGCTTCATGCGGAAAACGTTCAGGGACTGCCGCTCGACGTCCTCCGCGCCCATGAAGACCTCGCACTGCAAGCCGAGCAGGGCGGTGACTGTGGCGGTCGCCACCCCGTGCTGGCCCGCCCCGGTCTCGGCGATGATGCGCGGCTTGCCCATGCGCCGGGCGAGCAATCCCTGTCCGATGGTGTTGTTGATCTTGTGCGCACCCGTGTGACAGAGGTCCTCGCGTTTTAGGTAGATCTTCGCCCCGCCGAGCTGCTCGCTCAGCCGCTCCGCGAAGTACAGCGGTGTCGGCCGCCCGGCATACTCGCGCAGGTACTCGCGCACCTCGGCGCGAAAGCTGCGGTCGCGCCGCAGGCGGGCATAGGCGGCGTCCAGCTCGATCAGGGCCGGCATCAGCGTCTCGGCGACATAACGGCCGCCGAACTCGCCGAAGTGGCCGAGGCGATCAGGCATGTCTTGCGTTGGCAATGAACCGCCTCACCTTCTCCGGATCCTTGACGCCCGGGGTCTTCTCCACTCCCGATGCCACATCGACCGCTGCCGGCTTGAGCGCCCGCACCACCTCGGCGACGTTGTCCGGCGTGAGCCCGCCCGCCGCGATCAAGCGCGCCGGTGGCACGCCGATCAACCATTCAAGCGGGACGCGCTGCCCGGTGCCGCCCCTTTGGCCTTCGACGTAGGCGTCGGCGAGGACGAAATCAACCGGGTACGCCGCTGCCGCGGCGAGGGCGTCGGGCGAGCCGACGCGGACGGCTTTGATCGTGGTGAGCGCCCAATCGCGGCAGAACTGGACGGGTTCCGCGCCGTGAAATTGCACCGCGTCGAGGCCGACGCGGCGCGCGGTCTCCTCGATCTGGGCGCGCGGCGCATCGACGAACACGCCGACTCGGCACACGCCGCTCGGCACGGCCGCCGCAATGGCCTCGGCCGTATCGATCGAGAGGCAGCGCACGCCGCCGGGGAAGAAATTGAGCCCGATCGCATCGGCGCCGGCTTCCGCCGCCATCAGGGCGTCGCCGACGCTGGTGACGCCGCAGATCTTCACCTTCGTCATGGCAGCTCAGGCGAGCAGTGCCGCGAGCGCCGCGGCGGGATCGGGCGCGCGCATCAGCGACTCGCCCACGAGGAAAGCCTGGTAGCCGGCGGCCCGCAAGCGGGCGATGTCGCCGGCCGTTTCGATCCCGCTTTCCGCCACCGCGAGCGCAGTCGGCGGGATCAGCGGGAGCAGGCGCTCGGCCGTCTCTAGCGTCGTGACGAAGGTGGTGAGGTCGCGGTTGTTGACGCCGATCAGGGTTGCTCCCGCGGCGACAGCGCGATCCACTTCGGCGGCGGTATGAGCTTCGACCAGCATGTCGAGACCGAGCGCACGGCCCGCGGCGTGCAGCTCGGTCAAGGCGCCGTCGTCGAGCATGGCGACGATGAGCAACGCCGCGTCGGCGCCCCACGCGCGCGTTTCGGTGAGCTGGTACGGATCGAAGATGAAGTCTTTGCGCAACAGCGGCAGCGGCACCGCGGCGCGGATCGCCGCCAGGTACGACGGACTCCCGAGAAAGTAGCGTTCTTCGGTGAGCACCGAGATCGCGGCGGCGCCGCCAGCGACATACCGGTGTGCGATGGCCACCGGATCGAAGTCGACGCGAATCACGCCTTTCGACGGCGACGCTTTCTTCACCTCGGCAATGAGCGCTGGGCGGCGCGCGCCGAGCGCGGCCGCGAACCCGCGACGCTCCGCCGCCCAGCCCGGAAGCGCCTCGAGCGCCGCCAGCGGCGTCGTGCGCTTCGCCTCAGCGACGTCGGTCCGCCGCGCTGCGACGATGTCATCCAGGATCATCGGTTCGTGACCTCGATCAGCGCCTCGAGCTTCCGCGCGGCGGCGCCGGTGTCCAGTGCGGCGCGCGCTAGCCCAACTCCGGCGGCGATCGTCTCGGCCGAGCCGCCCACGTAGAGCGCGGCTCCGGCATTGAATAATGCGACATCGCGCTGTGCAGCCGGCGCGCGCCGGGCGAAGATGGCGCGCAGGATCGCGGCGTTGTGCTCCGCGTCGCCCCCGGCCAGTGCCGCGGGCGGGCAGCGCTCCAGCCCCACATCGGCGGGCTCCAGCCGAAACGAACGGACGTTGCCGTCGCGCAGTTCGGCGACCGAGCTGGGGCCCGTAAGCGTGAGCTCGTCGAGGCCGTCGTCGCCGTGCACGACCAGTGCCCGCTGGCTGCCGAGCCGGCCGAGCGCGTGCGCAATTGGCTCGAGCCATTCGGGCGCGAACACGCCGACCAGCTGTCGCTGTGCCCCCGCTGGATTGGTGAGCGGCCCGAGCAAATTGAACAGCGTGCGGACGCCGAGCTCGCGCCGCACCGGCGCTACGTGGCGCATCGCCGGATGATATGCCTGGGCGAACATGAAGCCGACACCGACCTCGTCGATGCACGCGGCGACCCGCTCGGCATCGAGATCGATGCGGACGCCGAGCGCCTCCAGGACGTCGGCGCCGCCGACCGAGCCCGACATGGCCCGATTGCCGTGCTTGGCGATGACGAGACCGGCGCCGGCGGCTATGAGCATGGCGGCGGTGGAGATGTTGAAGGTATGGCGGTTGTCCCCGCCGGTGCCGCACGTATCGACGACGTCGAGCCGCGTTGGCACCCGGGTGGCATAGCGGCGCATCGCGCGCGCAGCGCCGGCAATCTCGCCGACCCGCTCGCCTTTCATGCGCAGGGCGATGAGCACGGCGGCGATCTGCGCGGGCGTCGCCTGTCCACCCATCAGCGCGAGCACGACGTGCTCCATATCGGCCTCGGCGAGGTCGCGTCCGGCCGTGAGTTCGGCAATGGCGGCTTGGATGTCCATGCGGCTCGCGAAGCGCTGGCCACCTCTCCTCACCGTGAAACCGTTTGCGTGCGGCGAGGGGCGATCGGGGCGGTCAACGTCGGGTGCACTCCAGAAAGTTCTGCAAGAGGCGCTTGCCTTCGAGGGTCAGGATCGACTCGGGGTGGAACTGGACGCCCTCCAGCCAGTGTTGCCGGTGGCGCACGCCCATGATCTCGCCCTCGGCGGTCGAAGCGGAGACCTCGAGGCTCTCGGGTAGAGTGGCCGGCTCGATCACCAGCGAGTGGTAACGGGTCGCGTCGAACGGATTCGCGAGCTCCTGAAAGATCGTGCGCCCGTCGTGCCGAATGGGTGAGGTCTTGCCGTGCATGATGCGGTCGGCGCGTGCAATCTCACCACCGAGCGCGGCCCCGATGCACTGGTGGCCCAGGCAAACGCCCAGGATGGGAATCCGGCCGGCGAGCTTTCGCACCACATCCACCGACACCCCGGCTTCGTTCGGGCTGCACGGCCCGGGCGAGATGACGATGCGGGCCGGCGCCAAGGCGGCGATGTCGTCGATCTCAATCGCGTCGTTGCGCACGACGCGCACCTCTTCGCCGAGCTCGCCGAGATACTGGACGAGGTTGTAGGTGAACGAGTCGTAGTTGTCGATCATCAACAACATCGCTTACATCGATTCCGCCAGCTTCACCGCCTGGAACAGCGCGCGGGACTTGTTCACGCATTCGGCATGTTCCCGTTCCGGATCCGATTCGGCGACGATTCCGGCGCCCGCTTGTCCGTAGATCGTATCACCTTCGATCACCATCGTCCGAATGGCGATCGCGGTGTCCATGTTTCCCGAAAAGCCGAAATACCCGATGGCGCCGCCGTACACGCCCCGGCGGACGGGTTCCAGCTGCTCGATGATTTCCATCGCCCGAATCTTGGGGGCGCCGGACAGCGTGCCGGCGGGGAACGTGGCGCGAAACGCATCAAAGCCATCGAGGCCGGGAGCAAGCTCGCCGCGGACGTTCGAGACCAGGTGCATGACGTGGGAGTAGCGTTCGATCGCCATGCGCTCGGTGACCTGCACAGACCCGATCTGAGCTACCCGGCCGACGTCATTGCGGCCGAGGTCGACCAGCATGATGTGCTCCGCCAACTCCTTGGGATCGGCGGCCAGCTCTCGTTCGAGCTCGAGATCGTGGCGTTCGTCCGTACCGCGCGGGCGGGTGCCGGCGATGGGGCGCACCGTGAGCTCGCGCCCCTCGAGGCGCACCATCGTCTCCGGCGAGGCGCCCAGCACGGTGCGCGGGCCGGCGCGCAGGAAGAACATGTACGGCGAGGGGTTGAGCGTACGCAGGCACCGGTAAATGTCGAACGGCTCCGCCCGCCGGTCGCATTCGAAACGCTGCGCGAGCACCACCTGGATGATGTCGCCCGCGCGGATGTAATGCTTGGCGCGCTCGACCGCGGCGCCGAACGCCGCGGGCTCGAATGTCGAGCGCACTTCCGGCACGCCTTGGCGGGCGATCCGCGTCCTCGTGGGGACGGACCGACTCAAGCGCTCGACCAGCTCGTCGACGCGCGCGCACGCCGCGTCGTACGCCGCGCGCAGGTCGGTTCCGCGATCGACGCGCGCGTGGGCGACCACCTTCATTGACTGTGCGACGGTGTCGAACACGACGATCGTGTCCGCCAACATTAGGTAGTAGTCGGGATGGCCGAGCTCGTCGCGCGCGCGCGCCGGCAGGCGCTCGAAACTGCGCACCAGATCGTACGCGAGGAATCCGACCAGCCCGCCGGCGAAACGGGGCAGTCCTTGCACCGGTACCGGCCGATAGGCCGCCAGCAACGCGCGCGCTTCGCCGAGCGGGTCCGCGGTGGGCCGGCTGCGGAACGGGCCGCCGGGCGGGCCTTCGGACAGGATGCCGTCCTTGCAGAAGATGACGCGCTCGGGGGCGGTGCCGAGAAAGCTATAGCGCCCCCACTTCTCGCCCCCCTCGACAGACTCCAGCAGGAAGGCGTCGCCGCCGTCGTCGAGCTTCAGGAACGCGGAAACCGGCGTATCGAGATCGGCGAGCACCTCGCGATAGACCGGCACCAGGTTGCCGTGGTCCGCCAGCTCCGCGAAGCTGTCGAAATCCGGCGCATAGCGGTGCGTCATCGCGCCGTCATTCCGTCACCACGGACGCCGCCTCCAGCCCCTCGTCCTGGCGGAGCTTGGTTTCCATGGCCTTCGCCGCGGTCCGGTCGCGAAAACGACCGACGCGCACCGTGTACCAGGTCACGCCGCCAATCGCCTTTGTCGCGGTCGACGCATCGTATCCCTTCGCGCGCAATGTGCGCGCCAACATAATCGCGCGCACGGTGTCATTCGTCGCGTACGCTTGCACCGTCCACGCGCCGGCCGCGGCCGCCGGTGTCGCGGTGGCTGGCCGCGCGCGGGTATGCGTCGGGGCCGCGGGGCGCGTCGCCGTGGCGATGCGAGCGGCGACGACGGCCGTCGCAGTGGGTGGGACCGGCGGGGCGACAGCCGGGACCTGGTGGCTCGTGACCGGAGGGCGATTGACGCCGACGGCCTGCGGAAGCGCCGTCGGCGGGACGCCGAGCGGCACCCGAGCCGCCTGCCGCTGTCGTATGGCGCGCTGTTCGGACAGGTCGCGGCCCACCCACAGACCGAACACGAAGATCACGACAGATGCGAGTAGGAAGCCGAAGGTCAAAGTGATCAGCTGCCCGAACGTCAGCCCGGTGCCGCGCCGCTCGGCCATCGCGCCTCCTCAACCCCTCACATCGACTCGGGGGCGCGCACGCCGAGCAGCCCGAGACCGGTCTGCAGGACGCGCTGCACGGCGCCCGCCAGGAAGAGCCGCGCGCCGCGGCGCGCGGCGTCGACGCCGAGCACGCGGTGGCGGTTATAGAAGCGGTGGAAGCTGCCCGCCAGCTCGATGAGATGAAAGACGATGCGGTGTGGCTCGCGCTCGCGCGCTGCGTCCTCCACCACGTCGGGGAACTGCGCGAGCAGCTGCACTAGCGCCTGCTCCTCGGGCTCGGTCAGGGTCTCGAGATCGGCGGCGGCCGCCGTCGGCACCTGGACGCCCTGCTCAGCGGCTTTCTTGAACAACGTGCAGATGCGCGCGTGCGCGTACTGCACGTAGAATACGGGATTGTCCGACGACTGCTTGGCCGCCAGCTCCAGATCGAAATCGAGCTGACTGTCGCCTTTGCGCATCAGAAAGAAGAAGCGCGTGGCATCGGCACCCACTTCGTCGACGACCTCGCGCAGCGTGACGAACTCGCCGGTGCGCTTGCCCATGCGCACGGGCTCGCCGCCGCGCGTCAGGCGTACGAGTTGCACCAAGAGGACGCGGAATCGCTCCGCATGGCCGCCCAGCGCGGCGATCGCCGCGGCGACGCGCTTGATGTACCCGTGGTGGTCCGCCCCCCAGACGTCGATCAGCTCGTCGTAGCCGCGTGCCAGCTTGTCCGCGTGATAGCCGATGTCGGCGCCGAAATACGTCAGCTCGCCGTCCGCGCGCTGCACCACGCGGTCCTTCTCGTCGCCGAACTGTTCCGTGCGGAACCAGCGCGCGCCCTCGCTGTGATACAGCATCTCGCGCGCGGCGAGCTCGTCGAGGGCGCGCGCGACCACACCGGTGTCGTGCAGCTCCCGCTCGCTCACGAAGTGATCCACCTCGACCGCCAGTGCCCGCATGTCGCCTTTGATCTGCTCCAGCAGCCACTCGGCGGCGCGGCGTCCGCATATCTCCGCGGCGAGATCGGCGTGGGCGTGGAGCAGGCGCGTCGGGTCTGCGGTCGGGCTTTCTCCGGCGGCCACGGCGATCTCCGCCAGCAGGTCGCCGCGTCGCGCCTCAGTGAGCTCGCGCAGGTATTCGCCCGGATAACCGTCTTCGGGTAGCTCGGCTTCGATCCCGCACGCCTGGCACAGGCGTACATAGGCCGAACGGGCCAACGTTGCGACTTGCTTGCCGGCATCATTGACGTAGTACTCCCGCGTCACATCGTAACCGGCGAACGCGAGCAGCCGGGACACGGTGTCCCCGAGCACGGCGCCCCGCCCGTGGCCGACGTGCAACGGACCGGTCGGGTTCGCGCTCACGAATTCGATCAACACGCGGCGGCCGTTGCCGAGAGCCGGACGGGCGAAGTCGGCCCGCTCCGTCTCCGCCAGACACTCGGCCCAGAAACGCTGGGAGAGCCGGAAGTTCAGATAACCCGGCCCCGCGATGTCCACATTCGCGAGCAGGCCGTGTGGATCGTCGAGGTGTTCGATGATGATCTGCGCGATGGCCCGCGGTGGGAGGCGCTCCGAGCGCGCCAGGGCGAGCGCCACCGTCGAGGCGAGGTCGCCGAAGGCGGCATCCTTTGGGACCTCGAAAAGCAAAGGGGGGAGGCTGTCCAACTTCAGCGCTCCCCCCTGTTTGGCTCGGTCTAACGCGTGCTGAAGCAGCCCCTCAAGTCGGTGTTTCATCCCCCGCCCGCCAGCGCCACCCCCTGCCGTCACGGCCCCGGTCGAGATGAAACGTGCAGATCTCTCGCAGTGTCCGCATCGTCCGCATGTACACGCCTTGGCGGGCTAATATCCCGCGACCCCCAGGTGGTCAAGGTGCGTGGCTTACACTCCGGTCGCGATCCGCGCGACGATGATGCCGCGGACGCCCAGGCGAGCCCCGCGCATCGCATGCCGCACGTATGGACAGTCATGGCTCGACCCTGTAACGGTCGTGAATGGCAACAGCATGGTTTGGCCCGTGTCCCCACTGCAACTCCGCCTTGTCCTATCTCCAGGGCGTGACCGGGAGCACTATGACGCCGAAGTGTCCGCGCTGCCGTCAGCCGGTTGCGGTGTCGTGTGCTACCTTCCTGATGGCGGACAACTCACGCCCTCCGGCAGCGCCCACGGCAAGGCCGCAGAAGCGGTGAAGCGTTATCCCGGGCCGGCGGCTAACGGGTTGCCGTTCTTGGCACGCTGCACCGGCGCGTAACGCGGGACTCCGGGTATTCGCCAGGCGGCACCTTCGGCGCCTCCCGGATAAGCGGGCTCGGGTTGCGCGCAGCGCGCCTCAGCGCTGCACCGGTGCTTCTGCCAGCCGCCGCTCCATGATCACCGCATCCTCGCCGCGCCCGTAGTAGTTGCGGCGCACGCCGATGGGGGCGAATCCCATCGTGCGGTAGAGCGCCGTTGCCGGATCGTTGTCTTTGCGCACTTCAAGGCTCACGCTGACGGCGTGGTGCGCGCGGGCGTCGTCGAGGATACGCTGCACGAGCGCCCGGCCCGTACCGGTGCGGCGCGCATCGGGATGCACGGCGAGGTTCAGGATGTGGACCTCCTCGCCGACCAGCCACCAGCACGCGTAGCCTAACAGGGTGCGCGCTGCATCATCCCGTCGCGCGAGTTGCAGGCGGGAGAAATCGAGCTTCAGCTCGTGAAGGAACAAGCCCGGCGTCCAGGCATTCGGAAATGCCAGGCGCTCGATCTCCATCACTTGCGCGAGATCGGCAGCGACCATCGGCGCGAAAACCAGCCCCGGCATGGCTGCGCTCACCAGCGCACGAGGATAGCGCCCCAGGTGAAACCCGCGCCGAATCCGGCAAGGCAGACGAGATCGCCCGCGCGGACGCGCCCCGCCTCGATCGCTTCGTAAAGGGCGAGCGGAATCGACGCGGCCGTGGTGTTCCCGTATTGCTGGATGTTGTTGGCGAGCTTCTCTTCCGGCCAGCCGAACCCGAGCGCGATCAGCTGGTTGATGCGCAGGTTTGCCTGGTGCGGAACCACGAGCGCAATGTCCTCCGCGCGATACCCGCCGGCGTCCAGCACCTCCTGAATGACCTGCGTGCAGCGCTCGACGGCGTGCTTGAACACGTACCGCCCGTCCATGCGGGGAAAGACGCGCGGCGCATCCGCGGAGAACATCGCTTCAGTGAGCCGCGGCCGTTCGCGCCACGCGGCGCACTCGAGCCAGAGCTTGTCGGCGTGCCGCCCCTCGGCGTGCAGCGCGCTATGCAGAATGCCCTTGTCGGGCTCCGCGATCGCCTCCACCACCACCGCCGCCGCGCCGTCCCCGAAGATCACTGCCACGTCGCGGCCGCGCGTCGTGATGTCGATTCCGGTGGAATGCACTTCGCCGCCGACGATCAAGATGCGCTCGCAACGGCCGGCTTTGATGAGCGCGTTGGCGCTCGCGAGGGCATAGAGAAAGCCGGTGCATTGATTGCGCACGTCGAAGGCAGGCATGCCGCCGATGCCGAGCAACCGTTGCAACACGCAGGCGCTCGCCGGCATGTCCACGTCCGGGCTGAGTGTGGCGAAGATTACGCATTCCATGTCCTCGGCGCGCCGCCCGGCGCGCGCGAGCGCCTCGCGCGCGGCGATCGCGCCCATGTCCGCCGCGCCGACGTCGCCTTCGCTGTACCGCCGCTTCTGAATGCCGGTGCGTTGCTGTATCCACTCGTCGGTGGTGTCCAGGCGAGCCATCAGGTCGTGGTTGGTGACCACGCCCGGCGGTACGTAGCGCCCGATCCCGGTGATGTGCGCGTTTGGCAACGGTCCCCTCGCGCTTATAACCGCAGCACAGCGGCGCCCCAGGCGTAACCCGCGCCGCACGTCGCGACGCACACGCGCGCGCCGGGCGCGAGGCGCCCGTTCGCCACGGCCTCGCTGAGCGCCACCGGCAAGCCGGCCGCGGTGAGGTGCCCGTGACGGGCGCCGGCGTCGATCAGGCGCGCTTTCGGAATCGCGAGCGCCGCGGCGCAGTGTTCCACCACCTCGGGCAGCACATGGCTCAGTACGAACGCGTCGATGTTCTCCGCCGCGCGCCCGGCTTGGCTCAGCGCAGCGCGCACCACCGCGGGCAGGTGCTCGTGCGCAAAGGCGGCGACGTGCTCGCGATCGATCCGCACGTAATGCCGGCCCGCGCGGAGGTCCTCGACCGTGACGCGCAGCGGGTGCTGGCGGCTAGAGGGGTACTCGATCCAGAAGCGGTCGTAGTGCCGCCCGTCGGTGTGACAGACGATAGACTCGACCACCGAGCCGTTACCGGCGCCGAGCACCGCGGCGGCCGCCCCGTCGCCGTAGAGCTCCGCGACCGCGCGTCCGCGCTCGGAATAATCCAGGCCGGAAGAATGGACCTCGCCGGCCGCCAGCAGCACGTGCCGATACTGCCCCGCGCTGACGAATGCATCGGCCATCATCAGCGCGGTCAGAAAGCCGGCGCACTGCCCGCGGACGTCGAGCGCGGCCGTGGTCCCGCAGCCGAGCTTGTGCTGCAGGAAACAGGCGGCGCCCGGAAACGTGACGTCCGGCGTCATCGTCGCAAACATCACCAGATCGATATCGCCGACCTCCAGCCCCGCCGCGCTCAGTGCGCGCCGGGCGGGTCCCAGCGCCAGGTCCGAGGGGCCGCCGGGCGCGGCGGCGATCGGGCGTGCGACCGGGCCGACGGCGCGGGCAGCGGGCAATTCGTGCGCAAGGGCGAGAATGGCCGTAGACATCGGTGGCGGGAAGCTTACGCTCATTGATGCGCGCAAGTCGACTCGGCCCGGGGTGCGGCGGCGGGTAGGGTCGATGGTGTCTGCGTTCAGCTCGGCGCGGAGCGGTTAGATTTCCAGGCGCTCGAGGCGACGGATGCCCGCGCGTACCGAGGCGAACAACACCGCCGCGACGAGCGCCACGACCGCGGCGAACGACGCGAGCACGGACCACTGGGCGGAGACTGCCAGCGGCTGGCCGCGAAACCTGCTCGAGAACACTGCATACACCGGCCACGCCTCGAGTACGACGACCGCGCCGATGAATGACAAGCAGAGCATCATGTAAACCAGCCCACCCCCGCTGGCGGCCACCTTGGCGGCGTTATCCGCGTCCAGCTTCGGATACGCGACGCCGACCGCGAGCGCGAGCGCCACGATCGCCAGCACCATGCCCCCCAGCGTGGCCGCCGACAGCGCCATCATGAAGCGCGTGACCCCGAGATAGGAGTTGGTCGCCAACACCAACAGCTCGGCGAACAGGAGCAGCGGAAGTGCGCCGGCCCAGAACTTGACCCACCAGAGCCGTCGCGCTGACAGCGGCGCTCCTTTCAGCAACCAGAGCGCGCGTCCCTCCAAGCTGAAGGACGGGAAGACGAAGCGCGCCGCTACGGCTGCGACGACGAAGGCCGCCAGCGCCAGATTGAGAAACGCGATCACGTTCTTGAAATAGAACGTGATTGATGGGCTGGCATCGAGTGGTAGGACGCTGAAGTTGTACACATATACGACCACCAACGCGCCGAGTAGGATCAGCTGCGACCACTGGCTGGTGTCGCGGAAGAACACCTTGAACTCTTTCACCAGCAGCGCACGCGTCTGCGCGGAGCAGGGGGCCATGGCGGCGCCCAGAGCTCGGGCCCATACGGGTTCGCGGGTGGCGCGCGCGTGGCGGCCCTCTTGCGCCTTCGTCCAGCCGGAGAGGAATAGCCGCGTGAACACCGCCTCGGCGCCCATGGCTGCGACCGCCGCCGTCGATACGAGCAGCGCGTAGTAGAAGTAGGGCGCGCCCGCGCGCAAACCGAGCAGCGGGAAGAGAATTTCCGTCGCCCACGTGCTGGGCAGGAAGGTGGCGCCCGGCGTGCGCATGGCGGCGAGAAAAGCCGAAAAGTCGGCGAAGCCCTCGGGACGGACGAGTCGCTCCGGCTGTACCAACCGGAACAGCAGGTAGAGCACTGAGATGGTGACGATCGAAAGCAGCAGCAGGATGTCCTTCGTGCGCCGGGCCGGGAACACGTGGACCAGCACGGCGGTGACGATCACGCCGAGCGCGGCCGGGATCACGGCAAAGGGCGGCAGCGTGAGCGCCGTCGCGACGTAAAAGGCGGGTCCGGTGTTGTGGACGACGCCGTACGCCAGAAAAGCCGGGATCGCGAACAGCAGCAGCATCCACGACGAGTCGATCAGCGTCTCCGCGAAGCGGGCATAAAAGAGCCGCCGTAGTGCGACCGGCGCCGCCACCAGGCGGTCGAGGTCGCGCGAGAGGAAGAAGCTCGAGAGCGCCGCGACGATGTTCGAGAAGAGCAGGATCGAAAAGAACGTGACGAATATCATGCTGAGCAACTTGTGGGTCAGGATCGGACCGAATTCCGGCACGCTCAGGAAATGGCGCAGCGCGCGGGCGAAGAACGCGTAGATCGCCGCGCCGACCGCGCCGGCGAGCAATGCAAAGCCGGCGACTCGCCAGCGCGCGCCAGACGACAAGCGACGCCAGCGGTTCCGCTCCGCACGGCGGCGGGGCGCGAGCAGCTTCCAGACGGTCCGCGCCGGCGTGTCAGTGGCCGGCGGCCGCCACGGCACCCCCGCGCCGGTCTCCAGCCGTCGCGAAACAATGCCGTTCGGCATACTTCAACCCGCTCCGAGTGCCGCGATGTCGCGTGGAACGTCCCCGCCGGTCAGGTGCAGGAATACGCCTTCCAGTGTATCCGCCGGCGCGGCGCCGACCTGGGCGCGCAAGTCATCCACAGTGCCAAGAGCGATGAGCCGCCCCCGCAAGATGATCCCCACGCGACTGCAGAGATCCTCCGCGACCTCGAGGCTGTGCGTCGACATGAACACCGTCGCGCCAGCCGCGGCGAGATCGCGGAAAACGGCCTTCAATAGGCGCGCGCCGCGCGGATCCATGCCCACGGTGGGCTCATCTACGATCAAAATGCGCGGAGCGTGGATCAGCGCCGCTGCCATCACCAAGCGCTGTTTCATGCCGTGCGAGTACGTTTCGGCCAACTCGTGCCGCCACTCTGCCAAGTCAAAGAGCTCGAGCAGCCGTTCGCTGCGGCTGCGTTTGGTGTGCGGATCCATGCCGTACAGGTCGGCGCTGAAGTCCAGGTATTCTGCGCCGGTTAGCTTCTCGTAGACGTGCGGCCGGTCGGGTACGAAGCCGCAGAGCGCTTTCGCGCGCAACGGCTCGCGCCCGAGGTCGAAGCCGCCGAGCGCCACCGACCCGTTGCTCGGCTGCAGGAGCCCCATCATCATGCGTATGGTGGTCGTCTTGCCCGCGCCATTTGGTCCGAGGAAGCCGAAGATCTCGCCGGGCCCGATCGACAGGTTGAGTCGTTCGACCGCAACGGCCTGCCCGTAACATTTCGTGAGGTCGGTCAGCCGGATCATGGCGCCACTGTGCTGGGCATCACGGGCGAGAGCAACCGCGATTCGGAACAGCGGCCCCCGAGCCCGGATCGGGCGCTGGACCGGTATGCTGTCGGAGCGCCCGCAAGTGCGGCGCGAGCGGCCGAACCTCGCGCCAGCCCGTCAGCGCCGCTTCAGGGCCCGCACCCGTTGTCCACGAGCCGACGGCGCACGCGTTCTTCGAGGCTCTGTCGGTCGCAGCGGCAACTCGACTCCAAGCGCGACGCGCCGCTCGCTTCCGCCGTCCTGCCAGCGGTACCGCCGCAGGTCGGTACGGTCGCGACGGAAGCGGACGCCCTCCTTCTCCAGCAGCTCGCGTTGGAGGTCCGGGCGCAGCATGCTGCCGCGCATGCTGATGCCGCCGCCGGCGTTGATGACTCGCTGCCACGGCACCGCACGCGCCAGCGGACCGGAGAGGCGGGCGAGGGCGGTGCCCACCGCGCGCGCGGCGCGTGGATGGCCGAGCAGCGCGGCGACCTGGCCATAGGTGACCACGCGTCCGCGCGGGATGCGGCGCACGAGCGCATAGACGGCGCGTGCAAAGCTCGGCTGCGCGCGCGACCCGGCTGCAGGCGCGCCTCCCGTGCGGCGCGGGCGCGGAGGCCGCTTCACGGCGTGGGGAGCACCTGGAGAAACGGGTGGACCTCCACCCGTTCAAACACGCCGTTGGCGACGTACGGGTCGCGCCCGACGATTTCCCAGACGGCGCCCGCCGAATCGGCTTCCACCACGATCAGGCTTCCGGCGCCGTCGGTGAGCGGGCCGGCGAGGACGATCTTGCCGGCCCGCGCGAGACCCTCCAGGTGCGCGACGTGGGCGGCGCGATGTACCGGTCGCTTCTCTTTGGCATCTCGCGTGTCGTGACCGATGATGACGAACAACATGGATGACTCCTGCCGAGGGGGCGGTCCATTCAACTTGTACGCTGAGCGAATCGCAAAACGCTTTCCTATTGGTCAAGACCTTCGTAGGTTGTCGGCCGATGGCGCGCCGGCGGGGATGGGTGTGGGCGGCGATCGCGGTCGCGCTCGGGGCGGATCCGCCGGCGGGGACGAGCCCGCTCGCTGCGGAGGAGTTTCGCTTCATGCCGCCCGCGCCGACGCGGAATTTCCAGCCGATCCAGCTGATCTTCCTGAACCTCCCATTCGAGAGCGCGCGCACGGTGGGGGAGGGCGAGTTGGAGATCGACGTCCAGAGCGCGGAGATCAACGAGATCGCTACGTCGAACGGCAGCATCGAGGCGACGCTCAAGTTCGAATCCAATCGCACGGCGTTTGCCGCTCGTTACGGCGTGCTGTCGCATTGGGAGATCGGCTTCGAGCTGCCGTTCATCACCCGGTTCGGCGGTGGGCTCGACCCGATGATCGACGCGGTGGAGTCCTTCTTCGGCGCCGAGAACCCCGAGCGCAAGCTGTTCCCGGACAACACCTTCGGCGGCTTCATCGTCGAGCGCGGCAGCGTGGTGCTGTTCGAGGGTGATCAGGTCACATTTCAGCCCGGCGACGTATACTTCTTCGCCAAGCGGGAGCTGTCGCTCCCGTCGGCCTGGCCGCATGTTGCGGTGCGCGCGGCGATCAAAGCGCCGACCGGCGATCCCGATCAGGTGCTCGGCAGCGGCGAGCCGGACCTGGGCGGCGGGCTGGCAGCCGACTGGCGGCCGTTCCAGCGCTTGATGCTGTATGGCAACGTCAACCTGGTATACCCGATGGGACCGATCACGCCGGCGCGATTGACGCTGAATCCGATCGTTACAGAATCGTTCGCGGCGCACGTCGCGGTCACGCACCGCTGGTCGGCGATGTTGCACCAGGCGACGTACACGAGCCCGTTTCACGGCACCGGGGCGAGCCTGCTGGACGGGACCGCGGTCGAGATCGGCCTTGGCCTCAATTTCGCCTACAGCGAGTGCTTCGGCGCCCAACTGCTCGCGATCAACAACGTCAGCGGCGTCGAACAAGCGGCTGACTTCTCGCTGCTATTGGCGCTCAGATGGCGACCGTGGACCGTAGCTGCTCCGCCCGACCGGGTGGGCTCGCCGGCGTCACCTTGACCAGCGGTGTGGAGCCCGCTTAGACCAGCGGCAGCGCGGCGCCGCGCGCGAGCGCCGAGCGGACGGGACAGCGATGCAGCAAATATGGGGGCGATTCTTCGACGATTTTGCCATCGGTCAGGTGCTGAAGCACTGGCCTGGCCGCACAATCCGCGATGCCGACGATACCTGGTTCACGCTGTTGACGATGAACACCAACCCGATCCATTTCGATGAGCACTTCGCCAGCCAGACCCAACATGGGCGCTGCCTGGTCAACGGCACGCTGGTGTTCGCGATCGTGGTCGGCATGTCCGTACGCGACGTCAGCCAGACTGCCATCGCCAACCTCGACTACGAGTTCATTCGCCATCTCGGCCCGACGTTTCACGGCGACACGCTGTACGCGGAATCGGAAATTCTGGACAAGACGCTCTCGTCCAAAGGCGACCGCGGCGTCTTGTACGTGGAAACCCGGGCTTGGAACCAGAAAGACGACCCGGTGATGTCGCTGCGTCGGCGGGTGCTTCTGCCGCGCCGTGCCGCCTAGCGGGCCGCGATCGCATCGCCCTTCCCCCGCCATGGCGCCGGTCTCGTCCGTGGCCGCCTTTCTGGCCTCGGCGCGCGGGCCCGGGCCATCCGCGCGCGAGGCGGCGGAGATCCTGGGCGGGCTCGACGGCGATGCGCGCGCAGTTGCCGATGCTCAGGCGGTAGCGGCCGCGCACCGGCTGGCTTGGATGGAGGCGCGCACGGGGCGGCCATGGAGCGCCGCCGAGCTGGCGCGGGCGGAAGCGCGCGCGTTCGTCGCCATTCGGCGCGCGCTACAAGCGCGCGGGCTTTGGCGGGCGTGAATCTCTACTGTGCGGGAGAGCCCGCCAGCCCGGCTGCGAGCGCGCGGAACTGGGCGGCGGCATCGTCGGCGTGCACCGCTTGCGCGCCAACCGCCATCAAGCGCTCATTTTCAGCCTGCCACACCAACACGTGCCCGCCGCGGGCGAGGATGTTGCTGCACAACCCTTCGATTTCTCCACCGGGTCGCGCCTGTACGGCTACCACCAGGTCGCCGAGCGCGGCGATGAGCGCGTCACGGCGACGGCCGGAGCAGGGCAGGCCGTGGTCCTCGGGGCGAAATGGCGACAGGGCTAGCGTGTGCCGGCGATCGAAGGGCGGTCGCAGCGGTCCGAAGCCAAACGGATCGCGTTCCAGGTCGCCGGAGAAGGCGCTCAGCAGGCCGCGATCGACCACGACCAAACGGGGCGCGCCGAGGGTATGGACAGCGGCGGCGGCGATGCGGTGCGTGGCCTTCATGCCGCCGACGGCAATGGCGAACCCGGCGGCGGCTGCGGCCCGCGCGACGGAGAGCGTCGCCGTCACCGTCGTTCCGCTCACCAGGCGCGAGCTGAGCAGCGCCACCGTCGGCCGGTGGAGCAGGGCGATGTCTCCGTGCAGATACACCAGCGGTGGAGGGGGGGTGGCGCGGTGTGCCCAACCGCGCGGGTAGCCTCGGTCCCCCAACGCGCAGAGCCGTACGCCTGCGGCGTGCAGTCGCTGCGCGAGTGCTGCGCAGCGCGCCGTGTGCCAGATGCGGTCGGTCGCGAGCCGGCGCAGCGCGGCCTCGGGGACGCCGATCTCCGCCAGCCGCCGCGCTGGAAGCTCGGGCAGACGCGCGAACGGTAGGTCCGCCGCGCGTGCCGCGGCCTGGATCCGGCGCAGGCGCCGCTCACCAACCCGCGGCAGCTCGGCCACGGTCAGCAGTCCGAGCGCCGTGTCGCGATCCACGGATCAGTCCTACTATAATCTTAGATAGACCTGCAACGAACCGGATAGCTATAGACAGCGCTCAACTGGCAGCGGATCCGCGCGCGCCGCCGGCGCCGGACCTAGACTAGCGCGGCGGTCGGAATTGCCCGTAGCGATCCCTTCGCTCCCTCCGCAATGCGGCCAGGTGCGCGTCCGCCTCGCGCTGCAAGTGCGACTTGCGCTGCAGCAGGAAGTATCCGGCCGCCGCCGCCACGGCGAGCGCGGCGGCGAGCCACGGATAGTCGCGCAGCTGGGCGACCAGGTGAATCACTGTATCCATGGCGCCCTCCATCCACGCGCAGGCTAGCTCCGCATGTGGCACCCCTCAACTGCGAATTCCGTGTGCGCGGCTTACGATCTGCGGTCGCGAGCGGTCGCCGGGCTCCCCGCCGGTGCAGGAAAACGCCAGGTTAGCGCCTCCTCGCTACAACTATGGCGAGGTCGCGATTTGCCCGTTGCAAACGCACATCCGGTGTCGCATACGTCGGCGTTGCACCATTTCGGCGCATGTGTCGCGCTTGAGCGGACCGTTAGAATGAGTAGGAGAGGGGGGGGCGCGATGGTCGGACCGCTATGGTCCCGGCGGTTACGGCGAGTCGTGCTGTTCGCCGCCCTCGCGATATTGGCGGCGCCTGACGTGCGGGCACAGCTGCTGCATGGCGATGCGAACTGCGACGGCGCCGTCGACGGCGCTGACTACGGCGCGCTCGCGGCGGCGCTCTTCGTCGGCCACACCGGCTGCGCGCGCGCCGATGTCAACGGAGACGGTGCGCTCAGCGCAGCCGATCTGATTGCGTTGGCGGCGGTGCTGTCACCGCCGGCTACCGCTACCGCCAGCGCTACCGCTACGAAACCGCCGACCTCTACTGTTACCGCGACGGCGAGCACCTCTGCGACGGCGATCGCCACGAACACGACCGCGGCGCCGCCGAGCGCGACCGCCACCGTGGAAGTCGCCCCGAGCCCGACGGCGACAATGCCGGCGAGCCCCAGTGCGACCTCGACGCCGCCGGCGCGCACGGCAACGCCCACTGCCATCGCGAGCGCTATTGTCACGGCCACGAGAACGCCGGAATCCACATCGACGCAGACACCAGGGGCGACTAGCTCACCGACGCTGGCGTCGACGGCGACTGCGACCATCGAGCCGACCTCGAGCACAACGCCGTCGACCACGGCAACAAACCGCGCGACCGACACGGCAACGCCCAGCGCGACTTGCACTGGTACCAATAGTCCCGCGGCCACGGTCACGCACAGCGCTTCGCCGACGTCGGAACCGCAGACGGCGACCGCAACAGCAACCCCGTCATACACGGAGACGCCCGCGCCGTCGGCGACGCCGAGTTCCACCGCGACCGATGTCCCGGTGGCGACGGGGACGTCCACCCGGAGCGCAACGGCTACGCGGACCGGCTCCCCAGCGCCTACTGACACGCCCACCCGCACCGCGACGCCTCCTGCGACGCCGTCGCGCACTGGCACGGCGAGCCCGCCTGCTACGCCCAGTCGCACCGGAACGCCGACGCGGACGGATACGCGCACCGCTACCGCCCCACCGCCCGGCACGGGAACCCGGACCGGTACGCTGACGGGTACCCAGACGCGCACGGTGACACCTCCGTTGCCCGGTACCGCGACGCGCACTGGCACGGCGAGCCGCACCAGCACACCCACTGCGACGGAGCGGCCGCCCGCGACCGCGACGCGCACGGTGACACCTCCGTTGCCCGGTACCGCGACGCGCACTGGCACGCCGAGCCGCACCAGCACACCCACTGCGACGGAGCGGCCGCCTGCGACCGCGACGCGCACGGCGACGTGGACGCGCACCGCCACGTGGACGCGCACCGCCACGTGGACGCGCACCGCCACGTGGACGCATACGGGAACGCCGATCGCTGCCGCGCCGACCGCGACATGGACGGGCAGTGCGACGCCGCTGGCGACCGCAACGCGCACCGGAACGGCGACGCGCACTCAGACGCCGACCGCCACCCCGCCGGTCCCGACGCGCACGGGCAGCGCGACGCCACCCGCGACTACGACCCGGACCGGCACCTGGACGCCCACTCAGACGCGCACGGCTACTCCGCTGCGGCCGACATCTACCAGCACCCTTCCACCGCCGGCTACGGCAAGCGCTACGGCGAGCGCTACCCGCACACACACGCCGACGGGGACCGCCACCCGCACCGGCACATGGACGCGCACCACCACCTTCACGCGCACCCCAACCCACACGGCGACGCCGATCTTCAGCTTCACACCGAGTGCCGCGCCGACGCACACCCCACTTGCCACTGTCACGCGTACCGGGACCTGGACGCGCACTGCCACGTTTACGGGCACCGCTACGCATACCGCCACCCCGATCTTCAGCTTCACCGCGCGCTCGACCGGGACCCATACGCCGACTGCGACCGAGACGTTCACGCCGCCGTTCACGGCTACCCACTCGCCGACGCGCACCGCCACGCCGACTCGCACGCCGACGCGGACGGCGACGTTCACGCGGACGGCGACGCTCACCTTCACGCCGATGTTCACCTTGACGCCGTCGAACACGCGGACGCCGACGCGGACGCCCACGGTGACCCATACGCGGACGGTTACGCTCACGCCGACACCGACCTCCGCGGATCGCGGCCCCGTGGTGAGCTACGCGGCGGCGATTCCGCAGAATGGATGCCCGTTCTGTTGCGCGTTCCACTGCATGCTCACGCCGACGCCCACACCGCACATCGAGCTCGGCCGCGAGGTGTTCGTCCACACTCAGGGGCAGTTTAGGATCGTAATCGAGGCGCGCCGGGGCACGTCACAGATCGATCCCGGGATCGAAATTCTGCCCGGTGACGACGACCGGGGCGATCTACAGATTCTGCTGAGCGCGCCGATTGGGGACCCAACCGATCCCATCGGTTTCGGCAGTGCTGCAGTTTGTGACAAGGGGCCGGTCGATTTCGGCGGCGTTCCGGGGGTCGATCCGCCTGAGTTCGGTCCGAGCCAGCAGGTGACCGACGCGATTCACGACTTGCAGTGTCGGTTCAGCGTGCACACACAGAGCGACGTTGCGTGCACTCGCCGCCGGGACGGAACCGACGGATTCCTCGGCGACAACACGCGCCGGCAATTTTGCTTCTTGTCGACGATTACGACCGAGTTTCAACCGGGCGATACGGTGGTGGCCGTCCAGCTCCGCGACCTCGGGGGCAACCTGGGGCCGAAGAAAGAGTTCGTCATACGCGTGTTACCGTGAACGGCTCGCGCGGCCGCGCAGGAGCGGTCGAAGCGCAGCCGTTGCGTGTCTGCCGCGTACAACCACTACATTTGGCACTCGCTCGGTAGCGCGCAGATCAAATCGGCCGCGCCCCGGCTGGGTACGCCCATCCACCTGTCAAATCAAATCGCAAAGCGCAAATTCATGTTTTTTAACCGCGCTACGTGTGGCATATACCGCGTGTGGAGTTCAACTGCGCGCAGCGAGAGGTGACCGCGCCGAGAGGCGGGGTGGTTATCTCGGTAGCTATACCCGTGCTAGCGCACCCTAGCAACAGTTTGCGCAGTCCCGTACTTGAGCTGTCGTCCTTTTCCGCTTGACTCTCGAGCAGCAAATTGCGATAAGCCAAGGCGCGCCCGGGGGGGGATTTCCTCCAGGATTGCGCAAATGGTTGCTGTGACCGAAAGGAGGCGTGCAATGCGAGTGCAGAAGCGAGGCCCGTGGCCGAAGAGCCTGGGAGTGGTGCTGGTGGCCATGGCCCTATGGGGGGCGCAGGCTCAAGCGCAGCCGGCGGCGTATGTCTCCTCGGACAAGCCGGGGTCAGTCGCCATCTGGCCGAAAGTGATCGCGGACGGAACCCGCGACACGCTGATCACGCTCACCAACGTGCGCAACGAAATGGCGCACGCGCATTGCGAGTATGTTCAGGCGCTCGCGTTCTGCGCGACCACCGGTGAGTTCTGCACGCCGGGTGCGCAGCCGTTCACCCCAGGCGCGTGCGACGAGGTGCCGGGGAACGTATGCGTGCCGCAATGGCAGTCCGCCGACTTCGATATCACGCTAACCCGTCAGCAGCCGACGATGTGGCGCGTGAGCACGGGTCGCCGCTTCGATCCGACGCTTTTCGGTAACGCTTGCGTGGGCATCATTGGCACGCCGCCCAGCCAGGCCTGTCCGGGCCTGTTCCCGATCAGCGTGCCGCCTGCTCCGGATCAGCCTTTCCGGGGCGAGCTGAAGTGCATCCAGGTCGGCGAGGATGGGTCGCCGGTCGCCGCCAACGCACTGAAGGGCGAAGCGATGATCGAGTACGTCGACCCGTCGACGAACCAGATCAGCAAGTACAATTCGATCAACGTCGAGGGTATCTCTCCCTCGCCGATCGACGGCCTCATCCGGCTGAACGGCATCGAGTACGCCGCCTGCCCAGAGGCGATCGATCTGTCGCATTACGCGACCGGACGCGAGGACCTCGTGGCTGCGGACCTCGGCGCGGCCTGCGCCGGTTCGAACTGTGCCGTGCACACCGAGATCACCCTCGTCCCGTGCCGGCAGGACTTCTTCATCTTCGACAACCCGGATCCCGGCGCTAACTCGGGTACGCGGGTGTCGACCACCATTGTCTACCACGACGAGTTCGAGTCCCCCACTTCGGCTAGCGCGCCGTTCCAATGTTGGGCGAACTTCGATCTGCGCGACCTGAATATCAATCCGAACAGCGGCACGACCTTCCAGCGCACCCGCGTCATTCCTCCGGGTGGCGCCGGCAATGCTCGCTGTATCCTCGGCAACAACTACAACGGGCTCTGCGCGGACGACGATGACTGTGGCCCCGGCGGCGTATGCGCCCCGGCATCTGGCGTGCTTGCAATCGTCGAAGAGTTCCACACCGCGGATGACCCCGGTTCCGAGCTGGCGCCGGTGGTCGTCGGGACGGCGGCATCGAACGGGTATTCCGTCGATCTGAACAACGACGGCATCCTCGGGCGCGCGGGCCGCTGCCGCAACAATCTGGGCCTGGTTTGCACGTCAGACGAGGATTGCTTGGCGGCGCCTGGTAGCACCGGTCGCTGCCGATACTCGTCGGCCGATTGCACGAGCGACGCAGCGTGCCCAGGTACGGACCCGGACGACTTCTGCGATCTGTGCATGAACGACGAGATCAACATCGGGCTCATCGATCAAGTCGGAAGCAACCCTCCGTGAAGCGGCCATGCGGAACGAGAGAAGGAGAAAGACGATGCTGACCATCAAGAAGCTGAGTCTGCTGGCGGCGGGTGCGGTGTGCATGGTGCTCTCACCCGCGGCGCAAGCGGATACGTTTTCCGATACCGGTGCTGCGGTGTTGGTCTGGCCCGAGGTCCTGGTCGGCCCCAACACCGACACGGTGTTGCAGATCACCAACCAGTCTAACGCCCCGGTTGCGGCGCACTGTTTCTACGTGAACGCGAACAGCCGCTGCAGCAACACCGGCGTTCCGTGCACGTCGTCGGCGTCTTGTACGCAACCCGGCTCACCATTCGTCGGGGCCTGCGTTCCGGGGTGGGTGGAGATCAACTTCGACATCTTTCTGACCGCGAACCAACCACTCGGATGGAGCGCTGAGAACGGCCTCGGCGGCGATGAAGTCCCCTGCCAGGGTGGCTTCTTCTCCCCCTGCACAGGCAATCAGGGTACGCGTATCCCGCCCGTGGGCGAAACGCCTTTCGTCGGCGAGCTGAAGTGCATCCAGGTGGACCCGATTACCCGCCTTCCGCAGGCGTGCGGCGGTGGCGGGCTAGCGCCGTGCCGCAACGACCTCGAGGGCGGCGCGACGATCACTGATGTGAACCTGTTAACCGGCATCGTGAATCCCGCCCGCTACAATGCGGTGGGATTGCGCACTGCGGGCCGCAATGATGGCGACAATCTCCTCATCATCGGCGGCGACCCGGAAGGCGCGGAGTATCAACCCTGTTCGGAAGTGCTGGTGTTCAATCACCTCTTCGACGGGGCGGAGGATCCGATCTCTGGCGAGATCACGTCGACGACGGTCGCCTTGGTGCCCTGTACGCAAGACTTCCTCGCGCAGCAGATCCCGTCCGTGACGGCGCAGTTCCTGGTGTACAACGAGTTCGAACAGCGCTTTTCGACCAGCCGGCTGGTGAGCTGTGTTTTGAACAGTCGCATTTCGTTGATCGATACCACACAGCCGAGCCGCTCCATCTGGAGTGCATCGGTTGCTGGCACCGTGGCTGGGCATACGCGCATCACCGGAGTCGGTGGTGGGCTGATCGGGTCCGCCGACCTGGATATCGGGACGGGCTCCCACGCGGGCTACAACCTCAATCAGTTCGCCGATCGCGAAGAAGCGGATTTTATCCGCATTCCGTAGCGGCGGTTGACGAGGCGCTGTAGAGGCGGACTCTGGAGCACCTGTCCTTTTATTAAGGAGGAAAACCATGCGTACGGTGAAGGGACGGCGAGCCGGTAAACTGGCGGGCATCCTGATGGGGGTGGCGCTGGTGGCCGGCGCTGCCCAGGCGCAGCAGGACGTTGGGACCGAGCCACCCGCCTCGATCCTTATCTTTCCAAAGGTGATCCGCGACGACACGGTCATCCAAATCACCAACACGACCAATTCGTTGACGCACGCCAAGTGCTTTTACGTGAACGGCGATACGTTTCTCGGGGAGCCGCTGTGGCAGGTCACGGATTTTGAGATCATGCTGACCAGGCAACAGCCGACGCATTGGGTTGCGAGCCAGGGTCGCGCGGTGAGCCCGATCGGCGCTCCGCTCGGCATCGATCCGGGTTTGGTTCCGCCGGTTCCGGTCGGCTTTGAAGGTTTTCTCGTCTGCGTCGAGGTCGCCATGGATGGCACCCCGATCAGCGGCAACTCGCTGATCGGCGTGGCCACGGTGGGTGGCGTCGATTCGACGAGCAGCTCGATCGGCAAGTACAACGCCGTCGGCATTGCCGGCTGCGGCAATGCACAAGGGCCGTGCGGCGATTCGGGCAGCGCCAACAATGGCGACAACGTGCTCGATCTGGATGGCGTCGAATATGCGCGTTGTCCGGGCGGTTTGTACGTGAACTTCGAATCCGAAGGCGGTGTGGATCCGGCTCTGGGAGCCGGCTCCGAAGTGAGCACCAATGTCGCGCTCGTCCCGTGCGGAATGGACTTCGACAACATCGTGCCAGGCAGCACGGTGCTGAGCGCGGAGATTCGCGACGAGTTCGAGATTCGCACCTCGGTCAGTTCCATCCCGGTCGATTGTTATTTCGCCCAACCGCTGAGCGCGCCGGTGTTTGGCGGTCAGTTCTCGCTCCCGACTACCTTTGGATCGGCGATCATCCGGCCGCAGACGGGTAGCGGAAACGTCCCCGCCGTGGGTGTTGCAAACGTGCTGCGCACGGCCAGCGATCTGAGCTCGGATTCGGCGATCACGAACCTCCACTTCTGCACCGACACCACGGCGCCGGCTTCCTGCACTGGTGTCGACTCCCAGATCCGGCTTCCGGACTTCGAGTGAGTCGGAGGATGCGAGTGGGTGGCGAGATGCAGCGCGCAGGCAGGGAAAGGAGTGACGAGATGCGTACCGTCAATGCGAAGGCGAGGGCCATGCGTGGCTCGTTCGCGATCCTCGCAGCATCCGTAATGCTGGGGTTCGCGACGAGCGCCGTCGCGCAGGTAGCGCAGTCGGACTATGCGGCCGGTTACGTCGTCTTACCGAAGGTGGTCGTGCACACCACCGGAGGAACGCCTCCAGTTCTACTTGGGGGCGTGACGACTGACACCTTGATCCAGATTACGAACATCAATCAGGCAGAATCCATCAACGTCCACTGTTGGTGGGTGAATGCCAACAAGCACTGTGCAACCCCGACTGGGGCCATCTGCGAGACGAATGCGGATTGCGTCGCGCAGGAGGCGCCGCTGCCCTGCCAGCAGGACTGGGGTGTAACGAACTTCGAGTTCACGCTCACTCCTGGCCAGCCGATTGGCTTTCTCGCGTCGGAGGGTTTGAATCCGATCCCGTGCTCTTCCGGAACATGCATCGGGCTGGCCAGTGGTGCTGTTCTCGCCGTTCCTGAGGATCCCTTCCGCGGCGAGCTCAAGTGTCTCCAGGTCAGCGACAGCGACGAACCCGTAGACCAGAATGACCTCAAGGTGGAGGCGACGATCGTTTCCCACGATAGCGACAGCGACCCTGCGGTGACTACGGCCGCAGCTTACAACGGGGTCGGTTTCCGCTCGGTCGATGTGGGGTCGCAAGCCGCGACCGATCCGATCTGCTTGGGAAGCGCGCCGTCGGAAGCGCCGGGCTGCGCCGGCAATTACGCACCCTGCCCGAACGTGCTTCACTTGGAGCACTTCTTCGAGAATGCGAATACGGGTCTCGGCAGCTTTGCCACGACGGAGTTGACCTTGGTGCCATGCAGCGAGGATTTGGGCGATCCCGCCGCCTCGGAAGCGTTCTCGGTGACGGCGCAGATGCTCGTGTACAACGAGTTCGAGCAGCGCTTCTCAACCAGCGCATCGGTGCAGTGCTACAAATCGGTGCGTCTGTCTGACATCGATACCCAGCCTGGCGTCAGCAACGACCAGTTCTCCATCTTTGCCGTTGGCGTCCAAGGGACGATCGTTGGACAAACCCGGATCAAGGGTGTTTCCAACGGCGGCGGGCGTCTCGGATTCGGCATCATCGGCGTGGCGAATGAGAATCATTCCGCGACCGTTGGCGGTACCGTGGTTTCCACGGCGGCCTTCAATCTGCAACACGTCGGCTTCCGGCAGACGGGGGACGCGGTGTATCGCACGTTACCCGGTAACGTCCCCTGAAGCAGAGCGTTCAGGACGAGGCCGGGGTGGAGGTATCCACCCCGGCTTTTTTTTTGGCTCTTTGAATCCGACCGCGTGACGCGGACACAACATGGCGGCAAAACGTATCCTGGTGGTGGAGGACAACCTCGATAACCGGCGCATCCTGGTTTACCGGCTGAAGCGCATCGGCGAGTTCGAGATCCTCGAAGCCAGCAATGGTGAAGAGGCGCTGGCAATCGTCCAGACACCCCCCGCTCCGGATCTGATCTTCATGGACCTCAAAATGCCCGTCATGGATGGCTGGGAGGCGACGAAAAAGATCCGCCAGCTCGAGTTTGGCGATTGCATCCCGATCATCGCGCTCACCGCGCAGGCCATGGCAGGGGATGAACAGAAAGCCCTCGCTGCGGGCTGTGACGATTACCTGGCAAAGCCCATCGTGGATCTGAGCCTCGTGCGCACGAAAATGGAGCGCTTGCTGAGTCGTCGCTTGCATTAGCGCGGCGGCTGCGAGCGTGCTGGAGGCAGTGCAGACAGGCAGGACGCCAGCGAATGGGCACAAGGGCAGTGGGGGCTACTCAGCGGCTGGAGCGGGATAGCTGTCCGTGGGATACCCAACGTGGCTTCGCCGCATCGTTCTCGCCAGCGCGTACGCGCTGATTGTGGGCTCGGCGCCGGCCTCCTGGGGCGCCAGTGGCACGAGTGCAGAATGCGATGCGCTGCGGCCGCTGCAGCGCATCGATAGCGTCGTCGCGGCAGTATTCGAGGACGGTGCCGGATGTGATCTGAACGGTGACGGCGTCGTGAGCAGTGCCGACATCGTGGCGGCACTGCGGGGCGGAACGCCCACGCCAACGTCGTCTCCGGTTCCTACTTCTAGCCCCACGAGCAGGGTAAGCGCGTCGGGCACCGCAACCGCGACACCGTCGAGCTCGCCGACGCGCGCCGGTTCCGCAGCTGCGACACCGAGCGCCGCGGCCACGAGCACCCCAACGTCGACGGCGACGAGGACGGGCGTGCCGACCGGCACAGTTACCGAAACGACCGCGACGCAGACGCCGGCCGAAACCTCTCCCACTTCCCCACCGACGTCTACGAGTACCTCAATATCTTCGGAGACCGCCACCGTCGGGCTGCATACCCCGACCGCGGTACCCTCCACGAGCGCCACACCGGCACCTCCCACGGCGTCCGGTTCTGCGACTCGTACCCCGTCTTTGACGACTCCTACGCCGCCCGCGACAGGGAGCTTGAGTCCTAGCGCGACCAGAACGTTGAGCCCCTCGACCGCGACACCGGTCGGGCCATCAGCGACTCGGAGCGGTACTATCACTCAGGCACCCACGGCGACTCGCACTGCGACGGCGCCGGACGGTGACGCCACGATTACGCGGACGGTTTCGCCGACGCATACCGTACCGGCGCCGTCCGCGACGCGCACCGCGACCGCGTCGGCCGTCGCGACCACTACGCGCACGTCCTCGCCAACCCGCACGGTGCCGGCGCCGTCCGCGACGCGCACCGCGACCGCGTCGGCCGTCGCGACCGCTACGCGCACGGCCTCGCCAACCCGCACGGTGCCGGCGCCGTCCGCGACGCGCACCGCGACTGCGTCGGCCGTCGCGACCGCTACGCGCACGGCCTCGCCAACCCGCACGGTGCCGGCGCCGTCCGCGACGCGCACCGCGACCGCGTCGGCCGTCGCGACCGCTACGCGCACGGCCTCGCCAACCCGCACGGTGCCGGCGCCGTCCGCGACGCGCACCGCGAC
>JBFXHX010000005.1:126301-161800 GCA_050176585.1 Binatia bacterium
CGCCAACCCGCACGGTGCCGGCGCCGTCCGCGACGCGCACCGCGACCGCGTCGGCCGTCGCGACCGCTACGCGCACGGCCTCGCCAACCCGCACGGTGCCGGCGCCGTCCGCGACGCGCACCGCGACCGCGTCGGCCGTCGCGACCGCTACGCGCACGGCCTCGCCAACCCGCACGGTGCCGGCGCCGTCCGCGACGCGCACCGCGACCGCGTCGGCCGTCGCGACCGCTACGCGCACGGCCTCGCCAACCCGCACGGTGCCGCCGCCATCCGCTACCCGCAGTGCGACTCGTACGGCAACCGAGCGGCCGACGCCCAGCGCCACAGCGAGCGCCAGTCCGATGCCGAGCGCGACGGCGTCGCGGAGCCCTGCGCCGAGCGACACGCCGGCAGTGCCCAGCGCCACTCGCACGGTCACGCACAGCCGGACGCCGACTCCGACTCGTACGGCGACGCGTACTCTGACGCCGACGGCGGAGGCGACGCCGATGCCGTCGAGCACGCCGAGTCGCATACCGACCGCCACCTTCACTGCCAGCGCGACCCGTACGCGGACGGCGACGAGTACCACCACCTATACGCGGACGCCAGCCCCTACGCTCACCGCGACGGGGACACGAACTTTCAGCGCTACGCCGATACCGTCCCCCACGCGCACCGCATCGCGGACCGCCACCGAAACGCGCACGCTGGCGCCCACGCGCACGGCGACAGGAACACCGACATTCAGCGCGACCGCGACGCGGTCCCAGACGCGCACCGCGACCGCCACGCGCACGCTCAGTCCGACGGGAACACCCGCCCCGCCGCATACGTTCACCCGCACGGGGACACTCACACCTACCTTTACGTTCACGGCATCACCGATCCCCACCGTCACACAGACGCGCGCCAACACGGCTACGCGCACGGCGACGACGACGCGCACTGTCACGTTTACGCGCACGGTCACGCCCACGGGCACCAACGCGCCGACGCTGGCGTCGACGGCCACTCGCACCGGCACGCGTACGGCAACGCGGTCGCCGACACCGACCGCATCGCCGATGACGATCGGACCCGAGATCGTCGCCTTCGGAGCCGCGCGCGCCGACGGATATCCGGTCCCGGCAATCGGCCAGCAGGAGAATGGCTACCCGGTATTCGTGCGGCGCGGGCGAGGGTTCATCATCTATCTGGAGGCCCGCCGCGGCGTTAGCAGATTGCCGGTCGGCACCGTCACATTCGACTCCAATCCCGGTGACGCCAACGTGCTCCCGGACTTGCAGTTGGTGGTTTCACGGCCGCTCGGCAACGGCAGCACAGCAGTGTGCGATGACGGTCCTTTGCCTCTGCCGCTCGGCGGCGTGCCCGCGACCGACCCCCCTCAATTCGGCGGGTCACAGGCGGCCAGCAATGCCATCAATGATTTTACGTGTCGCTTCGACGTGCGCGTAGCCAGCAGCCAGGCATGCACGCGCAACGATTTCGGCGTCGAGGTGTTCACCACCGGTTTGGCCGACGTGCAGTTCTGCAGCAGTCCGGGGATCGGTACCGAGACCGCTTTTCCGGAGGGCGATACCATCGTGACCGGGCGCGTTCGGGACATCGCCGGCAATCCCGGCCCGGCGAAGAGCATCGTCATCCGCGTGGAGGAGTGAGTCGGCGCGCTGCCGCATGGATTTCCAGGACGGCATATAACGCGGCCGCACGGCCTCAGTGCGGGCCGCGCTCGGACTCGCGCTGCGCCTGAAACGCGCGCGGGGCGGCCCCTCTGCGGTGTGCGCGCGTGGTTTTTTGGCCGGACGCGCCTCTTTGCGGTCGCATCCATGGCCCGCCGCAGACGCCACGGACGGGATCGGCTCAGTGATCTAGTGTCGGGTCACTCAGGAGGTCCTGCACGATCCGCCGCGAGTGGAAACGGCGGAGGTGCTCGCGATGGCGCGCGATGCGCGCGCGAAAATCCGCATCCTCCGCGGAGTACAACCCGTTCGCTATGCGAGTCGTGTCGCCCTTGTGGAAGATGTAGTAACCGAGAAAGCGATCTGGCAGCGCCAGGAGGCGTTCGCCGCGCGCCGCGAGCGCCGCGTGGGCGGCGTGTGTAGCGTCCTCCTCGCCATCGCTTGCGAAGCGGCAACCGGCAGCGCGGAACGCGCGCGTTCGGTAGAGCGTGAGGCACGAGCGCAGCCAGGCCGCGCCCGCAGAAGTCGCGCGCGGGCTCACGTAGGGCAGCAGGGGCGCGGTCCACGCCGCGACGGTTGCGAACAACCGCGAGTCGCGCGCGCGTACGGTCTGATGCCGCGAGCCGACAGCGGCATATCCGCCCCGCTCCAGCACTGCGATCAGCGCCGCGAGCCAGCCTGCGCGGTGCACGTAGGTATCCGAGTGCATGATCGCGAAGTACGGCGTCTCCACCCGTGCCGCCCCGAGGTTGAGCGCGCCGGCCTGCGCACTGGCCAGGTCGTTCGCGATGCCGGTGTGAACGCATTCGATCCACTTCAGTCCGTGGAGGTAGTCTAGCGCCGCGTCTGTGGAGCCATTGTCGAGCAGGAGTACGCGCGGCAGCGGCTCACTGAACCGGCGTACCGCGCGCAGGCAAAGCCGGATTGCGGCCAGTGTCTGAAAATGCGGAATCAATAGGGTGACGGCGGCGGGATCGGCGCTGCTGCGCGCGGAGCGTTGCACAGACACCGGATGTGGGACGGCAGCGGACCGGTATGGACCGCCCATGAGCGCAGATTGCCGCAGCGCGCGCGCGCAGCACAAGGTGCGAACAAACGGCGGCCGTACAGCCACACGCGGCCGCGACCCCTGCTGCGAGCTGCGGCGCGGTTGCACGGCTGGGAATTCTGTGTGTTGACGCTATAGAATGCGGTCTCGAACATGTCGCGCGCGCTCGATCACGGCCATGGCACGGACTCGCCCCCAGCCTCCGAACTGCCGGCGGATGGTGGACCTCCAACCGCCATCGATCCGCTCTCTCACTCCGTGACCACGCGCCGAGTGCTGGAGTTGTTGGCGCCGCTCGACTGGCCGCGCGCACGAGTGGCCGACGTGGGCGCGGGCAACGGCTACTTCTCACGAGTGCTCGGAGAAATGTTGCGGAGCCGCGGCCTCGACCCGGGTGCGCACATCGCCGCGTGCGACGTGCTGCCGCATGAATTTCTGTACGCGCCAGTGCCGTGTGCGCCGGTGGGGGACGACCGCCGGTTGCCGTTCGAGGACGGCGCCTTCGACGCCGTGGTCAGCATCGAGGTCATCGAGCACGTCGAGAATCAGTTCGCGTTCCTGCGGGAGTTGGCGCGCATCGCCAAGCCTGGGGCGATCGTCATTGTGACGACGCCGAACACGCTGAACGCCAACTCGCGGCTGCGCACCCTCCTGCAGGGTTTTCCGCTGCTCTTCGATCCGCTGCCGCTGGACGGCGGCAACGTCCGCGAGCTGAGCGGCCATGTGCACCCGATGAGCCCCTATTTCCTCGCCATCGGCGCGCTGCGCGCGGGCCTCACCGAGCCCACCTTTCATCCCGATCGCACCAAGACGTCGGCGGCGATCCAGACCGTCCTTTTGCGACCCGCCCTGTGGCTTGCGGCAATCGCGCAACGTCGCCGGCTGAAGCGCAAGTGGCCAGGGGTCTACGAGGAGAATGCCGAACTGCTCGCCGCCATCAACGGCTGGAGTATGCTCACCTGCCGCACGGCCGTGTTGCGCGTGCGAAAACCGCCGCTCGCGTGAGCCGCACGCAGGCGGTGTGTCGACCAGCGGCCGGACGCGCGTCGCCGCGCTCAAAGGCCGGCGCGGAACGCCTCGACGCACGCGAGGGTGATGACGGCGGATTCCGGATCGAGCTTGCGGATCGAGCGGCACACGCGCTCGAACGCGTTCCGCCGGGCGCGCGCCGTCACCGGGGCGAAACGCACCCCGTCCAGATCGATGAGCCACGCTTCGAGGCCGCCGCCACCCGCGCGCACGAGAAAGTTCTGTAAGTTGAGGTCGGGGTGGAGCGCGCCAGCGTGGTGCAACTGGCGCGCGGCTGCGGCCGCGGCGGCACAGGCCGCCGCGCGGGCTGGCACCGCGACGCTCTGGAGGTGACGCCAGAGATTGCTGGCGCCCGCGACCTCGCGTGTCGCCACCGCACCGCGATAGACCCCCGGGCAATCCCACAGCACGGCAGCCCCGAGCGGTTCCGGGGTTGGCACGCCGGCCGCCGAGATGGCGGTGGCAGTTCGCAGCTCCTCGAACGGACGCGGCGAGAAGCCCAGGTAGCGAGCCTGGTTGAAGCGCGCGACCAGGCCACCGCGGCGGTACGGTCGCAGCACGACCGAGAGTCGAGAATCCAGGGCGAACGCGGCAGCGGCGCCGCGTCCGCCTTCCAGCGGGCGTCCAGGCGGCAACGCGCCCGCCGCCCAGCGGCGCAGCAGCACCGTTACCTGCGGCAGGTCCTCGCGGGCGACGATCTGCAAGCGCCCCTCGCGGCTGGTACAGAAGCCGGGAGGCGCAGTGAGCGGCACCATGTTTCAACCAGTCCGAGCGCCCGGTTGCGCGCGCGCCACGGGCCACTCCCCGGCGTGCGCCGAGGTGCGCCGAGGCGCGCCTCACCACCGCCGAGCGGGTCTGCCCTAGGACTGCAGACGCACCGCTTCGTCGATCAACATGACCGGAATGTCGTCCTTGATCGGGTACAGGAGTTTGCACGCGTCGCAGACGAGCCCATCCTCGGCAGGGGTCATGCGCACCTCACCCTTGCACTTCGGGCACGCCAGGATTTCCAAGAGCTCTCTACTGATGGCCATCGAGCGCCTCCTCGGCGGGCCCTCCCGCCAATCCGATACGAGTCGCCACCGCATCGAGCAGGGCCGCGGCGTGCTCTACTTGTACGGCGATGCGTAGCGCAACCAGCTTCCCGGTCGCGAAAGGGAACGTCTCCAGCTTCACCAGATCTTTTTCTGTCGTCACGATGAGGTCGACGTCAAGGCCGCGGCGCGCGAAGCGCTGCCAATCCTGGCTCGTATAGCGGTGGTGATCGGGGAACTCGAATACTTCTTCGATCACCGCCTCCCACCGGCGCAGCTGGGCATAGAAGGCCTGCGGCTGTGCGACACCGGTGACCGTGACGACGCGTCTGCCCGCTAACACGTTCATGGGACGGACGTGCCACACGCCACCGACGGATTCCACCACGCCTACGCCGTGTAGGCGGGCGGGAAACACGGGCGCGCGCACGCCCCGCGGTGGTGCCGGGGCTTCCAGGTCGTCGCGCCCCATCAGCACGATCGCGTCGGCGCGCGATAGCGCTCGCAGCGGCTCGCGCAGCGGTCCGGCCGGCAGCAGCGGTCCGCGCCGGCGGTCCAACAGCACGATGTCGAAAGCGCGCGCCAGGGCGCGGTGCTGGAAGCCGTCGTCCAGCACCACCACATCACACCCGAGTGCCGCTGCGGCACGGGCGCCGTCCAGGCGTCGCGGCGCCACGATCACCGGGCCCGCAAAGCTCTTGGCCAGCATGACGGGCTCGTCGCCGGCGATGTCGGGTCCCATGCATGGCCCCGCGCCGCACGAGACCACGACCGCGCCACGCGACTGCTGGCCGCCGTACCCACGGGAGACGATGGCGGGGCGGGCGCCGCGCGCCGACAGCGCCTCGGCCAACCACAGCGTGAACGGAGTCTTGCCGGTCCCGCCGACCGCCAAATTGCCCACGCTCACCACCGGAACGGGCGCTTGCCCGGCGTGCAGTATCCCGAAGCGGTAGCCAAGCCCGCGCAGGCCGACGCCGACCGCGAACACGCTGCTGAGCGGTCGCAGCGCGCAGTAGCCAAGGTGGCCGGCCACGCCGCGCCGGGGCCATATGGTATGGCGCACCCGTTCGGCGATACTCACGGCCCCTCCAGCATCGGCGCAATGAGCTCCCAGGTGTGATTGAGCGCTTCGGCGCGTGCAGCGGCCACGGCGCCGCCGCGCGCGCCCGCCGCATCAGCCACTGCGCGATCCGCGAGCAGCGCCTCCCAGTATTCCGCCAGTTCGGCAGGCGCGCGGACCACCTTCGCCGCGGCTGCGGCACACAGTGCCTTGGCCGCGCCCGCCACGTTTTCGGTATGCGGCCCGAAGGCGACGGGGCGACCGTAGGTCGCGGGCTCCAGCACGTTGTGGCCGCCGAGTGGCGCCACGGTACCGCCGACGAACACCGCCCAAGCGCTCGGCAAGAACCGGGGCAGCTCGCCGACCGTGTCCAGCAGCAGCACCTGTACATCGGCCGGAACCGCGTCGGCCGTGCGCGTGCGGCGGGCGAAGCGCACACGCCGTTCGGTCAATAGCGCGGTGGTCGCATCGAAGCGCTCGGGCCGGCGCGGCGCCAGGATGAGGAGCGCATCGCGGTACCGACCATTCAGCGCCGAAAATGCCTGCAGCACGAACTCCTCTTCACCGGGTTGCGTGCTGGCCGCGGCCACCACGCGCCGCCCATTCAGCCCCTCGAGCGGCGCGGCCTGCAGCTCGCGGCGGAGCATCGCCTTCAGCGATCCCGTGACCCGCACGCGGTCCGGGCGCGCGCCGAGCGCGATGATCCGTTCGGCGTCCGCAGCGGTCTGCATGCCAAGCGCGCCGACCGACCCCAGCGCGGCGGAAAACAGCGGACCCGCCCAGCGATAGCGCGCGGCGGCGCGCGCCGATACGCGGCCGCTCACGATCGCTGCCGGAGTGCCGGCGCGTGCCGCGGCGCGAAACAGGCCGGGCCAGAGCTCCGTTTCCATGACCAGCAGCGCGCGCGGGCGCAGGCGTTGTACCGCGCGATCCACGATGCGCAGCGCGTCCACTGGCAACAGAGTGGCCACATCCGCGCGCAGCTCGTCGCTCGCCACTGCGCGACCCGCGAGCGTGGTGGTCGACACCAACAGCGGCCGCTCCGGGCAGCGGTCGCGGAGCCGCGCCACCAAAGCCGCGGCCGCGAGCGTTTCCCCCACCGATGCGCAGTGGAGCCAAATCGGCGCCTGTGTGAACGCGAACGCGCCGTCCGGCAGCTGTCCGAGGCGCTCGCCGATGCCGTGGGCGTACCCGCGATGCGCCAGCCACGGCCATGCCGGCACCGCCGCCAGCGCCGCGAGCCCGCCCAGGACATCGTATGTCCAGTAGGCCGCGCGCGCCGCGAACCCAGAAGGTGTGGGCACCGGAACCCTGGACGGGACTGCGGCGGGCGTGCTCGGCTCGGTCATTCGCGCGAACCGCCGCCGGGCGCGCCCTCTGGGCGGTCGGCCCCCGCGCGCGCGGCATTGCCCGTGACGTGCGACTCGACGGACGCGGTGAGTTCTTTCAGGCGCATCTCGACCTCACCGCGCAGCGCGTCGAGCTCGGCGCGAGTGGCTTCGGGTGGGACGACGATGGGTGCCCCGACTTCGATGCGCACGCGCGCGAATGGCATCGGGACCAGCAGCCGGTCCCAGCTGCGCAGGCGCGCCACGCGCGATGCGGAGTACGCCAGCGGGAAGATCGGCGCGTGCACCGCTTTCGCCAACCGCACGACGCCCGGCTTGGCGGCGTAGCGCGGCCCGCGCGGCCCATCCGGAAGCACGGCGAGACTGTGCCCGTGGCGGTAGGCTTCCACCAGGCGCAGAAAACCCGCGACGGCGCCGCGCGATGCCGAGCCGCGCACCGTCGCCACACCCCACGCCGCTAGCAGCTGCGTGGCGACCTCTCCATCGCGGTGATGGCTCACCATGATGCAGATCGGCACGCCTTCGGCGACGACGGGGAGCATCAGCAAGCGGTTGTGCCAGAAGGCGAGGATCGCCTGGCCGCCGCCCGCCCAGT
Source organism: Binatia bacterium (assembly GCA_050176585.1). Classification (GTDB taxonomy): domain Bacteria; phylum Desulfobacterota; class Binatia; order HRBIN30; family CADEER01; genus CAYYWP01. The sequence goes on from JBFXHX010000005.1 coordinate 134,081, forward strand.
GCGCGCGCAGGTGTTCGTCGTTAACGTATTCGATCCGCAAGGTCGCACGCAGGGCACGCGAAGCCACGCGCAGCAGCGGCGGCGCTACGGCCGCCAGCGCTCGGCGGAACTGGCGGCGCCACGGCCGATGCCGCGGGGCGTGTCGGTTCATCGTCGCGGCGGCGCCAGGGGCGTCGAGCGCGCGGTCGGCGGGCGCGATGCGAGCGGGTCGCGCGCGGATGGCATGCGGTCCAGCCTCACGCCGCCGCCTCCGTACTCGCGAATTGCAGGTCGTGCAATCTGCGATAATCACCGTTCCGCGCCAGCAGCTCGTCATGCGTCCCCTGCTCGGCGATCTCGCCGCGCACCAGCACGATGATGCGATCGGCGTTGCGCACGGTCGACAGCCGGTGCGCGATCACGAGCGTCGTGCGCCCGCGCATTAGCGTGTCGAGCGCTTGCTGCACCAGGCGCTCGGACTCGTTGTCGAGCGCGGAGGTGGCCTCGTCGAGCACGAGGATGGGCGCGTTCTTTAGCAGCGCGCGGGCGATGGCGATGCGCTGGCGTTGCCCCCCGGAGAGGCGTAACCCGAGCTCGCCGATGGGCGTGTCGTACCCCTGTGGGAGCTCGGTGATGAAATCGTGCGCGTACGCGGCCCGCGCGGCGGCCACGATCGCCTCCATCGGCTGCTCGATGGAGCCGTAGGCGATATTATTCTTCACCGTGTCGTTGAACAAGAACGTGTGCTGGGTGACCAGTGCGATCTGGGCGCGCAAGCTCGTCTGCGTGACGTCCCGGATGTCCACGCCGTCGATGCGAATCGCGCCCCCCTGTACGTCGTAGAAGCGGAGCAGCAGGTCCGCGAGTGTGCTCTTGCCGCCGCCGCTCGGCCCGACGAGGGCCACGATCTCGCCCCGCCGCAGCGCGAGATCGATATCGCGCAGCACCGGCTCGGCGTCGTACCGAAAGCTCACGCTCTCGAAGGCGATGCCCTCGCGCATCGGGGCGAGCTCGCGCGCGCCGGCGCGGTCGGCGACCTCAGGGCGCGTGTCCAGAACCTCGAAGACGCGCGCCGCAGCGGCCAGGCCCTGCTGTAGCGTGCTGTTCGTGCGGCCGATACCCTTGAACGGGTCGTACAGCAGGAAGAGCGCGGTCAGAAAGGCCAGAAACGAGCCTTGCGTCCGACCGCCGACGATCACGCTGTAGCCGCCGTACCAGACCACCCCCGCAATGCCGAACGCGGCGAGGATCTCCATCATCGGCGTGGTTGCGGCGCGAATCCGCACCACCCGCATCGCGGTGCCGAGCAGCCGGCGGCTCTCCGCGGCGAAGCGCGCCTTCTCGTACTCCTGCATGTTAAACGCCTTCACGACGCGACTACCCTGTACGGTCTCCTGCAGGAGGGCACTTAGCAGGCCGAGCGTGCCCTGGAGACGGCGCGAGTGCGCACGCATGCGCTTGGACAGGCGCACCACGGGGAGCACCGAGGCGGGGAAGACCACGAAGCCGATCAGCGCCAGCAGCCAATCCTGGTAGAACGCGACGGCCATCAACACCACCAGCGAGACCCCGTCCTTCAGCAGCGACGCGGCGCTGCCGGTCAGGGCCGTGCCGACGAGCTGGACGTCGCTCGTCATGCGCGAGAGCAACGCCCCGGTGGACTGTCGATGGAAAAAACCCAGCGAGAGCTCCTGGATGTGGCCGTTCAACGCATTGCGCAGATCGTGGATGATGCGGTTGCTTACGTAATCGCTCAGAAACGCACTGCCGAACCCGCAAATACCGCGGAAGATGAAGACCGCGACGATCGCCACCGGCAGCACGTTCAGCAAGGCGGCGTTGCGGGCGGTAAACAGGTCGTCGAAGATGTAGCGGACCAGAAACGGCATCACGCCACTGGTCGCGCCGAACAGCACCATGCAGAGCAAGGCGGCGGCGAAGTACGGCCAGATGTACGGGCGCAAGTAGCCGAACAGGCGGTGCAGCAGCTCGCGGTCCATGCCTCAGGCCACCAGCGAGAGCGCCAGGTCGGCGGCGCGGTCGGCGGCACCGGGCGCGCCGAGCTTCGCGCGCAGCTCGGCCAGTGCCGCCGCCGTCTCGGCCCGGCGCGCGTGCACCGTGCGCACCGCGCTGACCAATGCGGCGGGGGTGACCGCGTGCTGCAGCAGCTCCGGGAACACGGCGCGCTGCAGGATGATGTTCGGCATGCCGATCCACTGCACATCGACCAGGCGGCGCGCCACCCAGAACGTGAGCGGCGAGACGCGGTACACGATCACCATCGGACAGCCGAGGAGCGCGGTCTCGATCGTCGCCGTGCCCGAGGCGACGATGGCCGCGTCGGCCGCGGTGACCACATTGTATGTGTCGCTGTGCGCGATCGTGACCGGCACGGCGGCGCCGCCGAGCGCTGCGCGGAGATCGCCATGGCCGAGCGATTCGGCCAACGCGACGATCGGCTGCCAGCCCTCTTGGCGCAGGAGCACGGCCGCTTCGCACAGCGGGCGAAAGAGCGACCGCACTTCCTTCCGCCGGCTGCCGGGCAGCAGCGCGAGCACGGGGCGATCCGGCGCCAAGCCGTAACGGGCGCGCGTCTCGTCGCGCGGCCGACTCGGGCGTGCGACGTCGAGCAGGGGGTGACCGATGAATTCCGCCAATTGCCGGTCGGCGGTGTTGTAGACGGCGGGCTCGAACGGGAACACCACACCGAGCTTGTCGACCCGCTCCGCGATCGTATGCACGCGCCCTTTGCGCCACGCCCAGACCTGCGGCGCGATGAAATAGAAGACCGGTATCGCCCGGCGTTTCGCTTGCGCGGCGAGGCGCAGGTTGAACTCCGGGTAGTCGATTAGGATCACCAGATGCGGGCGCTCTTCATCGAGGAAGCGCACGAGGCGGCGGTACGCCGCCAGCAAGCGCCCGAGCGTGCCGAACGTCTCGGTGAGGCCCATGGTCGCGACATGCTCGCTCTGCATCAGGGCGCGCATGCCCGCGGCGCGGAGGCGCGGCCCGCCGATGCCGGCGATGCTGAGCGCGGGCCGGCGCCGCTGCAGCGCCTGCACGAGCGCGGCGCCGTGTAGGTCGCCCGACGCCTCGCCGGCCACCAGCAACACGCGAAGCGGGGCGCTCATGCCGGCTCCAGCGCGGCGCGGATGCGCTCCGCGACCTCCATGGCGCGCACCGCCGTCACGCCGTCGACCAGCGGCGGCGTCCGCGTGCGCACCGACTCGACGAACGCCTCGATCTCGTCGAACAGGGGATCGGCGTCGCTGAAGTGCTGCTCACTCGCCTCGATGCTGGCGAGCCCGCCGTCCACGGGCGGTGCGCGCCGCACGACGCGCACCGTGCGATCGCCGTAGTCCACGGCCACGTAGGTGTCCGCCTGGAAGAAGCGGATCTTCCGCTCGCGCTTGGTCGCCACGCGGCTGGCGGTGACGTTCGCGATGGTGCCGCCAGCGAAGCGCAACCGCGTGTTGGCGATGTCCACGGTCTCGGAGAGCACGGGCACGCCGACGGCCTCGACGCGTTCGATCGGCTCGGTGACCACGCTGAGGATCACGTCGAGGTCGTGGATCATCAAGTCGAGGATGACATCCACCTCGGTGCCGCGCTCGGTGAACGGCGCGAGCCGGTGGCATTCGATGAACCGCGGTCGAGTGAGCACGCCGGCCAGCGAACGGATGGCGGGGTTGAAGCGTTCGAGGTGCCCGACCTGCAGAATGCGGCCGCTGGCCGCCGCCTGCGCGACCAGCGCCTGGCCTTCGGCCAGGGTCGCGGTGATCGGCTTTTCGACCAGAACGTCGATGCCGCGGGCGAGCAGTGCGGCAGTGACGGAAAAGTGCGCCGGCGTCGGCACCGCGATGCTCACGCAATCCACGCGGCCGTAGAGGTCCTCGACGCGCGTCAACGCCGGCGCGCCCACGCGCGCCGCCACGGCGGCCGCGCGCGCCGGATCGGTGTCGACCACGGCGACCAGGTCGACACCCGGCAAGCCCGCGTACTTGTCCGCGTGGAGCGCGCCGAGGTAGCCGACGCCAATCACCGCGGCGCGGATCGGCTCAGCCGGCATCCGCGCGCACCCCGACCACGGCAATCCCGGCCTCCGCGGCGTCGGCGAGCAGCCGTTCGCGTTCGAGCAAGAGCGTGCGGCCGGCCTCGAGCGCCAGCACGGCAATGCCGGCGGCGCGGCACACCGCGATCGTCTCCGGCCCGACGGCCGGCACGTCGAAGCGCAGGTCCTGATGCGGTTTGCTCACCTTCACTGCCACCGCGCCCCCCTGGCCGAGCGCGCCTCCGCGCTGCAGCGCCGCATCCGTGCCTTCGAGCGCTTCGACCGCCAGCACGATCCGCGACTTGACCACGACCGTCTGCCCGATGTCCCACGCGCCCAGGCCCTTGGCCGCGGCGAGCCCATGGCGGACGTCGAGCCACTGCTCGGAGGTGGGCTCGGTGGCCGTCAGGGCGCCCTCGGGAGTCAGGAGTGTTGCCAGGAACAGCGTCGACTCGACGATCGCGATGCCGTCGGCGGCGAGCTCCTCGGCGACGCCGCGCAACAACACGTCGTCACCCCAGTGCGTGAGCCGCGCCAGAAACCGAACGGCGCGCTCGTCGGGCGCGAAGCGCTCGAGTAGCGCGGCTTTGCGGATGCCGCCGGCCATCACCGCGCGCCGCACGCCGCGGTCGTGGAACACGCGCACGATCGTGCCGAGCTGTCCGACCTGGATCCACGTGCAGTCCTCGACCGCGTCCGCCAGGGCGGGATCCGTTTCGCCCTCATGAGCGACGGCGACCACGGCCACACCGGCTTCGCGGGCGGTCCGGGCGAAGAGGAGGGGGAAGCTGCCGTTGCCGGCGATCAAGCCGATGCGTTCCATGTTCCGACCGCGCTCGCGGGCGGTCATTCGTCCTCGTCCGCACCCGACGCATCGCCCCGCCGGCGGACCTCGCGGCACACGCCGCGCGGCGAGGCCTCGATGAACGCGATGAAGCGCTCGACCTCGGGCACGCCGCCCAGCTCGGTGCGCACTCGCGCCGCTGCTTCGACGACGCGCAAGCCGGACTGAAACACCAGCGCATAGGCGCGCTTGAGCGCGCGCACCGCCTCCCGCGACAGCCCGCGGCGCTTCAGGCCGACGGTGTTGAGCCCGTGCAGTGTGGCGCGATCGCCCGTCGCGTTGCAGAACGGCGGCACGTCCTGCGAGACCATTGAGCCGGCGCCGATCAGCGCGCCATCGCCGAGGCGTGTGAACTGATGGATGCCGGACAGCGCGCCGATCACCACGCGGTCGGCCACGGTGACATGCCCGCCCAGCTGCGTGCCATTCGCCACGATGTTGCCATCGCCGAGCCGGCAGTCGTGTGCGATGTGCGTGTAGTTCATCAACAGGTTGCCGCTGCCCATCTCGGTCAGCATGCCGCCACCGGTCGTTCCCGGTTGCACCGTGCAGAACTCGCGCAGGCGGTTGTCGTCGCCGATCACCAGCGCGCTATCCTCGCCGCGGTATTTGAGGTCCTGCGGCACCGTGCCGATGGCGGCGAACGGGAACACCTGATTGCGGGCGCCGAGGGTGGTGCGGCCCTCGATGACCGCGTGCGCGCCCACGGAGGTGCCGGAGCCGAGGCGGACGCGTGGGCCGACGACGGCATAGGGTCCGATCGTCACCCCGTCGGCCAGCTCGGCGCCGGCCGCGACGATCGCCGTCGGGTGAATCTGCGCGCCGCCCATCGACGCCCGGCTATTGCTTCTTGGCGTTGTATCGGGCGATGATCTGCTCGGTCAGATCCAGCGAAGCGGCGCCGTACAACACGCTGCTGCTCGATTGCTCGAGGATCATGCTGTAGCCGTTCTCCTTGCCGTAATCCTCGATCACGACCTGAAGCTCCTTCAAGAGCTCGACCGTCAGCTCGTTGTCGCGCTGTTGCAGCTCGCCCTGCGAGTCCTTGTATGCGCGTTCGAAGTCGCGCAGCTTCTTCTGGTAGTCCTTCTCGAGGTTGCGCGCCTCGTCCTCGCGCATCACCGCCGCCTTCTTTTCCAACTGTGCTTTCATGCCGTCGATCGCGTCTTTTTTCTTTTTCAGATCGGTTTGCAGGCGATCGACCTGCACCTTGAATCGCTCCTTTGCCGCTTTGCCCGCATCGGATTCGTTCAGCGCGCGCTGTAGATCGACGTAACCGATCTTGAGATCCTCTGCGCGGGCTCCCGTCGCCAAAGCGCTGCACACGGCCAGCGCCAGGGCCAGGAGCATAGGTCGTATCATGCGAAATCCCTCCTTGTCGTGCTCTGAACCACGTTCTTTGTCATGGCGGTGCGCCAAAAGAAAACTGGATGGTCTGCACCTCGTCACCGCGCTCCGCGTTCAACGGAAAGCCGAGCTCGACGCGGAGCGGGCCCATCGGTGACAGCCAGCGGATGCCGCCGCCGACCGACATGCGCATCTCCTGGAGCTCGATGCCCTTGGACGCGAGGAAGGCATTGCCGGCGTCGAAGAACACCACGCCTTTCACCCCCAGGGCCTCGATGATCGGGAAGATGAGCTCGTTGGTGAAAATGAGCTGCTGGCTGCCGCCGATCGGATCGTGGCGGAACAGTCGCGCGCAGTTCCCGGGGCCGAGTGGACAGTTGCCGTCCTTGCCCTTGCCCTGTTCGAAGACGTCGATCGCCGGGCCCAGCGAGCGCACGTCGAAGCCGCGCAGCGAGTTGATGCCGCCGGGGAAGTAGCGCTCGAACAGCGGCAACTCTATGTCGTCGCCGTACCCATAGCCGAAGCCCAAGGTCCAACCCGTGGAGGCGATCAACTGGCCGAGCTTGGGAACCCGCCAGACCGGTATGTACCAGCGCGTGCGGGACTGTGCGTTGATGAACTTGGCGTCGCCGCCGAGGCCGGCGATCTCCACGGAAAAGTCCTGGAAGCCGCCGGCGGTCGGATCGAGCAGGCTGTTGCGCGTGTCGCGGAAGATGCGGGGGGCCAGCGAGCTGATCAGGCTCGAGCCCTGCTCGGCCTGGATGATCGCGGGGGAGCCGCGGCTGACGTCGAAGATCTCGGCGTCCTCGATGCGGTACTCCACGCCGAGCCGTGTATCGAGCAGCGAATACTCGCCGAGCGGACCGAGCCGCAACACGTCGAGGCCCATGGCCGGAAATGGATAGAGCGTGCGCAGCGTGGCACCGGTGCCGCCGCGCGCGAACTCTTCGAAGAACAGCTCCCAGTTGAAGATGTCGAAGCCGGCGGTGAGCTCCGTATCCAGAAAGTACGGCTCGGTGAAGCTGAAGCTCAGGTTGCGGCGAATCGCGCCGAAGTCCGCGTTGAGCACCACGGACTGGCCGCGGCCGAACAGGTTCGATTCGGACAGGCGGACGTTGAAGAGAAAGGATTCCCCAGAGCTCACGCCGGCGCCGGCCGAGAACGCGCCGGTATTGCCCTCGCGGACGTCCACGATGAGGTCGAGCTTGTCTTCCGTGTCGGCTTTGCGGGTGGTGATGTTGACGTCCTCGAAGTACCCGAGCCGGCGCAAGCGGTCCTGGCTGCGGCGCAACTTGCTGCCGGAGAACTGCTCCTGTTCCTGCAGCTCGAGCTCGCGGCGGATCACCTTGTCGCGCGTCTTGGTGTTGCCGCTGATCTCGATGCGGTCGATCGCGACCTCGGGGCCGCGCGTCAGGGCGTATGTCACGTCCACCGTTTTGTCGGCCGGATTGACCTTGGTGTCCGGGGTGACGTTGACGAAGGCGTAGCCGAGGTCACCGTACGTCTGCGTCAGATCGTTGATGTCCTCGCGGAGCAAGCTGGGCCGAAAGAGCTCGCCTTCCTTCGCCTTGAACTCGCGCTCCGTGGCCTTTTCCAGCTCGGGGTCGGTCTCGCCGGCCGTGCGGACCTTGCCGAACGAATAGCGGGCGCCCTCGTCGACCTTGATCGTCACCTTCAGGCCGTCTTCTTCGCGCGTGATCTCCGGCTCGGCGACCCGCACGTCGATGTGGCCGGTCTCGTAGTAATACGCGGTCAGCCGCTCGACGTCGGTCTTCAACACCTCGCGGTCCAGATTGCCGGCGCCGGTGAACGGGGTCAGCAGGTTCTTCTCGCTGGTCTGCATCACCCGCTTGAGCTGATCGTCATCGACCTCTTCGTTGCCTTCGATCACGATCTGCTTGATGCGGATCGGCTCGCGCTCGTCGATTACGAAAGTGACGTCCACCTCGTTCTCGCCCACCGGGGCGGTGTCGTAGCGGATCTGCGCGTCGAGGTAGCCCTTCTTCTCGTAGGCGTTCTTGACTTCCTCGATGCCCTGACGGGCCTTCTGCGGATCGAGAATCGTGTTCGGGCGTACGCGGATCATGCCCTCGATGTCGTCGGTATCGATCTTCTTGTTGCCCTCGATCTGCACTTGGCGAATGAAGGGGCGTTCCTGGACCGCGTACGTCAGCACCCAGCCGTCCGGCTGGCGGTCGAGGCTGGCGCGCACGTCGTTGAAGAACCCGAGCTTGTAAATGGCGCGCAGGTCGTCATCCACGATCTGCGCGTTGTACGGCTCCCCGGCCGCGGTCTTCAGCTTCACGCGGATCGCCTCTTCCTCGACCCGTTGGTTGCCGGTGATGACCACGCGCTCGATCCGCGTCCCCTCGGCGGGCGCCGCTTCGTTTTGCGCTGCCACCGGCGAGTGGAGTGCGAGCCCCACTACCGCCAGACCAACCATCAGCGCTCGCACGCACTGGCTACTGCTGTGTGGCAAAACGGGGGAGACGTAACAGACGCCTGCCGCGCAGTAAACCCGACGAGAGGTCGAAGCGGGCGTATTCATTCCAGTTTCCCATTGCGCAAGCGCAGCGTGCGGTCGGCGAGCTGGGAGAGCTGCTCGTTGTGGGTCACCAGCACCAGCGCGATCCCGCGCTCGCGCTTCAGGCCGAGGAGCAGCCGATGCACCTCGTCGGCGGTGGCCGGGTCGAGATTGCCGGTGGGCTCGTCTGCCAGCACCGCGCGTGGGGCGAGGACCACCGCCCGCGCGACCGCCACCCGCTGCTGCTCGCCGCCCGAGAGCTCCCCCGGCTTGTGCGAAAGGCGGGGCTCGAGGCCGACTTGGGCGAGGGCCTGCCGGGCGCGACCCGCCGCCTCGTCCCAGTCGAGGCCGGCGATCAACGCCGGCATCATCACGTTTTCGAGCGCGCTGAAATCCGGCAGGAGGTGGTGGAACTGGAAGACGAAGCCGATCTCGCGGTTGCGGAAGCTAGCCAGCTCGCGTTCGCTCATTTCCCCGAGCGGCCGGCCGTCGAAGAAAACCTCCCCGGCGCTCGGGCGGTCGAGGGCGCCGAGCACGTGCATGAGCGTGCTCTTGCCCACGCCGGACTGGCCGAGGATCACGACTGCCTCGGCGCGCGCCACGTCGAGGTCGAGCGCGCGCAGCACTTCGACGCGCTTGCCACCGCCCTCGTAGACTTTGTAGAGGCCGCGCGCCCGGATCAGCGGCTGCTCAGTCATACCGGATCGCCTCGGCCGGCAGCAGCCGCGACGCCTGCCGCGCCGGATAGAGCGTGGCGAGCAGGCAGATGAGGACCGAGACGAGAACGACGCCGGCAAAGTACTCCGGATAGATCTTGACCGGCAGGGTCGTCACATAGAACACCCCCTTGGGCAGCTGGATGAACTCGTAGCGGCGCAGCAGCTCGCAGAGCGCAAAGCCCAGAGCGCTGCCGGCGACCGTGCCGATCCCGCCGATCACCAGGCCCTTGGCGACGAAGATCGTGGCGATGCCCTTTCGGGTCGCGCCGAGGGATTTGAGAATCGCGATGTCCTTGCGCTTCTCCATCACCACCATCACCAGGATGGCGAGGATGTTGAAGGCCGCCACCAACACGATGAGCAGCAGTACGACGAAGTACACGGTCTTCTCGAGCTGAATAGCCGCGAACAGATTGCGATTCAGCTCGCGCCAGGAGCGGACCTCATAGGGGAACTCGAGCGCGCCGGCGATGGCGCGCGCAACCGGTTCGGCGCGCTCGAGCTCGGTCGCGCGCACCTCCACACCGCTCACCGCCTCGCCGAGGCCGAAGAAGCGCTGCGCGTCGGCGAGGCTCATGAACGCGAGCGCGCTGTCGTGCTCGATCATGCCGGCCGAAAACAGGCCCACGACGGCGAAGCGCCGCACCTTGGGCACCAGGCCCACGATCGTCGGCGTGCCGGCGGAGGAGACGACGCTCACCGGATCGCCGATCGAGACGCCGAGCTGCGCGGCGAGCTGCGTGCCGAGGATGATGCCGGGGAGCTCCACTGAAGCGCCGGTCTCGTCGCGCCGCACCGCGTGGCGGCGCGCCAGATCCTCGATGCGCCCGCCGCGGACGTGGTGCGCGAAGTCGAGCGCGCCATCGGCTTGCGGGCGCACGCCGCGCACCAGCACGCCGGCGACGTCCCCCGAGCTGGCGAGCATCGCCTGACCCTGCACATACGGCACCGCCGCCGCGACGCCCGGGATCGCTCGGAGCCGCGCTTCGAGCTCGGGGCCGACCTCCATGGATCCGCCGTAATCCGAGACCAGCACGTGCGGCGTGAAGCCGAGGATGCGGTCGCGCAGGTCCTCCTCGAATCCGGTCATCACCGCGAGCACGACGTTGAGCGTCATCACGCCGATCGCCACGCCGGCGGTGGCGAACGCGGTCAGCAGCGAGATGAAGCCCTCGCGGCGCCGCGCGCGGAGGTAGCGCAAGCTGATGAAAAGCCAGTACGGCATGAGGGCGGCGGCGCGGCGCCGTCAGCGATGTTCTGGCCGCATGTGCGGAAACAGGATCACGTCGCGGATGGAGGACGAGTCCGTGAGCAGCATCACCAGCCGATCGATGCCGATACCCTCGCCCGCGGCCGGCGGCATCGCGTGCTCGAGCGCGCGCACGAAATCCTCGTCCATCACGTGGGCGTCCTCGTCGCCGGCCGCCTTCTGCGCCGCCTGTGCCTCGAGCCGGGCGCGCTGATCGTCGGGGTCGTTGAGCTCCGAGAAGGCGTTGGCCATTTCCTGGCCGCCGATGAACAGCTCGAACCGGTCGACGAACGCTGGCGCCCGCTCGTTGCGGCGCGCCAGTGGCGAGACGACGACCGGGTACTCGTACACGAACGTCGGCTGGATGAGCTCGGGCTCCGCCAGGTGCTCGAATACGTCGAGGAGCAGGTACCCGCCGGCCGCGTCGCCGTACAGCGCGCGATAATCCTTCCGCGCGAAGCCTTCGATGCGGTCTGCAGCGCTCTGCAGCCGGGCGGCATCGAGCAGGCGGACCGCGTCCAGCGGCAGCGCGCAGCGCGCCGCGACGTACTCCGGGATCGATATGCGCCGGAACGGCGGCGTCAGGTCGATGTCGGCGCCGAGGTACCGGACGCGCCGCGAGCCGACGACCGCATCCGCGAGTCCCACCAGGAGCTCCTCGGTGAGTTGCATGAGGTCCTCGTAAGTCGCGTAGGCCTGATAGAATTCGAGCAGCGTGAACTCGGGGTTGTGCCGCGTCGAGACACCCTCGTTGCGAAAGACGCGGTTGAGCTCGAACACGCGCTCCAAACCGCCGACCAGGAGCCGTTTCAGATACAGCTCGGGCGCGATGCGGAGGTACAGGTCCATGTCGAGCGCATTGTGATGGGTCCGAAACGGCTTCGCGGCCGCGCCGCCGGCGAGTGGCTGCATCATCGGCGTCTCGACTTCGATGAAGTCGCGCGCGGTGAGGAAGTCGCGGATGTAGCGGATGATCTGCGCGCGGCGGCGAAACGTGCCGCGCACCGCCTCATTGGCGACCAGATCGAGATAGCGCTGGCGGTAGCGCGCTTCGACGTCGGTGAGGCCGTGCCACTTTTCGGGCAGCGGACGCAGCGCCTTGGCCAGCACGCGGCAGGCATGCGCCTCGACCGTCAACTCGCCGGTCTTGGTGCGAAACAGCGGGCCGACCACGCCGACGATGTCGCCCACGTCGGCGCACTTGAAGCGCGCGAAGCCGTCTTCGCCCAGCACGTCGCGTTTGACATAGGCCTGCAGCCGGCCGTCGCGATCTTGCAGGTGCAGAAAGGATGCCTTGCCGAAATCGCGCTTGGCGACCATGCGACCCGCCACCGCCACCGCGTTGCGGCGGCCGCCGAGCTCGTCGGCGGAGAGCGCACCGAAGGCGTCGACCACCGCCTGCGTCGTGTGCGTGGGGCGGAAATCGTTCGCGAACGGGTTCTCCCCGGCCGCGCGCAGCGCGTCCAACTTGCTGCGACGGATCGCGATGAGATCGGTTGTATCAGCCTCCACGCGCGCGTGCCTTTCAGGCGATTTACGGAGCGCTGGGGAGGGAGTCAAGGCGACGGAACCCGGTGCGCGCACACGGGGCGGGGCACGCCGCGGCGCGCGCGATCGGCGCCGGCGGAGCGCGCCGCTCCGCGCTCCTCCAGCGCTTCCCGCGACGCGCGCCAATCCGCCGCCCCGGCGTGCGCACGCGACGCCGCTCGATCCGCGTTGGCCCGGCTTGTGTCCACCGGCACGGCTGCCTATCCTCGCGCTGCCCATGCGCATTACCGTGTTGCCGCAGCGAAAAGAGCTCGAGTTGAGTGGGCGGCGGCGCGCCGGCGACGTGCTGCGGGCGCTCGGTTTTCTACCCGGCACCGCGATGATCATCCGCGGCGACGAGCTCGTACCGGAGAGCACCATGCTCGAAGCCGACGACGTGATCGAGGTGCGCTCGGTGATCTCCGGAGGTGCGGCGTGAAGTGCACGCGCTGCCGAGCGCCGGCGGAGGTGCAGCTCCGTCAGCACAACTCGAACTTCTGCCGCGCCTGCTTCCTGCTCGTATTTCAGCGCCAGGTCGAGCGCGCCATCGAGAAAGAGCGCATGTTCACCCACGACGAGCCGCTGCTGGTCGCGGTCTCCGGCGGCAAAGACAGCCTCGCGTTGTGGGACGTGCTGATCGGCCTCGGGTACCGCACCACCGGACTGCACCTCTCGCTCGGCATCGGATCGTACTCCGACGTCTCGACCGAGAAGACCGCCGCGTTTGCCGCGGCGCGGGACCTGCCGTTGATCACGGTAGCGCTGGCCGAGCAGGGACTGGCGGTGCCCGATGTGGCGGGTCTGACCCGCCGGCCGGCGTGCTCGGCGTGCGGCACGATGAAGCGGCACTACTTCGACCAGCTGGCGGTCGACCGCGGGTTCCCGGTCGTGGCCACCGGACACAACCTCGACGACGAAGCGGCGCGGCTGCTGGGCAACGTCCTGCATTGGCAGCTCGAGCACCTCGCGCGCCAGCGCCCGGTATTGGAGCCCACGCACCCGCGCTTCGTGCGCAAGGTGAAGCCGCTCTTCCGCATCAGCGAGTACGAGACTGCCGTCTACGCGTTCATGCGCGGCATCGATTACGTCATCGAGGAATGCCCCAACGCCACCGGCGCCACTCAGCTCGTCTACAAGGACATGCTGAACCGCCTCGAGGCGGCGAGCCCGGGAAGCAAGCTCAGCTTCGTGCAGGATTTCCTGCAGCGCGCCCAGCCGGGGCTGGCGGCTCCGGGCGCGCGCACGGCGCCGGCCACCTGCCAGGGCTGCGGAATGCCATCCTTCGGCGAGCTCTGCGGGTTCTGCCGTCTGGTGCGTGAGATCGACGCGCGCCGCGAACGGCACGCCGCCGCCGGGCACTGACGGCAGTGGCCGCTCCCCACGCCCCCGCGGACCAACCCGCACCCGCCGACGCGGGCGCAGACCGCGCCCTCCTGCGCGCCGGCGACGCCGTGTTGTTCATCGACGGCAAGGAGCGCGAGTACATGCGCATCCTGCGCGCCGGCGGCCGCATCCATCTCCGCGGCGGCACCATTGCCGCGGACGACCTCATCGGACGGCCCGAGGGCCGCACGGTGGAGAACAGCTCGCGCGAGCCGTTCCTCGTTCTGCGGCCGACGTTCGCCACCCTGATCCCGAACCTGCCGCGCCGTGCACAGGTGATCTATCCGAAGGACATCGGACCGATTCTCCTCTGGGGCGACATCGGGCCCGGCATGCGGGTGCTGGAAGCGGGCACGGGACCGGGCGCGCTGACCATGGCGCTGTTGCGCGCGGTGGGCGTTACCGGAACGCTCATCTCGTACGAGATCCGCCCCGAGTTCCTGGACATGGCGCGCGCCAACATCCAGCAGTTCTATGGCGACGCGCCGCAATGGATCCCAGTGCACGCAGATGTCTACGAGGGGATCTCCGAGCGCGAACTCGATCGCATCATCCTCGATCTCTCCGAGCCGTGGAGAGCGCTGCCCGCCGTCGCCGGTGCGCTCCGCGCGGGCGGCGTGCTGGTCGTCTATCTCCCGACGGTGTTGCAGGTAAAGCAGTTCGCGGATCAGGCGCCGGCGGCGGGGTTCGGCGCGCTGCACATCGCCGAGACGCTCATGCGCCCTTGGCACGCCAAAGGGCTCAGCATTCGCCCCGAGCATCGCATGGTGGCGCACACGGGCTTCATCATCACGTGCCGGCGGCTCGCAGTTGATTGACTCTGCGCACAGGGCTGTAGTACCTGAACCAACACTCGCGCGAGTGCCGGGCGCATGACGAAGGACGCGATCCGCCACAAGGTGTGGAGTCGGCTCACCACGGCTGGCGTGGCGCGGTTCCCCGGCGCATATGGCCGCGTGCCGAATTTCAGCGGCGCCGACCGTGCGGCGAAGCTGCTGACGCAGCTCACGATCTGGAAGCGTGCCAAAGCCGTGAAGGTCGATCTCAGCGCGCCGCAGCTCGCGCTCCGGCGCGCGGCGCTCGCGGACGGCAAGGTCATCTACATCCCCGTGCCTGGCTTGCACGCAGAGCGCTGCTTTCTCGAGGTCGACCCGGCGCGCCTCGGCGCGAACGCCTGGCGTGCGGCGTGCCTACGCGGTGCGCTCAAGTACGGGAAACCGCTCGCTCCGCACGAGTTGCGCGGCATCGACCTCGTGCTCGTCGGCTCCGTGGCCGTGTCGCGCCAGGGCGCCCGCGTCGGGCGCGGCAGCGGTGCGATCGATCTCGAGTACGCGCTCTTGCGGCGCGCCGGCAAGGTCCGCGAGTACACGCCCATCGTCACCACCGTGCACGCCCTGCAGGTGATCGACGACCGCATCGCCATGCGCGCGCACGACATCCCGGTCGACTTCGTCATCACCCCCGATCAGGTCGTCGCGGCGCCCAGCTTGTATCCGCGCCCGCGCGGCATCCTTTGGGATCTCCTGCCGGACGAGCGCATTCGCGCGATTCCGGCGCTGCGCAAGGGGCGCCGCGAGGGACGCGGCACGCTCACCCCCGGCCAGCTCTGACCGCATCGCTAGCGGCAGCCGCACGCCGCTCTGTGCACCCGAGCTTGCGGAAATGTCCGCAGTCAGCGGTTGGGTGCTACGCGCAACGCCGCTAGACCTCCACGCGCCGCGGTCGCGCGGCCATGGGAGCCGGCGCACGCCCGACACGGCATAAACCCACTCCGCCGTTGTCACACGCCACGCCATTGACGGAGTACCTGGTGCGCAACTGGTGCGCGCCAGTCAATCGCTGCGTGGCATGTCGCTTGCTTAACCCTTCGTCAACGGCCAGGGCGCCACCACGAGGGAGGGAGCAGCGCATATGGGAGACCACATGAACAACTTCATCCGCCAGCTGCGGCGCCAACTCGGCATGACGCAAGAGGAACTCGCGCACTCCCTCGGCATCACCGTCGGCACGGTGAACCGCTGGGAAAATGGGCGGTTCCGGCCGAGTAAGCTGGCGCGCGCCACGATCCTGGATTTCGCCCGCCGCCACGGAGTGCGGCTCGAGGGTGATCCGCAATGCAGTGAGGTCCCCTCCGGCGGCGAGGAACCGATTCATTAGCCACGGACAGGGCGCACGAGCTTCCATCGCTGCGTGCCGGCTTCGCGCCGGGACGACTACGCCCGGGGCTTTTGCCCCGTGATTCCGGCGCGTGTAGAGTGCCCGAGCGCGTGAGGCCGACGTCGGGCCCGCAGCCGCACCCAGCGGATCGCCGAGCGTGCGGTGCAACACTGACCCATGGCCGCTCTGTCCCTGGTGCATGTCGACGCCGAACGCGGCTACTCCGGCGGCGAAGTCCAGGTGTTGCTCCTGATCGCCGAGCTCAGCCGCCGCGGCCATCGCAACGTGCTCATCTGCCCGCCCGCGAGCGCGGTCGGCGCGGCAGCCGCGGCGCGCGGGATCGCAGTCCGCGCGATATCGATGCGGAGTGATCTCGACCTCCTTGCCGTACCCCGCCTCGTGGGCGCGCTGCGGGCTGCGCGGCCCGATGCCGTGCATCTCCATACCGGGCGCGCGGCCTGGCTCGGCGGTCTCGCGGCATACTGGGCGCGCGTGCCGGCGATCGTCACGCGCCGCATGGATCGCCCGGTGCACCGCTCGGCGCGCACGCGCCTCATCTACGGGCAGTGGACACAGCGCACGGCCGCGATCTCGGCCCATGTCGGCGAGCAACTCGCCGCCGCCGGCGTGGCGCGGCGGCGCATCGCGGTGATCCCGGACGCGATCGACACCGCGCGCGTGCAAACGCGGCGTGGCCGCGCCGCACTGCGCGCGGCCGAAGGCGCCGCCGACGCGGATGTCGTACTGCTGAGCGCAGCCGCGCTGGTGGCGCGCAAGGGTGGTGACGTGCTGCTGGACGCGCTCGCGCATCTCGGCCGGGCCGGGTTGCGCCCGCGCGTCTGGTTCGCGGGTGAGGGCCCGGAGCGGGCCGCGCTGATTGCCCACGCCGACCGGCTCGGACTCGGCGCACAGGTCCGCTGGCTCGGCCAGCGGGACGATATGGGGGACCTGCTCGCGGCCGCGGATGCGGTGGTCGTGCCCTCGCGCGCCGAGGGGCTCGGCGTGATCGCGCTGGAGGCGATGGCGGCCGGCCGGCCGGTGATCGCCAGCGCCGTGGGAGGGTTGCGGGACGCGATCGGCGGCGAGCGCACGGGATTGCTCGTCCCGCCTGGCGATCCAGCGGCCCTGGCTACGGCGGTTGCCCGCATCATCACGGACGCGGAGCTGCGCGGCCGGCTCGGTGCGGCGGGCCCGGCCGAGGTCGCGCAGCGTTTTCTGCCCGGACCGATGGCGGACGCCTACGAGCGGTTGTATGCGGAGGCGCGCGCGGAGTGGGAGCGGCGCGCCGACTGAGCTGCCCGCCGCTGCGCGGCCGGCGCCACTTGACCGCGCGCGGGCGGAACCGGCAAGGCCGGCGGCGGAGTCCTGATGTCGGAGTGTCCCCCAGCGAAGGCCGCGCTGAGCGCGTGCGTGATCACACGCGACGAGGCGGACCGCATCGAGGAGTGCCTGCAATCGCTCACCTGGTGCGACGAGGTGCTGGTCGTCGATTCGCACTCGCGCGACGACACGCGCGAGCGCGCGGCGCGGCTCGGCGCGCGCGTGATCGAGCGCGACTGGCCCGGCTATGCGGCCCAGAAGGAGTTTGCGATCCGCGCCGCGGCGCACGACTGGGTGCTGTCGATCGATGCCGACGAGCGCGTCTCCGAGCCGCTGCGCGCCGAGATCGCCGCGTTGCGGGCGGCTGGTTTTCCCGGCGCCGCCGGCTGGAGCGTGCCGCGCTGCAGCCAGTACCTGGGCCGCTGGATCCGCCACGGTAGCTGGTACCCGGATCGCAGCGTGCGGCTGTTCGACCGCCGGTGCGGGCGATTCGCGCCGAGCGCCTCGTACGACCTGCACGAGCGAGTGCACGTCGACGGGCCTACCGGGATGTTGCGCCACGAGCTCTTGCACGTGCCGTATCGCTCGCTGAGCGAGCATCTGCAGACGATCGACCGCTACACGACCATCATGGCGGCCGGGCTCCATGCGCGCGGCCGGCGCGCCCGCGTGGCGGACGTCGTGCTCCGGCCGGCGGCGCACTTCGCGAAGTGCTACGTCCTCAAAGGAGGCTTTCGCGACGGCTGGCGCGGCCTGCTCCTCGCTTACCTCGGCGCGCACTACGTGCGAATGCGCTATGCGAAGCTGCTGGCCCTGCAAGCGGCCGGTGACGCCGCGCCGCACCCGAGCGCCGGGTGACATCGGCGCCGGCCCGCTCCGCGGGTCGATATCCATCGGTGAGGATGTGTGGTTTGTTCTCGGTGAAGGCGTTTGCCGTGACCGACTCGATCTCCGTCATCGTCTCGACCTACAACAACCCGGCCGCCCTCCATCTCGTGTTGGCCGGATTGGCGCGCCAGAGCCGCCCACCCGCCGAGCTGCTGATCGCCGACGACGGCAGCGGCCCGGATACGCGCGCGCTGGTCAGCCATTGGGCGGAGCGGCTGCCGTTCCCGCTCCGGCACATCTGGCACCCGGATGAGGGATTCCGAAAGTGCCGCATCCTCAATCGCGCGATTGCGGCGGCCAGCGGCGCGTACCTGGTGTTCTTCGACGGCGACTGCATCGCCACCCGGCACTGTTTGGCCATGCACGCGGCACGCGCGGCGCCCAACCGGTACGTCAGCGGCGGCAAGGTGTTGCTGGGCGCGCGCGTGAGCGCGCATCTGGACGAGGATGACGTGGCCCGCGGCGTCCTCGACCGCTTCGGTTGGTGGTGGTGGAGCGTGCAGAAGAAGCGCCGCCTGATCGCGGGCAGCGTACCGTGGCTGCGCAGCGCGCTCGATCGGAAGCATCGCCGCCCGCCGGGTTGGCGCGGGGAGAACGCGTCCACCTGGGCGTCGCACGTCCGCGCGGTCGGCGGCTTCGATGAACGGTTCACCTACGGATACGAAGACGCGGACTTCGGCCAGCGCCTTCTGCTCGCCGGCGTCGTCGGCTGCTCGGTGCGCTACACGGCGCCAGTCTATCATCTCCATCATGCGCGGCCCTGGCGCACCGAACCCGTGATCGCCGCCAACAAAGCGCTCTACGATGCGAACCGCGCTGCGCGCGTGGTGGTGACGCCGTACGGGCTCACGCCTGCGCACCAGCCCGAGGCACCCGCCGCGAGCAGGACATCGCCGCGCCCAGCGGAGCGGGAAGGGGAGGCGGGATGAGCAAGCGCGGCGTGATCGAGGCGCTGAAAGCGGCGCGCTACGCGCGCGGCGTGTCGAACTGGCTCGCGGTCGGCGCCAGCGCGCTGCGCGGCACCGAGCTGACGCGCCTGCGCCTGCGCAACGGCCTGGAGATCGAAGGCGCGCCCGGCGCCCTGGTCGTGCCGCTCTACAAGGAGATCTTCTACAAGGACGCGTACCGCTTGCGCGCCGACCCGCTGTCGCCGGGCGCGACCGTGGTCGACATCGGCGCCAACATCGGCATGTTCGCGCTATACGCCGCCGTCGAACAGCGCGCCGCCCGCGTGTACGCGTTCGAACCGTTTCCGGGCAGTTTGGCGCTGCTCGAGCGGAACGCCGCGCGCAACCGGCTGCCCGCCATCGTCCCGGTGCCGCTCGCGGTCGCGGGGTGCGCGGGCTCGCGGCCGCTGCACGTGCAAGGCCGCCACGGCGTGCATTCGCTGTTCGGCACCGGCGGCGATGGCGCCCAACAGTGGCTCACGGTCGAATGCGTCACGCTCGCCGACGCCTTCGCGCGCTGCGCGATCGAGCGCTGCGATTTCCTGAAGCTCGACTGCGAGGGTGCGGAATACGAGATCCTGCTCGCCGCGCCGCCGCATGTCTACGCCCGCATCGACCGCATCGCGCTCGAATACCACGATTGGATCACCGACCATCATCACGACGAGCTCGTGCGGCGGTTCGAGAGCGAGGGCTTCGCCGTGACCACGCGCGACCATGCGCCGTCGCGCACCGGCTACGTGTTCGCGACCAAGCGCTCGGGCGCGCGCGGGGTGTGACGGCGCGTCGGCGCGCCCATCGCCGCTTACGGCGGCAGCAGCACGTAATTGCGGTGCTCGGCCAGCTTGAAGCCGAGCATGCGGTTCTCCACGAAGGACAGGAGCCGCTGGCCGACCCGGTCGTGCTTGCGCTGCGTCCGCGTCGGCAGCACTTCCCAGTCGCGCGCGGCGATGCGCTCGGCCATCACCGCGGGATGCGTGCCGCGGAAGCGCAGGCGGCCGTGGAGCTGGCCGAAGTCGTAGCCCTGGTCGAGGTTCGGCACGTACCGGCGCGCGCCGTCGGTGCCGAGGTGCACCTCCGCGAGCGCGCGCGCCTTGCGCGTCATGTCGCGCGGCGGCCGCACCCAGCCGTAATGGAAGATGCGCGCGCCCGCGGGCACGACGTGCAGCTTGCGCCCGTCGGCGTGCCGGAACCCCTGCGCGCTCTTCCACGACCGGATGTCGCGGCCGCCGCGTACGACCCGCACCTCGCGCCGGTACCAGCTATGCGAGGCTTGGTAGTGGTCGTAGTCGGCGTAGAAATGCAGGTACTCGAACACCAGCCCGTCCACGCGCGCATCGCCGCGGTAGTGCCGGAGCCGCTCCGCGAGCGCCGGCAGGTCGTCCTCGTGGAGCACTTCGTCCGCTTGCAGGTACAGACACCACTCGCCCGTGCACGCGTCGAGCGCGATGTTCGTCTGCGCGGCGTTGCTGGCGCCGCGCACGAACTGGTTGGCGTCCCAGACGGTGTCGATGATCTTCAACTTCGGATCGCCGATGGCGTACAGCAGCGCGGTGGTGTCGTCGCTGGAGTCTCCGGCGGCGATCACGAACTCATCGCAGATCGGCAGCGCGGAGCGGATCGACTCGCACACGGGGTAGTGGAGGTCGATGGCATTCCGGACGAAGGAGAAGCCGCTGATGCGCACCGCGCCTATCTATCCTGGATGGGCGGTGGGTGCCACGAGCGGGCTGCCGGGCGGCGGCTATGGCCAGCAGCGCTCCCTCGCGGTGGCGGCGGCGAGCCGGTATAGACGGCGATCGGCCATGACGCGACGAGCGAGCTATGTTGCGGGCGCCGCGGTGATCGCGGTCGGCGGACTAGTGGTGGCGAGCGCCGACCCGAGCGGCTCGCGCAGCGCCATCGCTGCGCTCGCCTACGGCGGCCTCGGCGCGCTCGTACTGCGCTGGGGGACGCGCGCGTACGGGCCGGCGGGCGGGCTCGGCAGCCTGATGCTGACCGCGCTCTCCGTGCCGGTGCTGGTCTGTGCCGGCGCCGGCAAGCTCGCAGCTCCCCTGCTGTCGCTCGCCGCGGCCTACGCGCTTTCCCAGTGCCTGCTCGACCCGACGCTGCTCCGCGCGCTGGCGAGTGGGGTGCTCATCGGAGCCGCGGCGCTCGCCGGCGCGGCCAGCGGGCAGCCGCTGGCGGAAGTCGCTGGCGGCATGGCGCTCTTCTCGCTGCTGCTGGGCGCGCTGCGCGTGATAGCGGCGGAGCCGCACGAACCCCGAGCGCGCACGGCGCAGGCGGCGGGTGTCGCCACCGCGATCGCCTGGGCGGTGGCGGCGACGATCGCCGGCGCGGCGCTGCACGTCGTGCCGCTCGCCGGCGCACCGGCGCGGCCGCCAGTACCGGCGTGGCAGGCGGGGATGTTGTTGGATGCGCTGGTCATGGTCGTGTTGGCGGCCGGGCGGCCGTGGCGGTGGCACCGGCGATACAGCGATGCGAGTGTCGTGCTCGGACTGCTCTGCCTGGGGCTGCCGTTCTGGTGGGAGATGAGCTCGCGCTGGCCGCCGATCGCGCTGAGCGGTCCGGCGCCGTTTCTCGCCCTCTTGGCGGGGGCCTGGTGGGAAGCGGCGCAGCCGGTGTGGCGGCGCCGCGCCGCGTCCGCCGCCGTCGTCGTGCACGTGCTCCTCGGCTTACTGCAGCCCCGCTACATCTCGCTCAAGCAGCCCGGCGTCGAGGTATGGTCGGCTCGCCGCGGCGGGCGCGCCGTCGCCGTCGCGCAGCGGGCCGAGCAGGTCGCCGGCGCCCGCGTGCCTTTATGAACCCGCCCGAGCGCGTGCTGATCATCCTGCTCGGCGCGATCGGCGACGTCGTCTGCGGCATGCCGCTGGCGCAACGGCTGCGCGCGGGGTGGCCGCGCGCGCATATCATGTGGGCGGTCGAGCCCGCTGCCGCGCCGTTGCTCGAAGCTCACCCGGCGGTCGACGAGGTGCTCGTGTTCCGGCGGCGGCAGGGCGCCGCGGAGGTGATGGCGATGCTGCGCCGCCTGCGCGCCAGCCGCCCGGATGTCGCCCTCGACCTCCAGCGGCATTTCAAGAGCGGATTATTCAGCTGGGCGAGCGGGGCGCGCCGCCGGCTAGGGTTTCACTGGCGCAACTCTCGTGAAGGAAACTGGCTCTTCAACACCGAAGCGATCGAGCCGGTCGACACCTTCACGCTCAAGATGACGCACTTTCAACTGTTCGCGGATCGGCTCGGCGTCGCACCAGCGCCGGTCGAGTTCGGTTTGGCGGCCGCCGAGCGCGAACGGGCGCGCGCTGCCGCGCTGCTCGCGCCGGCGGGTGAGCGGCTCGCGGTGTTGTACATCGGCTCCACCTGGGCCAGCCGGCAATGGCTCCCGGGCGCGACTGCGGGCCTCTGCCGGGAGCTGCGCGCGCGCGGCTTCGGCATCGCGCTGGTCGGTGGCCCGGCGGACGCCGCGTTCGCAGATGCGGTGCTCGCGGCGGGCGCCGGCGATGTCGTGAACGCGGTCGGGCGCACGTCGCTGCGCGAGGTCGTCGCGGTGATGGAGCGCGCGGCGGTGGCGATCGGTCCCGACACGGGGCCGATGCACATCGCGGTCGCCGTGGGCACGCCCGTGGTGGCGCTGTTCGGCGCCACCAGCCCGCACCGCTCCGGGCCGTGGCGCGGCGAGGTGATCCGCGGCGACGCGCCATGCGCGCCGTGCTACCTTCCGCGCTGCCCGATCGGGCAGGTGTGCATGGAGTCGGTCACGCCGGCGATGGTGATCGAGCGCGTCGAGCGCGCGATCGGCGGCGGCGGTGCGGCCCACGGGGGGCTGGCGAAGGAGCGTTGATGGGCGTGAGGGGGCAGGGCGCGACCGCAGGGGCGGTCGCGGCAATGGCGCGTTTCCCGCGCGTGCGCGTGCTGGTGGCGGGCGATGTCATGCTCGACCAGTTCATCTGGGGCAAGGTGGAACGGATCTCGCCGGAGGCACCGGTGCCCGTCGTGCGGGTGACGGCCGAGAATCGCCGCCTCGGCGGCGCGGCGAACGTCGTCCACAACGTTCGCGCCCTCGGCGGCCAGGTGATCACCTGTGGCGTGGTCGGCAGCGATGCGGCGGGCCGCGAGGTGCTGGACGAGCTCGAGCGCATCGGCGCCGACGTCGAGGGCGTCGTGCAGAGCCGCGGCGCCGCGACCACCCGCAAGACGCGCATCATCGCGCACCAGCAGCAGGTCGTGCGCCTCGATCGCGAGGATGACGGGTGGCGCGACAGCGCCGCCGCGGCCCGGGCGCGCGGGTTTCTGCTCGCCCACCTCGACCGCGCCGACGTGGTCGTGATCTCCGACTACGGCAAGGGGTTGATCACGCCCGAGGTGCTGTCGGCCCTGGCTGCGGTGCGCGCGCGCCGCCCCTTTCCTCTCCTGATCGACCCCAAGCGCGTGAACTTCGGGTTCTACCGCAATGCGAGCCTCATGACGCCCAACCGAGAAGAGGCCAGCCAGGCCTCCGGGGTGGACATCCGCGATGGCCAGAGCCTCGCGCGCGCCGGCGAGGCGTTGCTCGAGCGCTGGGAGGCCGCCGCCGTGCTGATCACGCGCGGGGAAGAGGGCATGTCGCTGTTCGCCCACGGCGCGGCGGCGAAGCACTTTCCGACCGCGGCGCGACACGTCTACGACGTGACCGGGGCCGGCGACACCGTGGTGGCGGCGTGCGCGCTGGCCCTCGGTGCCGGGGCCGGATTGGAAGCGGCCGCCGTGCTCGCCAACCACGCGGCCGGCATCGTGGTCGGCGAGGTCGGCACGGCCACCGTGAGCGCCGAGCAGCTGCGCGCGCGCGTGCGCGGCCGGGAGCCGAACCGGCGATGACCGCGTGCGAGCTCGGCCGGCCGCGCGCCAACGCGTGGCAGCCACAGAGGGAGGGCAGATGCGCAGTATGACCGGATTCGGCCAGGCGAGCTGGCAGGGCGGTGGCAGGCGATTGGCGGTGGAGGTGCGGAGCGTCAACCAGCGCTTCCTCGACGTCAAGCTCTCGCTGCCGCGCGAGTGCCAGGCCTGGGAGGCGGAGCTGCGCGAGCTCGTCAGCGGAGCCGCCGAGCGCGGCAAAGTGGATGTCACCGTGTTTCGCTCCGGCAGCGCCGGCGACGACTTCGCGGTCGAGATCAATCGGCCACTCGCCCGCGCGCTCCATACCAGCTGGCGCCAGCTGCAAGCCGAGCTCAAGCTCCCGGGCGCGATCGATGTGGCGACTTTGATGTCGCGCGGCGGCGACCTCGTGCGCATGGTCGAGCGCAAAGCCGATGCGAGCGCGGACCTGCCGCAGGTAAAACGCCTGCTCGCGGCCGCGCTCAAACAGTTCACCGCCGCGCGCGCGCGCGAGGGCAAGGCGTTGCACGCCGACATGACCGGGCGCCTCAAACGCCTGCGCGCCGTGCACGCGCAGCTGAGCCGGCGCGCCGCGGCATTGGCGCCCGAGCTGGCCCGCCGGCTCGCCGAGCGCGTGGCGCAGATTCTCGGCAAGGGCGTGGTGAGCGAAGAACGCCTGGTGCAGGAAGCCGCCATGCTGGCGGAGCGCAGCGACGTCACCGAAGAGCTGGTGCGACTGGGCAGCCACCTCGACCGCTTGGCCGAGCTCCTCCGGAGCCCCGGGTCAATCGGCAAGGCCATCGATTTCCTGCTGCAGGAGATCCACCGCGAAGTGAACACCATCGGCTCCAAGAGCGCGGATCTGGAAGTGACCAACCTCGCCCTGGAGGCGAAAGGCGAGATCGAGAAGTTGCGCGAACAGGTGCAAAACGTCGAATAACGCGGGCGCCGAGATCCGCCCGCGGTTTCCGCGTCGGCCCGCCGGCCGCGGCGCCTCCGCTTCGCAGCGCGCCGGCGAGGCGGTACAATACCGCTATGCTGATCACCATCTCCGGCGTCCCGGGCAGCGGTAAGACCACGGTGGCCAAGCTGCTGGCGCAGCGCCTCGCATTGCCGCACGTGTACGCCGGAGACCTCTACCGCCGCGAGGCCAAGCGCCGCGGCCTGACGCTCGAGCAGTTCAATCAGGAGTGCGAGCGCGATCATTCGATCGATCGCGAGCTCGACGCGCAGATGGCGGAGCGGGCGCGCCAGGGCAACGTCGTCCTGGAAGGCCGCCTCGCCGGCTACCTGGCTGCCGACAACCACCTGCCTGCGCTCAAGGTGTGGCTCGATGCGGGCGACGAAACGCGGGCCAGGCGGGTCGCCGAGCGCGAGGACAGCGACTGGCGCGCGGTGCTCGAAGCGAACCGGTCCCGCCATCACTCCGACGCGAGCCGCTATCGCGCCATCTACGGCTACGATCTCGCCGACACTGGGGTGTACGATGTGGTGCTCGCCACCGACGACCGCACGCCGGAGGAGCTGGTCGAAGAGCTGATCCGCGTCGCCCGCGAGCGCTTCGACGGCGGGCGGCCGCCGTGCGGCCCGGGCTCGCCGCGAGCGACCACATGAACGCCGAAGACCTCGTCGACAAGGTCCGCGCCTATCACGCCGGCGCCGACGCCGGGCTGATCCAGCGCGCCTACGCGTTCTCGCGCGACGTGCACCGCGGGCAGCGCCGGCAATCCGGCGATCCGTACTTCGTGCACCCGGTGGGCGTGGCCAGCCTGATCGCGGACCTGAAGCTCGACGTGCCGAGCGTAGTCACCGGGCTGCTGCACGACACCGTCGAGGACACGCTCACCACCCTCGATCAGGTCCGCCGGGAGTTCGGGGACGAGATCGCCACGCTCGTCGATGGCGTGACCAAGATCAGCCAGGTGAACTTCACCAGCCGCGAAGAAAAGCAAGCCGAAAACTTCCGCAAGATGGTGCTCGCGATGGCGCGCGACATCCGCGTGATCCTGGTGAAGCTCGCCGACCGCACCGACAACATGCGCACGCTGCAACACCTCTCGGCAGACCGCCAGCGCGACATCGCGCAGGAGACGCTCGACATCTACGCGCCGATCGCGCATCGGCTCGGCGTGTCGTGGATCAAGAACGAGCTGGAGGATGCGGCGCTGCGCTACATGCGCCCCGAGGTGTACTACCAGCTGAAGCGCAACGTCGCGAAGAAGAAGACCGAGCGCAACAAATACATCAACGAGTTCTCGAGCGTGCTGCAGAAGAAGCTGAACGAAGCGGGCCTCGAGGCGGAGGTCTCGGGGCGGCCGAAGCACTTCTACTCCATCTACGGCAAGATGCAGCGCGAGAACCTGCTCTACGACCAGATCTACGACTTGGTGGGCTTTCGCGTGATCGTCGACACGCTCAGCGACTGCTATGCCGCCCTCGGTGTCGTCCACGCGAACTGGAAGCCCGTGCCGGGCCGCTTCAAGGACTACATCGCGCTGCCGAAGAACAACATGTACCAGTCGCTGCACACGACCGTGATCGGCTTGTACGGCGAGCGCGTCGAGGTGCAGATTCGCACGCACGAGATGCACCGGGTGGCCGAGTTCGGCATCGCCGCGCACTGGAAGTACAAAGGCGGCGAGCTCGTGGGTGCCGCCGAGGCGCAGCGCTTCGCCTGGCTGCGGCAGCTGCTCGAATGGCAGCAAAACGTCTCCGACCCACAGGAGTTCCTCGGCTCGGTCAAGGAGGACCTGTTCAGCGAGGAGGTGTTCGTCTTCACGCCGAAGGGCGACGTGCTGAATTTCCCGGAGGGCTCCTCGGTGATCGACTTCGCCTATCGCATCCATTCCGAAGTCGGGCACCACTGCACGGGCGCGCGGGTGAACGGCCGCCTGGTGCCGCTGCGCCAGCGGCTGCGCAACGGCGATACGGTCGAGATCGTTACCACCGCCAGCCAGACGCCGAGCAAGGACTGGCTCGCGATCGTGAAGACCAGCCGCGCGAAAGCGCGTATCCGCGCCTGGCTGCGCCATCAACAGCGCACGCGCAGCCTGGCGGTGGGCCGCGAGATCCTCGAGCGCGATCTCACCCGCCACCAGCTCGACCTGAAAAAGCTCCAGCGCGAGGGGCGGCTAGCCGAGGTGGCGCACGCGCTCGGTATCCGCGACGAGGAAGGCCTGATTGCTAGCGTCGGCTACGGCAAGATCACCGCCGCGCAGGTGCTGGCCAAGCTCCTGCCGGAGGAGGAGCTGAGCCGGCGCGCCGAGCGCGAAGAGGGCACGCTGCGCAAGATCCTCCGCCGCGTTGCCGGGCAGGGTGCCGGCGTGCAGGTGAGCGGCGTCGAAGACGTGCTGGTGCGGTTCGGCAAATGTTGCGACCCATTGCCCGGTGAGCGCATCCTCGGGTTCATCACCCGCGGCCGCGGCGTGACCGTGCACGCCCTGGACTGCCCGCGCGTGCTCGAGAGCGACCCGCAGCGGCGCGTGGAAGTCGTCTGGCAGAGCGGTGCGAACGGCGTGCGCGCGGTGAACCTAGAGGTCGTCTGCGTGGATCAACCCGGCATGCTGGCGGCGATCACGAAGTCGATCTCCGAGGTGGGCGTGAACATCAGCCGCGCGCAGGTGCAGAGCACGCCCGACCGCCAGGCGCTGAACAGCTTCGAGGTCATGGTCGGCACCGCCGATCAGCTGAACCGCGTGATCCGCGCCATCGGCAAGCTGCGCGGCGTGATCCGCGTCAGCCGACCGAGAGCGTGAGCAGGCGGTTGCGCCGCTCGGCTGTTACGCTGACGGCGTGCAGCGATCGATGCGAAAGCCCCTTCGACTGGCTGACCTTCCCGTCGCAGCGTAACAGCCTAACAGCGCTCAGCAGCCCGCCCACGCCGGTTGCGCGCCGCACGTGATCAACCGATCCCGGCCAGCCGCTTCGCATAGGCGAC
>JBFXHX010000006.1:0-107500 GCA_050176585.1 Binatia bacterium
CGCGGCGCCGCCCTCCCCGTCCGTGGTGAGCAGGCCGGCGCCGCTTGCCCGATGAGAGATCGACGAGAACAGCAACGGGAGCGCGCGCAATCCCTGCGCGAGACCGCTGGTCGTACCCCCGGCGCGGCGCGACGTGCCGCCGCCGGTACCAGGTGTCGCGGTCGGCGTGGGGGTGCTCGACGTGGGGCACTCGAACAGCGCGTTGTTCACGGCCGATACCAGCTCATCGATGGTGATCTGGTTGTCGCGGTTGGGATCGCCGGCCACGCACCGCGACGTGCCAGTATCGCGGAGGGCGATGTCGACCATCAACACCAGCTCGTTGACGACCACGACACCGTTGCAATCGCAGTCGCCGATGCAATCCCGGCACGGCTCGGGAATCGCGGCGCACTGCCCCTCCATGCCAGCGACGTTGCAGGATGCACCGGCTGGGCACTCGGCGACGTCGCAGCACGCGCCATCCGTGCAGTGGCCGGTTTGACACTGGGCCGGGTCGACACACGGATTGCCGAGGGCGGCGGGGCCGGCGCACATGCCTTCCTCGCCCGCGATGTTGCAGAGCTCACCGGCGGGGCAGTCGCCCACCGCGCAGCAGGTGCGGTCGACGCAGAAGGTCGAGCTACACTGGCGTCGACCTCCGCAGCCGCTGCCGCCGCTCGCCGGTCCGGCGCAGGTGCCGGTGTTGCAGAACTGCCCATCGGGGCACGTCTCCGCGTCGCAACAGAACCCATCGGTGCAGAAACCGGACGAGCACTGGGCCGGATCGGAGCACGGCATGCCGTTGCCACTGGGCTCCGCGCATATACCGGTAGTACAGACCTGATCCACCGGGCAGATCTCGGAAGCGCAGCAGAATCCGTCGACGCAGAAACCGGAGGCGCACTGCGCCGGGTCACCGCACGGATTGCCGTTGCCGGCGGGCGGCCGGCACTGGCCCGTGTTGCAGGATTCACCGCCTGGGCACGAAGCGTCGGCGCAGCAGAACCCGCCGACGCAATTGCCGGACTCGCACTGCGCGTTCATGTCGCAGGGTGCGCCGTCGGTGGCGGGCTCCGCACACCGACCTTCGCGGAACGGAATGTTGCAGAACTCGCCGTCGGGACACGACGGGCTTTCACAGCACGTGTCGTCCACGCAGTTGCCGGACTGGCACTGGCTGCCGTCGGTGCACGCCTGCCCCGGGCGACCCGTTGGGGTCGTGGACGGCGTGGCCGTAGGCGGCACGGTCTGCGTGGGCGTAAACGTGAGCTTCGAACGCGACGTCGGCGTGACCGTCGCTGTGGCGCCGCGAGAGCCCGTAGCGGTCGGCGTGCTCGTCGGTTGGCGCGAGCCGGTGGCGCTTGCGGTCGCTGTCCCCGTAACCGTGCGCGTCGGTCCCGTCGACGACGCCGTGGCTGAAGCGGTCGGGCCCGTCGCCGTCTGCGTCGGAGTGCCCGTCTGGATCGGCGTCCCAGTCGGCGGCTCGCTCGGCGTAGGAGTAAACGTCAGTTTCGGATTCTGCGTGTGTGTGCCGGTAGCCGTCGAGGTGCGCGTACCCGTGCGCGTCGCCGTGGGCTGCGTACCGGTGGGCGTGATGGTGACGGTCGGAGTAACGCTGGCGGTCCGTGTAGAGGTCGGCGTGACCGTCCGCGTCGGCGTCTGCGTGCGCGTCTCGGTCGCGGTGCGGGTTTCCGTCGCGGTGCGCGTTTCCGTCGCGGTGCGGGTTTCCGTCGCGGTGCGAGTTTCCGTCGCGGTCGGCGAGGGAGTGTATTGGCACGTGAACTCGCAATACTCCTGCATCTGCGTCGGGTTGTTTCCGATCTTGAACGTGAATTGAGTGCACAAGCGCGTACCAGGCGGCGTGTCGTCCGCCAGTAGCACATCGAACTCGTAATCTACTCGTTGCCCAGGTTGCAGCGTGGCGGAGAGCTGAACAGTGGAAGAGCTCACCGTCGTACACGTGCCAGCTTCCGTCGTACAGCTGCCAGGCACTACCGTGAGTTCCGGCGGGTACATGTTGGTGGCGGAGACTGCGGACGTCGCTGAATCGGCGCCTAGGAACAGGAACCAGCTTTGCGGGATCGGCCGCCCGTACGGAATGCACTCAGGTGTGCGAGTGAACGTGGGCGTCACCGTGCGCGTCGCGGTGCGCGTCCTCGTCCGCGTGGGGGTCGGCGTCGGCGTGCTCGAGCGCGTTGACGTCGCCGACGGAGTCATCGGCGGTGGACAGGTAGTCTCGCAGATATCTTGACTGGTGCTACCGCCTTCGTGCTGCGATGCGAACTCGTAACACAGCGGCGTATTGGGCGGGACGCTGCCCGCCACCACCATTTTGAACGAGAAGGACTGGCGGCCCCCCGGCGGGAGGTCGTTACCGGAGCACGTCACAGCCGAGGAATTCGTGCCGATGTCGCACGTGCAGTTGGTGCTCGTGCAGCTGCCGGGAACGGCGGTCAACCCGGGCGGCAAGGTGACCGTGTTGAGGACATCCAGCAGCGTCTGACCGATATTGTCGAAGGTGAAATTGCGCGTGTGCTCCGCGTTGTAGATCAGGCTGCAGGGTTTCGGCGTCGGCGTGACCGTGGGCGTGCCCCCGGGCCCGCAGATGCGCAGCCCCCATTTGAGGAGATCGCCAATCTGATCGGTCGCCGAGCTCTCGACGCGCAATGTCCACGTGCCCTGCGAATTCTGGCCGTTGAATGCGGCGAGGCTGGCCTCGGGCCGGTGCGCCAGCCCGTCACTACACGACCCGAGCGTCGAGAGATCGTTGGGCGCGTTGTCGTCGAGCGTCAGAAAGAAGCCGTCGTCATTCCCGGCGCAGCGCTGATCGATGAGAGAAACGCTCGTCTGCGATGGACCGGTCAGGCTGAACGAAAAGAACCTGTCATCCAACGTTCCCGTCGTTTGGAGGCCGATCACGCTGATCCGGCCGATCGAGCCGAAGCCGGCGGGCACGACGATAGCGGAGTCCAGCGGATCACTGAATCCGGGCAGCGGCTGCGGGGGACCGGTGTACAAAAAATCGTGACAGCCGGGCTCGGGTGTGGGCGTCGGCGTGGGAGCACCGGTGGCGCAGAGCTGCAGGCTCCACGCGGTCAGCGTGCCGGTGTCGCGGGTTGCCCGGTCGAAGACCTCCAGGATCCATTGCCCGGCGGCATTCTGCCCATTGAAGAAAGACAACGTCTCCTGCGGCTGATGCGATTGCCCATCGTTACAGGCGCTCGGAACCTCCAACGTCAACTGCGCGGCGTCGTCGAGGCTCAAGTTGAAGTTGTCGGCGTCCCCGCATTTGCCCGACAACAGGGTCACGTAGTCGGTGGTCGGGCGGCTCAGCCGGAACTCGAGGTCCTGGGCGAACGGGTGCGTGGCTTGCAGGTCGAGCACGTTCACATCGCCGATCTCGAATGCGTCGGGGACGTTGATGATGGATGTGACGCTGCCGTTGTCCGGGATGTTCTTTGGGATATCGGTCGACGTGTACGTCGTACAGCCGGGTGGGGGCGGTGTGACGCAGATCTCGAGACTCCAGCTGGTCAGCGTGCCCACGTCCATGTTGAAGCGGTCGACGATGTCCAGGGACCACTGGCCCGCGGCGCTCTGACCGTTGAATGCCGACAGCATCGCCTGCGGCTGGTGCGCTTGCCCGTCGTTGCAGGCATTCGGGCTTTCGAGCGTCAGCGCGGCCTGGTCGTCGAGGGTGAGGTTGAAATCATCATTGCTTCCGCACTTGTCGGCCAAGAGGAGGACCTGGAGGTGGTTGCCCGGGCCGCGCAGGCTGATCTGGAGATCTTGCGCGAACGTGTGCGTGGCCTGCAGGCGCACGTTCAGGTCGCCGATGATGGTACCGTCGGGAATATCGATGACCGAAGAGACGCTGCCATTGTCGGGGATGTTCCTGGGCACATCCGTCGACGTATACGTCGTACAACCCGGCGGAGGAGGCGTCGCGCAGAGCTGGAGACTCCAGCCCGTGAGCGTTCCAACATCGCCCATGGCCTCGTCGACGACCTCCAACTGCCAGGTCCCGGCACTGTTGAATCCGTTCAAATTCGCCAACGGCACCTGGGGCCTGTGCGCTTGGCCATCATTGCAGGCGCTCGGGCTCTCCAGCGTCAACGCGGCGCTGTCATCGAGGCTCAGATTGAAATTGTCGTTGGAGCCGCACTTGCCCGAAAGCAGCAGTACACTGGGGGTGCCGGCCGGACCGTCAGGCGGGATCGGGGAGCGCAGGATGAACGCGAGATCCTGCGCAAACGTATGAGTGGCTTGCACGTTCAGCACGTTGATGTCGCCGACCACGAAGGAGTCCGGAACGGTGATCTGCGAGACGATACTGCCCCTGTCTGGAATGTTCTTCGGGACGTCCGTGGACGTATAGGTGATGCAGCCGATCTGTCCCGCCGTCGTCTGCGCCGCGAGTGTGACTGGACAGCCGCATACCAGGATCAGCAGCGTCCAGCGGAGTCGGGAAGGCGTGATGGGCATCGCGTGCTCCAGTTCGCGGCGCGTGCGCCGCACGGGTCTCGAGGCAGGCAGACGGTGCGCGGTAGCCTCGTTGTGGCCACAACCGATGGTCCTTCGGACAGGATCAGCAAACGGACGGACGGATTGATCTATCCGGTCAGCACCTACCTGCCGGACGATCCGGCACCGGCTGCGAACCCGTACCGGGGCTCACGAAACCGGTGCTCGTGGACTGCGTGCTCCGCAGGGGCGTGTGTAGCAGACGAGACCGCGTCCATGCCGAATATGTCTTGTATGCCGGAGAGCTCGCTCCCAGCTTGGACATTTTTCCCCTCCGGCCCGAGCTTTTGGCGACGCGGATGCCATAGAATTGCACAAAGACACCAACGGTTTGCAAGGGCAAAATTCCGCGCCCGAACGGCTCGCGAAAAGCGGCGGATGCGCGCGTCGCGAGAAAAAAAACGGCCGGCGCGGATTACCCGCGCCGGCCGTGGATTCGGAGAGAGCGCCGTCGCTTCTCAGGCGTCGAAGTACAGATGGAACTCGTACGGGTGCGGGCGCAGGCGGAGGGCGCTGACCTCGTTCGACATCTTGTAGTCGATCCAGGTCTCGACGACGTCCTCGGTGAACACGTCGCCCTTCAGCAGGAAGGCGTGGTCCTTCTTCAGATACTGCAGCGCTTCCTCGAGCGAAGCGGGCATCCCAGCCACGCCTTTCAGCTCCTCCGGCGTGAGCGAGTAGATGTCTTTGTCCAGCGGGTCGCCCGCCGACAGGCGATTCTCGATGCCGTCGAGACCGGCCATGAGCATGGCCGCAAATGCGATATAGCCGTTGCACGTCGGATCGGGGAACCGCACCTCGATGCGCTTCGCCTTCGGGCTCGGCGAATACATCGGAATGCGGATGGCCGCCGACCGATTGCGGCTCGAGTACGCGAGGTTCACCGGCGCCTCGAAACCCGGCACCAGCCGGCGATAGCTGTTGTTGGTGGGATTGGTGAACGCGGCCAGCGCGGGGGCGTGCTTGATGATGCCGGCGATGTAGTGCATCGCCATTTCGCTCATGCCCGCGTAACCACTGCCGGCGAACAGCGGCTTGTCGCCCTTCCAGATGCTCTGGTGGGTGTGCATGCCGCTGCCATTGTCGCCGAAGATCGGCTTCGGCATGAACGTCGCCACTTTACCGTGCCGGCGTGCGACGTTCTTGACGACGTACTTGTACCACATCAGGTGGTCGCCCATCTTTGTCAGCGGTGCGAAGCGCATGTCGATCTCCGCCTGACCGGCGGTGGCCACCTCGTGGTGCTGCTTCTCGACGATGATGCCGACCTGCTCCATCATCAGCACCATCTCCTGCCGGATGTCCTGTTGCGAGTCGGTCGGCGGGACCGGGAAATACCCTTCCTTGTGGCGCGGCTTGTAGCCGAGGTTCGGCCCCTCGTCGCGGCCGGTGTTCCACGCGCCCTCGCTGGAGTTCAGGAAATAGTAGCCGCTGTGCGCGTTCTGATCGAAGCGCACGTCGTCGAGGATGAAGAACTCGGGCTCGGGTCCGAAGTAGGCGACATCGCCGATGCCGGTGGTCTTCAGATATGCCTCGGCCTTCTTGGCGATGTGGCGCGGATCGCGCGAGTACTCCTCCTTGGTGATCGGATCCACGACGTTCCCGATCAAGCTGAGGGTCGGCGCGGCGCAGAACGGATCCATGATCGCGCTCGCCGGATCGGGCACGATCAGCATGTCCGATGCATTGATCGGCTGCCAGCCGCGGATCGAGGAGCCGTCGAATCCGCTGCCCTCTTCGAACAGCCCTTCGTTGAACTCCGTCATCGGAATCGTGAAATGCTGCCACGTGCCGAGAAAGTCGAGAAACTTCAGATCGACACAGACCGCTTTCTGCTCTTTGGCGAACTTGATCGCCTCTTTCGGCGTCATCTAACGGAGACCTCCCTTTGGAACTGTGCAGCACCACGCGAGTGGTGCTGCTGTCTAGACAAACAACCTCGCGGCCAATTCAGATGGCATCCGCGCCGCGCTCACCGGTGCGAATGCGCACGACTTCCTCGATCGGTTGGACGAAGATCTTTCCATCGCCGATACGCCCGGTCTTGGCGGCCCGCTCGATCGCGCCGACGATCTCGACCACCTTCTCGTCTGGGGCGATGATCTCCAGCTTTACCTTGGGCAGAAAATCGACCACGTACTCCGCGCCGCGATAGAGCTCGGTGTGGCCCTTCTGCCGGCCGAAGCCTTTGACCTCCGTGACGGTCAAGCCTTGGACGCCGATGGCGCTCAGGCTCTCCTTCACCTCGTCCAATTTGAACGGCTTGATGATCGCTTCCACCTTCTTCATGGGTTTCTCCTCGGCTGCGTAGGGGATCGGTCGGGCTTACCCACATGACCCGTCGAGTAAGCGTAAAGTCGGCCTGCGAGGGCGACTGCACCTGTTAGCCATCCGAACCAACGCTCGCTCTCCGCACACCCCATGCGCCGCTCGACCTCGGCTCTAGAGCAACTGCGATGCCGCGCCGTGGAAATCGCGTGGTGGCGGACGTTTGCAATTCCCCAAGCTGTCTATCTGCCCAAGCGCTGGGCAATGCCCAAATATCAAGCAGCGTCAGAACCGTACCCGCATGCGGCTGCGGCGTTCCTGACGCTGGCCGTACAACGTTCCGATCAGAAATCCGACTACGACGCACACGCCCGCGAGCGCGAGCGCGGGTCCCACGTCGAGCCCAGACGGAGTGATCACGGCGCTGGCAGTCGGCGCGAGTCGCTCGATGGCCGCGGTGGGCGCGACAGCGGCGGCGGCCAGTGCAGCCGGCGACGGCGTGGCCGCGCTGCTCGATTCCAGCACTGCCAGACGATGGCGCAGCTGCGCGAGCTCCGCTTCAATGGAGCTCGTGGGAGGAGCCGGCGCGCCCTCCGCCCGCGCGACCGGACCGACCGCGGGCGTCGGCGTCGCCTCGCTGGGCGTCCCCACCGCCAGCTGTGAATGCACCTCGATGAACGCGGCGTTCATGAACCCGAGTTTCCCGCTTGCCAGCGTGACCCGCGCCCACTGGCCTTCGATGGCCTCGACCGTCACGCGCGACCCCTTGGGGAGCGACGTGAGCACCGGGCTGTTCGGATTCGGTCCGCGGCGCACGTTGACGACTTCGGCACCGCGCACGACTCCGACGACCGGCTCAGCGGCCGTGAGGCGCGGCGCCACGAAGCAGCATGCCGCAGCGAGCGCAGAGGCTAGAAACGTCCGAGGCATGCGAGAAATGGTCGGGGT
Source organism: Binatia bacterium (assembly GCA_050176585.1). Classification (GTDB taxonomy): domain Bacteria; phylum Desulfobacterota; class Binatia; order HRBIN30; family CADEER01; genus CAYYWP01. The sequence goes on from JBFXHX010000006.1 coordinate 7,723, forward strand.
GACTGGACTTGAACCAGCGACCTCACGGTCCCGAACCGTGCGCTCTACCAGTCTGAGCTACACCCCGTTCTCAGTCGCGATGCCGACGACACCTCGAGTCGAATCGGACGACCTAACACAGTGCTCGGTTGGTGCCAACCCCGTGCGAAGACCCCCAACAGTGCGCGCTCGCGCGATCAGGCCGCCACCTGCCCGCCGATCAGGCGATGAATCTCCGCGATGGTGATCTGGTAGTCGGGCGTTTCGAAGATGCCGGTGCCGATCACGAACACTTCGGCGCCTGCCGCGGCCACGTCGGCGATGTTGCGCACCTTTACGCCGCCGTCGACTTCGATCAGAAAATCGAGGCCCCGCTCCGCCTTGCTACGCTTGGCCGCGGCCAGCTTATCGAGCGCCGACGGAATGAACTCCTGGCCGCCGAATCCCGGATTCACGCTCATGATCAACACCATGTCGATGGCCGGAAGGATCGACTCGAGAGTGCCGAACGGCGTCGCGGGGTTTAGCACCACCGAGGGTTTGCAGCCGTGGCGCCGAATGTCCTGCACCACCGCGTGCAGATGCGGGCACGTCTCCTGGTGCACGGAGATGTAGGTGGCTCCGGCGCGCGCGTACTCGCCGATGTATCGCTCCGGATTCGTGATCATCAGGTGCACGTCGAGCGGCAGCGCCGTCACCGAGCGAATCGCCTCCACCACGGGGGGACCAATCGTGAGGTTGGGCACGAAATGCCCATCCATCACGTCCACGTGAATCCAGTCCGTCCCGGCTTGCTCGACGGCGCGCACTTCGTCGCCCAGACGGGCGAAGTCGGCGGCGAGGATCGATGCGGCGACGCGCTTCACGGGCGGACCATAAGCGACGAATCCGAGCGCTTCAACCGCACCGCGAAGAAGCCGTCCAAACCGTGCCGGTGGGGAAACGTGCGCAGGGCGCCGCCGCGATCGATCAGCTCGTGCGCCGGAGGCGGCAGGAACGGCCGCGGGTCGTCGTGCGCGAACTCGGGGTGCGCATCGAGAAACGCGTCCACCACCTGGTCATTTTCTGCGAACGCGATCGTGCACGTCGCGTACAGTAGGACGCCCTGCGGACCGACCTGCTCGGCCGCCGCAGCGAGCAATCCGGCCTGCAGACGGGCCAAATCCGCGCTTCCCTCCGGGCGGCGGCGCCACCGGATTTCCGGGTGCTGGCGGAGCGTACCGAGCCCCGAACAAGGCGCGTCGACCAGAACGGCGTCGAAGTCCCCGCGCACCGGCAGGTTCGTGGAGTCGGCCTGAGCGATCGCCAGCGCGCAACCCATCCGGTTGGCCTCGGCGCGCAGCCGTTCGAGGCCACCGCGATGGCGGTCGAGCGCCACCACGCGACCGCCAACGCCGGCGGTTGCGGCCGCCGCCAGGGCCTTGCCGCCCGGTGCCGCACAGGTGTCGAGCACGCGCGCTCCCGCCGACAAGCCGAGCATCTCGACCACGAGCTGCGACGCTTCGCCCTGCACCGAAAACCAGCCCTCGGCCCAGCCGGGCAACCGGGTGGGTTCGGCTGCCGTAGTCAGCACGATGCCGTCTGGCGCATAGGCGGTCGGCCGTGCGCCGACGCCGGCGCGGGCCAGAGCAGCCAAGACGGCCGGGCGGTCCTTCCGCCGGCGATTGACGTGCAGCACGGTCGGCGCGGCCTGGTTATTCGCCTGGAGCAGCGCGATCGCGTCGCTCTCACCGAGCTCCTGCATCCAGCGGTCGACCAGCCAGCGCGGGTGCGATGCGGCGACGGCGAAATGCGCGGCCCGCTCATCGGCTGGCGGCAGCGCCAGTCGTTTGCCCTCGCGCACGAACCGGCGGAGCAGCGCGTTCACCAGACCGCTCGCGGCTCCGCCCTTGAGCGATTTGGCGAGATTCACGGCGGTGTCCACCGCGGCAAAATCCGGCACGCGGTCGAGCTTGATGAGCTGAAAAAGGGCCAGGCGCAACAACGTGCGCACCGGCGGGTCGAGAGCGGCGGGTGCGCGGCCAAGCTGGCCGAGGACGTGATCGAGCAGCCCTTGCCAGGCGAGCGTGCCGTAAACGAGTTGTGTCGCCAGGCCGCGGTCGCGCGGCGCCAGCGTCACCTCGTGGAGCGCAACCCCGAGCGCGGCATCGGCGAAAGCGCCGGCTTCCACCGCGGTGAGCACACGCCACGCGAGACGGCGCGGATCATCCTGTCGGGAGCGCGGTGCCAAGCCGATCTCCGACCGCGACCCCGCCGCCCCGCGAGAACTCCGCTGCCGAGAGTGCCTTGCGGCCCTCGAGCTGCAGCTCTTGGATCGCGAGCACCCCCTCGCCGCACGCCACCTGCACGCCGGAAGCGATGGCGATCACCGTGCCCGGGGATGCCCCGGGCGAGCCGGACACCGGTCGCGCGCTGTGCAGCTTCAGGAGCTTGCCGGCCAGCGTCGTGTACGCCGACGGCCAGGGGTTCAGGCCACGGACCTGGCGGGCGATCACCACGGCTGGCTGCGTCCAATCGATGCGCCCCTGATCCTTGTGCAGCAGCGGCGCCAACGTGGCCCGCGCGTGATCTTGTGGAGTCGGCACCAGACTGCCGCGCTCGATCGCGCCGAGCGCCTCCAGCAGTGCCGCCGCCCCGAGCTGTGCCAAGCGCTGTTGCAACGCGCCCGCCGTCTCATCCGGCCCGATCGGAGTGCTCCGCTGCAGCAGGATGTCGCCCTCGTCCATGCGCTCGTTCATGCGCATGATCGTCACGCCCGTCTCTGCGTCGCCGTTCAGGATCGCCCAATGCACGGGCGCCGCGCCGCGGTGCTTGGGCAGCAATGACGCGTGCACGTTGATGCAACCGAGCCGCGGCAGCTGGAGCACGGGCGCGGGCAGAATGCGGCCGTAGGCGGCCACCAGCGCGAAATCGGGATTCCACGACTCCAGCAGCGCCGGGAACTCGCCGGTCTTCAACTTGGTCGGCTGCGCGACCGGTATCCCGTAGCGCTCCGCCAGAGCTTTGACGGGCGGGGCGTGCAGCCTGTGCCCGCGACCGGCAGGCCGATCTGGCTGACAGACCACGGCGACCACCTCATCAGGGCCGTCGATCAGCGCCTGGAGCGAGGGGACGGCGAACTCCGGGGTGCCGAAAAAAACGACGCGGTAGCGCATGAGAGGATCGTTGAGTCACGTCACCCGCACGCTCGGCGCCTTTTCTCCTGCGCGGCGTTGTGGCCCGCGCGGAGGACGGTCAGGGTGGGGGAATTCAGCAGCTTGTCAGGTCTCGATGTCGCGCTCGGGCCGGAAATTGTCGAGGTCGACCCCGTCGCGGATCATCTTCTTGATCTTGCGCTTGTAAGAGTCGCGCTTGAGCGCGCTCAGGCGGTCGATGAACAACTTGCCGTCGAGGTGGTCGATCTCGTGCTGTAGGGCCACCGCCAGTAGCCCGTCTGCGTTGATCTCGACCGGGCGTTGATCCAACGTCCACGCCTTCACCAGAATTTGCGCGCTGCGCTTCACCTCGGCCGTGTAATCGACCACGGAGAGGCAGCCCTCCTCCCACACGATGGAACCCTCGCGCTCGACGATCACCGGATTGACGAGCTTCAGCAGATGCTTGCCGGGGTTCTCGGTATCCACGTCGACGACGATCAGCCGCTGCGATACGCCGATCTGAGGCGCCGCGAGGCCGACGCCGGGCGCCGCGTACATGCTGTCCGCCATGTCGCGCAGCAGCTCATCGACCTGGCCATCGATTTCGGTGACCGCGACGGCGTTCTGCTTGAGCTCCGCCGCCGGGTACTTGAGAATTCGCCTGCGCGCCATGGTTTCCGACCATAAACCAAAGGCGGCGGCGATGCACCCACCCGGCGAGCGGCCACCGCGGCGCCGGTCGCCAATAAGACCCGGCGCGACGCCGCCGAGCGGCCCGTAGCCTCACCGCCACCCCCGCCCGCGTACCGGCGGTTGGTGCGATCGACGCCGGGGCGGGGGTTTCACAACATATGCTGCGGGTCGACGTCCACGATCACGCGCAGGTCGCCGCCGCGCGCCGCGCCGCGCAAATCGGGCAACGTGGCGGCGACGATCGAGCGGAGCCGCTCGCCGCGCGGGCCGCGCACGAGGATGTGCTGGCGGTGCCGCTGGCGCAGCCGTTCCAGCGGCGCTGCCGCTGGGCCGAGCACGGCCACCTGACCGTCGGCGCGCTCGCGCAGGGCGCGCGCGGCATCCCGCGCCAATTGCGCTACCTCCTCGGGCTGCGGTCCTTCGATACGCAGCAGGATGCAGCGCGCGAATGGCGGATATCCCAGCTCCCGGCGCGCGGCCAGCTCGGCCGACGCGAAGCTCGCGAAATCGTGACTGGCGGCGGCGCGCAGGCTGTAGTGCTCGGGCTGCAGGGTCTGTACCACCACGCGGCCCGGGCGCTCGCCGCGGCCGGCGCGGCCGGCGACCTGTGCGAGGAGCTGAAACGTGCGCTCCGCAGCACGGAAGTCGGGGAAGTTGAGCGCCGCATCCGCGTGCACGACGCCGACGAGCGTCACGCCCGGCACGTCATGCCCTTTCGCGATCATCTGCGTCCCGATGAGCACGTCGAAGCGGCCGCTGCGCCAGCCGCTCAGCAGCGCCTGTTGACTGCCCTTCCGACGCGTCGTGTCGCGGTCCATGCGCGCGACCCGCGCGGCGGGAAAGCGCTCGCGCAGCATCGCCTCGAGCTGTTCGGTGCCGATGCCCCAGGTGATCAACGCCGGCTCGCCGCATTCGCTGCACGCCGCCGGCGGGGCGATGGTGTGATCGCAGTAATGACAGCGCAGCGCCCGCCAGCGGCGATGAAAGGTCAGCGCGACGCTGCAGTTCGGGCACATCACGGCCTCGCCGCAGGCGCGGCACTGGAGAAAGTTGGCGAACCCGCGGCGGTTCAGGAACAGCAGACTCTGCGCCCCCACCGCGAGGTTGGCGCCTAGCGCGGCGGCGAGCTCCGGGGTGAGCACGGGCGGCAGCGGGCCGCTCTCGGCGCGCAGATCGACGACGTCCACGGTTGGCAGCGGGCGCGCGGCGACGCGCTCCGGCAGCTCGAGCAATCGATACCGCCCCCGTCGCGCGTTCCATATGCTCTCCATCGCCGGCGTGGCGGAGCCGAGGATGATCGGGCACCCGGCCAGCTTCGCGCGCATCACCGCGACGTCGCGGCCGTGGTAACGCACGCCGTCGGCCTGTTTGTACGATGCGTCGTGCTCCTCATCGACGATGATGATCCCGAGATTACGGAGCGGCGCGAGCACGGCCGACCGCGCGCCGATGACAATCCGCGCCAGGCCGCGCGCGATACGGCGCCATTCGTCCCAGCGCTCGCCGATGCCGAGCTGGCTGTGCAGCACGGCGACCGCGTCGCCGAAACGCGCGCGCACGCGCTCGACGAGCTGGTGCGTGAGCGAGATTTCGGGCACCAGGACGAGCGCCGTCGCCTCGGGCGGCAACGCGGCGATGGCGCGCAGGTACACCTCGGTCTTCCCGCTGCCGGTCACGCCGTGCAGCAACCACGCGATGAAGCCCTCGGCGCGCGCCGCGTCCATGGCCGCGAGCGCCGCGCGCTGCGCGGACGTGAGCTCGACGGACGTGTCGCGCTGTGCGATGGGGGGCAGAACTGTCCGGTACTGCTCCTCCTCGTGCATGCGCAGCAAGCCGCTCTCGACCAGCTCGCGCAGCTTTGCCGCCGCCGCGGGGAACGACGCGCGCAGCTCGTGGGCCGGGGCGCGGCGCAGCGGATGCGTGCGCAGATACTCGTACAGCGCGCGCAACGCGGGCCGCCGCACCAGCCGCGGATCCGCGCGGCTATCCGCGGCGACGGCTTCGTAAAACCGTTCGCGGCGCGTCGGCGCGACCTCACGGCGGACCCGCTCGCCGAAGCGCAGAATGCCGCGCCGTGCCAGTGCCGCGGCGGCGCGGCGGCCCGGCGCGCCCAGTCGTGCGGTGATGTCCTGCGCGCGACAACGGCCTCCGGCACCGAGCATCGCGACCACTGCCGCCTCTGCGGCCGGCAGCTCGGCGGGCACCGCCTCGGCGAGCAGCGCGATGCGCTCGGTTTCCACCCGCAGCACGCCCGGAAGCGCGGTCGCCAAGACCTCGCCGAGTGAGCATATGTAGTACTCGGCCATCCACGCGGCCAGGCGCATCAGCGACGCATCGAGTACCGGTCGGTCGTCGAGCACCGCGATCACGTCGCGCAAACCGCTCCGCTCGGCGACGCCGCTGTCGATCACGACCCCCATGGCGCGCCGGGGGCCGAGCGGGACCAACACGCGCGTGCCGGGCTCAAGCGGTGCCGGCGCGCGGTAGTCGAGTGGCGCGATCCGCCCGGGGGCGGGCACCAACACCACCCGCACCGCAGCGCCAGCCCCCGCTTCGCCAGGGCCCCGCGCTGCGGCTCGATCAAGCGCGGACGACACGCTGGTAAATCTTGGGCAGCTCGCGCGGCAGCGCCGTAATGTCCTCGATCACCATGTAGCGCGATACATCGCACATCTGCCGCAGGTAGTCGTGACCCGCCTCGTCCACCGTGATGCAGAAGGGCGTGACGCCGGCCGCTTCCGCCTCGCGCAGCGCCACCGCCGTGTCGCGTATACCGTACGTGTTGCTGCGGCGGTCCTGCCCGTAATCGAAATCCTGCGGGAAGCCGTCGCTCAGCAGGAAGAGATGCTTGATGCGCGCGGTGACCGCGTTCAGCTTCTCGACCGCATGCCGCAGTGCGGGGCCCATGCGCGTGCTGCGTTTCGGCGCAATACCGCCGATACGCCCCTTGACTGCCGGCGTGAGCGCCTCAGCGAAGGACTTCACGCGGTAGACCTCGACGCGCTCTCGGCCGTGCCCGGAAAATCCATAAATCGCATAGGCATCGCCGATGTCCTCGAGCGCCTCGCCCATGATCACCAGCGTCTCTTTGATCACGTCGATGATGCGACGCGACCGGCCCCCGGCGCCGGGCGCGACCGGCTCGTCGGTGGAAGCGCTCATGTCGACCAGGAACAACGTGGCGACGTCGCGCTCTTCGCGCTTCCGCGCGACGTACAGCCGGTTGGACGGGGCGAGGCCCGCGCGCCGGTCGATGCGGGCGGCGACCGCGGCATTGAGGTCGAAATCCTCGCCGTCCTCCAACCCGCGGATCACGCGGTACAGCTCGGGCCGAACGCGCTGAAACTGCCGGCGTACGTCGGGAATGAGCTTGGCGTAATCGCCCAAGGCGCGGCTGAAGAACTCTCCGCCGTCACCCTCGATGCCGAGCTCGTAGAGCTTGCACCATCGGCTGCGATAATCGTCGATGTGGTAGTCCCATTCGTCGTACGCGAAGAACGACTCGCCTCCGGACTCGTCGGCAAACCGGCGGGCGCGGCGCGGCGTGCCGTCGGCATGGCCGAGCAGCCGCCGCAGTTCCTCGATCTGCTCTCTGGGTACCTTGCCGCTCAAGTCGGTGATGAAGAGGCCGAGCCCTTCCGCGTCGTCGCCGTCGGCCTGGGCGATCTGCAGGTCTGCCCCCCGCTCGAGCAGGCGGCGGAGCTCGTCGGCCGAGAGCGGCACCGCCCCGCCCTGCGCGCGGTCCGCGCCGGCGAGCTGCAGGGCTGCATCCCGATCGGCGCTCCCAGGTTCGCCCACCGGCGTTTCCGACGGCGTCACCGGAGCAGCCACACGCGCGGACGGCTCCCCGTGCACGTCCGGGTAGAGGTCGACCAGCGCCTCCGCGGCGAGCACCTCGAGCCGGAAGGCGTCGACGCCGCGATGGCTGGCACCACTGCCGGCATCTTCGCGCGCCAGCGCCTCGACCAGCGCCTCGGCGACGCGCACGGAGTCCACCACCGTGGCCGATAGCGCCGCGAGCGGCGCCACAGCGCGCTCGATCAGCGCGACCGCTTGCGCGTCGAGCCAGCGCGGCCGCGGGCCGCTCGGCGGTGTCTCCAGTAGAGCGGCAAAGGCGGCGTCGAGTCGCTGACTCCGCGATGGAACCGCGGTCGTCCGCGCGCGCTCCAGTGCGCGTGCGGCCACCCATGCGCCGTCGGCGGCGAGGCCGTCGTACTCGGCGCAGATGCGGCGGTGGATGCGCATTCCCTCCGCGAGCAGAAACAGATCCTCGAAGCCGTCCGGCCGCTCCGGAGCCGTGACGTAGCGGTACAGGGCGCCGCCTGGTGGCGCATCCGGATCGGCGGGGAGCCCGTGCAGCTCAGCGGGGTAGGTGCCGAACTCCCGCCTGCCGGCCAGTTGCGCCGCGAGAAATCGGTACAGCCGCTGATTGTCCTCGTAGGCCGAACACCAATCGATGCGCATCGGGAGCGCGATCTCCTGCTCGCCCGGAAACTCCTCCAGGGGCGGCCGCAGGCATACGTCTTCCAGCGTGCGGATCGACGCCGGCGCGCCACTCAGCATCTGGACGAACTTGCGCAGCAGTCCCTGTGCCTCGTCGAGGGTGGCGGCCGTGGGCGCGGCGCGCAGCACTTTGAGGCTCGTGCGCGATTCCAGCGCGAAGAACGCCATACCGGCAGCGGGATTGACTTGCGCGAGCTCGAGCCCGGCGCCGAACCACTCGCGCACCCGCATCGGGGACGCTTCCTCGTACAGCCGCGGGAGCACGCGCAGCGCTGCGACGACTGCCGCGGGGCAGGCCGCGACGAGGCGCTCGAGCTGAGCGAGCGCATCGAGCGCGCTGTCGGCGGGTACGCGCTGCACCAGCACGCCCGCGACCGGCGCCACGTCGGCAATCGCGCCGATGAGCGGCTGCCCGGTTCGCTGCAGAACGCGCAACAACGCGCCGCGCAGCGCGCTCGACAGCGGGGCCAGCGCATCGGGCAGCGTGCGATACAGGGCGTGGGCCTCGTTGCCCGACGGCGCAGCCAGCGCGATCACCGTGCGCAACAGCAGGATTTGCTCTTCCGCGCTCCAGGTGCCGATGGCGCGCCGCAACTGGCCGAAGAAATCGCGCTCCTTGATCGCCGGATAGAGCGCCGCACCGGCCCCGGCCCACAGCTGGTACGCCGACGGATCGAGGATGGTGATCGCGCGCGGGGCGGCGCTGAAATACGCCTGGGCGAGGAATTCCCCCTGCCAACCGCGCTGCGCGTGCAACGCGAGACCGACGTCCACCCAGCGCCGCAGGCGGTGGAACCCGCCGGGGCGGCGCAGCAGGCCCGCCGTGGTGCGAAAGAAGATCGCGCCGAGCTTCGGCGAGGCGCGCGCGACCTCGCGGCCGAGTGCGCACCACGCCCCCGCGGTGTCGAGCCCGCCGCCACCGAACGCTCGGGGCGCAACCGCGAAGAAGGTCATGGCGCCCTCCCGGCACGGCGGCACACCCGTGGCAAGCTCCTCGCCGAGTGCCGACCACCGCGCGAAGCCGTCGGCCCCGAAGGCGATCCAGACCGCCGGCGCGCGGCGGTAGAAGCGCTGCGCGAGGGCGGTGGAGTGGATGGCCAACCGGTCGCCCGCGGCGAGCAGCTCGGCGTGCACCGCGCTGCCGAGCGCCGCAGCCGCGGCGTGTGCATCGGCGCCATGCGGCGCGCCGCGCAGGTGGCTGCCGAGCCAGACGCTACGCTCGCTGCTCATCACGGCGCTCCCGGCATCGATCGCGCGACCGCACGCGCGGGCTGCTCAATTCCCGAAGATCGAGCAGACCAGCTCGTGGATCGCGCGCTGGCTCTCCACGTCGTCGGTCAGCGACTTGCTCACCGACACCTGGCAGGCGCGGCGCGGCGGCACTCCCTGCTGAATGAGCTGGCCAGCGTATACGAGCAAGCGGGTGCTGACGCCTTCCTCGAGCCCGCTGGTCTTCAGATGGCGGACTTTCTCGCCCAGCTTGGCCAGATCCATGGCGAGCGCGAGCGGCGTGCCGCTCTCGTGCGAGATGACCTGTGCCTCTTTGTCGCGCGGCGCGTAGTCGAAGTCGATCGTGACGAAGCGCTGCCGGGTCGAGTGCTTGAGGTCCTTCAGCACGCTTTGGTACCCGGGGTTGTACGACATCACGAGCAGGAAGTCGGGATGCGCCTCGATGATCTCGGCGCGCTTATCGATGGGCAGAATGCGCCGATGGTCGGTGAGCGGATGGATGAGCACCGTGGTGTCTTTGCGCGCTTCGACGATCTCGTCCAAATAACAAACCGCTCCGGACCGCACCGCTTGCGTCAGCGGTCCGTCGACCCACACGGTCTCATCACCCTTGATCAAATAGCGGCCGACCAGGTCGCTGCCGGTCAAGTCTTCATGACACGCCACGGTGATGAGGTTGCCGTCGCCGGCCTGGCCGCCGCGCAGCTGGTGCGCCATGTGCTCGACGAAGCGCGTCTTCCCGCACCCCGTCGGCCCCTTCAGCAACACCGGCAGCCGGCAGGCGTAGGCCGACTGGAAAATCGCGACCTCATCGCCCACAGGCAGGTAGTACGGCGCCTCGCTCATCGCGCGCACACCCATCCTGCGCGGCGGACCCCGCCGGGCGCGCCCGGGTGCCGGGCTGACGTCGGACTCATTCGGTGATCACCTCCATGACCGCTCCACTGCCCGCATCCACGATCTCGACGCGCAATGCGTCGTCCACGTGATGGCGTGCCTTACTCTCGCTCAACCCGCTGCGAATCCGCCGTACGAAAGTCTCGCGGACCGGCTGCGGCATGCCCTGCATGGGGAACTCGCGCAAGACGACGCGCAGCGACGTCGCCGACGGCCATTCGATGCGATCGACGCGCGGGCCGGCGATCGGGTGGGCGCGAAACACGGCCTCTACGTCGGTGCGCAGATCGCCCGAAGCGGGTGCGGCAGCCCCTGGGACCGGCGTGCCGGCAAGATGCGCGAGCAGCGTTTCGACCCGCGTGCGACTATCCGCATCCGTCGCGATATCGCGGGCCCGGCGCAGCGCCGCCAGCGCCTGCGCGTCATCGCCGGCGGTCCGATAGGCGAGCGCCAGATTGAACTGCGCTTCGAAAAAATTGGGATCGGTCTGCAACACCGCGCGGTATCCCTGCACCGCGGCATCCACCTGTCGGCTCGCCAGCAGCATGGTGGCGAGGTCGGTTTGCACCGCGAGATCATCGGGCTTGACGCTCAGATACCGGCGGTAAAACGACATGGCCTGCTGCGGCTGATCGCGGTCGTAGGCGATGTTTCCGAGCACCCGCAGCGCGTCCAGATCCTTCGGATCGCGCGCGAGCAGATGCTGGTATGTCGCCTCTGCGTCGGCGAGATACGTGCGATCGATCTGCCCGGCCCGGTACTGGATGAAGCCGAGCTGCCGCCACGCCGCGAGATCCTCCGGATTGGCCTTGGCTTTGGCCACCAGCTTGGCAATCGCTTCGCGCACGTCCCGCGGGACCTCGAGCGGGGGATGGTCGGCGGGCATGCCCGGTGCGTTCGCCTGAGTGCGCGGCGGCGGCACGTTCGGCGGCGCCGCCGAACGCGCCGCGAGGCCGATCGTCAACGCGCCGAGTATCAGCACCGCGCCCACGACGAGCGCGGGCGCGTAGCGGCCGAGGAGCTCGGAGCCTCCCCCCCCGCGGCCCGCCGCCGTGGCGCGCCGGCCGCAAGCGGTGCAGAAGCGGGCGCCCGGCAGCAGCGACGCGCCGCACTGCGCGCAAAACCGGCTCGACATGGTGAAACATTGCACGTGTAACAGTTGGACAGCGGACTTCCAACCGCGGCGGTTTGCCGCTCGTGGCGATCCGTGTAGAGTCGGGTGTTGAGTTGAAGGAGTTCCGCGATTGATGATGCGCCGCCGTATCCCTCTGGCCCTCGTGGCCCTGCTCCTTTTACCGTTCGGCTCGTGCACCTGTCGGGGCCATGCGCCCGAGGTGCCGCCGACCCCCGCGTCGCGGAAAGCGGGCTGGTCCATCAAGCCGACCCCGCGCGCCGCGCCGGACCGAGCGGAAGGCGAGACCGCACACCGAGAAGCGGAGGCGCGCGAAGCGCCGACCGCGATCGGCACCCCGAATCAATCGGAGATTCCGGTGGATTTTCCGGAGGACATTCCCGTGCCCGAAGGCTCCGAAGTGACCGCGGTGCAGCAGCTCGCGAACGGCGCCCACAACGTCATCTTCGCGACCGAGGACGAGACGCCAAAATTGTTCGATCTCTACAAGGGAAATATGAGTGGTAAGGAGTGGGACGTCACACAAGAATACCAGGGCAAGGAACAATCGTTTCTGTCCTTCAGGAAAGGTGACACCATCACCAACGTCAGCATCACGAAAGATCCCAAGACCGGCAAGAAAGTGGTCGCCGTCATGTACTACGAAGAGGAGCCACTGCCGTTTCCCGAGTTCTGAGAGCGCCGCATGAGCGCCGACGGCGGGTGGCGACGATCCATGCCGCACTCCTGCTGATCGCCCTCGTGCTCGGCAACGGCGCTTCCGCGACCACCGTCGTGCCGATGCGCACGCGTGAGCTGGTCGAAACCTCGGTGGGTGCGGTGCGCGCGCGCGTGGAGCGCATCGCCTCCGCGGCACATCCCGGTGCGGGCGCGATCAGCACCTACATCACCCTCGAGGTCGAAGAGGTCCTCTTCGGCGCGCTCGAGCTCGGGCCGCTCATTCTGCGCGAGATCGGCGGCCGCATCGGCGGGCGGCAGGAGTGGGTGTTCGGCAATCCCGAGTACCGCGTCGGAGAACGAGTGATCGTCTTCGTGAGTGCGAACGCCGACGGCACGTTGCGCACGAACGGGCTCGCGATGGGAAAGTTCGCGCTAGTCGATGGTTTCGGCGGTGCGAGCGCGGTGCGCGAGCTCGGTCGGGGCACGCTCGCGCTGGATGCGGAGGGCGCGCCGGCACCGGGCAAGGAGCGGATCGCGCTCTCCCGGCTGCGCGAACGCATCCGCCGGGCCCAGCGGAGCGGCGCGCCGGCGCCAGCGGGCATGCGCGCGCGTCCGACCCTGGCCGGCTTGCGCCTGGAACCGCGAGCGTCATTCATCCTGCTGAATCCGTTCTCCCGCTGGTTCGAACCCGATGCGCAGCAGCCGATCGGGTTCTTCATCGACGCGCTCGGCGATACGAGGCTCGGCGCGACGGCTTCGCACCAAGCAGTCGCGGATGCGCTCGCCGCGTGGAGCGCGGTTCCCGATTCGCCTCTGGCGCTGCAGCACGCGGGCGACGCCACACCGGCGCCATTCGCCGGATGCCCGGACGACAACCGGATCGTGTTCAATGATCCGTTCGGCGAGCTCACCGAACCGCGCAACTGCCGCGGCGTGTTGGCCGTCGGTGGCTTCTGCAATTCCGGCGAAACGCAGCTCGTCCACGGCACCTCGTACAAGCGGATCATCACCGGTAAGGTGACGCTGAACGACGGATGGGGCGATTGCCCGATCTGGACGCCGTGCAATCTCGCGGAAATCCTCACTCACGAGCTCGGCCACACGCTCGGGCTCGGCCACTCGGCCGATCCCATGGCCACGATGGCGGCGATGGCGCACTTCGACGGGCGCTGCGCGGCCCTAGCCACCGACGATATCGCTGCAATACAGTTCGTGTACCCCGTTCCCCCCACCCCTTCGGCGACGCCCACAGCGACGTTGACACCTCCCAACACGTCGACTCCTACGCAGACCGGCACCGTTACCCGCACCCCCAGCCGGACCGCCACTCCTAGCCGCACATTGACGCCGAGCCGTACAGGGACGCCGACGCGGTCGTTGACCCCCACGCGTACGCGCGCGCACACTCGCACGCCCACACCAGTCCTGACGCCGACCGCCTCCATCACGGCGACTCCCTCGCGCACCGCACCGCCGTCCCGCACGCACACTCCGTCGCGCACGCACACTCCGTCGCGCACGCAGACTCCCTCGCGCACGTCCACACCGTCACCGATCGCCAGTGCCACTTGCACCCCGACGGATACGCAGCCGCCCACGTTCACGCCGACTGCGACGCCGCGACCGCCGAGCTGGATGGACGCCTTGCGGGAAGCGCTGCGACGCACCTTGGAAGAGCGCGCCACGCGGATTGCACAACCCTGAGCTGCGGATCACGGGGAGAGCAGAGGCACAGGCGGTATGGGTCGGCGCAATGGCACCGCGGCCCGTCGGAGAGTTGCAGTTGTGACGCAGCCAGCACCGGCACCGCGCGATGCGCGGCTCGGCGGAATGGCATGCGACTCGCTCGGAAGTACAGCAGCATGAGAACGCATTTCGCTGCCGTCGCGCTCGTGGTGGCCGCGTTAACCCTGTTCGTGCCCGGCGCGCCGCGCGCCGGGCGCGCGACCACGTTTGCGATGATGGACGAAACCCAGCTCGCGCGGGTTTCCGTTGGCGCGGTCCGCGGCACGGTGACGGCGATCGAATCCGCCGTCGACCCCGCAACCGGCACCATTCGCACGTACGTGCACCTGGACCCGGTAGAGATCCTGTTCGGCGAGCTGCCGGATGGCGAGCTCGTGCTGCGGGAAGCCGGCGGCCGCGTCGGCAAGACGACCGAGTGGGTCTTTGGCAATCCCCAGTATCGGGTCGGCGAAACCGTGCTCGCGTTCCTCTCGGCCGATGCGGACGGCGCGCTGCGCACGACGGCGATGGCGATGGGCAAATTCTCCGTCAGTGCCCGGGCGGACGGGACCGCGCGCGCGGTGCGCTCTCTCGGCGAGGGCGCGGCCGTGTGGGATGCGCACCGCGGAGAGCTCGTCGATGCACCCGCAGCGGAGGAATACGATCTCGAAGCGCTGCGCGAGTCACTCCGCGCCGCGGCCACGAGCTGGGCGGACAAGCCAGCGCGGCAGCGGCCGGCGCGGCGCGCGCCGGCGGAGATGCGGCAGCTCGTGGACCGCGAAGCGAGCGCCGCGTTCACGTATCTCAGCTCTCCTTCGCGCTGGTTCGAGCCAGATCAGGGACAACCGGTCGCATTTCGGATCGACGCGAGCGGCGATGACGATCTCGGCGCGACCGAGTCGCGCGGCGCCGCCCAGGACGCTCTGGCCGCATGGAGCGACGTCCCGAGCTCGGCGCTGACCCTGGTCGACGGCGGAGACTTGAGCGCCCCGGTCGCGTTCCAGGGGTGCACCGGCGTTAACCGCATCGTCTTCAACGACCCGTTCGACGAGATCGGCGATCCCGTCGACTGCGCGGGGGTGATCGCGATCGGTGGCTTCTGCACCTCCTCCGAGCGCCGGGTCGTCAACGGCACCAGCTTTCAGCGCATCACGCTCGGCAAGGTGACGTTCAACAACGGCTGGTCGAGATGTTGGTGGCCGTGGAACCGGTGCAACGTCTCGGAGACCGCCACGCACGAGCTGGGCCACGCCATCGGGTTCGGCCACTCGACCGATACGACGGCGACGATGTACGGCTCCGCCCATTTCGACGGCCGCTGCGCCGGCCTGCGGGCGGATGACATCGACGCCGTCTCCTTCGTCTATCCAGTGCCGACATCCACGCCCTCCCCGTCTCTGGCCCCGGCCACCCCGACACCGACGCGCACGCGAACCGGCACCCGCACCTCGACTGCGCGGACGGCGACGCCGACGGCGACCGCCACGGCCGCTGCACCGACGCCCGCTGCGCACCGGGTTGCCGGTCGCGTCCTGTACTACACCGGCGATCGCGCGATTCCGGGCGTCGCCCTGCGGCTCGCGGGGGCGTCATCGCTCTACGCGGTCACATCGGCGGCGGGCGAGTTTAGTTTCGCGTCCGTACCGACCGGCGGGTGGAACCTGGTGCCCGAAAAACACGGCGACGTCGGAACGGGCATTTCCCCGCTGGATGCAGCGTACGTATTGCAACACGTCGCACAGCTGCGCGCGCTCGACGTACATGAACGGCTCGCCTGTGATGTCACCGGCGATGGCAGTGTGAGCTCGTTCGATGCCGTCCAACTTCTGCAGTTCAGCGTCGGCGCGGTGCCGAGCTTGCCGGTGGCAACCCGCTGCGGCACGGAGTGGCTCTTCCTTCCGCAGCCGAGCACAGGACGGGGCATCTCACCTGTGGTGAGCAGCACGTCGTGCAGCAATGGGCGCATCGCGTTCGAGCCGCTGGACGGCGACGCGGAGCCGGAGGCGTTTCGCGCCGTGCTGTTCGGCGACTGCACGGGCAACTGGCAGGCGCCGGGCGCGTCGGCGCTGGCCGCGGGGCCGCCCCCGCGCGTCCGGCTCGGCAAGCCGTTGGTGCGCGCGGGCCGCGTGCGCGTACCGGTGCATGTCCGCGATCCACATGTCTTCAGGGCTCTCGAGCTGCACCTGCGCTACGACCCCGATCGCTTCACCCCGGTCGACGCGCGCCTGCGCGCGCCGGGCGCTACCGCGATGCGGCGCTGGAATGCGGACATCCCCGGCCGATTGCGGGTCGCGGTGGCGAGCGGTCCGCCGATCAAGACGCGGCGCGGGCCACTGCTGATCGTGGAGTTCGCGGCCCTCGGTCGGGCGGGAAACCCCGACGTGCGCATCGAGGCGGCGGCCATCGATGACCGGCCCGCGGTGCTGACCACTGCGCGCTGAGTTCGCTCGCGCCGGTCGGTGCGCTGGCGGTCAGCGGACGGTGACTATCACGCGCCGCTGGCGTGGCCCGTCGAGCTCGACGAGCATGATCGCCTGCCAGGTGCCGAGCGCCAGCCGGCCGTCGCGCACGGGCACCGTCTCACTGGGCCCGAGCATCGCGGCCTTGATGTGTGCCGCGCCGTTGCCGTCGACGCGATCGTGGCGCCATTGGCCGGCCGGAACGAGGCGTTCGAGCGCGTCGAGGAGATCGTCGCACAAGTTCGGATCGTCGTTCTCGTTGATCACCACCGCCGCGGTGGCGTGCGGCACGTAGACCGTACAGAGCTCCGCACCGTCATCGGCTTCGGCAACCACGCGGGCGACCTCCCCCGTCAGATCGATCACTTCGAGCCGCTGGCGCGTACGGACGTTCAGCTCGCGGTGCATGGCGCCGATCCCCGGCTCACATCCACTGGCCGCCATCGACGCGCAGCACCTTGCCGGTCACGAAGCTTGCGTCGTCGCTCGCCAAATACACGGCCGCCCGGCCGATGTCCTCCGGCCGCCCGGCGCGGCCGAGCGGAATCGCGTCGATCAATGCCTCGCCGTAGTACTGGATCACGCGCTGACCCATGTCGGTCTCGACCAGGCCCGGAGCGATGCAGTTCACCCGCACGCCCGCCGGTGCGCATTCCTTGGCGAGGCATTTCATCAGTGCGTTCACGCCCGCTTTGGCCACATAGTAGGGTGCGCCAAACGGCTGGCAGAGGTCGGCACCGATCGACGATACGAGGATGATAGCGCCGCGGCGCTGCGCAACCAAGTGCCTCGCCGCCGCCTTGCAGGTGTAGAACGCGCCGTGGAGATCCACCGAGAGCACGCGGTGCCAGTGCTCCACATCCATCTCGCGGACGGATTGCGGACGCGAAGCCACGCCCGAGTTCGGCACCACGATGTCCAGCCCGCCTAGGCCCTCGACGGTTGCGCCGACCATGCGCTCGACGGCGGGCCACTCGCTGACGTCGCCGGCCAGCGCCAATGCGTGCCGCCCGAGCCGTTCGATCTCGTCCACCGCGGCACGCGCCGCGGCCTCGTCACGCCGGTAGTTGATCGCGACGTCGGCTCCCTCGCGCGCGAGCTCGATGGCAATGCCGCGGCCGATGCCGCGCGAGCCACCGGTCACTAGGGCTTTGCGCCCCGCCAACTTGCCCATGGGCGCGGACCCTATGCGAAGCGGTATTGAGCGACAAGCCGCGCCGCGCTTCATAGCGCGGGCAGATCCTCGATGCGGCCCATGCCGCGGCTCGCCGCATGCCGCTGCATGCGCCGGATGATGCGGTTCGCGTCGGCGAGAAGGGCGCGCCGCAAGACGGGCTTGGTGGTGCGTGCGTACCAATCGCGGAGGGCCTGCAGGTCGCGCCCGAGTTGCGCGAGTTGCGCGCCTTCACGCCGAGTAGCCGCGGGACGCATCTCGCCGAGCGTCCGCCAGCGCTCGAGCTGGGCGTCGATTGCATTCAGCGTGAGATCGAGCGTGTCGCCCGCCGCGGCCGGCGGTCGCGCCGGGCGCGCCGTTGCGGCAGGGGCGGATCGGCTGCGCCGCGGGGCTGGCGGCGCGGGTTTGAAGCCGTACTTGCGCAGCACGCCGACGACCACGCCCCGGATACACAGCCGATCGGCTCCGACGATCAGCGGCAGCATTTCCGGATTCGCGGGTTGTAATCGCACCTGTCCGCCGGCGGCGCGGAACAGCTTCTTGACCGTCACGCGGCCGTCGATGTCGGCCACGACGGTGCGCCCGTCGTCGGCAGCCGCCGCCGGCTCGACGATGAGGTAGTCGCCGTCGCGGACACCCGCGTCGATCATCGACTGCCCGCGCACGCGCAGCGCGAAGACCTTCCGGCCGCGCCATAGTGACTCCGGCACGTCGAGGGTGTCCTCGACGGTGAACATCTCGAGCGGCTCACCGGCGGCGACTTCGCCGAGGAGAGGAATGCTGACTACCGACTCGAGCTCCCACGTCTCCGCTTTCGCCTGCATGTCGGCCTCCTGTAGGCCGTCCAGGGTAGGCGAAGAAATGGCGAACATCAACCGCTCGACGCGGTAGGGGTCTCAGCTGGATAAGCCTTCCCGATCGCGGGAACCCCCGGCCGTTTCGCGCGCCTCAGCGAGACGCCCGAGCAGCGCAAGGGTCCATCCATTCAGCGCCAAGAGCCCACCAGCGGCGGCGCCGAACAGCAGAAAGCCCATGCGGGTGGTGGCGATGAAGAACTGCAGGTCGTACATCGCGTGTCCGGGGTTGCGGTCGTGGGCCAGTTGGGCACCGCGAAAGTCTCCGACACCCTGCACGGCGACGGCCGTGAAGCTCACCAGCACCGCGAGCCCGACACCGATGAGAACGAGGCCAAGCGTTCGGGCGCGCGACAGCACGTCAGTTCCGCACGGTAGGCGGGGTCACTCGCCCCGCTCGCGGCCGTCAGCGGGCGCGGACATCGCGCCCCGCCACCGCGGCGTTCGCCGGCGCGAGATCGTGCCGCAGCACCCGGATGCGGGCTTTGCGCTGGCAGTCATACCCCACCCATTTCGGCGCCGGCACGTCCGCCGGCGTGACGCGCCGGAACCCATGGCGGGTGAAGAAGGCTTCCGCGCGCGGGTCGAGTGTGCAGGCGAACACGTAGTGCAGCCCGAGTGCTCGCGCCTCGTCGAGCGCGCGCGCGATCAGTCGGCCGCCAACCCCCTCGCCTTTGAAACGCGTGATCGTGTATAGCCCCACGATCTCACCGACGTGCTCGGCGCGGTACGCCTCGACCTCGAGCCCACAGACGCCGGCGAAGTGATGGGCGCCGATCTCCGCGCCAAAGCCGCTCAACAGGATGCGCGCAACTTCCGCCGACGACCGCGGCTTCAGAAAGCCATCGCGCTGGCCGCGCGCGATCAGCCGCTCCACTTCCTCGAAGTCGTCGATGCCGAGCCGTTCGATGCGGCAGTAGTCGGCGAGCGTGAACAGCGTGCCCGAGCCTTCGTACGTGAACAGCTCGTGCGCCAGCCCGTCGAGCGCGCAGAGGTTCACCGAGCGCACGCCGGCGCGCAGCGCCGCGCGCACCGCATCGAACGTGGCGCGCCGCTCCGCCAGGCCGGCCCACTCCGCCTCGCCGGGCTGCAGCATCGCGGCGAGCGAGTCATCGTCCATGAACGAGATCGGTGCGCCGCCGGGCGCGCGCACACCGGCCTCGGGTTGCACCACCACGAGCTTGTGGACCCGCAACCGGCCGGCGATCAATCGGGCGACGTCGACGAGACGGTCTTCCTCGATCACCCCGACCAGCAGCGGCCGGTTGCGCAAGATCACCCACGCCGCGGTCAGGGCGGTGTCGGCCGGCTGCTCGGTCAGCGCGAGGCTGAGATCGGTGAAGGACTCCGCCGCGCTGCGGCGCCCGTTCACCAGCGGGAATCGCCGCGCCGCGTCGCCGGCCAGCACCCGGCGCTGCAAGCGCCCGCGCACGCGCTTCAGCTCGGCGCCGAGGTCGCGACTGGCCGGCACGCCGATGAGCGCGATCACGCGCGTCTCGTTGGCGATCAGATCGCGCAGCACACCGCCGAGCGCCTCGAAGCCGCCGGGCTGATCGCATTCCTCCAACGGCACCGCGATACAGAGGGTGCGGGCGTGAAACTCGTCAAGATAGAATTCCTTCTCTCCGAACTCTTCCGCCGATACGGGCGCCGAATGCACACGCGTAGCCACGGTAGGCACGGATATCACACGCGGCCAACCCGCGAAACGCACGCTGCGCCATCGGCGCTTGCTGGGCTCTGCAGGACTGTCTAGAAATCGACGGTTGATGCGTGCCGGACAGTGGAGAACCTGAGACGCGGACGTGCTCAGGCCCGTGAGGGCTGACGTGCTGAGGCGCGGATGTCCTGACGTGTTGACGCGCACCCGCGCCGCGCTCGGAGGAGCCCGGCCGCGCGCGCACCGCCCGCAGCCAGGGTGCGCGCCGCAGCGCGCTCTCGCCCGCGCGGCTCGCCGGTGCGGTTCGCCATCGTCCCGTATGCTCACCGCGCTCCTCGGGGCGTTGCTGGTCGCAGCGCCGTCGAGCGCGCTCGCGGGCGCGCAGCACGGGATGGTCGCCGCCGAGCACCGCCTCGCTGCGGAAGCGGGGCTCCAGATCCTGCGGCGCGGCGGCAATGCGGTCGACGCGGCGGCGGCGACCGCGCTCGCGACCGGCGTCGTGAATCCGACGTCGTGCGGGATCGGCGGCGGCGGGTTCATGTTGATCTTCAAGCGCGCCACACAGCGCGTGGCAGCGCTCGACTATCGCGAGCGCGCACCGGCGGCAGCGCGGCGGGATCTATTCGTGCGCGACGGCAAGGCCGTACCCGAGCTCAGCCTGCGCGGCGGGTTGGCAGTGGCCGTGCCAGGCGAGATCGCGGGGCTGTTCGCCGCGCTCGAGCGCTACGGCAGCCGCTCGTTCGCCGAAATCGCCGCGCCCGCCATCGCGTATGCGCGCGACGGCTTCGCGGTCGAAGCGCATCTCGCCGAAGCCATCGCCGGGCACGCCGAGGCCATCCGCCAGTGGCCCGAGCTGGCGCGCATCCTCCTCCACCCGGACGGCCGCCCGCTGGCCGTTGGCGATACGCTGCGCCAACCTGAGCTGGCCGCGACCTTGGAGGCCATCGCGGCCCGCGGTCCCGCGGAGTTCTACGAAGGGCCGATCGCGAACGCGATCGTCGCCAGCGTCACCGCCGCCGGCGGGATCATGACCGAGCGGGATCTGCGCGAGTACCGCAGCGTCTGGCGGCGTCCGCTGGTCACCGATTTCGACGGCTACGACTTTTACGGCATGCCCCCGCCCAGCTCGGGAGGTGGCGTGATGATCACCGTGCTCAATCAGCTGCGCCGCGACGACCTGCGCGCGCTCGAGCACAATTCGCCGACCTATCTGCACCTCCTGGCCGAGGCGTTGCAGTTCGGTTTCGCCGACCGCGCGCGTTTCTACGGCGACCCCGACGCGGTCGACATCCCGCTCGCCGCTCTGCTGGCGCGGTCGCGCGGACAGCGGCTGCGGCAACGCATCAGCGCCGCCCGCACGTTCCCACCGGAGTGGTATGCGCCGCCGACGGCGGCGCCCGCCGATGCGGGGACCGCGCACCTCTCGGTGGTGGACGGGACCGGCAACGCGGTGGCGTGCACGACGAGCATCAACACCTCGTTCGGCTCGATGGTGGTAGCGAAGGGAACCGGCGTCATCCTGAACAACACGATGGATGATTTCGCGGCTCAGCCGGCCGTGCCGAACGTCTATGGTCTGGTGGGCTCCGAAGCGAACGCGGTCGGGCCCGGCAAGCGCCCGCTCAGCAGCATGACGCCCACGATCGTCACCCGCCACGGGCAAGTCCGAGCCGTCGCCGGAGGGTCGGGCGGACCGCTCATCATTACGGCAACCCTGCAGGCGTTGCTGAATGCGCTCGTCTTCGGCCGCGACGCAGCGGCAGCGGTTGAGGCGCCGCGATTGCACCATCAATGGCTGCCGCACGCGCTGATGCTGGAAGACGGTATCGATCGCGGCACTCGCGCAGCGCTGGCGCGACTCGGTCACGAGCTCGCGGCTGCGCGCGCCGCCGCAGCCGTGCAGGTCGTGCTGCGCGCGCCGGACGGCGGGCTCGATGGCGCCGCCGACATGCGCAAGGGCGGTCAGGCGCTCGGGTGGTGAGACCCGTGGCTCAGCGGCGCCCGCTGTGGTCGTCGCCCTGGGTGAAGCTTGCCGTCAGCGCCTTGCTGCTCGGCGCGCTGCTCTGGGGAACCGACTGGCGCGACATGAGGGCGGCGCTCGCCACGGCGGACCTCCGTTGGGTCCTCCTCGCGTGGGCGATCTACTGCGTGGCGCAACTCGTGAGCGGCTACCGGTGGTGGCTGCTGACGCGCGCGGTGGGCTTCGACGAACCGCCGCTCCGGATCATCGCGTATTATTTCGCCGGCATGTATCTGAATCTGTTCGGTCCAGGCACGGTCACGGGCGATGTCGGCCGCGCGCTCCTGCTCGGCGCCGGAGACCGGCGGGCGCTGGCGCTGACCACCGTGCTCGCGCACCGGTCGATCGGGTTCGTGGCGCTGGTGTGGGTGAGCAGCGCCGGGCTGTTGCTGGCCTGGGACCTGCCGGTGCCAGTGGCGCTGCGCGGACTCGCGGCGCTCGCGGTGCCGACGACGCTGATCGCGTGGCTGGCGGGTCCGCGGCTCGCCGCGCGATTGCTGCCGCCGACGCATCGCTGGCGGCTGCTCATCGAACGCAGCCTCGCGCCGTACTGGCACGACCGCCGCCTGCTGATGGCGTCGCTGTTCTTCGCCGCCGCCGTGCATGCCCTCCAGATCGGCTGCCAGGTAGCCGTGGGACGGGCGGTCGGCGTGCACCCGCCGTTGACGTTTTTCTGGGTCGTCACGCCGCTGGCGAATGCGGCCTCGATGCTGCCGTTCAGCCTCAACGGCTTCGGCGTCCGCGAAGCCGCTTACTGGATCACGCTGGGCCAGCTCGGCGTGGGCACGGCCCCGGCAATTGCTGTGGGCTTGCTGACCAGCGCGATCGTGCTCGCCAACGGGCTGCTCGGGTTGCCCTGCTTCGCGGTCCTGCGGCGCAAACGGTAGTCGCAACCGCGCCGGTGGTGACCCCGGTGCGCCGCGATCATCGACGTTGCGCGGTCACGCCGCGAACGCGTGCCGCAAAATGATGGTGTCCTGCCGGCTCGCGCCGACGGACACGATGAAGATGGGCGTGCCCGTGAGCTCCTCGATCGCGGTGAGATAACGGCGTGCGTTGGTGGGCAGGTCGTCCAGTCCGCGCGCCGTCGAGAGCGGCTCATCCCAGCCCGGGAAATCCTCGTAGATGGGTCGCGCGCTGTGGAACGCGGCGACGCTGGCGGGAACGTCTTCCGCCCGCCGACCGTCGAGCTCATAGGCGACGCACACGCGCAGGGTCTTGAGGCCCGTGAGCACGTCGAGCTTGGTCACCGCCAACCCGTTGAGGCCGTTGAGCCGCACGGCGTGGCGGGCGACCACGGCGTCGAACCAGCCGCAGCGACGGGGTCGCCCCGTCGTCGCGCCGAATTCCTCCCCGTCCTGCTGCAGCTTCTTGCCGAGCTCGTCGAGCAGCTCGGTGGGAAAGGGTCCGCCGCCGACGCGCGTCGTGTACGCCTTGGTGATGCCGACCACCGTCCCGATGCGGCTCGGGGCGATGCCGCCGCCCGTACACGCCGCCGCCGCGATCGTGTTCGAGGACGTGACGAACGGATACGTCCCGTGATCGACGTCGAGCATCGTGCCCTGCGCGCCTTCGAAGAGCACGCGCCGGCCCGCGGCGAGCGCGCGGTCCAGGTAGATGCTCGCATCCACCACATGGGCCGCGAGGCGCTCGCGCAGGCGCGCGTACTGATCGGAGATGCGTGTGAAGTCGAGAGCCTGTTCGCCGAGGATCGTGCGCAGATAGGTGTTCTTTTCTTCGAGCACGGCGCGGAGCGCGTCGGCGAACGTCGTGTGGTCGAGAAAATCGGCGAAGCGCAATCCGATGCGCGCCATCTTGTCTTCGTACGTGGGGCCGATGCCGCGCCCCGTCGTGCCGATGCGCCCCTCGCCGCGCAGGCGCTCGCGCGCCTGATCGATGGCGCGGTGATACGGCATGATCATATGCGCGCGGTCGGCGATCTTCAGCAGACTCTCATCGGCGAGGTAGCCCCGCTTGCGCAACGCGTCCATCTCATCGAGCAGCGCCACCGGGTCGACCACCACGCCGTTGCCGATCACGCACACCTTGCCGTCGTGCAGGACTCCCGAGGGCACCTGGTGCAGCACGGTCTTCTCGTCGTTCACGACCAGCGTGTGGCCCGCGTTGCTGCCGCCCTGGAATCGCACGACGATATCGGCGTGTTCGGCCAGGATGTCGACGATCTTCCCTTTGCCCTCGTCGCCCCATTGTACGCCGATGCCGACCACCGATGGCATGTTGACTCCTCGTCGCCTTCCTAGAGCTCCAGCAGCTCTGCCGACACGATGTTCGGCAGCTGCCGCAGGCGCTCCATGACTTCGGGCGGGATCCGCTCGTCGACGTGCACGAGTGACAGCGCCATCCCGCCGATCTTCTCGCGTCCGAGTTGCAACCCGGCGATGTTGATGCGCGCCTCGCCGAGCAGCATGCCGACGCTGCCCACCACGCCCGGCACGTCGCGGTTGTTCAGCATCAGGATGAAGCCGTCGGGTACGGCTTCGAGGTAATAGCCGTTGATCTTCACGAGGCGGATCACGTCCGGCCCGAACACCGCGCCGGAGGCCTCGCTCGTCTTGTGCGCGGTGCGGACGCGCACGTTCAGCGAGTTCGTAAAGCCCTTCGGCTGCGTGCTCTTGGCCTCGATCACCTTGATGCCGCGTTCTTTCGCCAGCTCGCGCGCGTTGACGAAATTGACGACGCTGGTCTCCAGCAACCTCCCGAGGAGCCCCTTCAATACGGCAACCGTCACGGATTGGACGTCCGCGGCGGCGATCTCCCCGGCGTAATCGACCGTGAGCTCCTTCGGCGCCTCGGCCAGGAGCTGGGCCTGTAAGCTGCCGAGGCGTTCCCCGAGTTGGAGATACGGTCGCAACAGCTCGAGCTGTTCGGCGCTGATCGACGGCACGTTCACCGCGCTGCGGGTGACATTGTGCACGAGAAAGTCGACGATCTGCTCGGCTATGCCGACCGATACCGCGACCTGCGCCTCGCGGGTGGCCGCACCGAGGTGCGGCGTGCAGATGACGTTGTCCAAGGCGAGGAGTGGATGGTCGGCGGGCACGGGTTCCTGCTCGAAGACGTCGAGGGCCGCGCCGGCGAGCCGCTTCCCGCGCAACGCGTTGGCGAGGGCCACTTCGTCGACGATGCCACCGCGCGCGCAGTTCACCAGCAACGCCGTGGGCTTCATCTTTGCCAACGCCTCAGCATCGATGAGATGCCGCGTTTCCGGCAACAGGGGCGTGTGAATCGAAACGAAGTCGGCACGGCGCAACAGCGCATCGAGCCCGACGAGCTCCACGCCCAGCTCCCGCGCTTTCTCTTCGGTGAGAAACGGATCGTACGCGACCACCCGCATCATCAAGCCCTGGGCGCGCGCGGCGACCAGGCGCCCGATGTTGCCGATGCCGACGATCCCGAGCAGCTTGTTGTACACCTCCGAGCCGGTGAACTTCGATTTCTCCCACTTGCCAGCCTTCATCGAGGCGGTGGCTTGTGGAATGGCCCGGGCGAGGGCCAGGAGCATACTGATCGCGTGCTCCGCGGTGGTGACGTTGTTGCCGCCGGGAGTGTTGATCACCGCGATACCGCGGCGCGTGGCGGCCTCGACGTCGATGTTGTCCACGCCGATGCCGGCGCGTCCGATCACGCGGAGCTTGCGGCCTGCTTCGATGACTTCGCGGGTCACCGTCGAGGCGCTCCGCACGATCACCGCTTCGTAGGCCGGAATGACTCGGCAGAGCTCCTCGGGCGTCATGCCGAAGCGCTCGTCCACGCGCAGCTGGCTGTTCGCCGCCGCGTCGCTCAGCACGGCCATTCCTTCCGGGGCGAGCTTGTCAGCGACTAGCACGCTGTCCATGCGGGAGCCCGTCACTCGGGCAGCGCGGTCATCAGCTCGGCTTCAGCCGCCCCGACGCCGCGGCCGAGCTCGACCGGATGACCGAACCGCTTGAGCGCCATCTCCACGGCGGCGATGCCGGTAATGACGTCGAAGCTGTCCATGTACCCGAGGTGCGCGATGCGCAGAATCTTGCCTTTGAGGTGGTCCTGCCCGCCGGCGAATACCACCCGCATGCGGTCGCGGAGATAGGCGAACAGCTTTGCGCCGTCGATGCCATCGGGCACGTAGACGCCTGTCACCGCCGGGCTCGGGCTGTCCGGCGCGACGGCGCGCAAGCCGAGCGCCGCGGCGCCGGCGCGTGTCGCGCGCGCGAGTCGCCCATGCCGCTCGAAGACGTTTGGCAGTCCTTCTTCGTCGATCATGTTCAGCGCCTCGCGCAGGCCAATCACGAGCGAGATCGCCGGCGTCCAAGCGGTGGTGTGCTTGGTTTGATTGGCGCGCTCCCGCGCGAGATCGAAGTAGAAGCGCGGCTGGCGCACGCGTTCGACCCTCGTCCAGGCGCGCGCACTGAGCGCGATCATCGCCAACCCGGGCGGCAGCATCAGCGCCTTTTGCGAACCGGTGATGAGGACGTCGATTCCCCAGCGGTCCATCGGGATGTCGTACACGCCCACGGCGGTGATGCCGTCGACCAGGAGCAAGGCGTCGCTATTGCGCGCGATCGCGGCAAGCGGCTTGATCGGGTGCACGACGGTGGTCGAAGTCTCGCTCGCCTGCACGAGGATGCCTTTGGCATTCGGGTGCTCGGAGAGCGCGCGCTCCACTTGTTCCGGCCGCACGGCACGCCCCCATTCGACGCGGATCTCGATCGGCTGTAGGCCGAAGATCTGTGCCAGCTTGAGCCACCGCTCGCCGAACTTTCCGCCGTTGACCACGATGACCTCGTCGCCCGGCGCGAAGCAGTTGTTCACCGCGGCTTCCATGGCGCCCGTGCCGGAGGCTGCCAACAGGAGCACGTCCTGCTCGGTTTGGAACAGCGTCTGAAGTTGCGCGCGTATTTCACCGAACAGCGCGCTGAACTGAGGGGTCCGGTGGTGGATCATCGGTTGCGCCATGGCAAGGCGCACCCGTGAAGGCACTTGGGACGGACCTGGGGCGAGCAATAATTGCTTGATCACGACAGCCTCACGAAGTCGACGCGGGCAGCACCGCGAACTCCTCCTGAGTCAGAGGCCCAGGCGGTCGGCCTACTGCCCGGTCAGCACTCCCCCGTGGTCTATTCCACGCCGCGCCAGTCGTGCAGGAGCAACGATGTGAGAACCCGAGGACGTACCCGATCGGTTTTTCAGTGTCAACGCAGCCGCGCCTCAGCGCCTGCCGTTTGCCGCCAGGCTCATGAACTCCTGACGCGTCTCCTGGTGAGTGCGGAACGTCCCGAGCATCGTGCTCGTCACGACGACCGAATTCTGCTTTTCCACGCCGCGCATGCGCATGCAGAGATGCTCGGCGTGCAACACCACTCCGACGCCCTGCGGTTCGAGCTCGTCCATGATGGTGCTCGCGATCTGTGCGGTCATGCGCTCCTGCACCTGAAGCCGGCGAGCGTACACTTCCACCAAGCGCGCCAGCTTGCTGATCCCAACGATTTTACGGGTGGGAATGTACGCCACGTGCGCTTTGCCGAAGAACGGCAGCATGTGGTGCTCGCACAAGGAGAAAAAATCGAGATCCTTGAGCACGATCATTTCCGAGTAATCCTCGGTGAACAGGGCACCGTTGATCGCGGTCTTCGGATCCTCCTCGTACCCCTTGGTGAGAAAGCGCAAGGCGCGCGCCACCCGTTCCGGCGTTTTCAGCAAGCCCTCTCGGACGGGATCCTCTCCCAGCTCGGCGAGCATGCCGCGGACGTACTCCGCCAACCGATCGGTAGTCATCGCGCCGGATTCTACGCGCCAACTAGGCGCGGGCAAGACGGCGGCGCACTAGCGGCTGCGGCGCTCGACGGCCTTGACCTTCTGATACTTGCGATAGTCGTAGCCGGTCGCCATGGCCATCAACATCGTCTCCATGCCGCCGTTCTTCTCGCGCCGAAGGATCAGAAGCCGTTCGTAGAAATCTTGGAAGTCCTTGTTGATTCGCGGGCGCTCGCCCACTGGGTGCATGAAGAAGTCGCGCAGGCGGGTGACGGTGGAGCGGAAGGCCGAGAAGCGCAGCTCGTTGGGGAAGGCATCCCACTCCGCGAGCGACAGGGTCCGCAAGGTCTCGTAGCCAGCGATCAGTGATTCGAATTTCTTCAACGTGTAATGGCCGTTGGCGAAACAGAGGGCATTCACGGCCGTGGCCAGGTCGAAGATGAACTTCCCTCGACCGGCAGCCTCGAAGTCGAGAACCGCCACCACCTTTTCGCCCTTGAAGATGAGGTTCTCGCCCGCGACCTCGCCGTGGATGATGCCCTTCGGCAGTTTGTTTTCGAGATAATTCTGCAAGTACTCGACTTCTTCATCGAGCGTGCGGACGATCTTCTTCAGGTAATGCGGCAGCCGCCCGCGAACCCCGGCGTAGATCTCCGCCACGCGCTCGAAACTGAACCGGGTGTCAGCGCCTTTCTTGTACGCCTTGGTCACGAGGTGGAGGTCGGCCATAATGCGTCCGACATTCTCCAGCTGGACCAGCTTGAGGTGCTCGGGGCTCACCGGGTGACCGTCGAGGTGTCGGTACACCGAGAGCTGCTTGCCCTCCCAATCGCGACAGTACCGGCCGCGCCGATCCGCCAGCAGCGCTGGGCATGGAAACCCGTGCTTGCGGAGGAAAATGACCAAATCGAGCTCGCGCTTGATCTCGATCTCGCTCTTCAGCTCGTCGACCTTGACGACGAACTTCCCGCGGACAGTCTCGAGAATGTTCGCGTTTCCGGATACTTCGACAACCGCGCGAATGCCCAGGACTTTTGGCAGCCCGTAATCGAGGGCGAGCGCGTTGGCGTCCTTCCTGGACAAGGAATGTAACGGTATCACTTCGAAACTCCGCGGCATCCCCCCCTAAGGTTTGCCGCGCACCAGCATTTTATAACGAGATAACTGCTGGATACATCATCCGTGCCAACGCTGTCAACGAGATTCTCCTGCACACCGTATTTCGTGATCAAGCCCAAAACAGTCGGCAAGTTCGTCACTTACCCCGCGTCGCAGGCGGGCTGTAAGCCTGTCTACGAGCTGAGTCGAACTGGCGAAATAGCCGCTGAATTGCTGTTCAGTTGTTGCAGCGCCCGGCAGATCGCTTCCGCCATGTCTGTCGTCGACGCATTCCCACCCAGATCGCGGGTCAGGCATTGGCCTTCCCGAATCACCGCTTCGAGCGCGGTGCGTACGCGCCGTGCGGCCGCCTGCTCGCCCAGGTGGTCCAGCATCATCGCGGCGGACAGCGTAGCCGCTATTGGGTTCGCGACATTCTTCCCGGCGATATCGGGTGCGGTGCCGTGTACCGCCTCGAAAATCGCCACCTTGTTGCCGAGATTAGCGCCGGGCACGACGCCCAGACCACCGACCAGCCCCGCGCACAGGTCGGACACAATGTCGCCGTACAAGTTCTCAAGCAACAGCACGTCGAACTCGCCCGGGCGTAGCACGAGCTGCATACAGGCATTGTCGACGATCATTTCATCGTACCGGATGCTGGGGTATCGCTTCGCGACCTGCCGGGCACATGAAAGGAACAGCCCATCCGCCAGCTTCATGATGTTGGCCTTGTGGATGGCTGTGATGCGGCGACGGCCGCACTTGATCGCGTGTTCGAAGGCGAACCGGGCGATCCGCCGCGAGGCTCGCGCGGTGATGACCTTTACGGCCTCGACTACACCCGGTGCGATCTGGTGCTCGATGCCGGCGTACACGTCCTCGGTGTTCTCGCGAATCACGATGAGGTCGACACCGCTGAAAGCGGCTTTGACACCGCTCAGATTCTTTACCGGCCGCAAATTAGCGTACAGGTCGAACCTCTTGCGCAGCGCGACGTTCACACTGCGGAAGCCCTTCCCGACTTGGGTCTCGAGCGGACCCTTCAGAGCAACCCGATTGCGGCGGATCGAACGTATCAACGGCTCGGGTATCGGATCGCCAAATTTCTGCACCGCTGCCAAGCCGGCGACCTGCGGGTCCCATGCGATGGGCACTCCGGTGGCCTCGACCACCCGAGTGGCGGCGCCGATCACCTCCGGTCCGACGCCGTCACCTGGGATCAGCGTAACGCGGTGGGGTTTGCTCGCACTCACAGTATGGCGAGCATCTTGTGGGTCTGCGGCACGACCCGGACATCCTGCACGCACCGCCGCGCGGTGATGAAAAACTCATTCAAAGCGCTGGCGGTGATCCCGACCTGGCCATCGGCTGCCGTAATCGGCTGTAAGAATAATGGCGCTTCGGGCGCTGTGCCGCGCACCAGGCTGGCGGCCCGACTCACATCGGCCATGGCCGTGCCCGCATCCACGAGCACCTTGACGTACGCTTTTCCGCGCACCTGGCGAAGAAACTGCTCGTGTTGATCCCAGAATGCCCGTTCGCCCGAGTTCGACGGCAGCTTGATGTCCATGCTGACCACGTCGACATGGGGCAAAACCGCCGCGAGCGACTGCGGGAGCATGCCGTTGGTCTCCAGCAGCCGCGGGTGCGGTAGGCGCTCGTCCGCCAACAGCTCAGCAAGAAAACCAGGCTGGGTCAGCGGCTCGCCGCCGGTGATTGCCATGCCGTCAACGGCATCGCCATCCAGCACCGACAGGGCCTGGGCGAGGGCAGTATCCGGGGTCACCGGATTCGCCTCGGTCCGGAACGCGCCAGCGGGCCCGAATACCCGATACGTGGGGGTGTGCTGCAGGCTGTCGGGAGTGTCGCAGTACGTACAGCGCAGGTTGCAACCGGCGAGTCGCACGAACAGCTGGCGACGGCCGACGTGCGCGCCCTCTCCCTGAAACGAGACGAATATCTCCGAGAGATAGCCGCGGGTCACCGGTTGGGCTGTACCACAGCCCTATCCGGGGGTGGAACCCACCCTGCGCCTCGGACGGGCAAACGCGACAAAGCCGCGCCGTGCCGGCACACGCAGACCCGCTCCATCTTTACCGACTTTACCGAGGAGCACGCGATTTCTCGGCGTCGCCGGGGTGAGCCCGCAGGGACGCAGCACGGCCGCGCCCTGCGGTGCCTCAAGTGTTCTCTTCGTCGACGTCAGCGGTCGCGAGCCGCCGATAAGCCCGCTCGTCGTCGAATCGGCGCTGCTGCTTCGCTTCCTTCTCGCGCTCAGCCTGGCAGCTCACGCACAATCGGCTGAAAGGCATTGCTTCGAGCCGGCCGGGGGCGATCTCCGACTCGCAGCTTTCGCAAATTCCGTAGGTGCCCTCTTCGATCCGCTCCAGCGCTTCTTCGATCGCCTGCAATTTCTCGCGCTCGCGGTCGCTCAGGATGAAGTTGATCTCGCGGTCGCGCTCCTCGCTGGCCAAGTCGTAGGTGTCCATGCCTTCGTCTTTGGCGCCCTCTCGACCATGCTTGAGGTCCTCGTGGATTTCCCGAAGCACTTGTCGCTTCATGTCGAGGAGCAGTTGCTTTGCGTTCTTGAGAATTGTCTTTCGCATTGGCTCCTTCCCGTTTACGCGGGGGCCGCAGCTTAGACATGACCTGTAGTACTGTCAATGATGCACCTCCGGCGGGAACGGTGAAAAGAAAGCCTTGCGCAATAATTCATCGCGCAGTATTACCTTTTGCGGGGGGCGTCCCTGATTGGGGAGGGGGTGATTCACGGCGGTGGACTCAGGGCGGTAGCCCGCCTTGAAACCGCTGATGAATCGCCAGTCGAAGCACTACAAGGCCCGTGCGGCAGTCGCCGCCAAGCTCGCATCCATGGGACTGAGCGTTGAGGATGTGCCGCGCGCCAAGGGCTACGACCTGCTCGTAAATCGCGAGATTCGCGTGGCTTTGCGAGTCGCCTTTCCAGGCCGTTACGTCCACACGGTGACGGTTGGCGGCAAGCGCTACACCTATAACTACAAGAGCTGGAGCTTCAACTTTCACCGTCACGGGCGCTGGGATCGCAATTACTGCGACGTGTTCGTCTGCATCGCCAAGCGGCGCGGCGGCACAGACGAGGTCTTCATCATTCCAGCCCGCGCGGTGTCCGGACCCACGTTCAGCCTTCACGGCGCGGGCGAGAAAGCCTATCGCGGCCGATACGCTCCGTACCGCGACTCGTGGAACGTCTTCGAGTCCGCGAGCCGGCCGGAGCAACCGGAGCCAGCCGTAGCTTGATATCGCGACGCCCGCGAGGAGTCGGAGTCCGCGAGTTCCGCCGTCGGCCGGCGGTCGACCGCAACAGCTGACGCGAACTCCGGCGTTGGATGAAGCGCGGGCATCGACACGACGCCCCAGCGCGTACGCGGGGCGCGCATGGAGCGGCCTCTGTGCCGGGCAGCGGTCAGTCGCGGAAGTTGATGAACTGCAGCGGGAGGTCCAGATCGCGTTCGCGCAGCAGCCGGATAACGTGTTGCAGATCGTCCCGGTGTTTGCCGCTGACGCGGACCTGATCGGCCTGGATTTGCGCTTGCACCTTCAGCTTGGCGTCTTTGATCGCCTTGACGATCTCGCGCGCCTTGTCGCTGGCGATGCCCTGCTGGACGGTGATGGTCTGTTTTGCGCGGCCGCCCCCGGCGGGCTCTATGGCGCCATAGACGAAGGACTTGAGTGCAATCTGCCGCTTGGCCGCTTTTCCCTGGAATACCTCCACCGCGGCCCGGACCTTGAACTCGTCGCTGGAGTTGATGCGTATCTCGGTCTTGTCCAGCGTGACCTCGGTGCGGGTGTCCTTGAAGTCGTAGCGCTGCGCGACTTCTTTCCGCGTCTGATTGACCGCGTTGTCGACCTCTTGCAGGTCCACCTGTGAAACGACGTCGAACGACGGCATAGCGGCCTCAGTAGCAGCGGTCAGTTTCCTATCGGCGCTTCGACCACGTCGACGCCCGGCGGGACCTCGAACCGAAATGCCTCGTCGGCTGGGTCGACGTTGCGCCGCATTCCGGAAAATCGCAAGCGCGTGACGTTGCCCATCGGATCGGTCACCTCCGCTCCTACGATGTCGTAAGAGGCGGGGTCGACGGTCAAACGCAGCGTCCCCAGGTCGTCGGCGCCGCTGCGCGGTCGCAGCGTCAAGTGCTGCCCGTCGGCATCGGCGCCCTCCACGGTGATGTCGAAGTCATCGCGGAGCCGTCCGACCCCGGTGAGAAATGAAATCGGGGTCGTGGATCGAAAGGCGCCTCGGAACGGCGCTTTGAGCACCTGGCGTTCCTCGGGTTCGTAGAACCAGAGCGTGGTGCCGTCGGCGACGATCACCTGGTTCATTCCCTCGCTGAGAGTCCACCGCATCTTTCCAGGCTTTTCGAATACCAGCGTGCCGTTGGCGACCATCGTCTTCCCGGCGCTCGCGATCGAGAGCTCTTGCCGCACGTCGGCGGTGAAATCGCGGGTCGCGTCGTAGCGGGCTTGCACCTTATCGATGACGTGGTCGGCCGCATTCGCGGCGCCACCAAAAAGACTGGCCCAGACCGCAAGCCACGTGCAAAGCGCTACGCGCCACATCGAAAACATCGTCGCGAGACAATCCGCGCTGTTAGCGGTCGGGGGCCGGCGGGGCCAAGACCTCGCGCGGCCGGCCACCTTCGCTGGCCGAGATCACACCGTCGCGCTCCATGCGTTCGATCATACGCGCCGCGCGGTTGTAGCCAACCCGCAGGCGGCGTTGCACCCAGGAAATCGATGCCTGCCGGCTGCTGGTCACGAGCTGGACCGCCTGATCGTAGAGCTCGTCGCTCAGCTCGTCCTCCGCTCCCGGCTCATCTTCGTCTTCGGGCGCTTCCAGCAAGTCGAACGCGTACTGCGGTTTTCCCTGCTTCTTGATGAACGCGACCAGCCGGTGGATTTCTTCTTCGGTCACGAGCGGGCCGTGTAGGCGCTGCAGCCGCGCGCTCCCTGGCGGGAGATACAGCATGTCGCCGCGCCCGAGCAGCCGCTCGGCTCCGATGTGATCCAAAATGGTCCGCGAGTCCACTCGCGCGGTGACCTGAAAGGAAATGCGAGCGGGAAAGTTCGCCTTGATCAGTCCGGTGATGACGTCCACCGAAGGGCGCTGCGTGGCGACGATCAGGTGGATTCCGGCGGCGCGCGCCTTTTGGGCCAGTCGGGTGATCGGCTCTTCGACCTTACGCCCCATGGTCATGATCAGGTCGGCCAGCTCGTCGACGATCACCACCACCTTCGGCAGCCGCTCGGGGAGTGCAGCGGGGGTGACGACCTCTTCGTCGTCGGCCGCGTTCTCGACCGCCTCGCGGAGCTCGATCACCTTGCCCGGCGGCTCCTCGGCGCGCTCTTGATCGACCATGCGGTTGTACCCGTCGATGTTGCGCACGCCGTGGCGCTTCATCGTCCGGTACCGCTCTTCCATCAGCTCGACGATGTTGTTCAGCACGTACACCGCCTGTTTCGGATCGGTGACCACCGGCACCAGCAGGTGCGGGATGTCCTCGTAGACAGACAGCTCGAGCATCTTCAGGTCGATCATCACGAACCGCACTTCACGCGGCGGCGCCTTGTAGAGGATGCTCATGATCATCGCATTGATGGCCACCGACTTTCCGCTGCCGGTGGCGCCGGCGATCATCAGGTGGGGCATCTTGGCCAGGTCGCCGATCACGCTCTGTCCGGCCGTGTCCTTGCCCAGCGCCACCGCGAGGACGGAGGACGAGTGCTGGAAGTCGTCGGCCTCGACCAGCTCGCGCAACACCACTTCGTCGCGCTTCGGGTTCGCGACCTCGATGCCCACCACGGCTTTGCCGGGCACCGGCGCGAGGATGCGCACGCCCGGCACGCGGAGCGCCATCGCGAGGTCGTCGCCGAGGCTGACGATCCGGTTCACCTTCACCCCCGGGGCGGGCTCGATGTCGAAGGTCGTGATCACCGGGCCAGGACGCACTTCGACGACCTTCCCGGCAATGCCGAAATCCCCCAACTTCGCCTCGAGGATCTGCGAGCTCCGCCGCAGCGCCTCTTCGTCGATCTGACCGCCCTCGCTGCTCGGCGCGTGCAGCAGGCGGAGCGGTGGCGGCTGGTAGCGATCGTCGCCGAAGGGCAGCTCCGCTTGCACGACCCGTCGCTTGGCGGCGGGCGCCGGCTGGGATGGACGATCGAGCACGATGATGGGCGCCGCCGCATCGCTGCTCGGTTCCCGCTTGACGTTGGCTTTCGCCGCGCGCAGCAAGCGCGGTGCGGCGGGCTCGGTGCGTTCGGCGGGTGCTGGCGGGCGGCGGAGGGGGCTCAGCACGTTGCGGGCGGCGGTGTGCACCAGGCCCTTGAGCGACATCCGCGTGGCGACGACGAACGCGAGCACCGCCACGCCGGCGACGATGATGAAGGACCCACCCGCCCCGAACGGCTCCGCCAGCAAAGCGGCGAGAAAACCGCCGACCCAGCCGCCCGACAGGCTCACCGGTCGAGCGGGGGGCGGGGGCAGCGCAATGCCCAACAGAATGGCGCAACAGAGTACGAACACCAGCGCCGCCGCGGCGCGCGGCAGCGAAGCGGCGGCCGCGGCGTGGCGAAAGAGCAAGACGCTCAGCAAGGCGAGCGTGAGAGGCAGCAAGTACGCCGCATGGCCGAGCGCCTGTACGATCAGATCGGCCAGGCCGTACCCCACGCGCCCGGCGATGTTCCAATCCGGCAGGTCGTTTTGATACGCGAAGAAGCTAAGCAACAGGAACCCGGCGGCGGCGAGCGCGACGATCGCGGCCACTTCGTCCAGCAATCCCGCTTCGTTCCGCTCTTCGTCCTTTCCTTTGGCGCCGACGGTTGCCGTCGTTTCGCTGCGAGCTCGCGCCACCTCACATCTCCATCACGAACGGCAGCACCACGGGACGGCGATCGAGCGTGCGGCTCAAATAGCGCCGCAGCGCCTTGCGCACTTCTTCCTTCACCTCGAGCGAGTCGGTACGCGACTCGGGCGCGAGAGCGTTCAGCGTCGCGGTAACCACCGCGCGCGCTTCCTCGAACAAGCGCGCCTGCTCGCCTTCGGCAACCACCCCGCGCGCGACGAAATCCGGGCCTGCGACGAGCTCACCGGTATGCTGATCGAGCGCCAGCACCACCAGCAATAGCCCGTCCTGCGAAAGATGCCGGCGATCGCGCAGCACGATATCGCTCACGTCGCCGATGCCCTTGCCATCCACGAGAACTCTGCCGGCGGAAACCGGGTCGCTACGACGCGCCCCATTGGCATCGATCTCGAGCACCTGCCCATCCTCGAGGAGGATGACCGCCTCTTCCGGCAGGCCGAGCGCCCGAGCGAGGCGAACGTGCTCGGCCAGATGGCGAAACTCGCCGTGCACGGGAACGAAATACCGCGGCCGCACGAGGTTGATCATGCAGGCCAGCTCGGCTTGGCTGGCGTGCCCGGAGACGTGCACGTGGGCGGTGTGGGAGGTGAAGACCTTCGCACCGCGCCGGTACATGTGGTTGATCATGTTCGCGATCGGGCGCTCGTTGCCGGGGATGATGCGCGACGACAAGATGACCGCATCACCGGGCTCCATGCGCACGGCCTGATGATCGCCCATGGAGATGCGGGTCAGCGCCGACATCGGCTCGCCCTGACTCCCGGAGGTGAGCACCGTCACGGTGGCGGCGGGAAGATGCGCCAACTCGGAGACGTCTACGTACAGTGAAGGCGGTGCCCGCAGGTAACCGAGATCGGTGGCGATACGGACGCTGTTGACCAAACTGCGGCCGACCACGGCGACCTTGCGCTGCGTGGCTTCAGAGAGATCCACGACCTGCTGCAGTCGATGAATGTGCGACGAAAACGTCGAGAAGAAGATCCGCCCCTCGGACGCTTGAAAGGCCGTCTCCAAACCGGCGCGCACGTCGCGTTCTGAGCCGCTCGTCCCCGGATGCTCGACATTTGTGGAGTCGGACAGCAGCAGCAGCACGCCGCGGCCGCCGTACTCAGCGAACGTCTGAATGTCGGGGCCGAGCCCGTCGATCGGCGTGTAGTCGATCTTGAAATCCCCGGTGTGGACCACCAGGCCGAGCGGCGTATTGATCGCCAACCCCACCGCGTCGACGATCGAATGGGTCACGTGGATCGGATCGATAGCGAACGGCCCCACTTCCCACCGCTGCCGCGCTCGGAACGTGTTGAGCTCGACGCGATCCTCGAGGCCGTGATCGCGCAACCGCGCCAGCACGAGGCCAGCGGCCATCGGCGTCGCCCAGACCGGCACCGCCATGTCGCGCAAGGCATACGGCAGCGCGCCAATGTGGTCCTCGTGCCCATGGGTGATGACGAACCCGCGGAACCGCGGCCCGAGCTGGCGCAGGTACTCGAACTCCGGAATGACGATATCGACCCCGAGCAGACTCGGATCGGGGAACATCACTCCGCAATCGACGGCGATGGCATCGCCGCCGTACTCGATCACCAGGCAGTTGAGGCCGATCTCGCCGAGCCCGCCCAGTGGGATCACGCGCAGCGTGCCGCTCATGCCCCCTTGCGTGGCCGCTGATGGCAACCGAGCCCTCGCGCGAGAAGGAACTTACCCCGCATCCACCAACACCACCGTGCGGAGCTTAAGCCGCGTCACATAGGGAGTCAACGCGCCGCACTGCCGCGCAGCCATGCGCGGCAGCATGGCTCCGCAGCCTTGACTGCGCTGGAGACGCATTGCTAGCGTCCGCGCCGTTCCCCTTTGAACGCGCGAGGTCGTGGGCCTCTCATTCAGCACCGCCGGCACAAGCCGAAAGCGAGGACGCCGTGGTCAACAAAGCCATCATCGTCGGCAACCTGGGACGCGACCCGGAAGTGCGCTTCACGCCCAGTGGTCGCGCGGTGGCCAAGTTTTCGGTCGCCACCACCGAGCGCTGGACCGATCAGAACGGCCAACGGCAAGAAAAGACGGAGTGGCACAACATCGTGGTGTGGGGAAAGCAGGCGGAGACATGCGGCCAGTACCTCAGCAAAGGTCGCCAGGTCTACGTGGAAGGCCGCATCACGAACCGCAGTTACGACGACAAAGACGGCAACAAGCGGTACATCACCGAGATCATCGCCCGCGACGTCCGCTTCCTCGGCGGTGGAGGTCCGGGCGCCAGCCGGGATGCAGGTTTCACGGCGCCGCCGGCCGAGGACGCTCCGCCCCCGCTCGACGGCGGCGACGACGACATCCCGTTCTGATCGAAGCCCGATGGCGGCGCTCAGGCGAGCGTCGCGCGCACTACGCCCCGTCCGAGCACCGCGGCGCGCCACGCGGCTTCGACCTCGCGCTTCTGCAGTCGCGCCACGATGCGCTCGGTCTCCTGCGGGGTAGGAAAGCCCCAGAGCCCGCTCTCGGCCAGGGCCACCGCCTGTTCGAGGCGGCTGTCGGCGAGGATGGCATAGCGGTAACGAAGCTTTTTACGCGCCCGGTCGAGCTCCTCGGCATCGAACCCCATCTCCGCCGCCCGTCGACAGGTATCTTCAACCGCGCGCATCAGCCGTTGAGCGCGGCTGCGCGCTCCACTGGCGGCCACGACGGCACAGGCCCAATCGGGTCCCCACTCGAGATGGGCACCGACCTCGTACGAGAGGCCCAACCGCTCGCGCAGCTCTTGAAATAGCCGGCTGTCCGGATCCGCGCCGACGATATCCACCGCGACGCCGGTCGCCAGCAAGACGCGGGGCGTCGGTCGGACGGGGTAGAGCATGGTGAGATAGGCCTGGCTGCTCTCCGGGTCGCGGACCCGCACCGAGCCACCTGGTCCGCGACCGACGGGCGCGACCGGAACGGGGGTGCCCGGGCGGCCGAAGCGGAAATGACGGCCGACGGCCGCGCGCACCCGCCCCGACGAGCTCCCGCCGACGACGGCGAGCACGGTGTTGGCGTGCACCAGCCGCCGGCGGAGGAAGCGGGAGACATCGGCCGGTCGAATCCGCGCCACGCTGGTGACCGTGCCCGCCACCGGGTGGGTCAGCGCCCCGCTGAACATGCGGCTCCACGCGCGCCGATAGAGGCGCTCAGCCGGATCGTCGAGACGGCCGCGAATCTCCTCGATCACTACGCGCTGCTCTTTGCGCAGCCGGCGCGGGTCGACCGTGGTGCGGTAGTACTGGTCGGCGAGCAACGCGAGCGCGTCGTCGAGATCCTCGTTGAACACCTCGAACGTGAGCGAGATGTCCTCGTACCCGGTGTCGGCATTATGCTCGCCGCCCAATTCCGCAGCGCGCCGGTTCAGCGCGACTTGATCGAGCGAATGGGTCCCCTGGAAAAGCATGTGCTCGGTCAAATGCGCGAGCCCCGGCCGCTCGCCATCGCATCGCGCACCGGCGCGCACCGTGAGGGCAATCGCCGTCAGGCGGCCAGGATGATGCTGATGGATGACCCGCAGACCGCGCACGCGAGCGCGGGTGACCATCGGGTGGGCCCCGGCGCTCAACGGCGCGGCACGCCGAGAAAGTCGAGCGCGCGGTCGACGTCGGCACCGTCGACGGCTCCATGCGCATGCAAATGGCCGAGCAGCCTCCGGACATTCAGCACGCTATGCAAATGCAAGCCGGCGGCGTGCAGCGCGTCCGCGGCGCGGTCGTCCCGATTGACGACCACCAGCACGTCCTCGACCATCAATCCGGCGGCGCGAAATGGCTCGAGCGCGTCGAGTTTTGCGCCGCCGCTAGTCACTACGTCGTCGATCATCAGCACCCGCTCACCCGCGGTGAATTCGCCCTCGACGAGCCTCTGCGTGCCGTATGCCTTGGTCTCTTTCCGCGCATAAATCATGGGGCGTTCGCTAATGAGCGACATCGCGACGGCGATGGGCAGGCCGGCATAGGGCAGCCCGGCAAGACGGTCGTAGCGGAGGTCGGCGGCGCGCTGCAGCATCGCGCGCGCAACGCGCGCCAGTGCCGCTGGGTGTGAAACTAGCACGCGCAAGTCCAGGTAAAACGGCGACCGCCGTCCGTCCTTGAGGGTGAAATCGCCGAACCGAACCGCGCCGATGCCATGGAGCAGCGTGCTCAGCTCGCGCTCGACGATATCCGCATGAGCAGTGGGTGTGGAACTCATTTGATGAGCCTGTGCAGCGCCTTGAAGTGGGGTGACTCGGCGGTCCGGATCCATTCGAGGCACGCCATCTCAACCGTGGTGGGCACCACGCCCGAACCGACCATCTTCTCCCACCCAACGCGGTAGTCGTGTTCGAAGCGGGCGGAGATGGCATCGTAGGGCACGTGCACTTGGTAGCCGAGCGCCAACAGATCGTGGACTGTTTGGTTCACGCACGCGTGCGCCTCGATGCCGCAAACCACGACCTGACGCCGTCCGAGCCGTTGCAGCGCCGCAGAGAATTCCGGCTGGCCGGCACAGCTCATCGACATTTTCTCGATCACCGGCGTGCCGGCGGGAAGGCTGTCCAGAACCTCCGCCTGCAGATGCCCGAGCCCCTTCGGGTACTGCTCGGTGGTCACGACCGGAACCTCCAAGAGCGCGGCAGCGCGGATCAGTGTGAGCACTCCGCGCACCATGCGCTCATGGTCGACGGTGCGCCCGCGGTAGGCCTCCTGCACATCGATCACGACGAGTGCGCTGTCAGCGCGCTCGAGCATGCGTGTCTCGGTCATCGCTATGGGGTTCGCAGGCCTTGTCGGTGTGGTCGCGGCGGTGTGGCGGCAGGTCGACGAGGGCAGCACGTCTCAGCGGTAGATCACACGCCCGTATTGCGTGACCGGCAGGCGCAAACCGCGCGGTAGGAAGGGGGCCAGCGCCGGACCCAGCCCGGGTTTATTCCACCGGGCGTATGCGTACGGACCGCCCCGATCGAGTTGGAATTGGTCCTGCAGCAACATGCGGAGCGTCTGATGTCGCGAGCGGCCGCGGTCGAAAGAAGTGGTGACGAACGGGTAATACACTGGCCAAGACGGATACCACCCATACGGCGGGCCGGACCAGTATGCGGGCATGCTCACGTTCGTCACCGCGAGAGGGCTGTTGATCTCCAACGCCCCGCCCTCGGCCGCACCACCTCCGCCGCCGGCGCTGTAGATGCGAAGCGCGCTCTCGAAGCCCGCGCGGTAGGCCTCTGCCACCATCGGCTCACCTTCGGATGGGGCCGGCCCCGTGGGCGCGGGAGCCGGTTGCACGGCCGCTTCTCCGAGCTCGGGTGTCGACGGATCGGTAATCAGCACCTGTGCGCTGGCCCGCTGATTGACCGGCACGATATCGGGCCGATTCGTGAAATGCCGGTCCCCAACCGCGTCGCGCCACTCATAGATGTCGGCGGTGGCATGCGCTGCGGTCAGAATCACAATGAGCCCGAGCACACGGCCGAAACGCATGGATAGATTCTACGCGCACGATCCGCAGCGAGGCAACCGTGCATCGACATACAGGCCCAAACGCATTGCCGGTGCGCTCGAATTGCAGCCGCAGCAGCGCCCGAGACGCCCACCTGCATGTGACCACTTGGCATGCACACGCCGAAACTCAGCCAATCGCGGTCGGTCAGCCGGATCCAGGTCCACGCCGCGCCGGTTCGCGCCCGTGCCGCGATTGTCCGATACGTGGTGAGCCGCGGTCGGCGCATGCACATACCAACCCAAGCTGTGGCTGTGCTCACCTGCTGAGGCGGTTGGCATGACTATCACGAGGACTGCTCTGCATGGGGCAGGCTGCTCTGTGGATGGTGGTTGCATCGGCGGCTGACGTCAATGCCGATGCGCCCCGGAAATGGCCGCCAGCAGAGCTGGAATGATACGGCTCTGGCGCCGACCAGATGCGACCGGTCCACGTCGCGCGATTGGGCGCTCGAGCGCGCATGCGGTCGAGTCAGACTCGAGCGAGCGACGCGGTATGCGTCACTCCTCAGTACCTGACCTGCACACCATCCGTTCCCATCGCGGGTGCGAATTCACCAGTGTGACCGCGGTGCGCGCTCGAATGCAGGACGCCCGCGCTACCGCTGTCCAGTCGTGCGCGGTTCAAGCTTCTATTGAGGCGCAGCTTTCGCGGCTGCATAGCGGTGCGCCGCGCCGAACAGTTAGCAGGTTGCAAGATTGAGCATCCGGATTGGTGGACGTACAACAAGCACATCAACGTTTTGATGAGTCCGATGAACCGCGGCGGTGCGATCGTGGTGGCATGCATCGTGCTGCAAAGCGGCACTGCAAGAGGCAGTTGGTGACACGGGATGACGCGTCGGCAGACTAATCCGCATCGTCACGCGCTTACAACTATATATAGTGAGAATTCACTTGACGGGCCACAACAGGTAGTGGTACGGTCCCGGCCACGTCGATGCCATCCGGGAATGGGTCTCCGTGACGGCTCACACTTTGGCCGTCGT
Organism: Binatia bacterium; assembly: GCA_050176585.1. GTDB lineage: Bacteria > Desulfobacterota > Binatia > HRBIN30 > CADEER01 > CAYYWP01. The sequence goes on from JBFXHX010000006.1 coordinate 50,078, forward strand.
ACTTCGTTCCTGCTCCGCACCGCGTCCGCCATTCCAGGTCCACACCCGATTCGCTTCTTGCGCCACTGGGCACCGCCCCGGATGTCGACAGGAGAGTGTAACGAGCGACTGAGGACAGTGCGCAACGCACGTGCCGGTCACAGAACATGGGCGGGAGGCGGTGCCCACAAGGCAAAGGAGCGGGTTCATGGAGACTGACAAGGATGTGTTTGAGAAGCTAATCCGCGAAGATCGCGCCGCCCGCGAGGGCCACAACTGGCGCGGGACATTCCTCGAATACCTCGAGCGGGTTCGGGAAGACCCGACCGTCACCAAGCTGGCGCATGGCCGCGTGTTCGAGATGATCGCGGCGAGTGGCTCGCGCGACATTCTCCAGGGCGACGATGCGCGGGTGAAACGGCTGTTCAAGGATGAGCCGGTACGGGTGTACAACTTCTTCGCCGAGGAGTTCTTCGGTATCGAGCGCACGGTCGCGCAGATCGTCCGCTACTTTCATTCCGCGGCGCTGAAGGGCGAGGAGAGCCGTCAGGTGCTGTACCTGATGGGCCCGGTCGGCTCGGGCAAGAGCTCATTGGTGGAACGGCTGCAGCGCGGTTTGGAGGACCTCCCGGCGGTGTACGCCATCGACGGCTGTCCGATGCAGGAAGAGCCGCTGCACCTCTTGCCGCGGCACCTGCGGCGCGAGTTCGAGAAAATGCTCGGCGTCCACATCGAGGGCGATCTCTGCCCGGTATGCCGCTTTCGCCTGAAAGAAGATTTTGGGACTCGCTACGAGGAAGTCCCGGTCGTAATGCGCTCGTTCTCTAAGCGCAACCGCATTGGGATCGGCGTGGTGCCGCCGGTCGACCCGAACAACCAGGACACCTCGGTCCTCATCGGCAGCGAGGACATCTCCAAGCTCGATCGCTACTCGGAAGGTGACCCTCGCGTCCTCGACTTGAATGGCGCACTAAATGTCGGGAACCGCGGCCTCGTCGAGTTCATCGAAGTGTTCAAGAACGAGATCGAATATCTGCACGCGATGATCACGGCCACGCAGGAAAAGGTGATCCCCGCGCCCGGCCGGCATGGAATGGTGTACGTGGATACCGTGATCGTAGCCCACTCGAACGAGGCGGAGTGGCAGAAGTTCAAGGCCGACCACACCAACGAGGCCATCCTGGACCGCATCGTGGTGGTCAAGGTGCCGTACAATCTGCGCATGTCGGAAGAGGTCAAGATCTATCAAAAGATCATACGGCACTCCGATTTCCGTGCGCACGTCGCGCCGCACACGCTGGAAATTGCATCGATGTTCGCCATCCTGTCGCGCCTGGAGCCCACGCCGAAGTGCGACTTGATGACGAAGCTGAAGCTCTACAACGGCGAGGAAGTCATCGAGAAGGGCCGTACGAAGAAGATTGATGTGCGCGAGCTGCGCGAGGACGCCAAGCGCGAAGGCATGAACGGCATCTCGACCCGCTTCATCATGAAGGCGCTCGACAATGCCCTCTCCGACAACACCAGCGGCAACTGCATCAACCCGATCAACGTGCGCGAAGCGCTCATCAACATGACGAAGGAAACGGACCTGCCGGACGACACCCGCAAGCAATTTCTCGAGTTCCTGCAGGACGTGCTCCACAAGGAGTACTTGGAGTTGCTCGAGAAGGAGATCACGAAGGCGTTCGTGTACTCCTACCAGGAACAAGCGGAATCGCTGTTCCAGAACTACCTCGACCATGCCGAGGCATACGTCAACAAAACCAGGGTCAAAGACCGGAACACCAAGGAAGAGCTCCAGCCCGATGAGGCGTTCCTCAAATCCATCGAGGAGCAGATCGCCATCATCGGCTCGGCGGCCGAAGGGTTCCGCCAAGAAGTCATCGCCTACCTCTGGGCTGCGAGCCGGCGCGACGTGCGCGTCACGTACCAGAGTTACGAACCGTTGCGCGAGGCAATCGAGAAGCGCCTGATGACATCAGTGCGCGACATCAGCCGCATCATCACGAAAGCGCGTACGCGGGACGAGGAGCAGACCGAGAAGTACAACTCCATGGTGCAAAACCTCATGGAGCACGGCTATTGTCCGAGCTGCGTGGATGTGGTCCTGAAATACGCGGCGAACAACCTCTGGAAAGACTGACCGAGTCGGCGGCGGCCCGCGCGGGCAGCCGCCGATCCGTCGACACACATGTGCCCGATCGACAGCGTATTTCGGCCATTTCGCGCTTCGGATGCCGAGCGCAGTGATCGCGCGGCGGGCGACCGTGCGCGCCATCGCGACAAGGTCCGCCAGGCCATACGCGACAGCATCGCGGACATTATCGCCGAGGAAGCGATAATCGGGAAAGATCGCGATCGCATCATCAAGGTGCCAATCCGTGGCATCAAGGAATACCGCTTCATTTACGGCAATCAGGCGCCGGGAGTTGGACAGGGCGACGGGGAGTCACAGCCGGGGCAAGTGGTCGGGCGGCAAGAAGGCGACGGCAGCGGGCGCCCTGACCGCGCCGGGGACCGCCCCGGAGTCGACTACTACGAAACCGACGTGCGGCTCGACGAGCTGATCGAGCTCATGTTCGAGGATCTCGAGCTGCCCGATCTCGAACGCAAGCGCCTCCGCATGCTCCCGGCCGAGCGCACCGCCAAGCGCAAGGGGTACCGGCAGGTCGGCATCCGACAGCGGCTCGACAAGCGGCGGACGGTGCGAGCGCGAGTGAAACGCATGCTCGCGACCCGCGAGCGCGATCCCGAAGCCGACGAACGCCGGTTCCCCTTTCACGAAGACGACCTGACCTATCGCCACCTGGTCACGGACGTCCGCGAGGAGTCCAACGCCGCGGTGGTGTGCATCATGGACACCTCCGGGTCGATGGACACGATGAAGAAGTATCTCGCGCGCTGCTTCTTCTTCCTCCTGTATCAATTCATCCGCACGAAGTACCAAAACGTCGAGATCGTCTTCATCGCGCACCATACGGAGGCAAAAGAGGTCACCGAAGACGAGTTCTTCCACAAGGGCGAATCGGGCGGCACCCTGATCTCCTCGGGGTACGCGAAGGCGCTGGAGATCATCGCCGAGCGGTACCATCCGTCGTTGTGGAACATCTACGCGTTCCACTGCTCCGATGGCGACAATTTCGATACCGACAACCCCAACGCGCTGCGCACCGCCAAGGAGCTCACGGAGATGTGCAACCTGTTCGGCTATGGGGAAATCAAACCGATGGGCTCCCGGGCCTATGAGAGCTCGATGCTGAACGTGTTCCGGCGACTCGATGCCGACAATTTCCAGACCGTGTTGATCGAGCGCAAGGAAGACGTGTGGCCGAGCTTCAAGGCGCTCCTCGCCAAGGATCGCGTCCGCGAACCGGTCCCCGCCTGAGGCGTTCGATGCCGCGCGCGTACGACATCAGCGATCTCGAGCATTGGGACGCCCTCATTCGCGAGCGGGTCGCCGCGAGCGGGCTGTCGTGCCATCCGCAGGAATTTGAGCTCTGCGATCACAACCAGATGCTCGGGTACATGGCGTACTCCGGTATGCCATCGCATTACCCGCACTGGTCGTACGGGAAGTCATTCGAGAAGCTGAAGACTTTCTACGATCACGGCGTCTCGGGCCTGCCTTACGAGATGGTGATCAACTCCAACCCCTCGCTCGCGTACCTGATGCGCGACAACTCGCTGCTGCTGCAGATTCTGACCATCGCGCACGTCTACGGCCACAACGACTTCTTCCGAAACAACTTCACATTCCGCAGCACGCGACCGGACTATACGATCCCAACGTTCAAGGCGCATGCGCAACGCGTGCGAACGTATCAAGAGGATCCCAGCATCGGCATGGAACGCGTCGAAGCGGTCCTGGACGCCGCACATGCGTTGTCGCTGCAGTGCCGCCGCAATCTCGCGGTGCAGAAGCTCAGCGCTGCGGCGGCACGCCAGGCAGCGATCGATGCGGCAATGCCGAAATCCGATCCGTTTCAACGCATTCACCGCTACCCGCAATGGACCGAACCCGACCTGCGGAAGTCGCCGCCCGTGCCGGACGAAGACCTCCTCCTGTTCATCCGCGACCACAATCCATATCTCGCCGAATGGGAGAAGGACCTCCTCACCATCGTTCACGAGCAGGCGCAGTACTTCATTCCGCAGATCGAGACCAAGATCATGAACGAGGGCTGGGCGTCGTACTGGCACAAGCGCATCGTGGACAGCCTCGAGCTCGATCCAGAGCTGCAGCTGGAGTTCATCGTGCGCCACAACCAGGTGGTACGACCCCACCAGGGGAGCATCAACCCGTACCATCTCGGTCTGCGCGTCTGGGAGGACATCCATCGCCGCGCCGGTGGTGGAGCGCAGGGCGACGCAACCATCATGGCAGTCCGCGAGTCGGACCGGGATACCGCGTTTCTGCGCCGCCACTTGACCGAGGAGCTGATCCGCGAGCTCGACCTGTTCGAGTATCAACGCAAGGGCAACGACTACGTGATCACACAGGTGGGCGATGAAGAAGGTTGGCGGGTCGTGCGCGACTCGCTCATCGCCAGCGTCGGCATGAGCACGGTGCCCGTCATTCGCGTCATCGACGGCGATGCCAATGGCAAACGAACGCTCGCGCTGGAGCACGCGCACGACGGCCGCGACCTGCACCCCGAGTACGCGGAACGCACCCTCGCCTTCGTGTACCAGCTCTGGCAACGCGAGGTGTCGCTGGACACGGTCATCGGCGGAAAGCCGCAGACACTTGTGCACAACGAGCGCGGGTTCGCCGTCAAGGCGCCCAAATAAGCAGGCGCCGCTGGTCTCGCACCGGCGCTTTCTGTTACAGCGGCGCCCGAGACGTCATGCCGATCTATGAGTATCGCTGTCGCGCCTGCCGCACGCGCTATTCGGTTCTGACGTTGCGGATCGGCGAGCCGGTCCAGCCGCAGTGCACCGCTTGCGGCAGCCCAGACGGCGAGCGCCTGATGTCGCGCTTCGCGATGCCGCGCAGCGCCGAAGACCGGCTCGGAGGCGTCTCGGATCGGTGGAACCTGGACGGCATCGATGCCGAAAATCCCCAGCGTCAGCCGCTGGATGCGCGAGATGGGCCGGGAATCGGGTGACGACCTCGGCGGAGACCAGCTCGACGAGCTGGTCGACGAAGTCGAGCACGGCGGGGCGGATGACACGACCGAGTGAGCGGCCGCACCGCACCGGCCGACGCCGCGCGCGTCGGTTCGGCACGATGTGACGGCCTCACTTCTCCCGCCGGCTCGAACCGGCGCGTGTCGCGGTGCGCCGCGGGGCGCGCTGGGCCATCGTGCGCGCGGCGCGCGCCGTACCAGAGGCGGGCCCGGCGTCGCCGACCAGCGCAAGGGCCAGGGCGGCGATGGCTTCCCCTGCGCCGATCGCCCCCAGCCCCTCCATCGTCTTCGCTTTCAATCCCACGTGCTCTTCATCGAGTCCGAGCACCTGCGCGAGACGGGAGCGGATCGCGGGCATGTGTGGCGCGAGCTTCGGCTGCTCGGCGAGAATCGTCACATCCACATGGGAGATTCGCCCGCCTCGTGCGCCCACCAACTTCACGACGGCGTCGAGCAGGACGGCGCTGTCCGCACCGCGATAGCGCGGGTCCGTGTCCGGAAAGTGCTGGCCGATGTCGCCCGCGGCCATCGCACCGAGCAACGCATCGGCGAGCGCGTGCAAGACGACGTCACCATCGGAGTGGCCGAGCAAGCCGCGGTCGAACGGAACAGCGACACCACCGAGGCGCAGCGGGCGCCCCGCCACCAGGCGATGGATGTCCCACCCCTGCCCGACCCGCATGGCTCGGCTCGTGCGGCCAGAGCTCAGAACGGCGGCGCCGCGACCGCCGCGTCGGGAGCGAGCAGGACGACGCGCACGCGTTCTCCGGAGTGCAGAGCGGTCACATCCGGCGGCCCGACGATCAGGCCGTCACCCACCGACATCGAGCGCATCACGCCCGAGCTCTGGGTGCCCGTCGAGCGCGCACGGTAGTCGTCCGACGTGCCGGCGAGCGTACAGCGGACGAATTCAGTGAGCCCGGCGGGCTTCTTGATCGTCTCCGCGAGCGTGGCGGTGGTCGTCGGCAGATACACGCGCTCGAGATCCATCATCGTGCGCAGGGCCGGCAGGACGTAGAGGTAGAAGCAGACCAGCGATGAGACAGGATTGCCCGGCAAGCCGAATACCGGTGTGCCGTCGCAATGACCGAACGTGAGCGGCTTGCCGGGTTTCTGCGCCACCTTCCAGAAACGCTCCTGGTAACCGAGGCCGGCGAGAATTTCGCGTACGTAATCGAAGCTGCCGACCGAGACGCCGCCGGTTGAGAGGAGGACGTCGGCCGTCACACCCTGTGCGAATGCGGTGCGAATCACCTCCGGGCGATCACGGACGATGCCGATGATGATCGGCTCCGCGCCGGCCTCTTCGACCGCCGCGCCGAGCGCATACGCATTGCTGTTGACGATCTGCCCTGGGCCCAGGCGCTCGCCGACATCGACCAGCTCGTCGCCGGTGGCGACGATCGCCACGCGCGGTCGCCTCGCCACCCGCACCATCGCCATGCCGAGGGAGGCGATAACGCCGATGTCAGCCGGGCGCAGCAGACGCCCCGGTTCGAGCACTGCGTCCCCCGCGTGCACGTCTTCTCCGGGCTCGCGGACATTCACGCCCGCTGCCACGCCAACCTGGATCGCCACATCGCCGTCCAGCGCGGCCGTATCCTCGACCCGAACCACGGCATCCGCCCCTTCCGGCACCGGAGCACCGGTCATGATGCGGGTCGCCGTACCCGGTGTCACCGGCTGGGTGGGCACCGCACCAGCTCCGATGGTCTCGAGCACGCGCAACCGCAACGGGGCGGAGGGTGTCGCACCCTGGACATCCGCGCTGCGCACCGCGAAGCCGTCCATGGCCGAGTTGCGGAACGGGGGGACGTCGTGCGGCGCCTCGACGGGCGCTGACAGCGCACGGCCGCGAGCCGCAGTCAGGGGCACCTGCTCGCTACCCGTCCGCGGCAGGTTCTCCAGTACCCGCCCGAGTGCCTCGCGAACGCCGATCATGGAATCGCCGGGACCGTATGGGGGTGATCCCGCGTTGTCAACGCAGGCGCGCCGTTCCCCTATCCCGCCGTGCGTGTTAACCGTTTTTGGTCGAACTCGACCCGCCATGAAAGCCACTTCGGGAAGGGCGCGCGCGCGCCCGATCGATCCGCCGGTCCCGTCGCTCACCGATGTGCTGGCGGCCTTCCACGACGCCGTAGTGGTCATGGATCGGGAACGGCGCGTGACCCTGCTCAACCCGGCGGCCGAGGAATTCATCGGCTTGCCAGAGCAGCGCGTGCTAGGAGAGCCGTGCGAGCTGGTCTTCAGCGACACGCCGCTGATCGCCGAGATGGTCACCCGCGTACAGACGCTCGGCCAAAGCGAGGCGCGCAACGAGGAAGCGCTTGCCCACCGGCGCCGGACCGTCCCGGCACGCCTGACCTGCCTGCCGCTGTGGGACGGCGGCGACCAGGTCTCCGGCACGGCGCTGATCATCCACGATCTCAGCTACCAGTACGCGCTGCAGGATTCCGCGCGGCGTGACGAAAGCCTCGCACGCCTGGCGACGCTGGTGGCGGGTCTGGCGCACGAGGTGCGCAATCCACTGGCCGGCATTGCCGGCGCGGCGCAGTTGCTCGAGCAGCGCGTGGCGGGCGAACCGAGCCTCGCCGAGTACACGGCCGTGATCGCACACGAGAGCCGGCGTTTGAGCGCGCTGGTCGAAGACCTTCTCACCTTCGGCACTCCGGCGCAGCCCCGCCTGGCGCGGACGAACATCCACCGCGTCATCCACCAGGTGGTCGCCACGTTGCAGCCCGAGCTCACCCGCGCCGCGATTCGCGTGCAGTCCGCCTTCGACCCGAGCCTGCCCGACGTGTTGGCGGATCCGGCCCGGCTCTCTCAGGTGCTTCACAACGTCCTGCGCAACGCGCTCGAAGCGATGGCCGCAGACGGCGAAGCGCCACCGCCGCGCAACCAGATTGCGATCGCCACGCGGATGGAGACCGACTTTCACATCCTGCGCGGCTCCGACCGCGCCGGAGCGCTTCTCCGCGTCGAGATCGCCGACCGCGGGCCAGGGATCGACCCGCGCACGGCAGCGCAGATGTTCGAGCCGTTTTATACCACCAAGGCGCGCGGCACCGGCCTCGGGTTGGCGATTTGCGCCAAAATCGTCGCCGAGCACGGCGGCACCATCCGCGCCGCGCCCAATGACCCGCAGGGCACCGTGATCACCATCACCCTGCCGGTCGCCAAGGGATGAGCATGAACGGGCCTCGCGGCCGCATCCTGGTCGCGGACGACGAAGAGAGCGTTCGCTGGGTGCAGACGAAGGCGCTCGAAGGCGGCGGCCATACGGTGGCGCAGGCGAGCAACGGCCGCGAGGCGCTCGAGCATTTGCGCGAACACCAGCCCGACCTCGCTTTCGTCGACCTCCGGATGCCCGAGCTCGATGGCCTGGCCGTGCTCGACGCGGCCCGCGCCGACGGTATCGCGACCCCGATCGTCATCGTAACGGCGCAGAACACGATGGACAACGCCATCGAGGCCATGAAGCGCGGCGCCTACGACTACATCTCGAAGCCGTTCAACATCGACGAGCTACTCGCGGTGACGGCGCGCGCGCTCGAGATGGCGCGTCTGACCAACGATTTGAAGCGGGTGGAACGCGAGCTGCGCGGCCGCTTCGAGGTCGGCGTGGCGATCGTCGGCACGAGCCCGGCGATGCAGGAGATCTACAAAGCTATCGGCCGAATGGCGGGCACCGACGCGACCGTGCTCATCCAAGGTGAGAGCGGCACCGGAAAGGAGCTGATCGCGAAGGTCATCCACTATCACTCGCCGCGCTGGAGCGGGCCGTTCGTTGCGATCAACTGCTCGGCGATCCCGCGCGAACTGCTGGAGAGCGAGCTGTTCGGGCACGAGCGCGGCGCCTTCACCGGGGCCACCGAGCAGCGGCCGGGCAAGTTCGAACTGGCACAAGGGGGCACGCTCCTGCTCGACGAGATCGCCGACCTGCCGCTGGAGCTCCAGGCGAAGCTCTTGCGCGTGTTACAGGAGCGCGAGATCACCCGGCTCGGCGGTCGCAACGCGATTCACGTGGATTGCCGCATTCTCACCGCCACGAACCAGTCGCTCGAGCGCGCCGTGCAGCAGAGCCGTTTTCGCGAGGACCTCTTCTTCCGACTGAACGTCGTCCCGTTGCACGTCCCGCCGCTGCGCGAGCGGCGCGCCGATCTGCCGGAGCTGATCAGCTTCTTTCTCGACAAGATCAATCGCGAAATGGGCACCTCGATCACCGGCCTCTCGCCGGAGGCCCGGGACCTGCTCATGCGCCACAATTGGCCGGGCAACGTGCGCGAGTTGGAGAATACGCTGGTGCGGGCGGCGATTCTCTCCGCCGGCTCGATGTTGATGCCGCGCGACCTGGCGCTCGCGGCCCAGGAACCCTCCGCGGCGCACTGCGCCGACTTGTCGCTGGAGGAGGTCGTCCGTCTGAAGCTGAAGGCGTACTTCCGCCAAGCCGCCGATGTCGCGCCCTCCGACCTCTACGCGCTCATCCTCGAGCGGGTCGAACGCCCCTTGATCGAGCTGACTCTCGAGCGCACGAGCGGCAATCAGCTGCAGGCGGCTGCCATCCTCGGCATCAACCGCAACACGCTGCGCAAGAAGATGACGGCCCTCAAGATCAGTCCGCGCCGTCAGGCGTCGGCGTGATCGCCGTGTTTCGCTTTCCGGACCCGCTCTACCCGATCGCCGACGCCGGCAGCTGCGCCGATGTGGTCGCGCTCGCGGAGGCGATCCTGTCGGCTGGCGCGCGACTGCTGCAGTTGCGCGCCAAGGGATGCAGCACGCGCGCCGTGATCGATCTCGCCCGCGCGGTGAAGGCCCGCACCGACCGCGCCGGCGCTGTGCTGATCGTCAACGACCGCGCGGACATCGCACAGCTCGTCGATGCGGCCGGCGTACATCTCGGCCAAGACGACCTCCCGCCCACTGCCGCGCGGGCAATGCTCGGCGCGGCGAAGATCATCGGCACCTCCACGCACACTCCGCAGCAAGCTGACGCGGCGCTGCGCGCCGGCGCGATCGACTATCTCGCCTACGGGCCGATTTTCGCGACCCACAGCAAAGCCGATCCGGACCCCGTCCAGGGACTCGACGCACTCGCGGCGGTACGGCGCCGCTGCCCGCTGCCCCTCGTGGCCATCGGCGGCATCACGGCCGCGAACGCGCGCGCGGTGCGCACGGCGGGGGCCGACGCGGTGGCGGTAATCGCCGCCATCGCCAAGGCCGACGACCCCGCCGTCGCGACCCGGCAGCTCCTCGCCGCCGCGCGCTCAGCCTGACGCGCGGGTCGGGCCGCGAGCACTCGCGTCAGAGCTCGTCGATCTCGGCGGGATAGCTCACCTCTTCCTCGGCGCGGTTGTCGAAGCGCGTGTACTCCGCGAAAAAGGTGAGCGGTACCGTGCCGGTCGGGCCGTTGCGTTGCTTCGCTACGATGACCTCGGCTTCGCGTTCGTCTGCATTCTTCGCGTCGTACACCGCGGGCCGGTACAGGAACATGATCACGTCGGCGTCCTGCTCGATGGCACCCGACTCGCGCAGGTCCGCCATGAGCGGCCGCTTGTCCGCGCGCGACTCCACTGCGCGGTTCAGCTGCGACAACGCCACCACCGGCACCCCGAGTTCCTTGGCGAGCGCTTTCAGCGAACGCGAGATGCTCGAGATCTCCTGCTCGCGGCTGTCGCTCGCGGTACCGCGCATGAGCTGAAGATAGTCGACGACGATCAGGCCGAGATTCGCGTCGCGCTCCCGCTTCAGGCGCCGCGCCTTGGCGCGCAGCTCGAGCACGCTGAGCGCCGGCGTATCGTCGATGTAGATGGGCACCTCCGACAGGCGCTCGGCGGCGATGGCGAGCTTGGGGTAGTCGCGCTGCGCCGCGAACCCGGCGCGCACCTTCGACTGATCCACGCGCGCCTCCGAGCACAGCATGCGGAGCACCAGCTGCTCCTTCGACATCTCGAGCGAGAAGACCGCCACGCCGGTCTTGGCTTCGAGCGCGGCGTATTGCGCCATGTTGAGCGCGAAGGCCGTTTTGCCCATGCTCGGGCGGCCGGCGACGATGATCAAATCGCCGGGCTGCAGGCCGGCGGTTTTCTTGTCGAGGTCGACGAACCCTGACGGCACACCGGTGACCAGCTCGCGGCGTTCATACAGCTGCTCGACCGCTTTCATGGACTCGACCACGATGTCGCGCACGCGGAAGAACGACGGGCGCGCCTTGCGCTCGCTCAGTCGAAAGATGAGGTGCTCGGCTTCATCGAGGAACTGCTCGACGTCCGTCGGGGTCTCGTAGCCGCGCAGCGCGATCTCATTGCTGGTTGAGATCAGCGACCGCAGGATCGCCTTGTCTTTCACGATCTTGGCGTAGTACGGGACGTTCGCTGCCGTCGGCACCCGTTCGACGATCTCGGCCAGGTACGAAGCTCCCCCGATCTCCTGCAGCTCGTTGCGCGAGCGCAGCGCATCCGCCAGCGTGACCAGGTCCACGGGCTCGTGCCGCTCGCTGAGCGCCAGGACGGCGCGCATGATCTTGCGGTGCGCCTCGCGGTAGAAGTCTTCCGGCACGATCAGCTCGATTGCTCGATCGAGCGCGGCGTTGTCGAGCAGCACGCCGCCGATGACCGACTCCTCGGCCTCGATGCTGTGCGGAGGCACACGGCGCGGGCTGTCGTCGGCGGGTGTCATGCGGAAGAGGCTACATACTGCCCGCGCTTTGGCCCGACAAGATCGCCCCGGCCGGGCGCCGCTGCCCAATCGCAAGCGCAGGTCCGGGCCGCTATTTGACGGTTGAATTGCGCCCCATTTTCGGCCACAAGGCTCGAGGATGGGGGTGGACGTGGCGAGCGCAAGGCGAATCTGGGGATGGTTGGTAATCGCCCTGCTCGCCGCACCGGTCATGGTGGCGGCCGAAGACCCGCGCGAGCTCTTTCGGCTCACCGCGCGCGCCGCGATGGTAATCGACGCGAAGACCGGCGAAGTGCACTACGCGCGCAACCCCTCCCTGCAACTGCCCCCGGCCAGCACCACGAAGGTCCTCACAGCATTGATCGCGTTACGCGAGACCTCGCCAGACGAGCTCATGCGGGTGAGCAAGTTCGCCAGCAGCATGCCGGCGTCGAAGGCGTATCTGCGGGCCGGCTCCATCCTCACGAGCCGCGATCTCCTGTACGCGTTGATGCTGCGCTCGGCCAACGATGCGAGCGTGGTCATCGCCGAGCACATCGGCGGGTCGGTGGCGGGCTTCGCGCGGCGCATGAACGAGACGGCGAGGGCGATCGGCGCCGACGAATCCAATTTCGTCACGCCGAATGGGTTACCGGCCTCCGGCCACTATGCCACGGTGCGCGACCTGACGACCCTGATGCGCGCAGCCCTGGCGACGCCGGGCATGCGCGACCTGCTGTCCACGCCCAGCATCGTAATCGAACCCGCCAGTGGTCCCGGGCGGCGCATCGCGCTGCGATCGACGAACCGGATGCTGTGGCGCGACGATTTGCACATCATCGGGAAGACCGGCTGGACGCGCGCCGCGAAGCGCTGCTTCGTGGGCGCCGCTTCGGCGGACGGTCGCGAAGTCATCCTCGCCGTGCTGGGATCGCAGGATCTGTGGAGTGACGTCGAGCTCCTGGCGCACTACGGCCTCGGCCAGGTGGTACCGGGCTACCGAGAGCAGCGCGAGCTCCAGATCGCCACCGCCCCGCCAAAAGACCCGCCAGCGCCGAAGGCGGTGTCCAATCGCGCCGGGCGGCGGGCGGGCGGGCGCGCGCCGACGGTCGCCGTCGCGCCCAACGCACAAGCGGAACGGCGTCAGCGCGTCGCGGCCGCGAGCGCGCGCGCGCTGCGCAGTCGCGGCTCGTCGAGCGGCACGCGTGCGGGCAACCCCGGCCAGCAAGCGGCAGTGCGGAAGAAAGGCGCGTTGGTCTACCACGTACACCTCGGTACGTTCCCGAGCCGGGCGCGCGCTGAACAGGTCCAACGCGCCGCCGCCAAGCGCGGCTATCGCCCGCGCGTGGTGCGCGTCGGCCGCACCTACCGCGTCACCATCGCGGATTTTCGCTCGCGCGCAGAGGCCGCCCGCGCCGTACGCTCGCTCTCCGGGCGTCTGCCCGTCGCCCCGGCGATCATCGCCAGCCGCTGACGCGCGCACCGCGCCGGCGCACCCGTGGATCAGACCGCGTAAGCGTCGCGCACTTTGCGCAGCAGCGCGATGTTATCGGTGTGCCCGGTCATACGCGCGCTGATGCGCCCGCGCAGCGGGCGTCCGAGCAAGTAGAAGTCCCCCATAATGTCGAGGATCTTGTGGCGCGCGAGCTCGTCACTGAACCGCAGCTGGGTGTTCACGATCTTCTGGTCGTCGATGAGGATGCAGTTGTCGAGCCGGCCGCCGCTCGCAAGGCCCATCGTGGCCATCGCCTGGATGTCGCGCACGAAGCCGAACGTGCGTGCGGGAGCGATTGCCGCTTTGTAGGATTCCCCATCCCGGTGCACGTAGGTGTGCTGCTGGCGGCCGATCGGCGGCGGGTACATCAGCGTATACGAAATGCTGAACTCGTCCGCGGGCTCGATCGTGATGCCCTCTTGGTCCGGCCCCTCGCCGCCGACGCTCAGCGGCTCCGCAATGACGATCTCGTCCACCGCACCGTCCTGCTCCTCGATGCCGGCCTGTTCCACCAGCTGACAGAAGGCGCGGCCCGATCCATCCATCGCAGGCACCTCGCTCTGCACCTTGATGAGCGCATTGGTGATGCCGTACGCGTGCAGCGTCGCGAGCAGGTGCTCGACCGTGCACACCGTCATGCCGCCGCGGTGCAGCGTGGTGGCGTAACCCGTCGAGTCGACGTAGTCGAGATGTGCCGGCACCGAGTCGGCCGTAGTCAGATTGGCGAATAGGATGCCCCGGCCCGCGGGAAGGGGACTGAGAATGAGGCCCGACTTCACGCCCGTGTGGAGTCCGTGCCCGCTGGCGATCACCGATTTTCCGAGCGTGCGCTCGCGAACGGCCGCCGGGAACGCGGAGCCGTTATGGCCCAAGGTGCGGTCGACCTGGGGCGTGAGATGCTGATCGGCCACCGACCGGGCCCGGTGCTCGAGGGCGCGATTCACCAGTCCGAGCAGGATATCGATGGAGAACGGCTTCTCGATGAAGTCGAACGCGCCGAGCTTGGTCGCCTGGACCGCGGTTTCGATGTTGCCGTGCCCGGAGATCATGATCACCTGCGGACGCGCAGGTTCGTCCTGCAGCCGCCGCAGCAGGTCGATGCCGTCCACCTCCGGCATCCACACGTCGAGCAACACGAGATCGGGGCGCACAGAGCGCACCAGGTCCAGTGCGCGCCGGCCGTCCTCCGCCTCGAGCACTTGTAGGCCTTCGTCCTGCAGCACACCGCGCAGTGAGGCCCTAATGTCCCCCGCGTCATCGACTACTAACACCGTCGCCATCCACCCTCCTCTGCCATCACACCTCCCCGACGGCCCGCAGGCGACCGAGCTGGCGCAATGGGAATTCGATGATCACGCGTGCACCCCGCGGCGTGTTGTCGCGCACCCGGATGTACGCCTGATGGTCGGCGACGATCGCCGAGACGATCGCGAGGCCGAGCCCGGTGCCGTCCTTCTTGGTCGAGTAATACGGCTCGAACATGCGCGCCTGGACGTCCGGCCGGATGCCTGGGCCGTCGTCCGCGATCTCCAAGCGCACCACGCCGATGCGGGGATCGTGCGTAATCGACACATCGACACGACCGCTGCCCACCGCGCTCCGGCAAGCGTGAACGGCGTTGTCCAGCAGGTTGATGACCGCGCGCTTGATCGCATCGGGATCGACGTCCACCGCCGGCACATCCGACGCAGCGTGGAAATTGAATGTGACTTCCCGGTGCGCCTCGCGGTACAACACGAGCGCTTCCTCCACTACGGCGCGCAGATCATGCGACGACATGAGCACCGTCGGCAATCGGGCGAAGGTCGAGAACTCGTTTACGAGACGCTTCAATTGCTCCACTTGGGCGCCGATCGTGTGCGTGCACTCCTCGAGGACCGACGCGTCCTCGCCCTGCAGCACCGCCGCGTAGCGCTTGCGCAGGCGCTGCGCCGACAGCTGGATCGGCGTGAGCGGATTCTTGATCTCGTGCGCGATCCGTCGAGCCACTTCGCGCCACGCCTCCATCCTTTCGACACGCAATAAAAACGTGACGTCCTCGAGAAAGATGATGATGCCCAGCGGCGTGTCGTGTTCGTCGGCGAGCGCGGTCGCGGTCGCGAACGCCGTGATCTGCCCACGCTTATTCTCGAGCGTGAGTTGCTGCTCGATCCGGTCATGGTCGTCGCGGCGCATCCGCGCCAGCAGCTCGGCGACCGGTTGTAACCCCGGACGCGCGAACAGGTCGCGCCAGTGGCGCCCGCGGGCCGCTTCTGGATCGACATCCAGCATGGCCGCCGCAGCGGGATTCACGGTCGCGACGCCGCCGTCCGGATCCACGGAGACCACGCCTGCGGCGATGTTCTCCAGGATCGACTCGATGTAGCGGTGGCGCTCCTGGAGCTCGCCGTGAATCGTCTTGAGCTCGGCCGTCATCCGGTTGAAAGAAGTGACGAGGGTGGCGATCTCCTCGTCGCCGCCCAGCGGCGCGCGATAATCCAAATTGCCCTGTGCAACCTCCCGCATGCCCTCGCCGAGCCGTTGAATCGGAACGGTGAAGCCCTTCGCGAAGTAGAAGCCGAACCATGTCGCGGAGAAGAGGACGACGAGCGAGATGAGCAGAAAAGTCAGCGTATAGCTGCTGCGAATCGGCTGCTTCAGCACCTTGAGCTGGCCGTACTCGTCGACCGCGCGCGCCGTGCCGCGCGCGGCGAACGCCACATCTCGCGGGATCAGGTTGGCGACCACGACGGCGGCGGTGGTCGCGCCGTCCGGATCGCGCACGGGGACCCCTCCCACGACGATGTCGCCGCGCCCGAAGCGCAGCGTACGCGCGAAGTCCTGCCCCTCGGAGAACAACCAGCGCAGGTCGCGGCGCGGAAGCGGCACGCCCCGCGAGGCAATGCGATCGCCGTGCGCGGCAGCCAGCGGTCCGCCCGGGCTCGACACGCTGATGCCGTCGACGCGCAACGCCTCGCGCTGCGTGGCGAGCAACGCGTTGAGCTCAGCGCGACGGGCCGGCGCCAGGAGCCCGCGCCGTTCGATTTCGCGCGCGATCTGATCGCCGACTGACAGCGCGTCGTCGGCGGACTGTTGATAGAGATGGTGTGCCACCTGCAACGCGCCGGTCAGCGCCGTGTTGACGCGAAGGCTGAACCACTGCTCGATGACGCTGGCGAAGAAACCCTGCGCGATCAGGAACAGCAAGACGGTCGGAAACAGGGACAGGCAGGCGAAGGCGACGACGAGCCGCGTCCGCAAGCGCGCGCCGAGGATCCCGCTGCGGCGCTCGACGACCAGCTTGGTCAAGTTGCGCGCTACCAGGAACAACAGCAGCACGAGCAGGATCAGGTTGACGTTGATGAGCAGGAAAAAGATGATGTTGCTCGATTGCGACGGGCTGTCGCGAAAATCAGGCAGCCGCGTCTGCAGGATCGCGAACACGGTGAAGGCGACAGCCGTGATCGCGATCAATACCGCCTCGCGCCGTCGGCGCCGCGCCTCGTCCGCCGGCAACCCGGCGGGCGCGACGCGCAACCTGTCAAGCCATCGCGCCATTTGGCGGGCCGATCTTAGGGGCGCCGCAAAGGGCGGGCAAGCCTGCGGGGTGCACCTGCCCCGCCGAGGTCGGAGCCCAGCCATGGGCCGGGCCCGCACATCACCGGCGAAACAGCCACAGCACCAGCGTCAACACCACGCTGATGATCAGTGAGGTGGCCAACGGAAAGTAGACCGTGAACGGGCCCCGATGAATGACGATGTCACCCGGCAGGCGTCCCAGCCACGGCAGCTTTCCCGACAAGGTGAGCAACGCGCCCAAGGCGAGCAGCACCAGCCCGAGCACGATCAGCATCCTGCCGAGGTCGCTCATCGGTCGAACAAGGGGCGCTGCGGCGATCCGCTCTGGCGCGGCTGGCGGCCGAAATGGCCGTACGCGCGCGGCGTGGCGACCCGCCCTTTGGGCGTGCGGCTCAAAAAGCCCTCTTGGATGAGAAAGGGCTCGTACACATCTTCGATGGTATCGGCCTCTTCGCCGACAGCGGCAGCGAGCGTATCGACCCCGACGGGACCACCGCCGAACATGTCGATGATCGCCAGCAGCAGCGCCCGATCCATGCGATCGAAGCCGCGCTCATCGACCTCGAGCAGCGCGAGCGCGTCCTGGGCCACCGCTCGGGTGATGACACCGCCGGCGCGCACCTGCGCGAAGTCGCGCACGCGCCGCAGCAGCCGATTGGCGATCCGCGGCGTGCCGCGGGCGCGGCGCGCGATCTCGTCCGCACCCGTCGGCTCGATCGGTACGTCCAGTTTACCGGCGGAGCGGCGCACGATCTCCGCGAGCTCTTCGCGCAGATAGAACTCGAGCCGCAGGCTGACCCCGAAACGATTGCGCAACGGCGCGCTGAGCAAGCCCGCGCGGGTGGTCGCGCCGACCAGCGTGAAGCGCTTGATGTCGAGCTTGATCGAACGCGCCGAGGGTCCCTGCCCAATCATCACGTCGATCTGGAAGTCCTCGAGCGCCGGATAGAGGTATTCCTCGACCACGTGACTCAGGCGGTGCACTTCATCGATGAAGAGCACGTCGCCCTCTTCGAGGTTGGTCAGCAATGCGGCGAGATCGCCTTGGCGCTCGATCACGGGACCGGAGGTCGCGCGGATGTTGACGCCCATCTCGCGGGCGATCACGTGCGCCAGCGACGTCTTGCCCACCCCGGGCGGGCCGTACAGCAGCGTATGGTCGATGCTCTCGCCGCGGGCCCGCGCTGCGTCGATGGCTATGCGCAGATTGGTCTTTACCGACTCCTGCCCGATGTAGTCCGCCAGAGTGCCAGGCCGCAGCGCCGAGTCGAGCGTGACGTCGTCGCTGCCGAGCTCGCCTGAGACCAGCCGGTCTGACGGATCGTAATCGTTCATCCACTCAGCTCCCGCAGTGCCTGCCGGATGACCTCGGCGAGCCCCGCCGCGCCCGCCGCCACCACGGCGCGGACAGCGCGGTCTGCTTCCACCTCACGGTAGCCCAGATTGACGAGAGCGGAAACCGCCTCGACGGTGAGCGGTTCGCCGGTCTCGGCCGGGTCCGACGGCTTCTCGCGCAGTTTCTGCATGCGGTCTTGCAGCTCGACCACCAACCGCTCGGCAGTGCGCTTGCCAACGCCGGGAATGGCCACGAGCCGAGCGACGTTGCCGCCCGCGAGGGCATTGATGAGCTCGTCGGGCGCGAGCCCGGAGAGGATGTTCAGCGCCATGCGAGGACCGATGCCCGACACTGTGATCAACGCGCCGAACAGCGCCTGCTCGGCTGGCTCGAGAAAGCCGAATAGCTCGAGCGCGGTCTCGCGCAGATGCGTGTGAATGCCGAGCGTGACCTCGACGCCCTCGGCGGGCAGCGCCGCGAACGTCGTAAGTGAAACCAGCACCCGGTATCCGACGCCGTGCACGTCGATGATCAAGGCCTCGGAAGACTTGCGCGCCAAGCGCCCGCTCAGGCGCGCGATCATCGCCGCCAGCTGCGGGCACGGCGTCCCGCGCCGCCCCAGACATCGCGCGCCCCTGCCAGCATGGCATGGAAGCGACCCGCGTGGACGTGGCAAATCGCCGCGCCGAGTGCATCCGCCTCGTCCGCCGCGATCGCGCCGCTGATGTCGAGCACGCGGGAGACCATGTACTGCATTTGCGCCTTCGCCGCGCGGCCATGGCCGGCGATGGCGAGCTTGATCTCAGCCGGGCTGTATTCGGCGACCGGCAGCATGGCGCGGCTCGCGGCCACCAGCACGGCACCGCGCGCCTCCCCGAGGCGAAACGCGGACTGCACGTTATCGCCGACGAAGCTCTGCTCCAGGCTCAGCGCCGCCGGTTTATACTGCTCGCAGAACGCGCCCAGAGCATCGCAGATAGCCGCGAGGCGGTCCGCTCGCGCGCCCGTCATGTGCAACACGCCGCTGGCCACGCGCGCAACCCGCGGGCCCGAAGCCTCGACGATACCCCAGCCGAGGTGCACGGTCCCGGGATCCACGCCCAGCACGCGCTGTGGCGCAACATGGCGGGCCGCTGCCGGTGCCTTGGTGCGTCCCCGTTCGCCTTGCGACCCCTCCACCGCCACCACCTCCGTCCGGCGCGCTGCGCCGTGTGCTTACGCGGCGCTCAGCCGTTCGAGCTCTTCCTGCGGTATGTCGAAGTTCGATGCGACTTCCTGGACGTCGTCGTGGTCTTCCAGCTCCTCGACCAGCTTGAGCGTCTGTTCGGCGGGTGAGCCGCTCAAGCTCAACGTGGTCGACGGAACCATAGTGATCCCGCTGCTCAGCGTCGCGACGCCGGCGGCTTCGAGCGCGGCCCGCACCGCCTCGTACGCGTCGGGTGCAGTGGTGACGGTAAAACTCTCGCCGTCGTCCGTCACGTCGTCGGCGCCGGCTTCCAGTGCGAGCTCCATGAGCCGCTCTTCGTCGATCGCCGTTTTGCCGACCGCGATGACCCCTCGTTTGGAGAACATCCACGCCACACAGCCGGACTCCCCCATGCTGCCGCCGAACCGGCCAAACAGGTGCCGGAGCTCCGAGACGGTGCGGTTGCGGTTATCCGTGAGCGCCATGACCAGGACCGCCGCGCCCCCCGGTCCATAGCCTTCGTACGTCACTTCTTCGTACGAGACCCCTTCCAGCTCACCGGTACCTTTCTTGATCGCGCGATCGATGTTGTCGGTGGGCATGCTGTTCTGGCGTGCGGTCAGCACCGCCGTGCGGAGTCTCGGGTTGGCGTTCAGGTCCCCGCCGCCCATCCGCGCTGCGACCGTGATCTCCTTGATCAGCTTGGTGAACAGCTTGCCGCGCTTGGCATCCTTCGCGGCCTTCTTGTGCTTAATGGTGCTCCACTTGGAGTGGCCTGACATGGGAAACTCCCGGGGGGGGAAGTGGGTGCAGCGTTAGCACAGCCCGTATGCCGAGGGAAAGCTGATGGCCGCCAGGAGCGAGGCTGGGTGAGGATCGGTCCGGCGCAGCGCGCCGGATCTGCCTATGCGGGCGGATTCAATAGCGCGTCCAACTTGCCGGCCTGATCGAGCTCGTACAAGTCATCAAAGCCGCCGATGGCCTGGCCGCCGATGAAAATCTGCGGCACGGTCCGGCGTCCGGAGGCTTGGATCATCTCGGCCCGGCGAGTCGGGTCGAGGCTGACGTTGATTTCCGTGTACACGATGCCTTTGTGGTCGAGCAGTCGCTTAGCTTGAACGCAGTACGGGCAGGCCATGCTGGTGTAAATCGTCACCTCAACCATCGCCTCAGTCTAAGCGACGCGTACCGGGCCACGCAACGGTACCGCCACCCGCACGTTGCTTTGCCGCCCGCACTGGGTTACGCCCCATGAGTGACGGTCGGCGAGGCGTTCGAGGAGCTGGTGCGCATCATGCACCGGCTGCGTCGTCCCGGGGGCTGCCCATGGGACGGCGAACAGACGCATGCGTCCATCAAACCGTATACGATTGAAGAAGCCTACGAGGTCGCGGAAGCGATCGACGCGGGCGACGATCGCGAGCTGTGCACGGAGCTCGGCGACCTCCTGCTGCAGATCGTATTTCATGCGGAGATGGCCAAAGAGCGGAAGGCGTTCGACGTGGGGGACGTCATCGCCGCCATCAGCGACAAGATGGTGCGCCGCCACCCGCACGTGTTCGGGGACGTCCAGGTCAGCGGTGCCGATGAGGTGCTGCGCAACTGGTCTCGCATCAAGGCCGCCGAGCGCTCGACGACCGAGGATCGCTCGGCTCTAGCCGGCGTGCCCCGGGCGATGCCCGCGCTCTTGCGCGCCCAACGGTTAGGGGAGAAGGCCGCCCATGCGGGATTCGACTGGCAAGACCCCGAGGGCGTGATCGACAAGCTCCGCGAGGAGCTCGACGAATTGGCGCAAGCCGTTGCGGCCGGCGAGCGCTCGCAGGCGGCGGCAGAGCTGGGCGATCTGCTCTTCGCCGCCACGTCGCTGGCGCGCCATCTGTCCGTCAACGCGGAGGATGCCACGAAAGGCGCCAGCGACCGCTTCGGCGAACGCTTTCGCCACATGGAAGAAACCCTGGCCGCCGAGCACCGGGACATCCACGACCTGTCGCCCGAGGAGCTGGAATCCCGCTGGCAAGCTGCCAAACGCGCGCTCTCGGACAGCGTCTCCGGGGACTGACGGCTCCCGGGCCCGGCGGGCACGCCACCTGGGCTCCTTGGCGACCCTTCCGGAACCGCGGCTGGAAGCGTGCCGATCGCGCCGACGAGACCGAGAGCTCGCGAAGCCCGGATGGGGCTTCGCACGAGCCACGACGACGAGGTCCTGCCGGCGCAATTGCCTCCGCACAGCCAGCATGGTAGCGGTATGCGTTCCAGGCGAGGAGGAACAAAGTGGCCAATCGGCACGCGTCAGCCATCAAGCGCAATAGGCAAAACGCCAAGCGCCGCCAGCGCAATCGCGCAGTGCGCGCGAAGGTGCGCACCGACGTGCGCAAGGTCCGCGAGGCCGTGGCCAACAAGGACGGTGCTGCCGCCGCCAGCGAGCTCACCAAGGCCATCAAAGAGCTCAGCAAGGCCGCGTCGAAGGGCATCCTCCACAAGAATGCCGCTTCGCGCCGTATCGGGCGGCTGAGCCGTCAGGTCGCGGCTTTGCAGCCCGCCAGCTGATCCCGGGCCGCCCGGCACCGGCA
Organism: Binatia bacterium; assembly: GCA_050176585.1. Classification (GTDB taxonomy): domain Bacteria; phylum Desulfobacterota; class Binatia; order HRBIN30; family CADEER01; genus CAYYWP01. Next base: position 71,988 of record JBFXHX010000006.1, read on the forward strand.
CGCTCAGAAGTCGTCGAGGATTCGATCGTACACGTCGCGGGCGATCGAGCGCACCATCCGCTCGATTGCGAGATGTTTCTCCGACTCGGCGAGCTGGATGTCCGTGAGGTCGGCCAGGTCGGAGAAGTTGAGCGTGCCCTGTTGGAACTGCGACGAGCTCGGCACGACTGTCTGCCGGTTCACGCTGTAGTCCTCGATCGCCAGCATGCGCGATCCCTGCCACAGCACCGCACCATCGCTCTGGCGGACCAAGACGACGTCCAGCACGAGCCGCGCCTCGTACTGCAATGCGTTGTCCTCCGCATCGAACGATACGGGGCGCGTCTTGAATTCGCGGATGGTGCCGGTGAGCAAGCCCTCGCCACTTTCCGGGTTCTCACGCACCTCCGGGGTGCCGCGCTGGTAGAACTCGCGCTCGACCGCAAAGGCGAGCGTCTTGTCCAGCCCTTCCTGGCGCGATCGGTTGGTAAACGTACCGACGCTGATGCTCCGAATCGCGGCCGGGGCGCGGGTCTGCGTGCCGGCCAGCGTGTATCCGCAGGCGCCCAGAAACAGGCTGATGAGCAACGCCGCCGCCAGCCTCAAGGCCTCGCGAGCGGCGCGGCGCCCATAGCCGGCACCGCGCGGGGCGGCTCCGCGTGCCCCCCGGTCACACAACGATGTTCACCAGTCGGCCGGGCACGACGATGATCTTGCGCGGTACCTTGCCATCCAAGATGCGCGCGACGCTCTCGCTTGCCAGCGCCAGCCGCTCGACGGTGCCTTGATCGGCATCGCGCGGAACGGTGATCGCGCCCCGCCGCTTTCCATTCACCTGCACGGCCATCTCGACCGCTTCCTCTACGGACAGCGCCGGGTCGTGCGCTGGCCAAGTCGCCTCCGCGATCAACGCCGGCTCGCCCAGGCGGGCCCACAGCTCCTCCGCGAGGTGCGGCGCATACGGGGCGAGCACGCGCAGGAAATCCCGCACGATTGCGCGCGGCAGCGTCGCACTCGTGGTGGCCTCGTTCACGAAGATCATCATCTGCGCGATCGCCGTGTTGAAGCGCATCGCTTCGCTGTCCTCGAGCACTTTTCCGATCGTGGCGTGGAGCACGCGGTTCAGGTCGGGCTCGCTGTCGGCTGGGGCCTCGACGACGCGGGCCGACACCTCGTCGCTCCGCTCGTCGACGACGAGCCGCCACACCCGCTGCAGGAAGCGATAGACGCCCTCGACACCCGACATCTGCCACGGCTTGACCTGGTCGAGCGGCCCCATGAACAGCTCGTACAGCCGCATGGCATCGGCGCCATACTGGTCGATGACCTCGTCGGGGCTGACCACGTTCAGCCGCGACTTCGACATCTTCTCGATCTGTGAGGTCAGTCGCTCGCCCGAAGCGACCGCGTATGGCACGCCATCCCGCTCCTGGATCTCGGCGGTTTCGTAGTACCTGCCGCGCGCGTCCTGGTAGCTGTGGGCGAGGATCATGCCCTGATTGAACAGGCGCTGAAAAGGCTCTGGCGTGTGCACGAGCCCGCAGTCGTACAGCACCTTGTGCCAGAAGCGCGCGTACAGCAGGTGCAGCACGGCGTGCTCCACCCCACCGACGTAGAGATCCACTGGCATCCAATACTGTTCGGCTTCGCGGGACCACGGCTCCCGGTCATTGGTCGGATCGAGGTAGCGCAGGAAATACCAACAGGACCCCGCCCACTGCGGCATCGTGTTGGTCTCTCGCATGCCGACGCGCCCGTCGGGCAGCGTGACCATGAGCCACTCGTCGCCCGCCCGCGCCAGGGGCGGTTTACCGTCGTCGGTGGGTCGATACTCATCGATGGGCGGCAGCAGCACGGGAAGCGCCGATTCGGGGAGCGGCACCGGGGTGCCGTCCTGCAGCCACGCGATCGGCACCGGCTCGCCCCAGTAGCGCTGGCGCGAAAACAACCAATCGCGCAAGCGGTACTGAGTGCGCGCCGTGCCGCGCCCGTGCTCTTCCAACCACTCGATCATCCGCGCCTTCGCCGCGCTCACGTCCAGGCCGTCGAGGAAATCCGAGTTCACCAGATGCCCGTCGCCCGCATACGCCGCTTCGTGCGCCGGGACCTCGCCGCCGGCGACGACTTCCCGGATCTCCAGACCGAAGCGGGTCGCAAACGCGTGATCGCGCTCGTCGTGCGCCGGTACCGCCATGATCGCGCCGTACCCGTACCCCATGAGCACGTAGTCGGCGATCCAGATGGGCAGCCCGGTGCCGGTGACCGGGTGAATGGCATACGCGCCGGTGAACACGCCGGTCTTGGCCGGTTCGGCGCCGCCACCTTCGAGGCGGGCGGAGGCCTCTGCGACGTACGTTTCGACGGCCTCGCGCTGCGCCGGAGTAGTGATCTGCGAAACGAGTGGGTGCTCGGGTGAGAGCACGCAATACGTGCAGCCGAAGAGGGTGTCGGGGCGAGTGGTGAAGACCGAAAACCGCAGGTCGGAATCGGCGACGTCGAAGGTGATGTCCGCGCCCACCGACTTGCCGATCCAGTTGCGCTGCATGTCCTTGACGCCCTCGGGCCAATCGAGCTGATCGAGGTCCGCGAGCAAGCGCTCGGCATACGCAGTGATGCGCAGCATCCACTGCCGCATCATTCGCCGTTCCACCCGGTCTCCGGTCTCCACGTAGCGACCGTCTTTGACTTCTTCGTTGGCGAGCACGGTGCCGAGCGCAGGACACCAATTGACCGGCATCTCGGCGACGTAGGCGAGCCCGCGCTCGACCAGCTTGAGGAAAATCCACTGCGTCCAGCGGTAGTACTCGGGACTGGCCGTGCTGATCTCCCGCGTCCAGTCGTACGCGAAACCGAGCCGTTTGATCTGGCGCCGGAACGTATCGATGTTTCGCGCCGTGATCGCCGCCGGGTGCACGTTCTCGCGCATCGCGGCGCGCTCCGCCGGAAGGCCGAAGGCATCCCAGCCCATCGGGTGAAGCACATTGTATCCCTGCATGCGCTTCAACCGCGCCAGTACGTCGGTGGCGGTGTACCCCTCCGGATGCCCGACGTGCAGGCCAGCGCCGGACGGATACGGAAACATGTCGAGGATGTAGTACTTCGGCCGTGCGCGCAGCTCGGCGGGGTCGGTGGGCGCGCGGAATACCTGCCGGTCCTCCCAGATTTTCTGCCACTTGGGCTCGATGCGAGCGGGATCGTAGCGCATGAGGGGGATCGGTTGCAGCTACCAGAGGGGCGGTAGCAGGTCTAGCAGGCTAACCGCGCCTGCCGGAGTCTCGCGGCCTGTCAAGCGATGCTGCTGTGCCGCAGTGCGTCGGTGTTCCAGCGTGCGCGCGGGCGCCGCCAGGCCGCGCCGCGGCTCGCGGTCGTTCGTCGGCCTGCAGCCGTCGACGCCTGCTGAGCCGCCTACTCCGGGTTGGGGGTTTGGCCCCGCGCGAACCCCTTGTACCGGGCGACGGCATCGAGCACGCCGTTTACGAACGCCGCCGACTCCGCCGTGCCGTACCTGCGCGCCACCTCCACGGCTTCGTTGATCGCGATCTCGATCGGGAGACCCATCGTCATTTCATACAGGGCGATGCGGATGATATTCGCGTCGATGCGCGACAACCGTTCGACGCGCCAGTTGTTCGAGACCGCGCCGACCGCGCCGTCCAACTCGGGACCGTAGTGACGGACGCCGCGCACCAGATCCCACGCGAATTCCCGCACCTTGGGGTTGGTCTCGAAGCTCTCAGCGAATTTGTGCAAGCCGCTTTCCGAGGTCTCACCGCTCATGTCGAGCTGGTAGAGCACCTGCAACGCGAGCTCTCGACCTTTGCGACGCAGGCTCATGCTGGACCCGATGCACAGGAGGCCATCGGCGCGACGTCGCAGCCCAGCTCAGGCGACGCGTATTGGTGCTCCGAAGCAATCATTCGAATTGGCGTTGGAGGTTGGCCATCTCGATCGCGGCGAGCGCGGCGTCATCGCCCTTGTTCCCGTGTTTGCCGCCGGCGCGCTCGAGCGCCTGTTCGATCGTACTGGTCGTGAGCACTCCCAGCGCGACAGGACGGCGGTGAGCCAAGGAGAGACGGCCGATCTCGGCCACCACCCACTGGGCGATCATGTCGAAATGCGGTGTTTCGCCCCGCACGACGGCACCCAAGGCGACGATCGCGTCGATGCGATTGCTGCGCGCGTAGAGGTCGATGGCGAACGGGAGCTCGAAGGCGCCCGGCACGTGTGCGACCTCGATGGCTCCGGCGGGCACGCCTTGGCGCGCCAACGTCGCGAGGGCACCCTCTAAAAGGCGTTCGGTCACCACCGAATTGAACCGCGACACGGCGATACCGACGCGCAACCCCGCACCATCGAGGGAGCTGACGAACTGCTTCGGCATGGCCCGGCTCAACCCAGGTCGGAGAACAGATGCCCGAGCTTCGCCTGCTTGGTGCGCAGGTACCGGATGTTCCCCGCGTGCGGTGGCACCTCGATCGGCACGCGCTCAGTTACGGTGACACCGTACGTCTCCAGACCTTCGATCTTCTTCGGGTTGTTGGTAATGAGGCGAATGCTGCGCGCGCCGAGATCGCGCAAGATCTGCGCCCCGATGCCGTAATCGCGCCCGTCGTCCTTGAATCCGAGCTCGAGGTTCGCCTCGACGGTGTCGCGCCCGCGATCCTGCAACTGATACGCGCGCAGTTTGTTCGCCAGCCCGATACCGCGGCCCTCCTGGTGGAGATACACCAGGACGCCGCGCTTCTCGCGCGCAATCATCTGCAAGGCGCGATCGAGCTGGTCGCCGCAGTCGCAGCGCTCCGAGCCGAACACGTCGCCGGTGAGGCATTGCGAATGCAGGCGGACGAGCACGCCGGCGCGCCCCGCGACGGCCCCTTTCACCACCGCGATGTGCTCGTGGCCATCGACGGAGTTGCGGTACACGACGGCGCGGAAGCGACCCCCGGTGCGAATGGTGACGGTGCGCTCGGCGATCCGTTCGGCGAGGGATTCGTTGCGCAGGCGGTGGGCCACGAGCTCCGACAAGCGCACGACCCGCAGGCCGAACGCCTTCGTGAGCGCGTCGAGATCGCTGGGCCCGGCGAGGCTGCCGTCATCTTTCAAGATCGTGCAAACCGCAGCCGCCGGTGCTCCGCCGGCCATGCGCGCCAGGTCGATCGCGGCCTCCGTGAGACCGGCGCGGGCCAGGACGCCGCCGGCGCGCCCGACGATCGGCATGACGTGTCCCGGCATGACGAGATCGTCCGGTCCGGCATCGGGCGCCATGGCCGCGCGGATCGTCGTGGCGCGGTCGGCCGCGGAAATGCCGGTGGTCACCCCGCGGCGGGCTTCGATCGAGGCGCCGTACGAGCGCCGCGTGGCCGACGCGGACTCCGGAGCCATGAGCGGAATACCGAGCTGGCGCAGGCGCTCCTCGGTCATGCAGAGGCAGACCAGCCCGCGCGCGTGGGTGGCCATGAAGTTCACCGCTTCCGCGGTGACCTGCTCCGCCATCATGCAGAGCTGCGACTCGCCGCCTTCGGTTTCGGTGACGACGACGAAGCGGCCCTCTTTCAGATCACTCAGCGCCGGTGCGATTCCACTAGTTGGCATGGCGCGCTCCGATCATGGCATCCACCAGCAGATCATCGCCTATGCGGTCGACGCGGGTAATGCGCAGCGCCGGCGCACTGGGCAGCGCGCGCACCCCGAGCATCCCGAGCATATCGAGGCCGTCGGCACCGATCACTTTGGGCGCCAGGAACAGCATCAGCCGGTCGACGACGCGCGCGCGCAGCGCCGCTGCCGCCAGCGTCGCACCGCCTTCGAGAAGCACGGAGCTGACGCCGCGTCGCGCCAGCGCGCGCAACAGGCGCGGCAGGGACACGTGACCGGCGCGCCCCGGCGCGACGAGCACGGCGGCACCCCGCGCTTGCAGCGCTTTGAGTTTGCGTCCTCGTGAGGCCACGGTGGCGATCAGCGTACCTGGCGCCGATGCCTTTGTCAGCACAGCGGCATCGAGCGGAATGCGCAACCGCCCGTCGACGATCACCCGAAGCGGATCGCGCCCGCCGCGGACCCGGCAGGTCAGCTGGGGATTGTCGGCCAGCACCGTGCCCGCGCCCACCATTACCGCGTCGTTCTCGTTGCGGAGGCGGTGCACGAGCTGCCGCGCTGCCGGCCCCGTGATCCAGCGCGAGGCGCCACTAGTGGTCGCGATCTTGCCGTCGAGCGTCGCCGCCAGCTTGAGGGTCACGAATGGCCGGCCGCGGCGCATGACGCTCGCGAACCCCGCGATCAGCTCGGCGCTTGCGGCGGGCTCGGGCCCCGGCTCAACCGCCACTCCAGCCCGGCGCAGCCGGGCGGTACCGCCACCGCGCACGCGCGGGTTCGGATCTCGCGCGCCGTACACCACGCGCCGGATGCCGGCCGCGAGCACCGCATCGACGCACGGCGGCGTACGCCCGTGGTGGTTGCAAGGCTCGAGGGTGACGTAGAGCGTCGCGCCGCGGGCGCGCCCACCGGCATTGCACAGGGCCTCGACCTCAGCGTGTGCCGCGCCCGCGCGGCGATGCCAGCCCTCTCCCACTGCGCGGCCGCGCGCCACCACCACGGCGCCGACGGGCGGGTTCGGGCTGGTGCGGCCCAGGCCTTTGCGCGCCAGTGCCACGGCGCGCCGCATGAAACGGACGTCGTCGGCCTTCACGCAGCTCCAGCCGAGGAGGGGCCCCGGCCGCGTCGGGAGCGCTGCCCTTCCTTCACCAAATCCTGGAGCTCGCGCATGAACTCGCCGACGTCACGGAAGGAGCGATAGACCGAGGCAAAACGCACGTAGGCGACCTGATCGAGCTTGTGCAATTCGCGCATGACCGCTTCGCCGACCACGGAGCTCGGTACTTCATTCTCGGCCCGTTCCTGAACGAGGCGTTCGACGCGGTCGGCGGCATGTTCGATCGCGGGTGCGCTCACCGGGCGTTTCTCACAGGCTTTCTTGAGACCGGCCACGAGCTTGGCGCGGTCGTAGGGCTCGCGCCGGCCGTCCTTCTTCACGATGAGCGGGAGCATTTCCTCGACCCGCTCGTAGGTGGTGAAGCGCCGACCGCACTTCCCGCACTCGCGCCGGCGGCGAATCGCCCGGTCATCCTTCGTGAGGCGCGAGTCGATGACCTTATTCTCGAGATCATGGCAGTAGGGGCACTTCATGGCGTGCGGGGACGGTTAGCCCACCGAGGCCGGCGCGGCAAACACACGCCATGAGCGGCACCGCGCGACATTCGCGGGCACGAGCGCCGCGGCGCCCGCTGGGCTCACGGCCGGGCGCGCTCGAGCGGGTTGCGGACCTCGAACAGCACGAGTTGGCGTTCCTTGGTCGCGTCCGACACCGGCAGCGGGTAGCGCCCCGTAAAGCAGGCGTCACAGAAACCTTCGCCAGCACCACCGGTAAACGGATAGAGGCCGCGTGGACTGAGAAACCCGAGGCTGTCCGCGGTGATGAACTCGCGGATATCCTCGACCGATTGCGAGGACGCGATCAGCTCCGAGCGGGTCGGCGTATCGACCCCGTAATAACAGGGGCCAATCGTCGGGGGTGAGCTGATGCGCATGTGGACCTCGCGCGCCCCGGCGTTGCGCACCATGGCCACGATCTTTCGGCTGGTCGTGCCGCGGACGATGGAATCGTCGACCACGACCACCCGCTTCCCTTCGAGGACCTGGCGTTGCGCATTCAGCTTCACCTTCACCCCGAAATGACGAATGGCCTCCTGCGGTTCGATGAAGGTGCGGCCGACGTAATGGTTGCGGATGAGGCCGAAGTCGAAGGGCAAGCCGGACTCCTCGGCGAAGCCGAGCGCCGCGGGCACACCTGAGTCCGGCACCGGCACGACGATATCGGCATCGGCCGGCCGTTCGCGGGCCAGTTGCCGACCGAGAGCCTTGCGCACCTGGTAGACGTTGCGTCCGAACACGGTGCTGTCGGGCCGGGCGAAATAGACGTACTCGAACACGCAACGCGTCTGCGGCGCGCTGGCGAACGGGAAGAAGCTGCGCACGCCCTCGGCCGAGGCCACCACGACCTCCCCGGGCTGCACTTCGCGGTCGTACTCGGCGCCGATCAGATCGAGGGCACAGGTTTCGGATGCGAACACCACCGCATCCTTGATCCGCCCCATCACCAGCGGACGAAATCCGTTCGGGTCGCGTGCGGCGACCATCTGGTCCTGGCTAAGGAACAAGAGCGAGTAGGCGCCGCGCACGGCCCCGAGCGCCGCGACGATGCGCTCGACCAGCGACTCGCCGGCGGCCGAGGCAATCAGATGCACGATGACTTCAGTGTCGACGGAGGACTGAAAGATCGCGCCGCGCGCTTCGAGTTGCTCGCGCAACTCCAGGGCGTTCACCAGGTTGCCGTTGTGGGCCACGGCCAGCCCACCGCGGTTGAACTCGACCACGAAGGGCTGCGTGTTCTTCAGCAGCGTACGGCCGCTCGTAGCGTATCGGTTGTGCCCGATGGCCATCGTGCCGTTCAGCCGGCCGAGGATTTCGTGATCGAACACGTCCGCCACGAGCCCGAGGCCGCGGTGGGAGAGCAGGATCTGCCCATCCGATGCAACGATTCCCGAGCCCTCCTGGCCGCGGTGCTGCTGCGCGTAGAGGCCGAGGTAGACGAGGTTCGCCGCTTCGGCATGCCCGTACACGCCCATGAGCGCGCACTCCTCGCGGAAGCGGTCGGGTGTCATCGAGGCGCTCACTCTTCCATGCGTTCGCGCAGCGCCTCGCTCCAGGCGCGGCGCAGATCCGCGGTGTTGACGTCGACCAGCGTGCCAATGCGCAGGCGCCGGCCCCGCACCTCGCCCAGCACGGTACAGGGCACGTCCGCCGCGCGCGCGAGCTCGCGCACGCGGTTCAGATGCTTGCGCCGCACGGAGAGGACGATGCGGGACTGGCTTTCGCCGAACAGCCAGGCGTCGGGTCGGATGGCCGCTTCCATCTCGATCTCGGCCCCCAGGGGCTCGCCCGGGTTGGAGATGCACGCCTCGGCGAGCGCGACAGCCAACCCGCCTTCGGATAAATCGTGCGCCGAGCGGACGAGGCCCTCGCGGATCGCTTGCAGGCAGACCCGCTGCACCTGCATCTCGACGCCGAGGTCGATCCACGGCGGCGTGCCGCGCACGACATCGCGCGCGACCGCGAGATATTCGCTGCCGCCGAGCTCCTCGCGCGTGCGGCCGAGCAGCACGACCACGTCCCCTTCCCCCTTGAACCATTGCGTCGTGTGGTGGGCGACGTCGCTCAGGAGGCCCACCATCGCCACCGTCGGCGTCGGCGGGATCGCGCGGCCGTCCGTCTCGTTGTAAAAGCTCACGTTGCCGCTGACCACGGGCACGCCGAGCGCGGTGCAAGCGTCGAGCAGGCCGCGCACCGTTTCGCGGAATTGCCACATGATCTCGGGCTTCTCAGGGTTGCCGAAGTTCAGACAATCGGACAGCCCGATCGGCTCGGCGCCGCTGCAGACCACGTTGCGCGCGCTCTCGACGACGGCGGTCATCGCGCCGACATAGGGGTCGAGCAGGCAGTAACGGCTGTTGCAATCGACGCTCAGCGCGACCGCCTTGCTCACCCCCTTGATGCGCATGACCGCAGCGTCTGAGCCGGGGCCGACCGCAGTATTGCTGCCGACGAGCGAGTCGTATTGCTGGTACGCCCAGCGCTTCGAGGCAATATTGGGGGAGGCCAGCAATCGCAACAGCATCTGCCCGTAGTCGCCCGGCAGGGGGATCTGCGCCAGGTCGAGCCGCTGCAGCTCGTCCAACCCGGCTGGAGGCGCCCACGGGCGCTCGTAGACGGGCGCGCCGTGCGCCAGCGGCTCCACGGGTAGATCGACGACCTCTTGGCCGGCCGCCCGCACGCGGAGGCGGCCGTCATCGGTCACCTGTCCGATGACCACGGCATCGAGATCCCATTTCGCAAAGACGTCCATCACATCGCGTTCGGCCCCGGCCCGGGCCACGATCAGCATGCGTTCCTGCGACTCTGAGAGCAGGATCTCGTACGGCGACAGATGGGTATCGCGGGTCGGCACGCGGTCCAAATCGATCTCGATCCCGAGTCCGCCGCGCGCTGCCATCTCGACCGACGAGCTGGTGAGGCCGGCCGCGCCCATGTCCTGGATCGCCACGATGGCGTCGCGCTCCATGAGCTCGAGACACGCTTCGATGAGCAACTTCTCGGTGAACGGGTCGCCCACTTGTACCGTCGGCCGCTTCTGTTCACTCGTGTCGTCGAACTCCGCCGAGGCGAGCAGGCTGGCGCCGTGGATGCCGTCGCGCCCGGTCTTCGAGCCGACGTAGATCACCGGATTCCCCACCCCTGCGGCGCTGGCGCGGAAGATGCGGTTCGCGTGCACCACGCCGAGCGTGAACGCGTTCACGAGGATGTTGCCGTTGTAAGCGGGATCGAAATAGATCTCGCCGCCGACCGTGGGGACACCGACGCAGTTTCCATACCCCCCGATACCGCTCACCACCCCGCTCACGAGGTAGCGGGTACGCGGGTGATCGAAGCTGCCGAACCGGAGTGAATTGAGGTTCGCAATCGGCCGCGCGCCCATCGTGAACACATCGCGCAAGATGCCGCCGACGCCGGTCGCCGCGCCTTGATACGGCTCGATGTAGGAAGGGTGGTTGTGGCTCTCGATCTTGAACACCACCGCGAGGCCGTCGCCGATCGCGATCGCGCCCGCGTTCTCGCCGGGGCCCTGCAGCACGTGCGGCCCCGACGTGGGTAAGCTGCGCAGGACGGCGCGCGAGCTCTTGTAGCTGCAGTGCTCGGACCACATCACCGAACACACGCCGAGCTCGACGATGTTTGGGACTCTCCCGATAGCACTGCAGAGCCGGCGGAATTCCCCTGGCGTTAGCCCGTGCTCGACGGCTTGGGCCTCGCTGACCGGTGCGAGTTTCGTGGTCATAGGCCGGGGGGCACAGAAGCGCTGCGAGCGGGCAGGCCTTCAGACAGCGTCGCCCGCACGGAGCGGAAGAAGCCGGCGCCGTCGATGCCGCCGCACAGCGCTTCGCACGCGTGCTCGGGATGCGGCATCAAGCCGAGCACATTGCGTTCGGCGTTCACGATCCCGGCGATGTTGCGCAAGGAGCCGTTCGGGTTGGCCTCTTCGGTCGCCCGGCCGCTGGCGTCCGTATAACGGAGGACGATCTGACGGGCGTCCTCGAGCTCCTGCAAAGTCCGCAGGTCGGCGACGTAGCAGCCCTCGCCGTGTTTGATCGGCAGCGTGAGCACCTGCGCTTGCGCATAGCTGCGCGTGAATGGGGTGTCGGTCTCATCCACCCGGCAATGCACGGGACGACACAAGAAGCTCAGGCCGCGGTTCCGCATCAGTGCGCCCGGCAGTAACCCGGCCTCGCACAGCACTTGGAACCCGTTGCAAATGCCCATCACGAGTCCGCCGTCGCGCGCGAACCGGACGATGCTGTCCATCACCGGAGCGAACCGCGCCAGGGCGCCGGCGCGGAGGTAGTCCCCATAGGAGAATCCGCCCGGGAGCACGACGCAGTCGACGCCGTGCAACGAGCGATCCTTGTGCCAGAGACGGACGGCGGGCTCGCCGAGCACCTGCTCGAGCGCATAGAGGGCATCGCCATCGTCGAGGGAGCCCGGAAACGTCACTACACCCCAGCGCATGGATCCCGCCCCACTCACTCGTCGATCTCGAATCGATAATCCTCGATCACACCGTTGGCGAGTAGCTTGCGGCACATGTCGTCCACGCGTCCGGGGACCCCCGCGGCATCCCCGTCGACGTGCAGCTCGACGTATTTGCCGAGCCGGACGTCGTGCGCTTCCTCAAATCCGAGCGCGTGCAACGCGCGCTCGATCGCCTTGCCGGCCGGATCGAGCACACCAGGCTTGAGCGTCACGTAGACTTTCGCGCGCACGGGCTGATCTCCCTCTCGAATTCCCGACGTGAATGGCGACGGGTCGACTCCCCCTTGCTCCATAGCATGTTGAGTCAACGGCGTCGCGTATGCGTTCCGTCAGCGCCCGGTGTGGCCGAGCCCGCCGACGCCGCGAGCACTCTCGCTGAGCGCGTCGACCTCGACCCACTCGACCCGTGCCACCGGGCTCACCAGCAGCTGGGCGATGCGTTCACCGCGCTGAATGTCGACGGCTGTATCGCCGAGATTCACCAATAGCACGTGGATTTCGCCGCGGTAGTCAGCATCGATCGTCCCTGGGGCGTTCAGCACGGTGAGGCCGTGCCGGAGAGCGAGTCCGCTGCGAGGCCGCACCTGTCCTTCGAACCCGGGGGGAATCTCCACGGCCAGACCCGTCGGCACGGCCGCGCGCGCACCCGGGGCGAGGCGCAGTGGCGCGTCGACATCGGCGAGCAGATCCATGCCCGCGGCTTCGGCGGTCTGATATGCGGGCAGGGGCAATGGCGCAGCCGTCTCACGCACCCGGCGCACGCGCAGTTGCACGACCGCGGCGCGACCGGCCGGCGGCACCATCACGCGGCGAGCAGCGAGCGTTCGATACGCCGACCGCCGAGGTCGCCGAGCAAGGCGACCGCGCGATCGTCCGGATGCGCGAGTCGCGCGGCCAGCGCGACGATTTCGTCGTTCGTGGTCGCATCAATGCGCGCTGCCACTTCGGCGATCGGATGATCGCGTCGGTAGTAGATCTCGTTCTTGGCCACTCGGCTCATCCGGCTGTCACTCGTCTCGAGCCCGAGCAGCATGTTGCCTTTCAACTGGTTTTTCACCCGAGCCAGCTCTTCAGGCCGCAACCCGTCGCGCGCCACCGCGCTCAACTCACTCGCGATCACCGCCAGGACGTCCTCGACCCATTCGGGCGAGGTGCCGACGTACACGCCCAGGTAGCCCGTATCCCGATACGAGGAGAGGAACGAGTACACCGAGTAAGCGTGTCCCCGATTTTCGCGAATTTCCTGAAACAGCCGCGAGCTCATGCCGCCGCCCAAGGCGGTGTTGAGCAGGTACGCCGCGTAGCGCTCCTCCGAGCCCTGAGCGACGCCCGGGAAGCCAAAGCACAGATGCACCTGTTCGAGCGACTTTTCGACCGCGAACACGCCGCCTTGCGCTTTGGGCGGCGGTCCGTCCGCAAGCCCGGCCGAACCGTTCAAATACCCAAAATCACGCGCCGCCCACTCCTCGAGGGCAGCGTGATCGACGTCGCCGGCGGCCGCGATGATCAGCCGGTCGGGGCGGTACCGGGCGGCGAGGAAATCGACGAAGTCGGCGCGCGCCAGCGCGCGCACGGAAAGGCTGGTGCCGTGGACGGGAAATCCGAGCGGATGATCGGGCCAATAGTGCAGGTTGAAGAGGTCGTGGATGTAGTCGTCCGGGGTGTCTTCGCTCTGCGAGATCTCCTGCAGCACGACGCTGCGTTCGCGATCGATCTCCGCGGCGTCGAGGCGCGAGCGCAGAAAGATGTCGGCGAGGAGGTCCATGGCGATGCCCGTATGCTCCGCCAGGACGCGCGCGTAGTAGCAGGTGTACTCCTTGCCGGTGAAGGCATTGAGTACACCGCCGATGGCGTCGATTTCCTCGGCGATGTCCGCCGCGGTGCGCCGGTCCGTTCCCTTGAACAGCAGGTGCTCGAGGAAGTGGGAGATCCCGCCGAGATCGCGCGATTCGAAACGCGAACCGCTCTCCACCCACACCCCGAGCGTGACCGACGGGACGCCGGACATCTGCTCGGAGACGATTCGCAGGCCGTTGGGCAGCTCGGAGCGGCGCACCATCGCGTCAGGAGTTGGGGCGCCGGTCGGCCGACTGGGCCTCCGGCTCGAGTTCTTGCACCGCTTCCTTGCGGCTCAGCCGAATCTTTCCGGACTTGTCGATCTCCAGCACCTTGACTGGGATCTCATCGCCCTCTTTCAGCACGTCCGACACGCGCTGCACCCGGCCGGGGCCGATCTGCGAGATGTGCAGCAGGCCATCCGTGCCGGGCAGGATCTCGACGAATGCACCGAAGTCCACGATGCGGCGCACGGTGCCCTTGTATACCTTGCCGACCTGCGCCTCCATCGTGATGCCTTCGATGATCTCGATGGCGCGGCGCATGCTCGCCTCTTCGCTGGAGGCGATGAACACGGTACCGTCGTCCTCGATGTCGATCTTGCAGCCGGTCTCTTCGACGATGCCGCGGATGACTTTACCACCTGGGCCGATGATGTCCCGGATCTTGTCTTGGCGCACCTTGATCGACACGATCCGCGGCGCGTGCGCCGAGATGTTTTTCCGCGGCGCGTTCATGGTGCGGCCCATGACGTCGAGGATGTGCAACCGGCCATCCCGCGCCTGATTCAGCGCTTGGCCCATGATCTCCTTCGTGACCCCGTGGATCTTGATGTCCATCTGCAACGCGGTCACGCCCGTGGCCGTGCCGGCGACTTTGAAGTCCATGTCGCCGAGATGGTCTTCATCGCCGAGGATATCGGACAACACCGCAATGTCGTCACCCTCCTTGATCAGACCCATTGCGATGCCAGCGACGGAGGCCGTGATGGGCACGCCCGCATCCATCAACGACAGGCTCCCGGCACAGACCGTGGCCATCGAAGAGGACCCGTTCGACTCCAGGATCTCCGATACGAGGCGGATCGTGTAGGGAAATTCCTTCTCGTTCGGCAGGACGCCGGTCAACGCGCGCTCCGCGAGCGCCCCGTGGCCGATCTCCCGGCGGCCCGGGCTGCGCAGCGGCTTTGTCTCGCCCACGCTGAACGGCGGAAAATTGTAATGCAGCATGAACTTCCGGTACTGCTCGCCAATCAGCGCATCGATCCGTTGCTCGTCGGAGGCAGTGCCGAGGGTAGTGGTGGCGAGGGCCTGCGTCTCGCCGCGCGTGAACAGCGCCGAGCCATGTGTGCGCGGGAGCACTTCGACCTCGCAGCTGATCTGGCGGATATCGGTGACGCCCCGACCGTCGAGGCGGCGCTTCTGCGATACGATCATCTGGCGCATCGCCGTGCTCTCAACCTCCTCGAGCACCTCGGCAATCGCCTTCTCCTGGTCCGGGAATTCCTGCAATGCGGCGACCAGGACTTCGCGCTTCGCCTCGGCTACGGCGGCGCGGCGCTCCTGTTTGGCGACGAATTCCATGGCCCGTTGAATCCGTGCCTCGGCGAGCTCCGATACGCGTGCCTTCAACTGCGGATCGATCGGCAGTACGACGACCTCGCGCTTCGGCTTACCCAGCTTGCTGCGCAGCTCCTCCTGGACGTCGATCAGCGGCTGCAGAGCATCGAGCGCCGCGTACAGCCCATCCAGCATGACCGGTTCGGGCAGCATCTTCGCGCCGCCTTCGACCATGACGATGCTGTCGCGTGTTCCAGCGACGATCAGATTGAGATCGCTGTCGTCTAGCTCGCTGACCCGCGGGTTGATGACGAACTGCCCACCTTTGCGCCCGATGCGGACGCCGGCAATCGGCCCGAGGAAGGGAATTTCGGAAACGTGCAACGCCGCGGATGCCGCGACCATGGCGACCATGTCCGGGTCATTCTCCTTATCGAACGACAGGACGGTGGCGATGACCTGCGTCTCGCAGCGAAAGCCCTCCGGGAACAAAGGGCGGATAGGCCGATCGATCAACCGCGAGGTGAGCACCTCCTTCTCCGAGGGCCGGCCCTCACGCTTGAAGAAGCCGCCGGGAATCTTGCCCGCGGCGAAGCTCTTCTCCTGGTAATCCACCGTCAGCGGGAAGAAGTCGATTCCCGGCCTGACGCTCTGGCTCGCCACAGCGGTCGCCAACACGACCGTCTCCCCATACTGCACCAACGCGGATCCGTTCGCCTGCTTGGCGAGCCGACCGACTTCGATGGACAAGGGGCGGCCGTGAAAGTCGATCTGGACTTTATGATACATGCTGCAAACCTCCCGGGCGCAAAGCGCCTCTTCACGTGGGAGGGATGACCGTGTGGCGGAGAATGACCCGTTGTAGCGACAGACCGCTCAGCGCCGAAGGCCCAGGCGTTCTATGATGCCGCGATATCGCTGGGCGTCATAGCGCTTCAGGTAGTCGAGCAAGCGGCGCCGCTGTCCCACCAGCCGAAGAAGACCGCGGCGGGAATGGTGGTCCTTCGTATGGGTCTTGAAGTGCTCCGTCAGGTAGTCGATTCGCTCGCTCAGCAGCGCGATCTGGACTTCGGGCGACCCGGTATCGGTTGGATGCTGGCGGAATTGTTCCATCAGCTCCTGTGTTCGCTGCGAAGCGACTCCCATCGTTCCTCCATTTTTATTTATCCTTTGCCCGCTACCACGGGCATCATCCCATGTAAAGGCAGGTTGACCAGCACGCGCGCATAGCGCCACTGGCCGTCGATGCGGGCGACCACCGCAACCACTTCGCCGGCGGGGTCGACGAGCACACCTTGGCTCGCATCCGTAGCCGGCAACCGGCTCATCACCCACGATTGGCCCTGATGGGCGGCTTGCGCCACCGCGGCCTCGACCTGAAACGCGGGGAGGTGCCGGAGGGCTTCGCGCACGCTCAGAAACCCTTCCGATCGCTCCGGAGCCCACTCGGCCAAGGGCACCGCCGCGCCGATCGTGAAGCGGCCGAAGTGCGTTCGCCGCAGCGCGCTCAGGTGGGCCGCCGAGCCGAGGGCCGCCCCGATGTCCTCGGCCAACACGCGAACGTACGTACCCTTCGAGCACGCGACGTCGAATCGGAGACGGTCGCCGCCCGGCTCGGCAGCGAGGCTCAGGACATCTATTCGCACCGACCGCGGCTCGCGCTCGACCTCGAGCCCGCGCCTCGCCAAGCGGTAGAGCGGGACGCCGTCGCGTTTCAGCGCGGAGTACATCGGCGGCCGTTGCAGCAGGTCGCCGGTGAAGCGACGCGCCACGGCGGCGAGCTCGCTCGCACTGTACGCAGCCACCGGGGCGTGCCGGATGACCCGACCGGTGCGATCACCGGTGTCCGTTGCGGCGCCGAGCTGAATCACGCCTTCGTAACGCTTGTCGGCGGTGTTCAAAAACGTGGCGATTTTCGTGGCTTCTCCGACGCAGAGGGGCAGCAGACCCGTGGCGAACGGATCGAGCGTGCCCAAGTGTCCCACTCGGCTGCCTCTCGGCAGACGCTGCTTCACGCAGCGGACGACGTCGGCAGAGGTCAGGCCGTCGGGCTTGTCGATCAGCCAGATGCCGTTCATGACTGCTCGTCCTCGGTCGGCGGATCCTTCAAAAGTCGCAGGACTCGTTCGGCTTGTTCCAGGCTGGGGTCGAACTCGAACCGCACCTGTGGTGCGACGCGCAGGTTCAGCTGACGCGCGATCTGCGAGCGCACGAAGCCCGCTGCGCTCTGCAGGCCGGCCAGTGATTGCGCGCGGACATCGGCATCGCCCAGGGAGCTGAACAAGATGCGCGCCTGGCGCAGATCGGGGGAGATTCGCACCCCGGTGATCGTCACCAGGCCGATGCGGGGATCCTTGATCTCGCGCAACAACAGGCGAGCCACGAGCTCCTGGATGGCCTCGGCTACGCGTTCGGTGCGGCGGCTCATCGGCGCTCCGCCCACTGGAGCGGTTCAGCAGTGAAAGAACTCGATATCTTCTGAGCCCACCTCGACCAGGTGCAGGTTCTCGATGAACCGAACAACCTGGCGTAACGTGCCGTCGACGTAAGCGGTATCGCTACCCACCTGCGACACGCCGAGCACGGTGCGCTGCCAGAGATCCTGGTCTTCGCACTCCGCGATGGAGACATTGAACGTGTTCGACACCCGCGCCTTGATCTTGTTCAGCACTCCGCGCTTGCCCTTCAGCGAGTGATTTTCGGGAATGAACAGGGTGAGCTTCAGCACCCCGACGACCATGCGCTGCGGCTCAGAGAGAGCGTTCGGCCGCCGCGCCGCGCGCAGCCGGCGCCAGACGACGAGCCACTTGCTCCATCTCGTACGCTTCGATCACGTCACCGGCCTTTACGTCGGGGAAGGCGTCGAGACCGATACCGCATTCATAACCGGACAGCACCTCGCGCGCATCGTCCTTGAAACGCTTGAGGCTCGCCAACTTCCCGTTGTGAACGACGATGCTGTCGCGCACCAGGCGCGCCTGTGAGTTGCGCGTGATCTTGCCGTCGGTGACGTAGCACCCGGCAATCGTACCGACACCGGGGATGTTGAAGGTGTTGCGGACCTCAGCGCGACCGAGCACTTTCTCGCGGTAGGTGGGCTCGAGCAAGCCCTCCATCGCATCGCGCACGTCGTTGATGGCGTCGTAGATGATCTCGTACAGGCGGACGTCCACACCTTCGCGCTCGGCGGCCGCGCTGGCCTTCGTCTCGGGTCGCACGTTGAAGCCGATGACGACGGCATTGGAGGCTACGGCGAGCATCACGTCGCTTTCGGTGATCCCGCCGACCGAGGTGTGAATCACATTCAAGCGGACTTCTTCCGTGGACAGGCGCGACAAGGCCTCGGCTAAAGCTTCGACCGATCCCTGCACGTCCGCCTTGATGACGATGCGCAGCTCCTTGGTGTCGCCGGCCTGAACCTGTCGGTACAGGTCTTCGAGCGACACCTTCGAGGTCTTCAAAAGGGAGGCCTCGCGGTGTTTGGCCGCTCGGTGCTCCGCCACCTGGCGCGCCGTCGCCTCGTCCGCAACGACCACGAACGAGCTGCCCGCTTCCGGCACGGACGGCAGGCCGAGGATCTCGACCGGTGTCGAGGGATCGGCGGTGGTGACCTTGTGCCCCTTGTCGTCGATCATCGCGCGCACGCGACCGGCGAACGGTCCGCAGACGAAAGGATCGCCGGGCTTGAGCGTCCCCTCCTGGACGAGGACGGTCGCCACCGGGCCACGGCCCCGATCGAGCTTGGCCTCGATGATCGCGCCGCGTGCGGGCTTATCCGGATTTGCCTTCAGCTCAAGCAAGTCGGCTTGCAGGAGGAGCATCTCGAGCAGGTTCGGCAATCCTTCTCGTGATTTCGCCGAGACGGGCACGGTCACCGTGTCGCCGCCCCAATCTTCGGGCACCAGCCCGTGATTGGCGAGGTCCTGCTTGATGCGCTCGAGATTGGCCTCCGGCTTGTCGATCTTGTTGATCGCCGTGACGATCGGCACGTTCGCGGCGCGGGCGTGATTGATGGCCTCGACGGTCTGCGGCATCACGCCATCGTCTGCAGCGACGACGAGGATGACGATGTCGGTCACCTTGGCACCGCGGGCGCGCATGGCCGTGAACGCCTCGTGGCCAGGCGTATCGAGGAACGTAACGCGACGCCCGTGTACATCGACGGTATAGGCGCCGATGTGCTGGGTAATGCCGCCCGCTTCGCCGGCGGTCACATTGGTCTCCCGGACGGCGTCGAGAAGCGACGTCTTGCCGTGATCGACGTGACCCATGATCGTGATCACCGGCGGCCGCGCCTCGAGATTCTCCTGAGTCGTCGGCGCGTGACCGACCTCGACGGCCGCCTCGGCGTCGAAGGTGACGTTCTCGACATTATAGCCGAATTCGGAAGCGATCAGCGTCGCGGTATCCGCGTCGAGGATTTGGTTGACGGTGGCCATCATGCCGGCTTCCATCAACTTCTTCACCACCTCGCCGGCTTTGACGCCCATGGACTTCGCGAGCTCACCCGCCGAGATGACCTCCGAAATGCGCACGACGCGCTTGGAGGCCTTCGGCATCGTAATCTCGGTCTGACGCTGCTCCTTGCCCGGCAACGCCCGCTTCTTGCGGGGGAGGCGCGCTCCGACGCGTTTGTCGCGGTCCGCGACCTCGGCGAACTCGGGTTTCTGAATGACCCGTCGCTTTTTCTTCTTCCCGCGCTCCGCATCGCTGGGCGGCAGCTCGGGCATCTCCGTTCCGGGCGTTTGGCGCGGCACCCGGTTGGCCGGAGCGGGAGCGGGGCGGGCGGCGCGCGTCGCTGCGATGCGGTCCGCCTCGGCTTTTTTCAGGTCGATACGGCCGAGCACCTTGGGACCGAAGGGTCGTTCCAATGACGGCGTCGGCGACACCGACGAAGGCAAGACGGTCGTCGTTTGGCGCGGCGGGGCTTTGGCCTCCGGCGCAGGTGATGTGCTCACGCGCGGCCGTGGAGGAGGCGGCGGCGCCGACGGGGGCGCGGCAGCCGGACGGGCCTGCGAAGGCGGCGATGGCGCGGGCGCCTCGATGACCGGCGGCTCGGGCTGAATGGGCTCGTCGACGAGCGGCAGCTCTTCGGGCTCGGCGGCCAGTGGCGGCAGTGGTGGAACTTCGAAGGCTTCTGCCAGCGGCTCGGCACCGCCGAATGCCTGCAGTGGTTCGTTTTGGAGTCCGATGGGTTCCAGTGGCTCAACCGGCAAAGGCTCTTCCCTCGTTTCATTGGTCGCGGCGGCTCGCCGCCGGATGACTTTTGTGCCGACCCGGCGTTCGACCACCGTTTGTCCGGTCTCGCCTACTACGACGCGCTCACCGCCGATCGTGATCTGCGGCTTGTCCCCGAGGCCGAGCTCTACGGCCGCGCGTTGGACTTCGTCGTCGCTGAGCGAGCTCTGGGCTCGTCGGCCGCGCAAGCCGATTTTTTCCAGGCGTCCAGAGAGATCCTTGGGCTCAAGCCCCCATTCTTTAGCCAATTCGTGCAGCCTACGCGGCATGGCGCGTCCTCTCACTCACCGACACTCGTGACCGCGAGCACCTTGGCGACCAGCGCGTCCCGCGCCGCGCGATCGGCGGTAATCCGTAGCGAACGCACAGGTCCTTTTCGCCGAGCAAACTGTGCGAGGCATCCTTGGGCCGCGTGCAAATACCCTCCGCGGCCGCCCGCGCGTAGACCGCGATCCACGCGCAACTCGCCGTCCGCATCCGCGACGATGCGCACCAACTCCGGAGCGGATGCGGCTGTTCCACAGCCCATGCAGGTTCTGAGCGGTACGTGCTTGGCCTTGCTCACACCTGCTCCTCAGCTTCGCCCGTGCGGTCCATGGGCTCGCCGGTGTTGCCAATATTCTCCGGCGCGGGCGCCGCCGCAGCCGCTTCCTGCGCTTGGCGCAGTGCCTCGGCATGCGCGCGGGCGGCGGCGAGGATGGCGTGGATCTTGTCCGGCATGATCCCGTCCACCTCCGCCAGCGCGGCTTCGCCTGCCTGCGCGACCTCCTCTGCGGACTTGAACCCGTGCTGGAACAGCAATTCGGCCGTGACATCACCGACGCCCGGAATGGCACCCAACGCGAGACGGGTGCGCCGTGCCTCTTCCTCGGCTTCCGCTTCGCTGCGGACTTCCAAGTTCCAGCCGGTCAAGCGCGACGCCAGGCGCACGTTCTGCCCCTTCTTGCCGATCGCGAGCGACAGCTGATCGTCGGGCAGGATGACCTCCATCGCGTGGGCGTCCTCGTCCATGACGATCTTGGCGACGCGGGCGGGCGCCATCGCGCGCACGACGAATTCGGCCGGGTCTGGGGTCCAGTGCACAATATCGATCTTCTCCCCACGCAGCTCCTGTACGACGCTCTGGACGCGCGTTCCCTTCATGCCGACGCAGGCACCCACCGGGTCGACATCGCTATCGTGCGACACCACGGCGATCTTCGCCCGCCCACCGGGCTCGCGCGCCGCGCCCTTGACTTCGACGATACCCTCGTAAATCTCGGGCACTTCCTGTTCGAACAGCTTGATCAGGAAGCCCGGATGAGTGCGTGACAGCACGATTTGCGGTCCCTTCCCGGCCATTTCGACATCGAGGATATAGGCCCGAATACGATCGCCCTGACGATAGCGCTCGCGCGGAATTTGCTCTTTTTCGGGCAGGATGGCGTCGGTACGGCCGAGATTGACGATGATGTTCTTTTTTTCGAATCGCTGTACGATCCCGGAGTGCGTCAGCTCGCCTTTCCGGTCCTTGAATTCGTTGTAGATGATGTCCCGTTCGGCGTCACGCAGGCGCTGGATCAGATTCTGCTTGGCGGCCTGCGCAGCAATGCGGCCATACGACTGTGCCAGTTTCTCGAGCAGCTCATCGCCCAGCTGAGCCTCGGGGTCTAGATTGCGGCGGGCATCCTCGAGCGAGATCTCCAGCTCGGCATTGGTGACTTGCGGGACCACCGTAAGGATCTTGAACAGCTCGACCTCGCCAATCTCGGGGTTATATTGCGCTTCGATTCGCATGTCGCCGCCGATGACCTTCTTGGCAGCGGACAACATCGCGTTCTCGACCGCTTGGACCACGATCGCGCGATCGATTCCCTTCTCCTTGCTGACCTGCTCGATGACTCGCGACAACTCCTGATGCATATGTCACCCCGGCTCAGCGCGTTGAGGGCCGCTCCCCTTGCGGCCGGGCGAAGTCGTGCTCGTAGTTCGCCTGGGCGATGTTGTCGAAGGCGACCACGCGATCGGTCTCTCCGACAGCGACGACGATGCCGTGGGCTTCCACGGCTCGCAGCACGCCGGCGAACTCGCGACGCCCTTCGCTTGGCTCCACCGTCCGTACCCTGATGCGCTTGCCGATATAACGACGAAAATGCTCAGGGAGCCGGAGTCGGCGGTTGATCCCGGGCGAGGAGACCTCGAGCGTGTAGCTGCCTGGCACGAGGTCGTGCACCTCGACGACGTCGCCCAACCGCCTGCTCATCGTCGACAGTTCGTCGATCGTGACGCGACCGTCTGGCCGATCGAGGTAGAAGCGCAGGACGTTACCCCGCCCTTCCCGCCGGTATTCGATGTCGACGATCTCCATGCCGTGATCTGCGACCAGCGGATCGGCTATCCGCCAAACCCGCTCGATCACTGAAGTCTCCATTTTTCGAAAAAAAAAGTGGGCACGTGGCCCACCCCTGTGCAGCCTATGACTATGAACGGATAGCATAGCTGCGAAGTTGGCCGCAAGGGAACCTATCCCGCTGGCCGGTGTACAGAATGGGCGGCGAAAGACCGGGGTCGCCAGGGCCCGGTCGTCGCGTCAGACGGCGGTCACATCCTGCCGATCGTGGTAGGTCCGCAACTCCACTATCGAATACGTCCGCTTGCCCTTCGGGGTCGCGACCTCCACATCGTCGCCGACTTCCTTGTTGAGCAGAGCCTTGCCGAGCGGTGAACCGATCGAGATCAGCCCAGCTGCCGCGTTGACCTCCTCCGGAAACACGATTTCGTAGCGCTCTTCGGTCCCCTCTTCGCTCTCCAGGGTCACCTGGCTCCCGTAGCCGACGGCGTTCCGCGGAATTGAGTCGGTCGAGTACAGCGAAAGATCGCGGATGCGCTGCTCGATCTGTCCGATACGCGCATTCAAGAAGCCCTGGCGCTCTTTGCACGCTTCGTATTCGGCGTTCTCCCGCAGGTCTCCGTGGGCTCGAGCGACCTCGATCTCCTTCGGCAGTTTGTGGCGCAACTCAAAGCGAAGCTCGTCGAGCTCCTTCTTCAGCCGCTGCATGATCGGCAGTTCCACGCTTACCTCGCTTCGGCCGGCGTCGCCGCCGTCAGGGTTTGGGGTGACCGGAGGCCTGATCGATCAGCTGGTGGGCGCGGTCACCGCGGTAGTGCGAAGCAGACCGCTCCATCCAAGTGCTCGCGTTGCTAGCGACTTCGCCACTGTGGTGGATGTACCAGTACATACCGCTCACGCCGATGACGAATCCGAATAGAAACCGCTTGAGCATGCACTCGCCTACCTGGCAGGCGGAGTGTAGACGGCGTTTTTCGGCCAGTCAAAGCACTTGCCCTCGAAGCATGCTCGGCACGGCACCTCGGCGCTGAGCGTTGCGCGCCCTCGCCGCCTCTCCTAGCATCTCCACCCATGCGGGGGCTCGGCTGGGTGGCGGACTTCTTTTGCCCACCGCGTTGCCCAACGTGTCACGCCCGCACCCATGTGGTCGGGTTCTGTGCAGAGTGCGCCGCTCGGATCCGTCTCGCGGTCGCGCCCTTGTGTTCGATCTGCGGCCTGGTCTTCGCGGGCGCAGGCCCGGATCACCTCTGCGCTCGCTGCGCCGCCCGGCGTCCCCGGTTTGCGACCGCCCGCGCCTGCGCCACGTACGACCGCGAAGGCGGGAACCCGTTGATCGACGTGTTGCAGCGGCTTAAGTACGGGCGTGACGTGAGTGTCGCAGGGATCCTCGGGTCGTTCATCAGGTCTCGAATGCCCATGGCGATCGATCACGAGCTCATCGTCCCCGTCCCACTGCATCGCGATCGCTTGCGCTGGCGCGGCTTCAATCAGTCGGCCGTGCTAGCGCGCGCCGTCGGCCGGGCGGCGCACCGCCCCGTAGATGTCATGGCGCTCGCGCGCACTCGCGCCACGGTGCCACAGGTCGGCCTCGACATAGCTGATCGGCAGCGCAATGTCCGCGGCGCGTTTTCGGTGCGCAGGCCCCGTGCGGTTCAGGACCGCACCGTCCTCCTCGTCGACGACGTGATGACCACGGGTGCGACTGCCGACGCGTGCGCGCGCGCGCTCCACCGCGCCGGCGCGAGCCGCGTCGATGTCCTATTGCTCGCGCGCGCAATCGACCACGTCTGAGGCGAGCATGGCGAGCAGCGACCGAGCGAGCTGGGAGAAGCGCTATGGCAAAGGTGTCGGTGATCTCGAGCGCCCGCCCTCGGACTTCCTCGCGGCGCACGTGGCCGATCTGCCCCGTGGGCGCGTGCTCGATCTCGCGGCTGGAGATGGCCGCAATGCGCTGTTCCTCGCCCGCCAGCGGTATCCAGTGGATGCCATAGATCACAGCCATGCGGCGCTGCTCCGACTGGCCGAGATCGCGAAGCGCGAGTCCCTCGCGGTGCACGTGGTGCAGGCCGACCTCGAGCAGTACCTGCTTCCGGCGCGTCGGTACGCCGCGGTGGTGAATATTCGGTACCTGCAACGCTCGCTGTTCGAGCCGATGCGCGAGTCGGTGGTCCCAGGCGGGGTGGTCTTGTTCGAGACTTTTCTGCGCGACCAGGCGCGTCTGGGACACCCCAGGAACCCTGCGTTCTTGCTGGAGCGCGGCGAGCTCCGGGCCCGATTCGCGGATTTCGAGCTGATCTTCTACGAAGAAGGGTGTTTCACTGCCGAATCCGGCGACGCGTACCTGGCCCGGATGATCGCGCGACGGCCCAAATGCGAGGAGCACGATTGAGTTTTCGCGGCGCGTATGACAAGCCACGGCGAATGCGGTGCCGCTTGGCGCTTCTCATCTCGCTTGCGCTTTCGGCGTGCTCCAGCGGCGACGACACGGGACCACCGCCGATTCCCGTGCTGCCGTGGGGCAGCTTCCGCCACGACCTGGGCAACTCGGCAATCGGCTTCAGCCTCGCGAGCAACCGCGGGGAGGTGGCGCTGGTCACCGCTGAGCTCGGCGGCACGACGATCTCGACCCCGGCGGTGGACAGCAACGACAACGTGTACGTGGGGACCGAGGACGGGCTGGTCTCGGTCAATCGGCGGGGAGACATCCGCTGGCGCGCGACCGCGTGCGAGATCGACACCGGCAGCATCCCAATTGGCGCTGTTCTATCATCACCCACCGTCACCCCCGGTGACGACGTGCTCTTCGGGAGCGAGCCGACGGCGAGCGGCCCGGGCGGCGTCTTCGCTTTCCGACAGCGAAACAATACGGTCGAATGCCTGTGGTCGTTCACCCCGTCGGGGGCGAGGCCCGATTTCGGCGTGCGATCATCGCCGCAGACGCAACTCGATCCGCGCGACCGCTCGATGCTCTCGGTCTATATCGGAACCGGTGCGGGGTACCTGCAGGCGCTGAACGGGAACACCGGCACCCCGCGGTGGAACTTTCCGATTTCAGCGCCGGCGTCCGGCTCGATCACCAGCACGCCTGCGATCGATGGCACGATGGTGACCTATGTCACCACACCGGACGGAGTGCTTTCCGCCGTCGACGGTTCCGGACGGTTCAGGTGGCAGTTCCCGATCGGAGCGCCCGCGCCGGCTGTCCTCCAGCAATCACCAGCGGTCGCAACAACGATCTACGCGCTCGGCGCAACAGCGCTGTTCGGCATCAACCCGGACGGCACCTTGAAATTTCAGTATTCCCCGCCGGCTGCCATACCCGGATCGCCGGCCTTTCTCGCCCAGCCGATCGACGTCGGCCCTAGTGCGATGACCGACATCATTATCTATCTGGCCGATACCGCGGGCACGCTCTACGGCGTCCGTGATGGCGACGGCGACATTTGGCAGATTCAGCGCTGTTCGCTTGAGCCGCAGCGGAGATGTCGGATGGACAGCTGCTTGCCCGACGAGGGCACGTGCGTCAATGAGCGGTGCACGCTATCGGACCAACAGTGCACGAGAGACTCCTGCATCGGGGATGACGCCGGGGAATGCCTGGCTCAGCCTGCCATCGTGCCGGCCTCCGACAGTCCCATCAGCGTCACGGGCTCGCCGGTCGGGTCATCCGACGGATTTCTGGTGATCGGCACTACTGATGGCCAGGTGTGCGTGCGGGCCCTCGATGGGACCGTTCCCGGCGACGAAGCCGATCCCGCGAATCCTTGGTTCGACGGTTGTGTCGAGCTCGGCGACGGCTTGCCCGTTTTGTCATCGCCCGCGATCGGCCCCGACGGCCGCATTTTCGTGACGACGGCCACCGGCCTCTACGTGATCGAATGATGTCGTTAGCTCGTGTGAGCGCGCTCGTGATCTGTGCCGCTCTCGCGCTGCCGGCGTGCCAGAGCAGCGGGCCGCCCACGTGCGACTTGACGACGCGTACCCAGCTCGCCACGACGACTTGGCCGAAGTTCCACGCCGATGCCGCAAACAGCGGCCGCGCGGACGTGGATCTGAGCGGCAACAGCGGTGCCGGCGGAATCTTGTTTCCGCCGGCGGGGCAGACGATCGGTCCGACCGAGACGACGCCGATCCTGGGGCCCGCAATCATCTACCTGGGGTCTTCGGACACCAACGTGTACGCGCTCGAGTACGATGGTCAGCCGGCAGCGCTCGAAGGCGACATCACGATGACCGGCGCGATCACCGGGTCGCCGTTGCTCGGCGCAGACGGTACGTTGTTCGTGCCATCGAACGGCCAGCTCGGTCAGTTCCGCGCCGACGGTACGACCAAGAACCTCGCGCCGCTGTTGGGATTCGATTCCGCGTCGCCCAATTTGTGGGACGGCGATGGCACGGCATTCGTCGGCACCCTGTCTGGCGGGCTCAGTCGCGTCTGCCCGAACGGGGGAGTCGCGTACCAGGTGACCTTCCCCGCCACGCAGTCGCCGGTCGGAATCACCCAAGACCCAAACCTACCAAACCAAGACAAGCCAATCATTATCGCCGCTGGCTTGGCGGGCGTGGTGAGGGCATTCAATCTTGCCGGACGCCAGCTGTGGTCGTTCTTCGCATCGGCCACGGTAAATGCCGCCGTGCTGATCGATGAGAGCACGGAACTGTTCTACGTCGCCGACGCCAATGGCCGCGTGTTTTCCGGCGCGCTCGCGAATGGCGTGCCCCAAGCGGGTTTCGCATTTCTGGCCGATGCAGGCATCGGCGCAACACCCGCACTCGGCCGAGACAGTGCGACCGTTCCGGCGTTGTACGTCGGAGATCTCGCCGGCAACCTCTACGCACTGGATCGCGTTACGGGCGCGGTGCGCTGGGTATTCGAGGCGGACGGGCCCATCGGGTCGTCACCCGCGGTGGCGATCGGGGGCAGCAGCGACATCATCGTCTTCGGCGCCGATGTCCTCGGCTCCATCCCCGGCACGCCAGGCCCGGTTCCGATCGGGGGACGCGTCTATGCGGTACGCGACGACGGTTCACAGGGGACCCTGCTCTGGAGCTTTGACGCCGGCAGCTCGATCGGAGCGTCGTCGCCATCGATCGGCGCCGACGGAACGGTGTACATCGGCCGCCGCGGGCAGCAGCTCGCGACCGGAGCACAGTGCCCTGGCGGGGTTGGTCCATGCGTGATCAACGTCGGCGGCGGCTTGATCGCGATTGGCCCCGGCGCGCCGAGCTCTTGATCGCTACGGAGCAGCGGGGCGCCCACCGCGCGTGAGCGCGAGGAGGTCGAAGACCTCTGCCAGTCGTTCGGGTGGCGCCAACCCGCTCTCCGCCACCACATCGCGTATAGACCGCCCTTCCGCGATTGCGTGCTGCACCAGCGCGGCCGCGGCATCGTACCCAATGACGGGAGCGAGGGCGGTGATCACCGCGGGGGAACGGTCCGCATAACTGAGACAACGCGCGCGATTGGCGGTGATCCCCACGATGCATCGGTCGGCCAATCCGCGCGCCGCGGCGCTGAGGAGTTCGACACTGTCGAGCAGGTCATAGGCGATGATCGGCATCATCGTATTCAGATCGAGGTTGCCGTTCAGCCCGGACACCGCAATCGCTGCGTCGTGCCCAATCACCTGCGCGGCGGCCATGTTCACAGCTTCGGGGACGACCGGATTCACCTTTCCCGGCATGACGCTCGACCCCGGTTGCAGCGCGGGCAGGGTGATCTCGTCGAGCCCCGAGAGCGGGCCCGAGCTGAGCAGCCGCAGGTCGTTTGCGATCTTCATGAAGGCGACCGCCACTCCTCGGCACGCGCCCGCCAAGGCGACGGCGGCATCGCGGTTTTGGAGGGCTTCGAACGGGTTTTCGGCACGGCGGAACATCTGCCCGGTCAGAGCGCGCAGCTCCCCGATCACTCGCGCAGCGAACGCCGGGTGCGCCGTGAGCCCCGTCCCGACCGCCGTGCCGCCGATGGCGAGCTCGGCGAGATGGCCACGCGTACCCTCGATCCGCTCCGCCGCGTGGGCGACCGCAGTGGCATACCCGCTGAACTCCTGACCGAGCGTGATCGGGACCGCATCGCGGAGATGGGTGCGGGCCGCTTTCACCACGTCGGCGAACTCGTGCGCCTTGTCCGCCAGCACCGCCGCCAAATGACGCAGGGCCGGCAATAGATGCGTCTCGACCGCCACGAGCGCCGCGATGTGCATCGCCGTCGGGAACACATCATTGCTGCTCTGTCCCATGTTCACATGATCATTCGGATGGACCAGCGACTTGTCTCCGCGCGCCCCGCCGAGTAGCTCGATCGCGCGGTTGGCGATGACTTCATTGGCGTTCATGTTCGTGGACGTGCCCGACCCCGTTTGGAAAACATCCACGATGAACTGTGAGTCGAAGCGGCCTTCTGCCACTTCCAGCGCCGCCTGTTCGATTGCGGTACCCAGGCGGGCGTCGAGCAAGCCGAGCGCGGAATTGGCTCGCGCAGCGGCGGCCTTCACCAGCCCCAAGGCGGCGATAAAGCGGCGCGGCATGCGCAGGCTCGAAAGCTGAAAATTCGCAGCCGCGCGCGCCGTCTGCGCGCCGTAATACGCATCGGCCGGGAGCTCGACCGGCCCCATGCTGTCGATTTCGATGCGAACCGCTTGGCTCAAGAGAACTCCGCGGACGCCATCGCTTGCATTATCGCGGCGGCGCTTCGGCGATCAACCCCAGTACCGCCGTTTCGCGGGGCAGCGAAGTCGAGCGGCGAAACGGTAAGCGCCGGCGGGCCACGGCTCCGTGCGCCGGCGAGGCGGAGCCCATCTAGCGCGGCGCGAGCCGCTGCAGCGCTCAAGCGAAACGCAAGCGGAGGGCTCGGCGGCGTGTCAGTCGGCGACGGGCGTTACACGGACGGTGACCTCGGCTTGCACACCGGCCGCAAGTGAGACGGGTACGCGGTGGTCGCCGAGGGACTTGATGGGCTCGTCCAGCCGGATCCGTCGGCGCTCAACCGCCAGACCGATCTCGTTCAGAGCGCGTTCGATATCGAGGTTGGTCACCGAACCGAAGAGCTTCCCATCTTCGCCCGCGCGCGCGGGAATGGTGACGCTCGTGCTCGCGAGCTTCTTCGCGAGCGCATCGGCGGCCGACACCGCGCGCTTGCGCTTTTCGTCCACCAACCGGCGTTCGTGTTCGAGCACGCGCAGGTTCCGCTTGTCGGCCAGGCTCGCGAGCCCGCGCGGTATGAGGTAGTTGCGAGCGTATCCCGGGCGAACTTTCACGATGTCACCGATGTGCCCGAGATGCGGGACGTCTTCTCTCAAGATTACTTCCATGTGCTGCCCTCTATCATTCTGAATCTCCGCCGACGGCGGCATCGGCCGGCCGGGTGGCGAGATTGCGGAAATCGCCCCACAAATCGAAGATCCCTATCGCGACGACCAG
The DNA here is from genome assembly GCA_050176585.1 of Binatia bacterium. GTDB lineage: Bacteria > Desulfobacterota > Binatia > HRBIN30 > CADEER01 > CAYYWP01. The sequence continues at coordinate 102,048 of JBFXHX010000006.1, forward strand.
TGCAGCCGCGACATACTGCACCGCGATCACCACGTACGTCGCGACACGCAGGGTCCGTGGGAGCGCGAAGCGCTGAAAGAAATAACTGACGATCGCCATCCCCTGGGCGAAGTAACACGCCAGTGTCACGAGGAAGATGTTCGCCGCAACGTCGCTGACGATCTCGAGCGCGCCAAAAGTCGCGAAACCGGAAGCAACAAACAGCCAGATCATCCAATCTGGATTGCGCCAGCGCGCCAAACCCATCAGCTGCGGCCATCCAGAGCGCCCGCGAGATAGTCCGAGGTTCCCGAGCCACAGAGCACCGAGGCACACCACCAACAGCGACGGGAGCAGCACCGTTAATTGCTGGCCCATCTCGGCCCGCGCAGTTTCGAGCTCCGCGACCGCTTCCGTCGACATGCCCATGTCCCGATAGGCCCCGACCGCCGTATCAAAGCTGCTCTGCCATATGGCGGATGCCGACGCGGCCCATCCGGCCGGCTCGCCGGCATAGAGGTACGCGAGCACCAGACCGCCCACCAGCGTCGCGCCTACGGCTGCCGGAATAATCACCTCCAGGCGCCATGCGTTGCGCAGCAGCAGCACGGTCAGCACAGTGGGCATGCCGACGAGAGCGAGAAAGCCGGCACCCACCGGCCAACCCAGCAAACCCGTCACCACGCCACCTGCCGCGAGGGACGACACCGCGGCATGCAGCGTACCGCCGATTCCCCCGACCACGAGCACGGGGAGCGGCAGCGCCAATAGCGCCAGCGCCGACCCGGGCGGGCCGATCAGCCCTCCGCAGCACAGGGCGGTGGTGCAGCAGGCGCCGCTGACAATGGCGCGCGCGTTCGGCATCTCAAACGGTCGTGACCGTATACGGCAGCAGCGCGACCGCGCGTGCGCGCTTGATCGCTGTCGTCAGCGCGCGCTGATGGCGGGCGCAGGTCCCCGTGATGCGGCTCGGAATGATCTTGCCGCGCTCGGTCAGATAATTTCCCAAGCCGCGTGCATCCTTGTAGTCGATGCGCGCGTCCTTGTCGGCGCAGAACCGACACACCTTGCGCCGGCCCTGGCGCCGGCGGAACCCGCCGCCGCGCTCTTCGCGTGCCCCACCGTTGCGTTCGGGCTTGCCTCGCCCACTCGTCATCCGTTTCTCTCCTTACTCGCTAAGTTCCGCGCCAGCGGCGGCCGGCTCGGGCTTCCGTGTCGGTTTGCTGGGCGCCTCTTTGGTCGATGGCAGCGCCGCGGCCACTGACAAGAAGCGCAGGATCTCATCCGTAATGCGCAACGTGCGCTCAAGCTCGCGGACAACATCAGCGGTCGCGCTGTACTCCGCCAAGACGTAGTACCCGCGCTGAAGCTTCCGAATTGGGTACGCCAACTCACGCATGCCCCATTCCTGCATGCCATGCACCTCGCCGCCGGCCTCTTCGATCAACCGCTTTGCTCTTTCGATCGTCTCGCGGATCTGTGCCTCGGGAATCTCCGGGTGGATGACGATCAAGGTCTCATAGCGCCGTATCATGTATCCTCCTTCGAGGGGCTAGTGCTCGGGCCGGCCCCGTTGAACCGATTCATAGTTGCAGGCACGCTTTCAGCGACGATGCACTCCACGGCGTCGCCCGCGCGTTCAATGCCCATTCGGAACTCGGCGAGCTCCTCTTCGGTGGGCGCCGACAGCACGAAGTCCGCGGGATCTACGCCCGCTGGCGGACGGCCGATCCCGATGCGGAGCCGGGTGAACGCACCAAGGTGCGCGGCCAATGATGCAACGCCCCGATGGCCGCCGGTTCCCCCGTCCGGTCGGATCCGTAGCTGCCCCGCGGCGAGATCGATGTCGTCGTACACGGCCAGCAACGCCGCATCGGGAGGCAGCGGGAGCGCCGCCATCGCCTCGCCACTGCGGTTCATGTAGGTCTGCGGCTGCACTAAATACACCACGTCGCCTGCCACGCGACCTTGCGCAATTCGCACCGTGGGACGTGACTCGAATGCGAGCTTCCAGCGCGCCGCCAGCGCGTCGACCACCATGAAGCCGGCGTTGTGACGCGTGCGTGCATATTGCGCACCTGGATTGCCCAGACCCACGATGACCCACATGCGCGCGGTTTAGGATCCCGCCTTCGCAGCCTCCGGCTTGGCGCCCTCCGCCGGTGCAGCGGCACCGTCCGCGGCGGCCTCCCCTTCCGCTGCCACCTTGACCTCTTCGACCACCGGCGGCAGCACCGAAACCACCGCCTCGTCCGTATCGATGACGATTTCCACGCCCGGCGGCGCTTTTACCTCGGTCAGGTGGACGGCGTCGTGAATGCCGAGTTGCGAGACGTCGACCTCGATGAAATCCGGAATCTCCGTCGGCAGGCAGAGCACCTCGAGCTCGCGGCGAATCGGTTGGAGGATGCCGCCGAGATCGACGCCAGCCGCACGCCCGACGAAGTGCAGCGCGACGCGCAGCTTCATCCGGCTGGTCACGTCCACTTCGAACAGATCGGTGTGCAGAACGCGGCGCTGAACAGGATGGCGTTGGACCTCCTTCACGAGCACCAGACGCCCGCCGAGCTCGGGTGTCGGAGAGGAGAGGCGAATGAGGTGAGTGCCCTCAATCGCGCCCACTTTCGTCTCGAATTCCTTTTCGTCCATTGCGACCAGCTGCGCGCCGGCCTTCGACCCGTAGAGCACACCGGGTACTTTGCCGCGCCGGCGCAATGCGCGCGCCGCGCCCTTGCCCGTCGCTTCCCGAAGCTCTGCACCAAGTTCGATGGCTTCCATGCCTATAGCGTCCTCCGCGCTGCTCGATCAGACGAACAGCGAGCTGATTGATTCCTCTCGATGCGTACGCCGAATCGCCTCAGCAAGGAGGCGCGCCACGGAGAGCACTTTGATCTTCGCGCACTGCTGGCCAGCCGGGCGGAGCGGAATGGTATCTGTCACGATGAGACTGGTCAGCTTCGACTCTTCGATGCGCTCGATGGCGGGGCCGGACAGGATCGGATGGGTGCAACACGCGAACACCTCGGTCGCGCCGGCCTCGCGCAACGCGTGCGCGGCGGTAGCCAACGTGCCGGCGGTATCCACTATGTCGTCGACGATCACAGCGGTTTGGCCCTCGACATCACCGACGACCCGCATCTCCGCCACTTCGTTGGGCCGGATCCGCCGCTTGTCGATGATCGCCAGCGACGCATCCAGCCGCTTGGCGAATGCACGCGCGCGCTCAACGCCGCCCGGGTCCGGAGACACGACCGCCACCGGGCCGTTCCGCAACAGCTCTTGCATCGCTTTTAACAACACCGGCGTCGCGAACAGATTGTCCACGGGAATATCGAAGAAGCCCTGTATCTGTCCCGCGTGGAGATCGATCGTGAGCACCCGCGATGCACCCGCAGCGGTGATCAGGTCGGCGACCAACTTTGCGCTGATGGGAACTCGGGGTGACACCTTGCGGTCCTGCCGAGCGTAGCCGAAGTACGGGATGACGGCGGTAATGCGTTTCGCCGAAGCGCGGCGAAACGCATCCAGCATCAACAGGAGCTCCATGAGGTGGTCGTTGACGGGCGTGCAAGTCGATTGCACGACAAAGACGTCGCCGCCGCGCACGTTCTCCGCGATTTCGACCATCACCTCGCCATCGCTGAAACGGCGTACGTCGGCGTGGCCCAGCGGGACGTCGAGCTGCTTACATACCTCTGCGACCAACGGGCGGTTCGAATTGCCCGTGAACACCTGAAGCTCGTCCCGCACCAATCACCTCGACGAAACTACTGGGCGGGAAGGATTCGAACCTTCGGTACCGGATCCAAAGTCCGGGGCCTTACCAGCTTGGCGACCGCCCATTACGTATGTCCTCGTCCATATCGATCGCCGGTATGCGATCAATAACTTCCGTTGCTCGAGCCCACGTGCCAGCTTCGCGCAACGCCGCGGCGGCCGCACGCGCATCACCAGCTCTATTCCAAACCCCGAAAACTGCCGACCCACTCCCCGTCATTCGCACTCCCCGCGCCCCCAGCAATTGCAGCTGGCGCTTCAAATCTCCGAGTGCGGGCAATACCTGGAGGGCCGCGTCCTCGAGGTCATTACTCAGCTCGGATCCGAGCGGCCCCTGACCGAAAGTGAGTTGGCGGATAGTACTTGCGGCCTCTCGACTTGTCAACGAATCGTCATAGCGGGCGTACACTTCGCGAGTGTTCAAGCCAATGCCGGGAAACGCGACTACGACCGGATGCCCGGCTGGCAACGGCGGTGTTATCGGGTCGAGACGCTCGCCAATTCCGCGCATGCGCGCCGCGCGCCCGTACACGAAAAACGGGACGTCGGCGCCCAGCTCCAAAGCCCAGGCCGCGAGCTCCGACCGAGACACCGGCTTGTCAGATATCGCGTTCAGCCCGCGCAAGACGGCGGCGGCGTCACTGCTGCCCCCGCCCAGACCCGCGCCGACGGGGATCACCTTGCGCAGCTCTATTCGCAACCGGGGCCGCCAGCCGGTACGCGCGCAATACAATTCCGCGGCGCGCGCGGCGAGGTTGTCCGCACCGGGTGGAGCGGCATCGGCGGGTTCACACACCAGTTCCACGTCTGCTGCGCCGCGACGCCGGATCGCGATCGCGACGTAATCGCAGAGCCGAATCGGCACTAAAATGGAGTCGAGTAAATGGTACCCGTCTTCGCGCGAGCCGACGATTTGCAAACACAGGTTTAGTTTTGCTGGCGCAGCGACAAATATGCGTTGTCGCAATTCCGTTCGGCGCGAGATGGACATCTCACCCGATGTGGGCAGGGCGGCGCGGAGGCGCTGCGGGGAACGTGAATTGACGCCTTGTAATCCGGCGTGCTAGACGCGGTTTTCCAACCATTTAGCAACGCCCCCGTAGTGAAAAGGATATCACACAGGTCTCCGGAACCTGTAGTCCAGGTTCGACTCCTGGCGGGGGCGCTATCTCCTCGCGCGGCTTGATTTTCACTTATCCATCCGGTAGCGTCCTCCGCCGTTCGGGTGGGAAGCTCCGGGCAGCTCCCGGAGCGCATGAAGGAGGCGGTCGATGGATTTCCCGAAGTGCCTGAAGTGCAACCGTGGAGCGCTAATCCCGCTTTCGGACTATGGGCAAGAGGGCGCTTCGGTGATGTTCAAAGCGTGGGTTTGTACCAACCCCGATTGCGGGTTTTCTCTCCGCGTGGACAAGGGAGAAGTTACGTACGGCAAGAAAATCGACTTCAAACACTGATAGATCTCAATTTCATTACGAAGAAAGCCCAGATCGCAACGTCTGGGCTTTTTTGTGTGCTATTCAGCAAGCACACAGTGATGGAACTTCACCTGCACCAAAGTAAAAAAGCCCAGCCTATTTAGGCTGGGCTTTTTACTATAATCCGGCGGCGTCCTACTCTCCCACTGAGCGACTCAGCAGTACCATCGGCGCTGGAGGGCTTAACTTCCGTGTTCGGAATGGGAACGGGTGTGACCCCTC